>NZ_JBVISS010000038.1:0-2738 GCF_055575395.1 Streptomyces sp. NPDC034103 | reverse complement strand
ATGATCGCCACCTCACTTGTCGTCGACGTCCGCACGTGAAGTCCGCGGGGCGGCGCCTCCCAGCGGGCGCCGCCCCCGGTCGCCGGTCAGGGCATGAGCTGGTACTCCGGGAAGTTGCCCGGCAACCGCTCCCCCGCCGGTCCCTGGGTCACCGCGCGCACCAGCAGCTCGCCGCCGACGAACGCGCCGCGCCAGGAGGCGCCGAAGCCACCGAACAGCTCCTCGCGGTCACCGCGCGAACGCGGCGTGCCGTGGCCCACCTTGAACGCCCGGATCTGCGGGGCGAGTCGGTCGAAGGTGGACCGGTCGTCCGTGGACAGGGTGGCCACCAGCGCGCCGTTGGAGGCGTTCATCGCGGCCAGCAGCTCCGCCTCCGTGTCGACCAGGACGATGGTGTCGACCGGCCCGAACGGCTCCGCGTGGTGCAGCGGCGAGGACGGCGGCGGGTTCAGGAGGGTGACGGGCTGGACGTACGCCGAGGTGTCCTGGCCGGGCAGGAAGCGGGCCTCCGCCGGGTCGGCGCGGTGCAGGGGGACGGCGCCGCGGGCGATGGCCTCGGCGACCTGGTCGTGCAGTTCCTTCGCCTTGGCCGCGTTGATGACCGGGCCGAAGTCCAGTGCCGGGTACGGGTCTTCGGCGTTCTCGACGGCGAGCGGGTGGCCGACGCGCAGGGTGCGCACGGCGGGGAGGTAGGCGGCCAGGAAGTCGTCGAACAGCTCACGCTGGACGACGAAGCGCGGGTACGCGGTGCAGCGCTGTTTGCCGTAGTCGAAGAGCTTGGGGATCACGGCCGCGAGGGCGTCCCAGTCGGAGTGGTTCCAGATGCCCCAGGTGTTGAGCCCTTCCTGTTCGAGGACATGCCGCTTGCCGAGGTCGGCCACGGCCGTGGCCACCGCCGCGCCGGTGTCGCGGCCGCCGACGAAGGAGACGCAGCCGATCTCGGGCGCCCGCACCAGCGCCTCCGACAGCTCTCCCCCGCTGCCGCTGACGAGGGTGACGGGTATCCCCTCACGGGCGGCGAGCGCGCAGGCCAGGGTCAGACAGGCCACACCGCCGTCGGTCGGGGCCTTGGCGATGACCGCGTTGCCCGCCAGGGCCTGTACCAGCAGGGCGTGGACGAGCACGCTCATCGGATAGTTCCAGCTGGCGATGTTGGACACCGGGCCGTCCAGCGGGGCGCGCCCGGCGACCATCGGCTCGATGCCGTCGACGTACCAGCGCACGCCGTCGATGGCCCGGTCGACGTCCGCCTGAGCGAGCCGCCACGGCTTGCCGATCTCCCACACCAGCAGCAGTGCGAGGAGTTCGCGGTGCTGGGCGAGGGCGTCGAGGGTGGCCGCGATGCGGGCCCGGCGCTCTTCGAGAGGGATGTGCCGCCAGGCGCGGTGCTGGTCGAGGGAGGCGCGGACGGCCTGGTGGGCGGCTTCGCGGTCCAGGCGGGGCGGGCCGGCGATCGGGCTGCCGTCGACGGGGCTGGTGGCGGGCAGGGCCCGGCCGTCCGCGTGCCAGGCGCCGTTCCAGAGGTTGAGGACCCGGTCGTCCCGGAACGCCTCCGGGGCGGCGGCGAGACAGCGCCGCCAGGCGTCGTCCCAGGTGGTGCCGGGCTTCACCACGAAAGGCGTGGAGTTGAGGGTGGTGGTCATGGGTGTCTCCGCTCTCGGTGCACGGTCGGGGGCGGGGGGTGCCTGGCTGCTCCGCGGAGGCGCGGAGCAGGCTGACCCGGGCGACAGGGGGTCGCGTGGGGGCGCGGCACGTGGCCGCGCGTACAGGGGGAACGAGGAGGAACTCAGTACCGCCGTACGACGCCGGCGGTCACGCCTCGCGCGGGGTCGCGCGGTCGGCGTCCAGCAGTTCCCGGACGAGTCGGGCCGTCTCGGTCGGGGTGTCGCCGACCTTCACGCCGACCGCTTCCAGCGCCCGCTTCTTCGCCTGCGCCGTGCCCGAGGAACCGGACACGATGGCGCCCGCGTGCCCCATGGTCCGCCCCTCCGGCGCGGTGAAGCCGGCGATGTAGCCGACCACGGGCTTGTCGACGTGCTGCTGTACGAGCACGTCGACGGTCTGCGGCGGGAGGCCGGCCGCCTCGGCGATCTCCGCCGCCTTCGCGGAGGTGACCCCCTCGGCCGGGTCGATGGGGACACGGGCGACAAAATCCGGTCGGCTTTCGGCGACCTCCTCGATCTCCGTGCCGCCCTCCGCGGAGGCGATGGCGAGGAAGCGGCCCGCCGTGCGGTCGAGGACGTACGAGACGTAGAACTCCGCCTCGATGTCCACCGGTTGGGCCAGCATGACCCGCCGCACGGTGTGGCCCCTGATGTCCGTGCCGAGGATCTGGCGTGCCGTGCGTTCGGCCTCGGCCGGGTCTGCGGCGAGCCGTACGCCGCCCGCCTTGCCCCGGCCTCCGGTCTTCACCTGTGCCTTGACGACGGCGCGACCGCCGAGCCCGCGGGCGATCTCACGCGCCCGCCGGGGCGAGTCGGTGACCTCCGCCCGCGGTACGAGGATGCCGCACTCCTCGAAGAGCCCCCGGGCCTGGTACTCGTACAGGTCCATGATTCGGCTCCCGTCTTGATTGAGTCGCGTCCGAAAGTGGTGCACGACCCCTGGACATCACCCACGGGATGCGGGATAACAATCTTCATACAGTATTCGTCGACTGTATGCAATCTACCGGACGCAGCCCAGGACCAGCGCCACCAGCACGCTCGAGACAACCGACAAGCGAGGTGACCTGTGAC
>NZ_JBVISS010000037.1:0-2606 GCF_055575395.1 Streptomyces sp. NPDC034103 | reverse complement strand
TCTCGTGACTGCGTGCCTTTTGAAGAATGAGCCTGCGAGTTTGCGGTGTGTTGCGAGGTTAACCCGTGTGGGGAAGCCGTAGCGAAAGCGAGTCCGAATAGGGCGATTCAGTAGCGCGCTCAAGACCCGAAGCGGAGTGATCTAGCCATGGGCAGGTTGAAGCGGAGGTAAGACTTCGTGGAGGACCGAACCCACCAGGGTTGAAAACCTGGGGGATGACCTGTGGTTAGGGGTGAAAGGCCAATCAAACTCCGTGATAGCTGGTTCTCCCCGAAATGCATTTAGGTGCAGCGTCGTGTGTTTCTTGCCGGAGGTAGAGCACTGGATAGGCGATGGGCCCTACCGGGTTACTGACCTTAGCCAAACTCCGAATGCCGGTAAGTGAGAGCACGGCAGTGAGACTGTGGGGGATAAGCTCCATGGTCGAGAGGGAAACAGCCCAGAGCATCGACTAAGGCCCCTAAGCGTACGCTAAGTGGGAAAGGATGTGGAGTCGCACAGACAACCAGGAGGTTGGCTTAGAAGCAGCCACCCTTGAAAGAGTGCGTAATAGCTCACTGGTCTAGTGATTCCGCGCCGACAATGTAGCGGGGCTCAAGCGTACCGCCGAAGTCGTGTCATTTCAGCATATACGCCCAACGGCGGCTGGGATGGGTAGGGGAGCGTCGTGTGCCGGGTGAAGCTGCAGCGGAAGCTAGTGGTGGACGGTTCACGAGTGAGAATGCAGGCATGAGTAGCGATACACACGTGAGAAACGTGTGCGCCGATTGACTAAGGGTTCCTGGGTCAAGCTGATCTGCCCAGGGTAAGTCGGGACCTAAGGCGAGGCCGACAGGCGTAGTCGATGGATAACCGGTTGATATTCCGGTACCCGCTGTGAAGCGTCAAACATCGAATCCAGTGATGCTAAGGCCGTGAAGCCGTTCCGGACCCTTCGGGGAAAGGAAAGTGGTGGAGCCGCTGACCCGATCTGGTAGTAGGTGAGTGATGGGGTGACGCAGGAAGGTAGTCCATCCCGGGCGGTGGTTGTCCCGGGGTAAGGGTGTAGGCCGTGATCTAGGCAAATCCGGATCACATTAAGGCTGAGACCTGATGCCGAGCCGATTGTGGTGAAGTGGATGATCCTATGCTGTCGAGAAAAGCCTCTAGCGAGTTTCATGGCGGCCCGTACCCTAAACCGACTCAGGTGGTCAGGTAGAGAATACCGAGGCGTTCGGGTGAACTATGGTTAAGGAACTCGGCAAAATGCCCCCGTAACTTCGGGAGAAGGGGGGCCATCACTGGTGAGAGGACTTGCTCCTCGAGCTGGGGGTGGCCGCAGAGACCAGCGAGAAGCGACTGTTTACTAAAAACACAGGTCCGTGCGAAGCCGTAAGGCGATGTATACGGACTGACGCCTGCCCGGTGCTGGAACGTTAAGGGGACCGGTTAGTCACATTTCGGTGTGGCGAAGCTGAGAACTTAAGCGCCAGTAAACGGCGGTGGTAACTATAACCATCCTAAGGTAGCGAAATTCCTTGTCGGGTAAGTTCCGACCTGCACGAATGGCGTAACGACTTCTCGACTGTCTCAACCATAGGCCCGGTGAAATTGCACTACGAGTAAAGATGCTCGTTTCGCGCAGCAGGACGGAAAGACCCCGGGACCTTTACTACAGTTTGATATTGGTGTTCGGTTCGGCTTGTGTAGGATAGGTGGGAGACTTTGAAGCGGGCACGCCAGTGTTCGTGGAGTCGCCGTTGAAATACCACTCTGGTCGTGCTGGATGTCTAACCTGGGTCCGTGATCCGGATCAGGGACAGTGTCTGATGGGTAGTTTAACTGGGGCGGTTGCCTCCTAAAGAGTAACGGAGGCGCCCAAAGGTTCCCTCAGCCTGGTTGGCAATCAGGTGTTGAGTGTAAGTGCACAAGGGAGCTTGACTGTGAGACCGACGGGTCGAGCAGGGACGAAAGTCGGGACTAGTGATCCGGCGGTGGCTTGTGGAAGCGCCGTCGCTCAACGGATAAAAGGTACCCCGGGGATAACAGGCTGATCTTCCCCAAGAGTCCATATCGACGGGATGGTTTGGCACCTCGATGTCGGCTCGTCGCATCCTGGGGCTGGAGTCGGTCCCAAGGGTTGGGCTGTTCGCCCATTAAAGCGGTACGCGAGCTGGGTTTAGAACGTCGTGAGACAGTTCGGTCCCTATCCGCTGCGCGCGCAGGAATATTGAGAAGGGCTGTCCCTAGTACGAGAGGACCGGGACGGACGAACCTCTGGTGTGCCAGTTGTCCTGCCAAGGGCATGGCTGGTTGGCTACGTTCGGGAGGGATAACCGCTGAAAGCATCTAAGCGGGAAGCCTGCTTCGAGATGAGTATTCCCACCCACTTGATGGGGTAAGGCTCCCAGTAGACGACTGGGTTGATAGGCCGGATCTGGAAGCCCAGTAATGGGTGGAGGTGACCGGTACTAATAGGCCGAGGGCTTGTCCTCAGTTGCTCGCGTCCACTGTGTTGGTTCTGAAACCACGAACGGCCCCATGCCCATGGTCACGGGTGTGGTGCGGCTGAAACAGTTTCATAGTGTTTCGGTGGTCATAGCGTGAGGGAAACGCCCGGTTACATT
>NZ_JBVISS010000036.1:0-4981 GCF_055575395.1 Streptomyces sp. NPDC034103 | reverse complement strand
GGAAAGACGAGACGACATCCACGAAGCCTTCCTCGGCCTCGCCACCTGCCTCATCACACACCGCCACGTCCAACGCCTTTGTTAGGACCTCTTAGTCGTCGCAGGTCAGGCTGACGGAGAAGGGTCGACGACCGCTCGTCGCCATGAGCGCCGAGATCGGCTGTCTCATCCAATACGGTTGCCGCAGGTCACAGGGATAGGGTCGACTGGCTCGGATGACAACGGACAGCAGTGGCTGACACCGAGGGGCGACGAATGGTGCTACAGGTGCGCTGTCAACTCGCTGACCAGCAGGAACAACTGAGCGTCGATAGCATCTGGACCGAACACCCCGAGCAGGTGTCATCTGGGGCGGTAAACGCTGCGGGCCCCGCCACCGCCACGACGGCTAGGAGCTCCCTCACCGTCGCTGGACGGACCGCGTCACCCTACGCCCCCGTGCCGATGGCGCGTGAGATCATGCGCCTGACGCGGCCCTTGAACGTCACCGGCGGTAGGCGGAACTGAGCGCGGAGCAGGAAGCCAACCGGGGAATCCTTGATCTGCGCGTCACGCCCTTCCGCGAGCCCCTGGCGCATGGCTGCGAGGCCGAATGTCACTCCCGCAGCCGTCACGGGTCCGTGGCCCAGCACGCTCGACAGTGCGGTGGTGAGTGAGCCCAGTTCAAACTTGTAATTCAAGACCCCGGTCGCTGACCGCAGATGCAGGCCGTGAATGGCTCTGCGTAGGTCCCGCAGCGGTTCCTCGACAGTGCGGGCTAACTGCAGCCGCGCGTACTCCTGCAGCGACCGCGCGTCCTCCACACCGGCGAGGTGCTCCTCTAGGTCAGCGGCCGCCGCGGAAATGGCATCGGTGAAGGCGTTGAACTCGCCGGCGTACCTCTTCCGGAGCTCGACGATCTTCGCGGCGGGCACGTCTGAAAGCCCGAACGGCAAAGCAACGTCAACGGCCAGGGTGCCCAGACAACTGGCGGCGTCCGTGGCTAGGCCCAAGAGTGAGCTGTCCGTGCACGCGCTGACGATGGCCGTCTCGTCCCAGTTGCCGATCATGTTGTAGGCAAAGAATTGATCGGTGGCTGGTACGTAGCGGGTCCGCCGCGCCAGTTCTTCAGTGAGCATGCATTTGTAGACCCATCCCAGAGGGGGCGGCATAGCGAGCCACTTGCGGTGCGTGGACGGTGAGAACAACGAGTTCTCCGCCGCCACGGCCAGACCTTCATCGATGAGAGCATCGCGCAGCGCTGGCTCGACCTCGTCCCAGTGCAGACCGGTGAGCCGACGCTCCGGAACGGGCATCGTGATCAAAGAGGAGTGTGGGTTGGGTTCCCAGCTGACCACTGGTGGATCTCCACCGACGCGCGCGTAGTGAGTGTCCTCGCTCGGAGTCCACCCCGAGCTGTACCCCCACGGGCCCTCGGTCACCAGGAACTCGTGGCGTAATACCGCCCTTTGGGACTGGTCTTCAAGCACACGCAGAAAGAGCGGGGCGACCGCCCGAGCGGCGTCACGCGGGTCAACGTCCACGACGAAGTCCAACTCATCCCGCAAGATGGACACTAGGCGGGGATCGTCCACCGGATAGCCAGGTGGGACCACCCGTGCCATACGCGGCCAGTACAAGGCTGCCGCCTTGAGCCACTCGTCGTCGCGGAAGTGAACGTATGGGTAGTAAAGGCCGATCTTTTGCACCGTGCTCCCCGGTCGAGACCCATCGCGTTTTCCTCACACAGCTGCCATTACGACCGTAGCCGCACAGCGAACTCCACGACCATCCCCGCTGTGCGACATGTCGATAGAAGACACCTGCTCGGAGGGCGGACGATGTCCGTCCCTTCTTGCAGGTCTCGACGGTTGCCACCAACTGGCCGTTCCGGTTGACCTGCTCGGGGGTTCACCGACGTCGGTGTCAGTCACTGGGATCAGGTGTCATCTATCGGTGTCCGTTGTCATCCGACCCAGTCGACCGTGCCCCTGTGACCTGCGGCAACCGGATTGGATGGGACAGCCGATCTCGGCACTCATGGCGGCGAGCGGTCGTCGACCCTTCTCCGTCAGCTGGCTGACCTGCGACGACTAAAGGCACAGGTCGACCTCGACGGATCGGGTAGCCACGGCGTACTGGTGTCGCCGTATGTGGCTTCCGGCGGTACGGCAAAGGTGACGGTGCCGTACGGCAAGCTGAAGCCTGGTGTGCTGTACAAGTTCCGCACATCCGCCTACGACGGCAGTCTGTACGAGACGACCTGGTCGCCATGGGCGGACTTCCGTATCGAGCCGTACGTGAAGTTCCCTGCGGCGCAGGCGTCGTCGACGATCGACCCGACCGTGCAGGAAATCGACGAGCTGAACCGGACGGATCCGGGGCCGGCTCTGCCGACGTTCGACGCGAGCGGTGCGGTGAAACGGGAGGCCAGGCAGAAGCGGAACTGCGGCAAGCAGGACCCGCAGGGGCACATGCTCTGCATCGAGCTGTCCCCTCCCACCGCGGAGTCCAAGGCTCGTGCGAAGAAGCGCGCCGAGGCGCTGCGCAAGGCTGAGGAGGCCAAGGCCCGCAAGGCCGGTAAGTCTCCTGCTGAGGCGGCTGACGCGCCTGCTGTGGAGCTGGTCGACTGGTGCTGGGACAAGCCAGCGGGCAAGGACTACATGACCCGTACCGAGGCGTGCCTGAAGAACATCGGGTCGGCGACGCTGGCATTCATCGACACGGGTCGGGACGTGACGATCGGCTTCGCCGAGTTCGACTTCGAGCTGCGCATCAAGGCGTACCCGAACAAGGGGGCGTCCGGGTCGGACTTCGCGGAATTCGATCAGCAGATCGCCATCATGCCGGTTGCGATCGACCAGGGACTGGAAGGCGTCACGATGAAGTGGAACGTCGGGTCGACGTGCCAGTCGTGTGTGACGTCGAACGTGAAGTGGACGGACGGGCAGAACAACAACGCCGGATCGACGGCGTACTGGGACGTGGACGGCGCCAGCCCGCCGTACGGTGACCGGTGGGGCCGGGTAGCGACGACCTGGAACGGCACGGGCAAGGAGACCATCGACCTGGGCTGGTCGGTGACCGCCACCGTGGACGCCAGTGACATCGCGACTGCGACCGCGCCCGGACACCGATGTGAAGAACAGCTCCGGCGGTCCGTGGACGTCGGACAACAGTCGCACTCGCGTGTGTGACAGCACCTGGAGCGTGCACCCGTCCGATGCGTCGGTGGGGTCCGTCGACTGTGACGAGTTCGCGATGGCCTCGACGCACGAGTCCGGCGGCTACCCCAAGAGCGTGAACCTGGTGACGTCGGGTGGCAAGTGCGCCCAGTTGTTCACCGACAAGATGGGCGACGGTTCGGCGGACTTCGGCATCCTCGCGGACACCCGCACGGCGACGAACGGGCCGAGCGGAACGGAACGGTGCGGGCGCGCGGCGATCCCGAGCGTGCAGAATCAGCGGGCGTTCACCGGGTTCCCGGTTCCGTCGTGGCGGATGCTGGACGGTGACGGGTTCTTCGTGACCCTGCCGGGGTTCGAGCACTGCACGTCGACCGGGACTACCTGCACGTGGCGCAAGATCGGCTGACGCTAGAGGTTGCCACCGGTCTTCCTGTGCGGGGTCGAGCCTGCTGCCCCACACCAGCGCTCCACCAACCAGGCCGGGCCTGTCCCGCGTGGCCAGGGCAGGGGCTTCGAGCATGTCGGCTGCCTCTTCCAGGTAGGTGGCCAGCGTGTCCAGCTCGTCGTCGAAGCCTTTGTTGTAGCGCGACCAGCGGCCCAGGTAGCCGGTCGCGGCGTCCAGGTACAGTCCCGAGGTGCGGTCAGTCGCCCCGTAGGAGACAACCGGAATCCAGGCTGCCTTCCGCTGGGGCAGGACCTGGCACATGCTTGCTCACGAGGCTTCTCCCTCGCTCCGGCGCCGGATCGACCAGGTCTACCGGCACCGACTCTCGGCCGAATCGATCCGGCAGGGAGCCCCGACGCTGCGGGCCTCCAGGGCGAACACCACCCAGAGACTCTTCGCCCCCACCCACACCCTCACGGACTTCGGGATCGCTCCTGAGCGCATACCGCAGTCCCTTCCCAGCTCCTGGTTGCTTGCCGCCACCCTGGAGGACTCCGAGCAGGCCATCACCAGTCGCCGGCGACTCCGCCGGGTTCTCCCCGTCCACCTGGTCCAAGCGATCAGCGACATGAACTTCCTGGAAGCGGCGGCGTTCCTCGGCATCCCCACGTCCTGGACCACCCAGGGCCGACTGCGGGTCAGACCGCTGAACCCCTACCAAGACCTCAAGGACCGGGACCTGCCGGCCACGCTGGAACGCCTGGCCGAGCACGTCATCAGCCAGGAGAGAATCGACTACCGTGCCCGCCGCACGCAGTTCTCCCGATGGTCCATCGACGACAGGACCTGGGACGAACTCTGCCGACTTCACCGTCGAGGCAGAGGCCCCAAGCCGACAGAACGCACCCGAGAGTGCGCATCCGCCTTCGTCTGGAGCTACGTCACCGGCAGCGAGTTCGCCCTCGCACCGGTCTTCCAGCCACCAATGCGGCCCCACGACCGATCACAGACCGACGATCTGCCGCACTTGACCCTCCTCCGACGCTGGGAATCGCAAGAACAACCCATCCCCTCCGCCGGCCTCTGCAGGGCCCTCGAGGACCATGCCAGAGAGCTGATCGCGACCGTCAGCCACACACCGTGATCGACACGGATCCCGACCCGCCAAGGATCGCCGGTACGCGCATTACGCCAAAGGGCTGATGACTTTTCCCCGTTCGAGTGATCGGGTCCCAACGGACGTGTAAGCGCACAGCGTTCGTGATCGTCTTGGGCCGGTTCAAAAAGTTCCCGCCTGCTTAGTTCCTGGAAAGCTCTGGATGATGCGTCACGCTGGTTTACAGCTCGTCGTCGGCGCCTCCGACGTGCTGGCGACCGCCCTCCCGGGTACGGCCCGGATGGCGGTGCCCGATGCCTGATGATGGGTCGG
>NZ_JBVISS010000035.1:0-8307 GCF_055575395.1 Streptomyces sp. NPDC034103 | reverse complement strand
GGAGCGAGTAACTCCCACTCCTGATCGGTGAGTTCATGACGACGTATCACCCCACCATGATCCACCATTCAATGATCTTTGAAGACGGGCCCTAGAGGACGCCGCCCGTCCAGCCGGGGAAGCCGATGCAGAAGATCGAGCCGATGTTGGCGTCGGCGACCGAGGTCAGGACGCCCTCCTCCAGGAGCCTGACCGTGTCCAGGGCCTCGGAGAAGAGCATGCGTTCCTGCATGTCTTTGAAAGGCACCGTCGCGGAGGGGATCTCCGCACCCGCGCGCGTGAAGTGCTCGCGCAGGCCCGGCCGCAGGGTCGTGGGCCCTGCGCCGCCGGGCCCGTGGCTGCGCAGACCGAAGGGGCCGCGCACAGTGTGCAGGGGAGGGGTGGGGTGGTGGGTGGCTCGAAGACCTACCCGTATGGATCGACCGGGGCGGTGCGCGCGCAGGTGCTCGCCGCGCTCGGGGTCTTGAAGGTGGCCAGCGCGGATCAGATCCGGCGGCTGATGTGTCCGGGGCACAAGGACAACAAGGCGGTGCGCAATGCGTGCCTGGACTTGTCCCGGCATGGGCTGGTGCTCTCGGAGGGGAGCGCGCGGGACGGCAACAAGCTGTGGGGACTGACCCCGCTCGGGCTGGACGCGGCGGCTGAAGTCCTCTCGCGTCCCGTCAGTGAGATGGGCGGCACCGCACGCGGCGCGGCCCGCTCCGGAGCTCCGCACGCGATGGCGGTCAACGAGACCATCATCGCCATCACCCGGACCGCCCCCGAGTCCACCCGCCCCGTACCCCGGACCACACCTACGCCTGCGCCTGCGGTGCCGCGGCAGGTGCCCGCCCCAGGAGCGTCGGGGATCGGCGCGGTGGCGTCCTGGTCGACGGAGGTGGCGCACGTCCTGTCCGGCAGCGGCAGCGGCCGGTCTCGTTCCGTCGTCCAGGCCGACGCGGTGCTGCTCGCCCCGGACGCGGGGGTGCCGGTGCTGCTGGTGGAGGTCGACAACTGCACGGAGTCGCCGGAGCGCCTGGCGGCGAAGTTCGACCGCTACCGCGACTACTTCCGCCGCAAGGCCAAGGACGCACAGGGCCGGGAGATCCCGGCCTGGCGCACCCTGTATCCGTCTACCGGCCGGGAGGGGCACCCGCCCATCGCG
This sequence comes from Streptomyces sp. NPDC034103, assembly GCF_055575395.1. Classification (NCBI taxonomy): domain Bacteria; kingdom Bacillati; phylum Actinomycetota; class Actinomycetes; order Kitasatosporales; family Streptomycetaceae; genus Streptomyces; species Streptomyces sp. NPDC034103. The sequence continues at coordinate 7,163 of NZ_JBVISS010000035.1, read as the reverse complement.
GTGGTGTTCAACCCGGGCATCCGTACCGGCGAGCAGGCGTTGAAGAACCGGATGAACCGGGTCCTGGACCTGACCCGCGACGTCTGGGCGGGGCGCTTCGAGCGCATGGGCGGCCCGGGCGACCACACCGACGGCTACCAGAACTACGCGGACGCCATCCCGCTCGTCTTCACCACGCTGCCACGTCTGCAGGAGTCGGGGCCGCTAGGAGAGGTGTGGTGGCGCTGCGGACACCGCCAGTGGGAAACCCTCACCGACGCTCTGACCAACCCCGACGACGAGGACGCCTGGCAGCTACGCGACGAGGAGCAGCGCTGCCGGCGTGAGGAGCAATGGGAACGCGAGCGCCAGGAGCGGGCCCAACAGCTGGCGCAGGACCGCGAGCAGATGGCCGCGGCCGCCGCAGCAACTCCTCCCGAGCTGCCGCCCGCTCCCTGCGAGCGGTGCGGGCCTGCCCATCACCGGCATGCCCGGCCACGGCTACCCGTACGCCCCGCCTGAGGACGGCCGGCACTGTCCCGAATGCCGCACCGACATCGCCCGCCAGCCGACTGGCCTGCTCAAGGCCCTCTTCACCCGCCCGTCCTCCAGAAGCTGACCTGTCAACCTCAACCAGGTCTGGCCACGGGCGCCGTGGACGCTTCCGGCGTCGTGGTGTGACTGAGCGCTTCAGTTGGCCACGGCCAGGATGGATGGGCCGCCAGGCGTCCTCGACAGGCGCTGGGGCCTCACCGACACTGATCGGCATGGGGGACATCGGGGTGTGGGTCGCGGCTCTCACCGGCGGCACGGCCGTGCTTGCGAGCTGGGTGACCAACCTGGGAAATGTGCGGGCTGCCCGGGTCCAGGCCGAAGCTTCGGCACAGGCCCAGCACCGAGAACGGGTGAGGGAGTTGCGGCGGGCCGCGTACCTCGAGGTGATGGGACACGCTCACGTCGTCGGTGAGCTGTACCGGAGGGTTGTGGACGCGTTCCACCAGATCTCCGACCCGGACCACCAGCTGACGCGCTTCGAGGAACTGCGTTCGGAGCTGCGCGAGGCCTACGATCCGCTCATGCACGGCGTCCGTGTAGTCGTCCTGGAAGGGCCGCCCCCCACCGCCGAAGCGGCCCAGGCCGTTCTGGACGCCGCGCGGAACGTCAACCGTTGCCTGGGGCACATCACCTGCGGTGACGCGGACGCGCGCGCTCGCTTCGGCGAAGTGCAGGGGACGTACCTGCTGCACCTGGAACGGTTCGTCGACACGGCGCGCGCTGCGATGGAAGCTTCCTGATCGGGCGTGTGGAACGTCGCTCCGATGAGAGGCTGCCGACCTTCGAGAACGCCACGCTCAACTGGCCAGCTGAAGTGTTCAGTCACACGTGGGCGCACCTGGCCCCGGGGTGTCGCTTGCACAGAAAATCGAACAGAACGCCGAGCTGACGCTGCGGGAGTTCGCCCTGCTTGTGTCCACCGAAGACACCGCCGTGACCTGCGTCGCCGAGCTCAAGCGGCGGCACGTCGAACGCTATCGGCAGTGGCTGCTGGAGCGTCCGGCCGCCCGCGGCGGACCGCTGCACCGGCACACTGTCCGTGACCGGCTGAGCAAACTCCGCGGCTTCCTCCACCGCCTGGACGAGTGGGATTCCGCCGACCGGCCGCCCCGCCAGCTGGTGTTCGACAGCGACTTCCCGTGTCGGCGTACAAGTGATCGTGCGCCACTTCGTACGGATGAGAGTGCACCATTGTTGATGCGGTTCAGGGTGAGGGCCGCGAGTCTCTGTCGTCTGTTCGGGGTCACCGGAGGGCGGTTGATGGTGGTCTTGGAGCCGCATCGTTGGCTTGAGTTGCGGCAGTTTCGGGGGCTCTACGAGTCCGGTGCAATGAGCTGCGGGAGATCTCGAAGGAGACCGGGACGATGCTGCCTGAGTGGATGCCCCTCCGCCCGCGGTGGCGACTCCGGGGGCAGGGTCGTTATCCGAAGAAGAGAGCGACATTCTTGTCGACGCAGATACGCAACACGGCTACCAGCCGCTGAGCGTCCTCGACGTGTCGTTCCGTGCCCACATCGCGAGGCTCTTCCTGCGACCAGTGTTCGAGGACGGCCTCCAACCGGGGCAGGACAGCAACGCAGTCCGCTGCCGACAGGTCCTCGCTGTGATCATCCGGGTGGTTGAGAAGGGGTTCCAGTTCGGTTGAGACATCTGTCCATGGCCGGTCCCCGCCGAAGCCCACCATCTCGTCGAGGCTGAACCCTTCCGCGAGAGCCAGCCGGCGACGGAACTGAGTAAAGCCCCCATACGAGAAACAAGCATCCAGCCCATCGACGTCTTCACCACCAGGAAACAGACACAGACCCATGGCACCCCCTCTTCAATGCCCATGGCCGTCACACGGTGGGATCTATGTTCCACGTCTCCGGCAGATCGCTGCCACAGAAGACACAGACGAAGTCGTCCTCGCGCACGATATTGCGTTCCTGGCAGCCGGGGCATCGCCGGAACACCACTTCGTGGGTGAAGCCGGAGGGCCGTTCGAGCCCCAAGTCGTCCAGAGCACGAGCAACTTCCGACCAGGAGCCGACGTCGGGGCAATACCCGGTGGACTGGTTGCTGACCTCGCTCACGGCCCACCGGGCCGCCTCGCGCACGAAACCGATCTCGCCGGCACTCAGAACCATGGCTCCGCCGGCACAGGCCACGTGCTCGCTCCGTCGCGGCGCCAGCCGGAGCGCACCGTCCGTGCCGACCACGAAGGTGAACGGCTCCGTCAGCTCTGCCGCCGATCGCCCAGCGATCCAGTCGTCGAATTCAGCTGCCGAGCTGATCCGGCACCCGCCGCTGCCAGGCCGGACCGCAACCATCAGCTCCACCGGTCCGACATATCGGTAACTCCGCCCCCGCGCACTCACATCAACCAACCCAGAGGACTTCCGACACATGCCCTACGAGGTGCACCGGATCCTGGCCTCCGCACCGGACCGGTTCGAGCTGATCGGGATCCCTCTGCTGAGCGAGCACTCCGGCTCGCGCTGGTCGTCCGCCCGGATCTGACGCCTGCGAGGCACGCCCTCACAGCTGGGTGCCCTCACAGCGTTGTGAGGGCACCCGCGTTTTCAGCCGCTCGCCGGGAGGGGATCCCCCAGCTGGATCGTGGTCTGGCATGGAACTTCCTGCCAGTGCTGATCCTTGTCTTGTTCGTACCAGTAGCGGCAGCCTCCGAGGTCGCCCTTTACTGGCCCCGTCACGGTGACCTTCGCCGCGTAGTAGTAGTCGCTGCCTGCCTTGGCCTTCAGACGGATGGGCTCACCGGCGTAGTTCTTGAATTTCTCCGGATCGCGTGTGCCGTACTTTCCGCCCTCGTAGGCGAGAAAGATGACTCCGCCTACCTCGTTCACGTTGAGGACCCGGTACTCGCCGACTTTCAGTCCCTTCGGGACTTCGGTGAAGCGGGCCTTGCTGATCGTCACGGGATCGTTGGAGGTGTTCGTCGGCAGCGGCAGTGCCGCCCAGAACACCTCGCCGACCTGGGCGTGTTCGGTGCCGGCCCGGCCGGTGGACTGCATCCCGCCGTTGAGGGCCCTGCCTTCCGTCACACGGCTGTCGCCTGAGTCGGTCGTGCATCCGGCCGCCGTGAACACGCTCGCCAGCAGGCAGGTGAGCAGGATGCCGCGTCTCCTAGTAGGAGAAGAAGACGCCTGGCTTGCCGTCGAGGCTGCCATTCTTCCCCCAGATGGTGTGCTCGGCCTGCTTGGTGCCGGCGGTGATCCGCTGGGCATGCTGACGGTCGTACTGGGTGGACGCGCTCAATGTCACCCCGTAGACCGTCACGGCATTGGACCACTTTATGCTCTTGGTGCGGTTCAGCTCCCAGAAGGTCCCCCGAGGCACGATCCCCCGGTTCCTCTTCGGCGACTTCGCGTAGGGCGTCGGGCCGTCCTTCTTCGACACGTCCTTGCCAATCTTCGACACCGCCCAGCCGCCAGGCACCTTGTAGCGGTTTGGTTCGATCTGCTTCCACCGCGAGTGGGGGTAGCCGCCGCAGTAGCGGACGTACTCGTACTTGACGTACTCCAGCGGCACCTTGAACTGGTGGCCGTAGTACGGGCCCTTGTTGGCGAAGCCCATCGTCCGGCCGGTGGACTTCGACACGGCCTTGCCATTGCCGATCGACCAGCTGCCGCTGCTGTTGACCGCGATGTCAATTGTGCTGGACAGGGTGTCGTTGTACGAGTATCCGGCCTTCGCGTCCCAGTAGGCGTGTGCTTCGCCCACCGTGGTGTAGGCAGTCTTCGAGCTCTCCTTGTACTTCATGGTCTGGCAGCTGCCGCCCTCGTAGGGAGTGACCTTCTCGCTGCTGATGTCCTTGCCGTTGATCAGGTAAGGGTTGTAGGTCGAGGACAGCTTGCCCTTGTCCGACTGCCACAGCGGATCCGGCGCGTCGTCGGCGACAGGGCTCTTTTCCACCTCGGCTGCGTACGTCTGGTTCATCTGCTCTTCGGTGGGCTCAGACCCTGAGAGCGAGCCGTCCGCCGAGGTCGGTACCAGCGTCACGCTGTGCCCGCTGTCCGCGGCTCCGGCGGCGAACGTCGTGGGTCGGCCGGTGTCGGGGTCCTCGGTGGCCGCAACCAGGGTGTCGACACCAAGCACGGGCACGCCGGAGGAGGTCTTGCCGTCGACCGTAGCGGAAAGGTTCAGCGAGCCACCGTTGTCATCGACTTCCGTCTGCACCTCGGCAGGCAGCGTCTCCGGCAGCGTCACCGACCAGGAGCCGTCGGCCGCGGTCGTCGTGGTACCGAGCGCCGTCTGCTGGGTCGAGCCGTCCGTCTGCTCGATACCGGCATCCAGCGCAGTCACCAGCACCGGCAACCCCGGCGCGCCCTGCCCGTCGCCGAGGGTGAACTTGCCCGACACGGTGCGGGACATCTGCGCATCGGAGTCATCGGGCGTGGTCACCGGCACGTCCGCACCGGCCGACTCCGGCGGCGCGCCGTAGACGGGCTTCGCGTCGACGGCCAGGTCCGCCAGGCAGGACGCGGTGTCGGCGAAGACCTGTCCGTAGATACCGGTACTCACCTCATCCTGGGCAAGCGTGGCTGGCGATCCGGTGTACCTGCGGATGATGCCGGAGTAATCCGCTGCCGACGTCTTGGTATCGAAAACTCCAGGGCCAGGGCTCCAGGCCGTCACCGCGTCCGTGAGGCCGCTGGCGTCAGTGATGGTGGGGTCCAGCGAAGCCGACAGGACATTACCCGTCATGCCCATCACCTCGACGTATTTGCGATGTGTGATGCTGCCGTCGGCAAGGGTGTAGATGGTATTGCCCACCATCCACACGCTCGTGGCCCCGGTGATCTCGCCGAGTCGGGGCGAAGCAGGAAGCGTGGCCATCTTGGTGATGGTGCCGGCGCCGGTCGCGGGCTCGCTCTGCTGAAAGACCGTCACGACGCCGTCGGTGTCCTGCGTGAAGATGCGCTTGCCGTTGGACCAGGCCCGCCTCACGCCGTTCCAGGCCAGGTTGTACGTCTTGACCGGGGTCAACAGCGAGCCACCGCTGGCGCTGCTGTCCTTGTACGCCTTGACCGTGTTGTTGAAGGTGATCTCGTAAATCACACCCTGACCGCCGGTAAAGAGCCTGCTGGTGCCGGGGACGGTGGCGGTGGCCCCGGTATCGATCATCGTGCCTTCACCCGTCTTGGGGCCCCAGTCGACGTACTTGCGCAACGTGCGCGGCCGGGCGAGGTTCACCGGATCCGGCCCGCCCGGGGTTTCCCACACGTAAGTGGCCACACTCGTTGCGCAGGCATCGGCTGCCGCCGCGCTGCCCGGCGCGATGACTTGGGGAACAGCGGCCATACCGGCGACGAGAGCCGTGGCGCAGACGGCCCACAGGGCACGGCCCGCAGGTCTCGTGTTGATGGAGGTGGACAAGGATCCCCCTTGCTGGTTGCAGGGACAGCGCACCCTGCAGAAACGTTCCGTCGAGCTGGTCTGACTCGCGGTAGTCGGGATCTAATCACGCCTCCAGGAAGATAAGCGGAGTGTCATCATCCGATTTCAAAGCAAGATCGTCCACATCGGCGATTATGTGTCCGCTATGTAGGGACTATGCATTGAGGTTGTCCTGAGCTTCCACCTGCGGGCTTTACCCTTTCATGGTCGTCATAATGCCCCACCCAGGCCAGACCGAGATCAACTCGAGATCCCGTCCCGCCACGCAATCTGCTCTCGACACCGGGCGCAGCGGGGCCTGCCCCGCCCGGGACGCCCTCCGCTGACACCTCCCATTCCGCCCTCGCTCTCGGCGGAACACTCCGGCTGCCCGCCGACGCGCGCCGGGCGATCGACATCATGGGAAGGCGTGCGGGTCCCCTGGGGTGAGCTGGCGCCACGCCGCCGCCTGTGGCCGCACCTGCCAGAACGCCCTCACCCCGCTGGAAGGCGTGGCGAGGCCGGCTCGCCGGTGGGGGTGCGTCTGGTGCCGCCGTGGTCAGCAGAACTGAGGCTGGAGGCGCTGTCGCGTGGTTACGCGGACATCGTGGAGGTGCTTGCCGACACGGTGCATCCGATGCGGGCCCCTGGACACGACGATCCGGCAAACCGCCCACGATCAGCAACGACCGAACTCAGAAGGACTCACTGGAGAAGAGCTGCACCCATCTGCGACGGCGACATCGTGACCGTACGGCGCCAGAACAGCGCCGACTATGGCGACATCGTCGCCGCGCTCCTGGACGACGAGGCCACCGTGAAGGTCTTGAAGCGACAGGACGGACAGGTGTGGCTGATGCCGCGCAACCTGTCCTTCGAGTCGATCCCGGCGGCGCCGCACGCATCCTCGGCAAGGTCGGCGGCGTCCTGCGGCTTCTCTGAGTAGAAATCCCTTGGAGAAGAACCGGTCGGTCATGCCACGCTGACTCCTACCGAAGGGGCGTAGCTCAGCTGGCCAGAGCGCCGGTCTCCAAAACCGGATGCCGCAGGTTCGATTCCTGCCGCCCCTGCCAGACGAAGTCGGCGCGAGGCCAGCGGGGTTCACCTCTCCGCCGTCGCGCCGATCCTGACAGAGCTGATGATCTGTAGGCGGCTCCCTCTAAGAGGTCCTAACAAAGGCGTTGGACGTGGCGGTGTGTGATGAGGCAGGTGGCGAGGCCGAGGAAGGCTTCGTGGATGTCGTCTCGTCTTTC
>NZ_JBVISS010000034.1:0-13712 GCF_055575395.1 Streptomyces sp. NPDC034103 | reverse complement strand
CCACAGTTCATCCGAGACAATCCAGGGCTTCGGCTGGTGCTTCCCCACGACTGCACCAACGAGCCATCGCAACGACAGTCACATGATCAACTCACGCCGACAGCGTGTAACACGAGGCGATCTCGCGACACCGCATACCAACGACCACTGGACCTGAACCTTGCGCTGCGCAGATGACACGACCTGATCACCCACCAGCTAACTGACAAGCCACGGGTCAGGCCGCTGATCCAGCACAGCGCGCCCACAATCACGCTACTGGCACACTGCAATCCCCCGCCCACCGAGGCACCGCAAACTGATCAGTGCAGGCCAGACCACCCATTACTGATCAGAAATACCGCTCCTGGACATCGGACCTCGATGCCTTGGGCATGCGCTGGTAGACGACCGCAGGCCGGGGCAACGAATTCAGGACTCTTCACCCTCAGCTTGCTGCTGCTTTCAACTGCTTCAGCACATCGACCGAATGCACCGTGTCCAGGTGCTCCGACCCCAACACGCGACACCGCGCCTCTAGCGTTTCCTCCCCCAACACCACCGCCTCCTCCACCCGACCCACAGCCGCCAGGTCAACGGCCAGGTTGGACGCCGTGCGCAGCGTTTCCGGATGCTCCGACCCCAACACCCGACGCTGCGCCTCTAGCGTTTCCTCCCCCAACACCACCGCCTCTTCCACCCGACCCACAGCCGCCAGGTCAACGGCCAGGTTGGACGCCGTGCGCAGCGTGTCCGGATGCTCCGACCCCAACACCCGACGCCAGCCCGCCAGCGTCTCCTCCCCCAACACCACCGCCTCCTCCACCCGACCCACAGCCGCCAACCTGATGGCCAGGTTGTACGCCGTGCGCAGCGTGTCCGGATGATCCACACCCACCACCTGCCGCCAGCTCGCCAGCGTCTCCTCCCCCAACACCACCGCCTCCTCCACCCGACCCACAGCCGCCAACTCGACGGCCAGTCCGGCAGCCGTGCGCAGCGTTTCCGGATGCTCCGCTCCCCACACCCGACGCTGCACCTCAAGCGTCTTCTCGTCCAGGGCGAGGGCTTCCTCGTGCCGTCCCAGCGCCCACAGCCCGACGGCAAGGCTGCGGGCGCTGAGCAGGGTGTCGGGGTGGTCGTCACCGTAGAAGCGTCGGCGGCGGGCGAGGGTGTCTGCGTCCAGGTCGCGGGCGCGCTCATGGTCCTGCGTGTCGTCGTAGGCACGGGCCAGGTTGTGGGCGGCCCGCAGGGTGTCGTCGTGGTCAGGACCCAGTTGCTGTAGGCAGGCGTCGTACAGGCGCTGCAGACGCTCCCGGGCAGGACGGGGCTGGCCGCGGTCCATCAGGTACCAGCACGCGCCGAGCATCACCCGCCGGCCGTCTGTGGTGGTGGGGGAAGCCGGGTCCACGGTCAGCAGGTGCGGCAGCAGCACCTGCCACGCCGGCCACTCCACCGGATCGGACGCGTTCTTGGGGGCGGCCGCGGTCAGGAGCGCTTCCGCATGCCGTGCAGCTTGCTCGCGCTGGGCTGGGGTGAGCTGGTCGGCCAGCACGGCCTGGGTCAGGCGGTGCAGTTGGACGGTGCCGTTCTGGGTACGGGCCAGGCTGTGCCGGGCGATGGCCTCCACCACGCTCCCGGCACGTAGCCGCGATGCCAGGGCCTCGCTCAGAACGGGAGGGGCCTGATCGGGCAGATGGCTGGCGCAGGAGGTCAGGGGGAAGGGCTCGGGAGCCAGCAGCGCCAGGGCGGCCAGTACCGCTGCCGCGCCCGGGTGGTCGGTCGCCAGACGGGTGCGGGTCAGCCGGACTTGCGCGGCCAGGGAGGCCGGATAGTCATCCGGGCAGCCCTCCGCCAGCACCTCCGCCATGCTGCGCGCGAGCTCGGCTGTCAGATCGGCCGCCGACAGCCCTCCGGTGAGCAGGGCCGCGGCCTGCGTCAGCGCAAGCGGCAAGTCGTCCAGGGTGTGGGCGAGGTGGTCGGCGTCCGCGTCGGACAGGACTGCGCCTTGGGCGCGGAGCAGGGCGATGGATTCGGTGCGGGCGAGGGTGTCGACCTCCAGGGGGAGGGCGTAGGTGTGCCAGTGGGGGTTTCGGGAGGTGATCAGGACGTGCCCGGTGGTGCCGCCGGGCAGGAACGGGGCCAGGGCGCTGGGGTCTTCGGCGTTGTCGAAGACCAGCAGCCAGCGCGACATCGTTCCCAGCTCTGCCAGCAGCAGCTCCACCGCCTCGCCGGGCGCCGTGCCGGTGGGCGCGGCGTTGATGCGGGCGGCGAGAGCGGCGAGCTGGCCGGGGATCAGGGCTGGGTCTTCGGCTGTGATCCACCAGGCGAGTTCGTACTCGCCGGCGAAGCGGTAGGCGTATTCGATCGCCAGCTGGGTTTTGCCGACCCCGCCTCGGCCGTGGAGGGCCTGGACGGCGACGCGTTGGTCGGACGCGAGTGCTTGGCGCAGGTGGACCAGGAGACTGTCGCGGCCGGTGAAAGCCGCGTTACGGGCGGGCAGGTTGCGTACCCGGGGCAGACTCCCGGGCAGACGGGGGCCACTGGCTCCGACCTGCCGCAACACGCTGTGAGTACCGGGGAAGGGCGGCTCTGTCTCCGGGCGGGACGGGCCGTCGACCGCCTCCAGCAACACCCGGCGCGCCTCGATCGGGGAAAGGTCGAACAGGTCGCGGCTGAGCAGCGGGCGCAGGATCGCCGGCGGATCCACCCGCGCGATGCGCACGGGCGTGATCTTCTCCCGCATCGCCACCACCGCGGTCCACTCCGGGGTCGTGAACCGCTCCGGCTCGAAGTAGGCCGGGGAGAACAACGCCAGCATCCGGCCCCGCTCCAGCGCGGCATTCATCTTCAGAACGAAATTGTCGCCGGTCCCCCAGTCCCAGTAGTCCAGCTCGACCTGGTGGCCGGCGTCCAGGAGCTGCCAGCCAATCCATTCCGCCCAGGCGCGATCCGCGCCCGCGTGACTGATGAACCACCGCCGCTCCGACATCCCGTCAGACGCCCCCGTATCGACCATCCGTGCCCCCGTGCCGTGCCGCTGTACGTCCCCAACCAGGCTATGGCCAGCGGCCCTTGACCGGCCCCACGTTCACCAGCATCCGTACCAGATCGGCTTTGCTCGACCTATGGGCACCACTCCCGGCGGCGCTGTGGGCGCTCGGCATACAGCTGTAATGGCGGCCGAACGGTGGGTGCCGCGGCGGGGTGGCAGCAGCCGGTTACGGAGCTGAGAGAGCGGTTCCTGTCACCCCTGGGGGTGAGAACCCGCGCGAAGTAGTCCAAAGCAGCGGGGTGCCGCTGACAATTCGCGTCATGGATCTTCCTCAGACGTCGCCCGCCCTGAGTCGGCGGCGCCTCCTGCGTCACACACTGGCCGCCGCCGCTGCGGCCGGAACCGTCCTGGCTGCTTCCCCGGGGGCCTTCGCCACGACAAGGGCCAGGCGTGCCGCATCCCTGCCCGAGGTCGGGCAGACGTTCAACTTGTCCCTGAACTCCTTCGGGGTGGCCCTCATTGCCCATGCTCCTCACCAACAGGGCGGCGGCACGGTGAACTTCATCGGCTCGCAGGTCGTGCGGATCCTCGACGGCGGTGCGGACTTTGTCCGCTACCGGCTGCTGAACTTCACGATGGAAGCCGAGCATCCGGTCTACGGGAAGATCTCATTGAAGCTCCCCGACGTCGCCGCCGCACCGGTCAGCACCCTTCGCCTCACCCCCGACGGCGAGAGCCTCACCGACACCTTCACCGTCGCCCCCACGATGACTCTGATGAGGTCCGGTGACGTTCCGGGGCCCTTCAGCTACGACGCTGCCGAGCCCATCGTCCTCACAGCCACCTTCCCCTCCTACCCGCCACCCGCTCAGGACACCAACGCGGACGGCTCCCCCGCCGGCGGTGCCCTCTACCGCTCCTCCGGCCCGGCCCGCTTCACGGACCCCGGATCCAGCGGACCCGACGCCGACATCCGCATCGAACTTCAGGACTTCAGCGTGAACCAGGGAGCCACGCCGCCGCCAGCCGGGTGAGGCGCCCGAAAAGAGCCAGGTAGGGCACCCGATGGGCCCGTGGCGGCCGCCACGGGCCGCGCCGGTCTCCCCAACGACGCCCGCGACAAACACCGCTCACCCACCTCGCAGCAGGTGCACGCGCCGATCGCCCGCCCGCCCCCGTACCGCTGCGCCGTCTGCGGGAAGACCGGCGCGATAGCCCGCGTCGTCGAAACCGACCACGGGGCGCGCTGGGTGGGTCTGTGTATCGGGCACGGCCTGGGCCGTGTTGGAGCCCTCGCCGTGCATGCCGGCCACGGTGGAGGGCATCCTCGCCGACCTGCGCGAGGTCGTCGCCGAGATGGCGGCCAAGACCGGCCGCACGCCGCGGACGCGGCTGTTCGCCGACGCAGGCGGCTGGCGGGACGAAGCTCATGGATGATCTGCACCGCTACCACGTCGCACTGATCCTCAACGGTGCACCCGCGCGGCATGGCTGGTGGGGTGTGGAGGGCGTGGCGCGTGAGAAGTTCAGGTTGTGGGTGGGTGAGTGCAGCGGCCAGGCCGGCTCCCGCGTGACCCTCACCGACGAACAGAGGGGCACGGTGTTGACGACGTGGCCGGACACCCCGTAGGTCCCTGCCATGCTGAGCGGCATGTTCGCCGACCAGCACTCAGCAGACCAGCTCGCCCAGGCCAGCACGGCCGACGTGGCTTCGGCCGACGACGTCGCCTCGCAGGCCCCGGACGGCGGCATCGATGTGGGCTTCGCGCCCGACTGGCAGCCCGAGGCCGACGAGTACCGGCTCACCAGCGAATAATCAGGTCAGTCGGCGGTGGTGTAGCGCACCGCCTTCTTCACCTTCATCTCCAGCTCCACGCGTGACGTACCCGTTTCCACAGCCGCGGCCGTGACCGCGCCCTGGGACACCGCGGCCGCCTCCCGCCACCGCACCCACTGCGCCGCGTACGCCTCACCGTCGAGCCCAGCGAGCTGTGCGCGCGCTTCTTCGGCGGAACGTTCCAGCTTGATCAGTTCGTCGGGGAGGTCTGCCGCAGCCCGGATCCCAAGCGAGCAGGAGAGTTCAAACCCAAGCGCCGCCCGCACGGTTCGAGATGAGCGTGCTGTACCCGGCGGATGGGGGCGTTCCGGCTGTACTGCATGGAGCACTACCGAAAGCCAGCCAGTGCAAAACCCACTTCAGCATCATGGACGCCAACCGCCAGTTGTGCACCTACGTGCCCAACAAGGAACCTGCCAGCGCGACACCGGCGGCCCTTTCCTTCAACTGCATCCCGGCGGCACCGTCACCGTTCTCGTGGGCATCCTCTCCTACGCACAGGGCTGCGCCTCCACCCACCCCGACGTCTTCACCAGGGTCGCCGCATACCGAGACTGGATCCTGACCAACGCACCGGGAGTGTCAACCTAACGGCTAGCAGGTGAGTCACCTCCCTGCCCAAGCCTCAGGCCCACAGGATGAATGCGACGGCACGCACCGCGGCCCGAATGATCCTTTCGGGGCCGCGTCTGCGCAGTGTGGGAATGAAGGGCGGTCGCCTACGCGGCGAAGGCAATGCAGGCGGACGTCCTCGCCGCGTGAGCAGCGTCAGAACCGAGCCGTGTCGTTTCTCCAGTACGACCTTTGCACTCACACGAGGGGCGCAACCGCCGTCCCCGGCCCGTGCGCCCCGTACCGGCCGCTAACAACAGGTACATGCGCACCGCTCTGCTGCGCGGCCTGCCCGCCGCGCTCCTCACCGTCCTGTCCCTCACCATCGCACCGTCCGCCCTCGCGGCAGAGACCGTTCCGCTCACCGAAGCCGTCGCCAGCTTGCCGCTGGCCACCGAGTCCCGCGACGGCTATACCCGCGAGGCGTTCAAGCACTGGAACTCCGGCGACGACCCGGCCGACGGCTGCACCACCCGCAACGAGGTTCTCATCGCCGAGGCCGTCACCGCGCCCACCGTTGGCGCCCGGTGCGCGCTCAGTGGAGGCGTCTGGTGGTCGTACTACGACGAGCAGACCGTGGCCGCCGCGTCCGGCCTGGACATCGACCACCTGGTCCCCCTCGCCGAAGCCTGGGACTCCGGCGCCTTCGCCTGGAGCGCACAGCGTCGCGAGGCCTACGCCAACGACCTCGGCCAGGACGCCAGCCTGGTAGCCGTCACCGCCCGCTCCAACCGGTCCAAAGCCGACAAGGACCCCGCCCAGTGGCTCCCGCCCGCCAGCGGGGCCCTGTGCCGGTACGTCTCGGAATGGACCGCCACCAAACTCCGCTGGAACCTGGCTGCCGACCAACTTGAACGCAACCAACTGGAGGACATCGCCGCCGACTGCGCCGACTCCACCGTCACCTACACCCCCGCCCTGTAGGGACGCGAAGGTCGGCTGGTTCAAACCGCGCTGTCCGTCCGCAAGGAATGGGCCTGCGGGCCTTTCCTGGTACGACACCGAGGGGCCGCTTGGGCGGTGGGCGGTGCGGTCGCCAGCCTGCGAGGTGCAGGGCGGCGCGCCTTGCACCGACAGGCTGGTTCAGCGTCGGCCGGGCGCGCCAGCGGCGTTGCGTTCGCGGTCATTGGTGTCGAGCTGGACGGCCGGGTAGCCGCCCTCGCCGCCGATGACCAGTCGCCGGCCCGCAGCGGTCGAGGGCCGTGAAGGATTAACGGGTTTTGAAGCGGCGGAAGAGATTGCGGGCCACGTACACGCCCGGCCCGCCGAAGCCGACGATGTCGACGCGTTTGTCACCGGTGATGTCGGCGAGGAAGCGGGGGTGGTGGCCGACCCGCCAGGCGCCTGCGTCGTCGTTGTAGCCGAAGCCGCGGCACACCAGCTGCGCCTGCTCGAACCGGCCGTCGCCGCGGTTGTGTGACACCCAGACCCCTTCGTCGCCGAAGCCGACGATATCCGGGGTGCCGTCGCCGGTGACGTCGGCGAGGGACCGCAGGTGCTTCTTGCTCGTCCACTCCTGGGCGAGCCCGAAGTCGTTCAGGACGAGCTGGGAGGGCTCGAACGTGCCGTCGCCGCGCCCACGTGCGACGACGACGCCCTGCGGGCCAAACCCGACGATGTCCACCGCTCCGCCGGCGGTGGTCTGGAGCAGGAACCGGGGGTGCTCCTCGACCGAACTCCACCCCTGGTCGACCCCGAAGTCGTCGAGAACGTACAGAGGGTCGGCGAACGACCCGTCCTCGTCCTGGAGTGAGATCCAGACGCCGTCATCGTGGAAGCCGACGATGTCTGTGCGGCCGTCACTGGTGGTGTCGGCGAGGAAGCGGGGATACTTGTCGGCAAGCCAGCCACCCGCCTTCTCGTCGTGGCCGAATGCCCGTAGAGCCGGTTCCGCGGCAAGTGGTGCGAACTTCCCGTCCTCGTCCTGGAGTGAGATCCAAACGCCGTCATCGTGGAAGCCGACGATGTCCGTCCGGCCGTCACCGGTGGTGTCGGTGACGAAGCGGGGATGCTTGTCGGCAACCCACCCGCCGGCCGGCTGCCCGTGGCCGAACGCCTTGATGACCGGCTCGCCGCTCGCGGGCACGAATTTCTTGTTCTCGTCCTGCAGGAACACGCGGACACCGTCGGCGGCGAGGACGACGACGTCGGGCTTGCCGTTGCCTGTTGTGTCCGCGAGGGTCCACAAATCATTGGGACTTGGGGAAGGTACGGATGGGTGCAGGATGCGCTCGTCGTCCTTGAAGGTGCCGTCGCCCTGGCTGGCGGCCGTGACAGCCCCCTTCGCCGGTTTGAGCCCGACGATGTCCGCGCGGCCTGCTCCGGTGGTGTCGGCGAGGAACCGGTCACCGAGCCCGGCCCACCGGCCCGGTTGCCCGCCGGTTGAGCTGCTGGCTCCCACGCTCTTCCACGCGCCGGCGTCCTGGTCGCTTCCGAATCGCTTGCCGACCAGCAGCATGTCGCTGAAGGAGGGTGTCGCGTCGGGTGCCGGCCGCAGCGCGGCCGAGCGGACAAGTCGCCAGGACTGGCGGCTGTTCCAGTGGCTCAGTGGCGCAAAGCGCAGCACGGGATCGCTCGTGCGCTCGGGGGTGGCCGTCACGAACCGCCAGTGCTGGCTTGCCGCGCTGTCGTCGTACTCGCGCAGGACGACCCGGATGTCGTCCGCTGCAGGGTCGGCGAGGTCGAGAACGGCCCCGTCGGTGGCCTCTTCGATGTAAAAGAGGCCCGCTTCGTTCTCGACGGGGACGAGGCGCCACTGCTGGGCCTTATTGCCGGCCGCGGCATCCGATTGGCGGATGCCGCGGTCTGCGGCGGCGGGGTTGTGCAGGACTTTGTCGCAGGCCGCGTTGCGGATCACATAGGCCTGCTCGTCTGGTGTTTTTCCGCCTTGCGCTTGCACGGGGGTGAGCTGCCATTGCTCCGGGTCCGGGCCACCGTCGGGGAAGTCGCGCACGACCAGTGCCCCGTCCGTTCCCGGCGTGGAGCGGGCGCCGAGGATCTTCCCCGTGGCGGCGTTGACGATCTGGAGTTTCAGTTCTTGCGTGGGCACGGGCATCGTGGTGCCTCTTCCGGGCGGTGCGGGCGTGGGCTCAGGACGTGCGCGGCGCGGTGGGGCAGCGGCCGCGGG
This sequence comes from Streptomyces sp. NPDC034103, assembly GCF_055575395.1. Taxonomy (NCBI): domain Bacteria; kingdom Bacillati; phylum Actinomycetota; class Actinomycetes; order Kitasatosporales; family Streptomycetaceae; genus Streptomyces; species Streptomyces sp. NPDC034103. The sequence continues at coordinate 5,162 of NZ_JBVISS010000034.1, read as the reverse complement.
TCACGTGAAGACGTGGTGGTAGGGGACGCTCCACTCGTTGGGCAGCCGCGGGTAGAACGTGTTGATGACCGTCCCGGTGAAGTCACCGCCCCAGTTGTAGGTCACGCGCACCTCGCTGTCGGCCGCCACTGCGTGGTCCTTGAACCCGAGGATGGTGTCCGGGTGGGTGATCGGCACGAAGGTGATTCCGCCCCACGGCGTCACCGTGACCACCCACAGCTGAGTGTCCTCCGGCGCGCCGTTCTTCCCGCGCCACAGGTCGCCGACCTTGTCGGGCAGGCCCACCCGGACAGCGTCGGCCGTGTCCTTGGGGGCGTCCTGGTGGACGGTGATCCGCCGCCGCTGCGGCTTGGGCACGCCGTCGTCGCCGCGCCCTGCATCAACCTGGCCGGCGCCGGGCGGCTTCAGCGGTACCTGGCCCGCGGCGCTCTCGATGAAGTACAGCGGCCGCTGCCCGAAGAAGCCGGCCGGGGTGATGTACCAGAGGTGGCCCTGCGCCTCCTTGGTGCCTGTGTCGAGCGCGGTGGACAGCTTGACTCCCTTGTCGTGGACGCTGTCCTTCAGCTCGGCAGGCTGCAGGAAGCCGCCGTTGAAGGCGTGGACGAGCATCACCGGCCGGTTCTCGACCAGCGCCGCCACGATCGCGTTGTCGTAGCTGTTCACCGCCACCGGGCCGCCGACCACCAGGTTCGACATCGCCGTGCGTTCTTGGGTGTACATCGCGGACCTCACCTGTTGTTGAAGTGGAGAACATTAAGCCAGCCACAAGGGCAGCGCTTTTCCGCACGGCATTACCGCCGCATTATCCGACCTGCATCGACATAGTCCCGGCATTCAAGAGGACGACCGAATTCAACGCCGCCCGCCGCCAAGCGGGTGCCAGCACAACATTCGCGTACGGAAATGCGTGAGGGAATCGATCGAGCGACTGGCAGCCGCCTCAACTTACCGCAATTGAAGGCAAGTTGGGAGCGGGCTGCGATTCCTTTTCACTCGATTGAGCGGGATGCCCGAAGGCGCCTTCCCAGAAAATTATGCCTCTGATACTTTCGAATTTCGGAAAGCGCGCGGATATCTGTTCCATTCCATCGAGCGCGTTTCGGACAGATCAGTCGAGGACGGGGAATGCCTTCCACTGCATACAACCTGGAACGGTTCAAGCGCCATCCGCTGACGAAAACGAACCTGCAGGAACTCGGCATCGACCTGCCGTCTCTCCTGAACCACGCCAACCTGGTCCACACCGACAGCAACGGTGTGCAGCACAAGCCCGTCGGCATCTCCATCAACAAGTTGAGCCACGGCACTGTCGACGACTCCGCGTTCGATCTTGGCTGGCTCGCCTACATGAACCTCGGGGAGCCGCTGATCGAGGAGCGGGGAGACATCACGCCTCCCCGGCCCGACACGTTCTCCTCGCGCGCCTACGTGAACCGCAGCCAGAACAACTCGATGACCTTCACCGACTCGGTCGAATTCACCGTGTCGAACGGGGTGACGTGGTCGCTTCACGGAGATGCCAAGCTCACCTTCGGCGGAAGCATCGGCGCGCAGCTGCAGTTGCAGTTGCAGAACCAGCTCAAGATGGACCTCCAGGCGCAGTTCGGGACGCAGATGCGCAACGACATGGCGAACAAGAACGCCAACACGGTGACCAACAAGAACAGCAAGGACAGCGTCGGGGTCGACAACGCCAACGCCACGGAAACGGCCACGACGAACTCGACGGGGAACTCCACGTCGAACTCGGTGACGGACTCGGTGGCGTTCACCACCCAGGGCAGTGCCAGCGGCAACGCGTCGCTCAACGCGCAGCTGGCGCTGGGCCTCGCGGCCACCGTCGGAGGTTCCCTGACGACCAGCTGGACCTCGAAATCGCAGATCTCCGGCACGGTCCCGAAAGACTCCCGCGTGGAGACCATGGCCACGCAGCGGCGCGTCCACCGGCACTACGAGTACGAGATCCCGGTGACCTTCGCCGGGTACCTCGCGGTGCAGTACGCCGTACCAGTTCCCATCCTGTCTCCCCCACAGCCCGGGAATCCCGGCCTCGCCAAGGAGGTCGCCCGCGACATCGCCAACATCAACCTGGCCGGCGGCGGATTCCGGATGAAGGGGCGAATGGAAGTCGTCTCCGCCCTGGACGTCCATCACACCATGTTCGAAGAAGAGAGCCTGACCTACAGCCAGCGAGCCCTGTACAAGGGTTGACCGGGCGGCGACGCCATCTCCACGACGATCAGGGGCAATGACCATGGTGTTCGACAACATTTTCGGTTTCGCGAAGAACAGTGCGGGGCTCTTCTCGGTGAAGCCCGGCAACGCGGAGTCGCGGCCGGCTGCGCACGTCGACTTCGAGGACGTCACACAGGACGCGTACGACGACAAGAGCGCGGACCTGTTCATCAATGATCTCCACGGGGCTTCCTCCCGGGCGAAAGTCGTCCGGGAGCAGTCACCTGAAGCGCGGGTCATCATGGGCATCCTCGGCTCTTTCATCCAGACGACGAAGAACTCGGCCCAGACGGAGAAGGACTCGGCCCATGCCGGCACGGTCTCCGGCACGGCGTCCGCTGGCATGGCAAAGGCGAAGGAGACGGTGAAGGAGGAGGACGGGCTGCAAAAGCACGGGGGCCTCCAGAGCGACCCGGACAGGGCGACATACGCCAAGACCCCCGAGGCGCCGAAGACACCCAAGGCCGCAGAGCCTGCCGAGCCGCCTCCAGCGACCGCCAAGGCTCCGCAGAGGCTGGGGGAAACCAAGAAGACCGAAACGACCACCGAGGGACCATCCAGTTCCCAGTAGCGCTCACGTCGCAAGGGGGCAGGGGCGTGACAGCCCCTGCCCCCTCCTGCGTCATACCGGGAGCAGCTGCCACTGACGGCCCCGGGGGTCGCCCTCCGCCTCCTGCTGCGTGATCACCGTGCGGGCGTTGGTGTCGACCCGCAGCAGCAGACCGCTGTGCCGGTTCGCGATCTCATACACCCGCGGAGAATCGGTCACCGAACCCACCGGCACCAGCCGCCACTGCTGGTGGTGCGCGTCAGCACCCTCGTAGGCGCGCTGCGCCACCACCGCCCCCTTGGCCTTGTGGGCTCCCACGACCTCCAGGACCTTGCCGCTGCGTACGTTCTCGATCCGATACAGGACCTCGCCGTCGTCCTGCCCTGCCGCGATCAGCCGCCATCGCTGATGGTCCCTGGGGACGGTGAGAGTCTGCTGCACCTCGGCCCCGTCCTTGGTCGACTCACGCACGACCGAGATCCTCAGTTTGCTGCGGACGTTGGCGAAGGAGACCACCGTGCCCGAATCGGGCAGCCCCACCAACTTCGCCGACGTGACCTTCCGGACGCGGGCGTTGCTGTAGTCGGCGATGTAGAGCGAGTCCACGCAGTCCACAGCAAGCCCGTACGGGTGGGACAGCTTGGCGTCCTTGGCGGCCAACTCGCCGTCACCGTCGAAGCCCGGGGCGCCTGTTCCGGCAAGCGTGCTGACCTTCCCGTCAGCGGTGACCTTCGTGATCCGGTGGCTGCCGTAGTCGGCGACATAGAGGTCGCCCACGCTGTCCACGGCCATCGCCACTGAGAGGTTCAACGGGGCCGAGGCCGTCCCGGCAAGCGCGCGGATCTTCCCGTCGGCCTTCGTGACCTTCCGGACCCGCTGGTTGCCGGAATCGGCGATATAGAGGTTGCCTTCGCTGTCCACGGCCACGGCGCTTGGGTGCTTCAGCTGGGCGTCGGTGGCGAGGGTACCGTCAGAGGCCGAGCCATAAGTGCTCTTCCCGACGACCGTGCTGATCTTCCCGTCAGCCGTGACCTTCCTGATCTGGTGGTTGCCGTAGTCGGCGATGTAAACATCGCCCGCGCTGTCCACCGCGACATCGTGCGGCACGTTCAGAGGGGTAGCGGTAGCCAAGGCACGGTCAGTGGCCCCGGTGCCCGTCCCGGCGAACGTACGGATCTTCCCGTCGGCCATCGTGACCTTCCGGATACGGTGGTTACCCGCATCGGCGATGTAGAGGTCGCCCGCGCTGTCCACGGCAATCCCACGCGGGTGTTGCAGCGCGGCCGAGAGGGCGGAGACCCCCTCTGCTCCACACCCCGGACTCCCGGTCCCCGCGACCGTACTGATCTTCCCGTCAGTCGTGACCCTCCGGACCCGATGGCCGGCGTGCTCACAGATGTATAGGGTCCCGTCGCGGTCCACCGCGACCCCGTACGGCCCGTTCAACTTAGTCGAACGGGCCAGCTCCTTGCCGTCCTTGGCCACCTCTGGGGTAGCTGTTCCCGCAACCGTGCTGATCAGGCGAGCAGCCTGCTCACCATCTGCAGTTCCCGTGTCAGTGCCCATCTTCGTCCCTTCGCCCGTTCACCCGACCGCCGACTTGATGGTGACGGCGAGAGCGGATGAACAGAGCGAAAAGCAGAACGCCGGATCACACCCTTGTCCTGAAACGGAGTGTTTACCCGTCTGCGGCCTTTGGGGCGCTTCCTGCACAAGGCGGACCACACCTCGACACACGACCGAAAGATCAGCCACCCTCACGAGGGAACGACATGCGCGGCGTTGACGAAGCCCGGCTCCGCACTCGCTGTTGCGTCACGGTATACGGCGGCGAAGACGACGAGCCTGACCGTGATCCCGGCCGCGACGCCGGACACGCCCTGGTCACTCATCACCCTCATGACGCGCAGGCCCACTCGGCGCGGCCCTCGCAAGAATTGGTCCAAGAGGACCTGAACCTCGCTCCCATGCGTCGTCGACGGCGATCGACACCCGGATGGTCTCCCGGACGAGCCGATGAGAAACCCCTGGTGGAGCGTGCGTCTGGCACCAGTCCCGATGAGCTACAGCCTCGGTTCGCTCGTCGTAACGCCCGGACATTGGTCTCCACTTGCCGTCAAGACCAGCCTCAACGAACCAGGCGACACGGCGTTCTACCTCGATCTCTTCGCCATGTTCTTCATCCACGTTGCCAGGCTATGACTAGCGCTAGGCGGTACGGGATTTCGAGCACTCGCTAAGGGGTCCTAACAGAAGTGAGTTGATCATGTGACTGTCGTTGTGATGGCTCGTTGGTGCAGTCGTGGGGAAGCACCAGCCGAAGCCCTGGATTGTCTCGGATGAACTGTGGTCGTTGATCGAGCCGTTGCTGCCCGAA
>NZ_JBVISS010000033.1:0-16082 GCF_055575395.1 Streptomyces sp. NPDC034103 | reverse complement strand
TGGAGGCCGACGACGTCGGTCTCCCCCGACTCCTCCGGGCGGAAGAAGTCCGCCAGGCACAGCCGGCGGCCACGGCGCTGGCGCGGGAAGGTGAACCGGGTCAGTTCGGAGCCGTTCTCGTCGAGCAGGATCAGGTCCTCGCCCTTGGAGACACAGCGGAAGTAGCCGTGGACGACGGCCGCCTCCAGCAGGTTCTCCGTCTGGAGCCGGTCGAGCCAGCCGCGCAGCCGGGGCCGCCCCTCGGTCTCCACGAGCTCCTCGTAGGTGGGCCCCTCGCCCTTGCGGGTCTGCTTGAGACCCCACTGCCCCTTGAACAGGGCGCCCTCGTCGAGCCAGGACGCGTACTCCTTGAGCTGGATGCCCTTGACGACCCGGGTCCCCCAGAACGGCGGCGTGGGCACGGGGTTGTCGACGGCGACGTCGGAGCGGCCCTGTTCGGGGCTCTCCGTGACGACGGCGGCCGCGGTCGCGGTGCTCTTGACCCGGCGCTGCTTCAGCTCCGGCAGCTTGGCCCCCGGCACGCCCCGCTTGACCGCGATGAGCGCGTCCATCAGGCGCAGGCCCTCGAAGGCGTCGCGGGCGTAGCGGACCTCGCCCTCGTAGATCTCGTGCAGATCCTGCTCGACGTAGGCGCGGGTGAGGGCGGCGCCGCCCAGGATCACGGGGTAATCGGCCGCGAGACCACGGGAGTTGAGCTCCTCCAGGTTCTCCTTCATGATCACCGTGGACTTCACCAGCAGCCCCGACATCCCGATCACGTCGGCCTTGTGCTCCACGGCCGCTTCGAGGATGGCCGAGACCGGCTGCTTGATGCCGAGGTTGACGACGGTGTAGCCGTTGTTGGACAGGATGATGTCGACCAGGTTCTTGCCGATGTCATGCACGTCCCCGCGCACGGTGGCCAGCACGATCGTGCCCTTGCCCTCGTCGTCCGTCTTCTCCATGTGCGGCTCCAGATAGGCCACCGCGGTCTTCATGACCTCGGCGGACTGGAGCACGAACGGCAACTGCATCTGCCCCGAACCGAACAGCTCACCGACGACCTTCATGCCCTCAAGGAGGGTGTCGTTGACGATGTCCAGCGCCGGCCGCTCCTGGAGGGCCGCCTCCAGGTCCTGGTCGAGCCCGTTCTTCTCGCCGTCGATGATCCGGCGCTTGAGGCGCTCCTCCAGCGGCAGCGCGGCCAGTTCCTCGGCCTTGCCCGCCTTCAGCGACTTCGCCGTGGCGCCCTCGAACAGCGCCATCAGCTTCTGCAACGGGTCATAGCCCTCGGCACGCCGGTCATAGATCAGGTCGAGGGCGGTCTGGACCTCTTCCTCGCTGAACCGGGCGATCGGCAGGATCTTCGAGGCGTGCACGATCGCCGAGTCCAGACCCGCCTTCACGCACTCGTCCAGGAACACCGAGTTCAGCAGCATCCGCGCGGCCGGGTTCAACCCGAAGGAGATGTTCGACAACCCCAGGGTCGTCTGCACCTCAGGGTGGCGCCGCTTCAGCTCGCGGATGGCCTCGATGGTCGCGATGCCGTCCTTGCGGGACTCCTCCTGACCGGTGCAGATGGTGAAGGTCAGGGTGTCGATGAGGATGTCCGACTCGTGGATGCCCCAGTTCCCCGTCAGGTCGGCGATCAGCCGCTCGGCGATCTCGACCTTCTTCTCCGGGGTCCGCGCCTGCCCCTCCTCGTCGATGGTCAGCGCGATCAGCGCGGCGCCGTGCTCCTGGGCGAGCTTGGTGACCTTCGCGAACCGGGACTCGGGGCCGTCGCCGTCCTCGTAGTTGACCGAGTTGATGACCGCACGGCCGCCGAGCTTCTCCAGCCCCGCCCGGATCACCTCCACCTCGGTGGAGTCCAGCACGATCGGCAGGGTGGACGCCGTCGCGAACCGACCGGCCAGCTCCTCCATGTCCGCCACACCGTCACGGCCGACGTAGTCCACGCACAGGTCGAGCATGTGCGCGCCCTCGCGGATCTGCTCCCGGGCCATCTCCACACAGTCGTCCCAGCGGGCCTCCAGCATCGCCTCGCGGAACTTCTTCGACCCGTTGGCGTTCGTCCGCTCACCGATCGCCATGTACGACGTGTCCTGCCGGAACGGCACCGTCTGATAGAGCGAGGCCGCCCCCGGCTCCGGACGCGGATCGCGTGCCGTCGGGGCCAGACCACGCACCCGCTCGACGACCTGCCGCAGATGCTCCGGCGTCGTACCGCAGCAGCCGCCGACCAAGGAGAGGCCGTACTCGCGGACGAAGTTCTCCTGCGCGTCCGCCAACTCCGCTGCGCTCAACGGGTAGTGGGCACCGTTTTTGCCCAGGACCGGCAGGCCGGCGTTGGGCATGCAGGACAGCTGGATGCGGGAGTGCCGGGCCAGATAGCGCAGGTGCTCGCTCATCTCCGCCGGACCGGTCGCGCAGTTCAGGCCGATCATGTCGATGCCCAGCGGCTCCAGCGCCGTCAGCGCGGCACCGATCTCGGAGCCCAGCAGCATCGTGCCGGTCGTCTCCACCGTCACCGACACGATGAGCGGCACGTCCAGGCCCAGGGCGTCGAGGGCGCGGCGGGCGCCGAGGACACCGGCCTTGGTCTGGAGGAGGTCCTGGGTGGTCTCGACGAGGAGCGCGTCGGCGCCGCCCGCGACCAGGCCCTCGGCGTTCTGCTGGTAGGCGTCGCGCAGGGTGGTGTAGGGGGCGTGGCCCAGGGTGGGGAGTTTGGTGCCGGGGCCCATCGAGCCGAGGACCCAGCGTTGGCGGCCGTCACGGGCGGTGTACTCGTCGGCGGTCTCGCGGGCCACGCGGGCGCCGGCCTCGGACAGTTCGTGGACGCGCTCGGGGATGTCGTACTCGCCGAGGGCGGCGTGGTTGGCGCCGAAGGTGTTGGTCTCCACGCAGTCGACGCCCGCGTCGAAGTACTCGGCGTGCACCGCGCGCACGATGTCGGGGCGGGTGACGTTGAGGATCTCGTTGCAGCCCTCCAGCTGCTCGAAGTCCTCAAGCGTGGGCTCCTGCGCCTGGAGCATGGTGCCCATCGCCCCGTCGGCGACCACCACACGGGTGGCGAAGGCCTCACGGAGCTCGGCGATGCGGGTGCGGTGGTCAGCGGTCATGAGCGTGCTCCGAGGACTGGCGCGAGCGGGGCGGCCGTACCGGGGCCGTAGGCTCGCTCGACGATGTCGGACAGCTGCGCCGGGTCGACCTCGTAGGACTGCGAGCCGACCGCGCCGAGGACCACGGAGGCCAGTGCGCAGCCGAGGCGGGCGGCGGGCTCCAGCGGTACGCCGTGGCTGACGGCGGCGAGGAAGCCGGCGCGGAAGGCGTCGCCGACACCGGTCGGGTCGGCGGTGGCGGTGTCGGGGATCGCGGGGACGACGAGCGGGGGCTGTCCGGCGCGTTCGATGCGTACCCCCTTCTCGCCCAGGGTGGTGACCCAGGTGCCGACGACGGCGAGGATCTCCAGGCGGCTCCAGCCGGTGCGCTCCTTCAGCAGCGCGGCCTCGTACTCGTTGGTGAACAGCCAGGCGGCGCCGTCCACGAGGTCGCGGACCTGGTCGCCGTCGAGGCGCGCGAGCTGCTGTGAGGGGTCGGCCGCGAAGGGGAGGCCGAGGGCGCGGCAGTCGGCGGTGTGGCGCAGCATGGCCGCCGGGTCGTTGGGCGAGACGAGGACCAGACCGGGGCGGTCGGGGCCGGTGACGAGGGTGCCGAGGTCGATGTCGTGGGCCTCGGTCATGGCGCCGGCGTAGAACGAGGCGATCTGGTTGGCGTCGTCGTCGGTGATGCACATGAAGCGGGCGGTCTGCTGTTCGTCGGAGACGTGCACTCCCCCGGTGTCGACGCCGTGCTCCTTCAGCCACACCTCGTACTCGGCGAAGTCCGTGCCGACCGCCCCGACCAGGAGCGGCGAGAGGTCGAAGCCGCCGAGCCCGTAGGCGATGTTGGCGGCGACGCCGCCCCGGCGCACCTCGAGGCGGTCGACGAGGAAGGAGAGCGAGACGTGGGCGAGCTGTTCGGGGAGCAGTTGGTCCGTGAACCGTCCGGGGAAGACCATCAGGTGGTCGGTGGCTATGGATCCTGTCACCGCGATACGCACGGGAACTCCTTCGGTCGCTTCGGTCGCTGATCGCCGTGTCGTACGGCGTCGGCCGCGACCGTCGGGCCCGGCCGTCGGGGGTCGGGCTCAGATGCCCGCGGCTGCCTTGAGCTGCTGGGCGCGGTCGGTGCGTTCCCAGGTGAAGTCCGGCAGCTCACGGCCGAAGTGGCCGTAGGCGGCGGTCTGCGAGTAGATGGGCCGCAGGAGCTCCAGGTCGCGGATGATGGCGGCCGGGCGCAGATCGAAGACCTCGGCGATCGCCCGCTGGATCTTCTCCACCTCGACCGTGTGGGTACCGAAGGTCTCCACGAACAGGCCCACCGGCTCGGCCTTGCCGATCGCGTACGCCACCTGCACCTCGCAGCGTGAGGCGAGGCCCGCGGCGACGACGTTCTTGGCGACCCACCGCATCGCGTACGCGGCCGAACGGTCCACCTTGGACGGGTCCTTGCCGGAGAACGCACCCCCACCGTGGCGGGCCATCCCGCCGTAGGTGTCGATGATGATCTTCCGGCCGGTCAGCCCCGCATCGCCCATCGGACCACCGATCTCAAAGCGACCGGTCGGGTTGACCAGGAGGCGGTAGCCCTCCGTCTCCAGCTTGATCCCCTCATCGGCCAGCTGGGCGAGCACGTGCTCGACGACCTCGTGCCGGATGTCCGGGGTCAGCAGCGACTCCAGATCGATGTCGGCCGCGTGCTGCGAGGACACCACCACCGTGTCCAGGCGGACGGCCTTGTCACCGTCGTACTCGATGGTGACCTGCGTCTTGCCGTCCGGACGCAGATACGGAACCGTCCCGTCCTTGCGCACCTCCGTCAAACGGCGCGACAGACGGTGGGCCAGCTCGATCGGCAACGGCATCAGGTACGGCGTCTCGTCCGTGGCATACCCGAACATCAACCCCTGATCGCCCGCACCCTGCCGGTCCAGCTCGTCGTCATCACCCTCGACCCGCGTCTCGTACGCGGCATCGACACCCTGCGCGATATCCGCCGACTGCGCCCCGATCGACACCGACACACCACACGACGCACCGTCAAAACCCTTGGCCGAGGAGTCGTAACCGATCTCGAGGATGGCGTCGCGCACCAGTTGGGCGATCGGCGCGTAGGCGGTGGTGGTGACCTCACCGGCGATGTGTACCTGGCCGGTGGTGATCAGCGTCTCGACCGCCACGCGCGAGGTGGGGTCCTGGCGCAGCAGCGCGTCGAGGATGGTGTCGCTGATCCGGTCGGCGATCTTGTCGGGATGACCCTCGGTGACGGACTCCGAGGTGAACAGACGACGGGACATGGCTCTCCTGATGGCTGCGGCCCAAAGCACGAAGGGGGTCAGAGACCGGGCGAGGTCACCCGGGATACACAGCCCAAGATGTACGACGTCGAACGAGGAGCACTCGAAGAGCGGCGGAACCCAAGCGGAGAGAACCGGTCCGACGGCGGTGCGGTCGTCCCGCCGTGCTACGGCGGTGGCTCGTCCCGCCCTGGACACGGTCGTGCGCCGTCCGCCGTGATACGCCGATGCCGTGGGCGCCCCGACCCGACCTGACCCGACCTGGCCGGGGCGCCCGGTCCTCTCAGCCGTCCGGTGCGGCGGTGGCGGCCTTCAGAGCCCGGGTGAGTTCGTCGGCCCGTTCCTCCTCGTCCGCGCTCGCGCCGGCCAGCACCACGCGGGGTGGCCGTCCGCCGTCCGCGGCGATCCGCCGGGCGAGGTCGCAGGCCAGGGCGCCGGCCCCGGAGAAGCCGCCGAGCAGCAGGGACCGGCCCGCCAGGTGCGCGGCCAGGGCGGCCCGGGCCCGGTCGGCGTCGCCGGTGAGCACCAGCAGTTCCTCCGCGCCCGTGTAGGTGCGCGCCAGCAGGTCGTAGCAGGTCGCGGGTGCGCCCGGCGGCGGCACCAGGCAGATGGTGTCCGCCTGCTCCCGCTCCGCCGCCCGCAGGGTGAGCAGCGGACCGTCCGCGTCCGCCCCGGGGGCCTCGGCCATCCGCGGCACGGCCCTGCCCTCCAGCAGCTTCACGGCGTCCGCCACGGTGGTGGACTCGCCTGCCCACAGGGGGAGTTCGCGCAGCAGCAGGGCGCTCTGCATCAGCAGTTCGGTCGCCGCTTCCTCGTCGAGCACGTCACGGTCGTACACCCCCGTCAGGACCAGGCCGCCGGTGCTGTCGTGGTGGGCGAGCAGCCCGATGGGCAGCACCGAGCGGGCGGGTACGGTGCCCGCGAAGTCGGCCCTGATGCCCTGTGCGGCGAGTTCGCTCTCCAGCCCCTCCACCGGGTGCGGCGGGTCCTCGAAGACGATGAGGGTGGCGGCCGGGTCGGTGCCCGCGCCGCCCCGCCCCGGAGACCGGACCCAGTCGGCGGGCACCCATTCGTAGGCAGCCATGTCCAGGGCGTTGTCCCGCAGTCGGCGCATCAGCTCGGGCAGGGTGCCCGCCGGGTCCACCTCGACGGACATCGGCAGCGAGTTGCGCAGCGGGCCCAGCATCCGGGCCGCGCCGTCGAGCGGTATGCCACGCCCGGGTACGGTCACCGCGAAGCAGACCGGGGCGGGTCCGGTGGCGCCGGAGGCACGGTGGATGAGCATCGCCCAGACCGCCTGGAGCACGCTGCTCTCGCCGATGCCCCACATGCCGGCCCACCGGGCGAGGCGGATGGTTTCCGCGGAGTCCAGACGCAGCCGGGACCGGCCGACCCCGGTCAGCCCGGTGGCCCCGCCGGGCCGGGCGGGCCGGGACGCCGCGTCGGCCGGTGGCGTCGAGCGCGCCCAGAGTCCTCGTACCGGTTCCAGGTCCTGGGCCGCGATCCAGGCGGTGTAGTCGCGCAGGTCGGGCCGGCGCTCGCCGCCGGGCAGGGAGCCGCCCGCGAGATAGGCCCGGTGGAACTCGCGCAGCATGATGTGCGCGCTCCAGGTGTCCAGCAGCGCCCGGTGGTAGGTGAGCACGATCCGGGTGGGTGCGGCGGCGTCCTCCAGCGGGCTGCCCTCCGAACCCAGCAGGGTCAGGCGCAGGGGTCCGGGGCAGCGCAGGTCGAAGCCGCGCAGCCGGTCGCGCTCGAGCAGCTCGGACAGGTCCTCGTCGCCCTGGCGGACCCGGACGGTGATCTCGGGTGCGACCCGGCCGTGCACGATGAGCTGCGGTTCGGGGCCGCCGGTGAAGGCGGTGCGCAGCACGGTCTCGCAGTCGAAGACCGACTGCCAGGCGGAGGTGAAGCGTTCGACGTCGAGCGGGCCGTGCCAGGCCCACACCAGCTGCTCGACGTGCCGCCCGGTGCCGGGTCGTGCCGCGCCGTCCGTGTACAGCGCCAGCTGCTGGGGGGTGGCCCGGAAGAGGGACGGGATCGGGGCGTCGGCCGCGTCGGCCAGTTCCACGATCGTCTCGCGCAGCAGGTCCGTGAGGGCGGCCACGGAGGTGTCGGTGATGCCCTGGGCGGGGTCGGGCAGCCAGTCCACGCCGAGGCGCAGCCTGCCGCCGGTGAGCTGGACGCGGGCCTCCAGCCGGTGCTCGGGCCGGCCCGGTGCGCTGCCGGGCACGGGGCGGGCGGAGTCGGGCAGCACCTCGTCCGGGCCGTGCAGGATGAGGCAGGCCGGGGCGGGCGGCAGGGCGAGCAGGGTGTCGCGCAGCAGCGGGTCGGGGCTCCACTCCCGGCAGGCCCCGAATCCGGCGCCGCCCTCCGCCTGCCCGGCAGCGGCCGCCAACTGGCCTGCCAGTGCGGCGAGTTGTCCGAGGGAGTCGAGTCCGGGGTCGAGGGTCAGATGCACCGGGTGGGCGTCGGTGAGGCGGCCCACATGACGCCGTAGCCCCGGACGGCCCCGCCGGGGGTCGCTGCGTACGTCGAAACTGATCTCGTCGGCGAGCTGCCAGCGGGCCAGGGCCACGGCGAACGCGCCGGTCAGTACCTGCCCGGCGGTCAGCGCGAGGCGGTGGGCCAGGCTCTGGGTGAGCCGCTCGGTCAGTTCCTCGTCCAGGGTGAACCCGAGGTGCCGTTCGTGGCCGGGGCCGCTTTCCCAGGTCGCCGCCGGGGCGGTGTCGGGCCCGTCGCCGGACCCGGTCACCGCGGCGGAGCGGCGGGCGCTGAGCGCGCGGGTCCTGCGGTCGGCGACCTGGGACCAGTGCCGGACCTCGTCGGGGTCGCGGGCCAGCTCGCGCAGTTCGCCGACCCAGTCGGCCAGTCCGTCCGGGGTGCGCCGCGGTCGTACGGCGACGGTGGTCAGGCCGAGGGCGGCCGTCAGGTCGTCCAGGAGGATCCGCCAGGACGCGGCGTCCACGGCCATCTGGTGGACGACCACCGCGAGCCGGTCGGCGCGCGGTCCGGTCGCGCGCCGGTCCCGGGCGAGCAGCGCCCGCATCTGGACGCCGCGGCGCGTGTCGAGGGTGCGGCCGATCGAGGCGACGGCCGCGGCGAAACCGGCCTCGTCGGTGAACTCGCCTTCCGTCAGGGGGACCTGGGCGTCCCCGGCCGGGGCCTGGCCGAGCAGCCGGCCGCCCGTCGCATCCAGCCGGGAGCGCAGCTGGGGGTGGGCGGCCACGACGGCGCGCAGCGCCTGACGGACCGTGTCCGCCTCCAGCGGGACGGCCGGTTCGAGACAGACCGCCTCGTAGCGCAGCCGTAGCGGGCGGGTCAGGACCGTGCTCTGGGCGGGGACGAGCGGACGGTCGGCCAGCGGCGGCTCGGTGAGCAGGTCGGCGATACGGCCCACCACAGAGGCCGCGATCGCGCCGTCCCGCTGGATGAAGCGCAGCGTGTGATGGTCGGGGCCGTGCCGCAGCAGCCGGTGCTGCCAGCCGGGCCGGCCCGGGTCACCGCTGGCGAGTTCGCCCAGGACGTCTTCCAGCACGGCGGGGTCGAGCGGTCCGCGCAGTTCGAGGTCCCACGGGGCCGTGTGCGGAGGGGGCCCGGGGTCGACGATCACGGAGATCGCCGCGTGGGAGGAGCGGGAAACAGTCATGCGTGTCCGGGGACGTGCGGTCGGATGAGACCGGCGCGGTCCCCTCCCTCCTCTCCTCTGTAGGCGCTGGGTGAGCTACGACGTCCGGCCCTCGTGGGGACCGTGCCCCACGGCCGGTGGCCGACGTGCCGAGGGCGGCCCCGACGGCGTGCCGGACGGTTCTCGTCCGCTGGCGCCGTACAGGGCCGTGGCGAAGACAGGGGAGCGCCCGGGGGCGCGCGGCCGGTGGTGTGGACGGGCCGCGCGCGTGCCCGGCGAAGCCGGGACGGCCAGGCCGCAAGCGGTGGCCGTCCCGTGGGTGACGGGGCGCAGGGCGCAGGGGGGCGTTGCCACGCCGCCTCGCTTCCATGACGCCTCCTGGTCAGCAGGTATCCACAACCCTCCGACTCAGCAAGCTAGTGGCAGTACCGGGCCCTCGTCCGTTTTTCCAAGCAGGTGTGCAGCGGTATCCAAGTGCGACAGGGGTCATCCATGAGCGGTGCGCGGGGACGGTCGCGGGGCCTGTCCGTGCGCGGCGCGCCGGGCGGCCGGGGGCGTTCGTGCGCGCCGCTCGTGGATGGCCCTCGGCCTTGCCCGGTGCCGCCGTCACAGCATGCGTACGGCGCTCTCCGCGTGCTGCTTGGCGTGGGCGAGCAGCACCCGGCTGTTGCGGCCGATCGTCTCGCGCACCCGTCGGCGGGCGTGGTGCAGGGTCGCGTCCGCGCCGAGTTCGGCGGCGATGTCCTCCTCGCGCAGCACGACGGTGTGCAGCGCGACGACGCTCACGCCGTGCTCGTCGGGGACGACGGACCATTCGCCGGTGTGTGCCTGGACCAGGGCGGGCGTGGTGATCTGCTTGTGGATGATGCGCTCGGCGTGCGGGAAGCAGATCCGCACCGAGTCCGTGGTGTGGGTGCCGTACTCGGTCAGGGTCTCCATGGTCATGCGCTGCACCCCGGGCTCGTCCTCGGTGAGGTCGACCCGGCTGACGTGCGGCACCATGTCCGGCCAGTCCCCGGCGCGGTAGAGGAAGTCGTAGACCAGTTCGGCCGGGCCGTTGACGTGGACCGACTCCTCGAAGGTCAGGATGAGTTCGTCCAGGCGGGTCCACCGCTCGGCGATCGCCTTCAGGCCGGCGAGCTGGCTGCGGCTGTGCCCGGCGGCGGCCCGCTCGGCCCAGGCCCGGTCGGCGGGCTGGTCGTCGACGACGCTGAAGTCGTACGCCAGCTCCAGCTCACAGGCATCGGGGCCGTTGGGCGTGACGTTCACGATGCCGCTCAGCGCGCTCAGGGGTGGTGCGGGCAGTTCCTGCCGGAACTCCACGCGGCGCTTCACCGGGTCCAGGCGCCGCCATGACGTCCATGACTTCAGCTCGCCGTCCAGGAAACACCACGTCCGCAGCCGCTCCCGCTCGCCGTCGAACTCCAGGCGTTCCACATGAACGCTCGGGGAGAAATAGAGCGGCCAGTTCACCGCGTCGGCGAAAAGGGCGTACACCACACCGGCGGATGCGGACACATGAACCTTGTGCGTCGTCTTCTCGGTCGTCTTCTCCGCGAGCTCAACAGACATCTGAACACCTCTCCTACATTGCGCCGACGAGTACGCGAACAGAATTCAGACGGCCGGATGAAAACCGCTGAAGGACGGGCGGAAAGCAGATCGAATGGCGCTGGTCCCATCAGCCGTCAACTGCCGCGTCGCGCAAGGATTCAGGGGCCTGCGGGCAGTTTTCGTGCCCGCGCCGGGTGGCCGGGGGGTTCAGCCGACGGGCACGCTCTCGCGGGCGAGGCGGCGGGTGACGCGGCAGGCTCTGCCGAGCAGTGCGGGCAGTTCACGGCCGCGGGTGAAGAAGTGGTGGCCGGGGACGGTACGCAGCCAGGTGGGCCCCTCGGTCCACTGCCGCCAGCCCTCGGCGATGGTGGGCGGCGCCAGCGGGTTCTCCTGCGAGGCGACCACGAGCAGGGGCGTGGTGAGCGGACCCGCGAAGGAGGGCTTGCGGGCGGCCTCCTCCAGGGCCTGGGCGAGTTCGAGGTCGGCGCGGAGCACCGGCAGCATGGCGCGCAGCCAGATCCCCTCGTCGCTCGCGGCCGGCACCGCGCCCTTGCCGCCCAGGACGTGCAGCAGTTCGGCGTCGGTCACGCCGCGGGGGTCCGGCAGGTCCGAGGGGGTGTCGGGCGGCGGGCAGGCGCCGACCGCGAGGAGGGCCGGGCCGGGCAGACCCGCCTCGTGCAGGGCGCGGGTCACGGTGAAGGCGACCATGGCCCCGAGGCCGTGCCCGTAGAGGACGTACGGGGCGGGGTGCGGGTCCGTGAACAGGGGCAGCACATCGGCGAGGAGCGCCTCATGGGATGTCACCCGGGGTTCGGAGCGCCGCCGTTCGCCGCCCGGCAGGCGGACCGGGAGGACCTCGACACCGTCTCCGGTGCTCGCGGCCCAGTGCTCGAAGACCGACAGGCCTCCCTCGGAGTGCGCGAAGCAGTGCAGGCGCACCGACTGTCCGTCCGACATGGCCGTCCTCCTCTCCCTTGGCCCCTGGACACACGGGGGTGGGGTTCGAGAATCGCGGGACGACCTCAAAGACCGCTTGAGGCCGGGCGGAAGCCGGCTTCCGCCCGCTCGTCCGCACGGCCGAGCGGTGTGATCATGGAGAAGACCTCCCCTGTGGTGTGTTCAGGAGAGGTCCACTGTGTACGGAGGTCTTCGCACCCTGGCGGCCCTGGCCGGCCGGACATGGACGCGTGCGGGGCGGTTGCCGCCCGGAAGACGGGTGGCGTGCGGGGCGGCTGCCGTCCGGCCGGGCCCGCACGCCCGCCGGCACCGGGCAACCGCCCCTGTTCAGGGCGGCCGGACGGACGCCGGGCCGGCGCTGTTCCCCCGGCCGCCCGGCCCGCGGCCGCCACGTCCCACGTACCGCCCCGAGGCCACGTCCACCTGTTCATGGCTGTTGACGACCTCTGAGTACGACTCGAGCCCCCGCTCCGGCCGGCCTCAGGCGGCGTAGAGATCGAAGGTCGAGCTGCGCCGGGCGCCGGCGGTGACGTCCAGCTGCGGGTCGACGGACAGCATGGCCTGATGCAGTCGCTGCACCTGCGGTGAGGGCTCCACGCCCAGCTCCTCGATGAGCCGGATGCGCAGCTTGCGGTAGACGGCGAGGGCCGACGCCTGCCGTCCCGACCGGTACAGCGCCACCATGGCCTGCGAGTGCAGTCCCTCGTGCTGCGGGTAACGCGCCGTCAGTTCGGCCAGCTCCGCGATGAGTTCGGAGTGCCTGCCGAGCCGCAGGTCGGCGTCGATGCGCCGCTCCACGGTACCGAGCCGGCTCTCCTCCAGCCGCATGACCTCGATGCCGAGGATGGGCCCGACCCGGACGTCGACCAGTGCGGGGCCGCGCCACAGCTCCAGCGCCTTGCGGAAACATTTTGCCGACGTCTCGTCGTCCCCGGTCTCGAACGCCGAGCGCCCTTCGGTGACCATGCGCTCGTACTCGTGCACGTCCACGCTCTCGGGCGGTATCTGGAGCAGGTAACCGCCGTGCCGGGTGGCCAGTACCTCCTTGGCGGCGCCGGGGGCGTCAGGTCCCATGGCCGTGCCCAGGCGCCGGCGCAGCTGCAGGATGTAGGTCTGCAAGGTGGTCAGCGCGCTCTGCGGCGGTTCGGTCCCCCAGATTTCCTCCATGAGCATGGGGACAGGCATCACCCGTCCGGGGTAGAGAGCCAGCAGGGAAAGAATCTGCCGCGGCTTACCGGCCGTCGGGACAATCGACCCCCCGTTGACCTCGGCACTCAACGGACCCAGAACTTGTATCTTCACTGCTTTCCTCCGTACCTCGTCGAGTTCCTCTCGTGGCTGAATTCCATCACCGGCAGCACACTAGCCGGATTCGCGCCACACCCGACTTTCCTCAACCGGAGCTTGAGGGCGTTTCAACTGAAGTCCGCAGTCCGGAAATTGATCGACTCGAGGGCAGGTGAACGACGACTGGAAGAAAGGAGATCCGCACTGTCACGGGAGGTTTCAGCCGGTTGGTCTTTCATTGAATTCCGCTGGACAGAAACCGAAGCGCGGAATGTCCGGTACCGCTTACCGGGCCCGGACATGCCGCTTCCCAAGGCGGCGGCGCGGCGGAGAACCGCCTGCGCACCAGCCCTGGGAAAGGGGGGCGGCCACTCAACTGGTGGGAACGAGACGGTCCTTGGTGGTCTTCGGGGCCGCCGTGGTGGTCTCGGGGTTGGCGGTCAGGATGGACCGCTGAAGGCGGCGCAGCCCGGCCGACGGCTCCAGACCGAGGTCCCGGACGAGCGTGGCGCGCAGCCGCTGGTAGACCTCCAGCGCCTCGCCGCGCCGCCCGGAGCGGTACAGCGCCAGCATGAACTGGCCATGCAGGCTCTCGTGCGTGCGGTAGCGGTTCACCAGGACGGTGAGTTCGGCCAGAAGTTCACGGTGCCGGCCCAGCCGCAGATCGGCCTCGATGCGCTGGTCCAGCGCGCACAGCCGGCTCTCCTCCAGACGCTTGATCTCCATGTCCAGCTGCGTCCCGGCCTGAACGTCGGCGAAGGCGGTCCCGGACCACAGGGCCAGTGCCTCGCGCAACTGCCGTGCGGCGCCGGGGAAGTCACCGGCGTCCATGGCCCGGTACCCCACACCCGCGAGCCGCTCGAAGGCGCGTACGTCGCTCTCGCCGCCACCGCTGGCCAGCAGGTAGCCGCTGGGCATCGTCACCAGCACGTCCTTGGCGGTGCGCCGCCCGCTCTCGCCCTCCATGCCCTGCTCGTCCTTCTCCAGGGCCACGGCGATGAGTTCGCGCAGCTGCAGGACGTAGGTCTGAAGGGTGGTGCGGGCGCTGCGCGGCGGTGTGGTGCCCCACAGCTCCTCGATCAGTGCGGAGACGGGCACCACGCGGTCGGCGTGCAGTGCCAGCAGCGCCAGCACCTGACGCGGCTTGGGCGCCGTCGGCGTGATGGAGACTCCGTTCTCCTGTACGGCCAGTGCGCCGAGTACCTCGATGTCCACGCGATCTCCCCTGTCTTGTGCCCGAGTGCTCCGGTCGGTCCGCGGCCGTCTGCAGATGCCAGCCCGGCGCCACAAGAAGAGTAAAAACAGCACGCGCGGTCTGTCAATATCAAACCGCACATCCTGTATTTTCTTAGCGGTTACGTAGCACCTCCATCGCTCTGACCAGGGATTATGTTGATCCTCTAGCGAAAACCAAGGCGCCCTGGAGACGATCTCCAGGGCGCCGTTGGGCAACGTAGACGAAGAACGCTAGCTAAACAGACCATGCAGTCTGCTTGAGCAGGGCTTCAGCGCGCGGGCCGCTCCGACGCCGCGGAGGAGGAGACGGCGGCCTGCGTCCGCGAGCCGGAGCTCACCAGCCGGCCCAGGTGGTGCCGGCCGGCGAGCCGCGGCAGCAGCACGTCCCAGAAGCGGGTGAGGTTCTGCCGCGACAGCCAGGAGGTGTCGTCGCCGCCCAGGACCTCCAGGCCCACGGTGGCGGCGACGATGACACGGGCGCTGTCCGCCCAGGACACCCCCTCCGCCAGGGCGCCGTTCCGCTCGGCCCGGCGCAGGCTGTCCTCGACCCAGTGCTGCCACTGCGCGCGCAGGGTGGACTGCCCCCTGCGCGTGCTGTCGCCCGAGAGCCCGAAACCGCCGCGGACCACGGTGTCCTGGGCGAGGCTGCGCATCAGCTCGTGCGTGGCGTCCACCACCGCCTGGAGCGAGTCGCCCTGCCAGGCCCGCGCCGTCTCGGTGATCCGGTGCACGACCCGCGCGGCCTCCGCCTCGACCGCGTCGGCGAGCATGGCCTTGTTGGCGAAGTGGAAGTGCAGCGCGCCGTTGCTGACCCCGGCCCGTTTGCTGATGGTGCTCAGCGAGGCCGTGACGAAGCCCTCCTCCGCGAACACCTCGGCCGCGGCGTGGATCAGTGCCTGCCGGGTGCGGGCGGCGCGCTCCTGTTTGACCATGTGCTGTCTCCTGAGAACAGGGACGTCGAAGGCCGGCACCGCACCGACATCCCCAGTCCCTCGGAACGTACTGCTACTGCGGTGGGTTGCCGTGTTTGCGCGACGGCAGGTCGGCGTGCTTCCTGCGGAGCATGGCCAGGGAGCGGATGAGGACCTCGCGGGTGCGGGCCGGGTCGATCACGTCGTCCACCAGGCCGCGTTCCGCCGCGTAGTACGGGTGCATGAGCTCGGCCTTGTACTCCTTGACCATCTTCTGCCGCATGGCCTCGGGGTCCTCGGCCTCGGCGATCTGACGTCGGAAGATGACGTTGGCGGCGCCTTCCGCGCCCATCACGGCGATCTCGTTCGTCGGCCACGCGTAGGTGAGGTCCGCGCCGATGGACTGGGAGTCCATGACGATGTAGGCGCCGCCGTACGCCTTGCGCAGGACCAGCGAGACCCGCGGCACGGTCGCGTTGCAGTAGGCGTAGAGAAGCTTCGCGCCGTGCCGGATGATGCCGCCGTGCTCCTGGTCGACGCCGGGCAGGAACCCGGGGACGTCCAGGAAGGTCATGATCGGGATGTTGAAGGCGTCGCACATCTGCACGAACCGCGCGGCCTTCTCGCTGGCCGCGATGTCCAGGACGCCGGCCAGGGTCTGGGGCTGGTTGGCGACGAACCCGACGGTCTGTCCGTCCAGTCGGCCCAGCGCGCAGATGATGTTCCGCGCCCACCCCTCGTGGACCTCCAGGTACTCGCCGTCGTCGACGACCTCCTCGATCACCTTGGCCATGTCGTACGGCCGGTTGCCGTCGGCGGGCACCAGGTCCAGGAGCGCGTCCGAGCGGCGGTCGATGTAGTCGTCGCCGCGCACCCTCGGCGGTGCCTCCCGGTTGTTCTGCGGGAGCAGTGACAGCAGGTAGCGCACCTCCGCGATGCACGTCTCCTCGTCGTCGTACGCGAAGTGGGCCACCCCCGAGGTCTCGGCGTGCACGTCCGCGCCGCCCAGGCCGTTCTGGGAGATCTCCTCACCCGTCACGGCCTTGACCACGTCCGGGCCGGTGATGAACATCTGGGAGGTCTCGCGGACCATGAAGACGAAGTCGGTCAGGGCGGGGCTGTAGGCCGCGCCGCC
>NZ_JBVISS010000032.1:0-19552 GCF_055575395.1 Streptomyces sp. NPDC034103 | reverse complement strand
GGTTACATTCCGAACCCGGAAGCTAAGCCTCACAGCGCCGATGGTACTGCAGGGGGGACCCTGTGGGAGAGTAGGACACCGCCGAACAAATTTTAGAAAAGGCCCACGCCATTAGGCGTGGGCTTTTTTGCATTTAGGGTTCAGGTATGCGCTATGACCTGGTTATCTTCGACAACGACGGCGTCCTCGTGGACAGTGAGCCGATCTCCAACCGGCTGCTCGCCGCCTATCTGACCGAGCTCGGGCACCCGACGTCGTACGAGGACTCGATTCGGGACTACATGGGGTCCGCGATGCATCGGATCCACGATCTGATCGAGGAGCGGACCGGGCAGCGGTTGCCGGGGGACTTCGATGATGTCTTTCATGGCCGGGTGTTCGCCGCGTTCGAGCGGGAGTTGAAGCCCGTGGCGGGTGCCGTGGGGGTGCTGGAGAAGCTCGCGGCGGACGGGGTGCCGTACTGCGTGGCGTCGTCCGGGAGCCATGAGCGGATCCGGGTGGGGCATCGGACGACGGGGTTGGACCGGTGGTTCGAGGAGACGCGGGTCTTCAGTTCGCAGGATGTGGGGCGGGGGAAGCCGGCGCCGGATCTGTTCCTGTACGCCGCCGAGCGGATGGGGGTGGCGCCGGAGCGGTGTGTCGTCGTCGAGGACAGTCCACTGGGCGTTCAGGCGGCTGTGGCGGCCGGGATGGATGTGTACGGGTTCACCGCCATGACGCCTGCCGAGCGGCTCTCTGGGGCCACTCAACTGTTCTCCGACATGGGGGAGTTGGCGGACCTCCTGGCGTGATCCGGCGTCTGACAATTGTCATGCCGAGCTCCGGACGATCGTTCCTACCGTGGCACCCGGGGTCGACGAGACGCTGGGGGCATGACGACGAGGACGAGCAAGCTCAGCACCTTCGGCCCGCTGATCGTGGACGTGGCGGTGCCGGTCGGGTCGTACTACCTCTTCAAGGGCGCCCTGGGGATGGGCACCTTCGCGGCGCTGGCCTGGAGCAGTGCGGTGCCTGCCGTGCGGACGGTGTGGTGTGCGGTGGGGGAGCGGAAGCTGAACGGGCTCGCCGCGCTCATCCTCTGTGTGAACGCGGTGTCGCTGCTGCTGAGCCTCGTCTCCGGTGACCCGCGGCTGATGCTCGCCAAGGACAGCGGGGTCAGCAGCGTGATCGGGATCGCCGTTCTCGCGTCGGTGGTGTGGGGGCGGCCGATGATGACGGCGGCGTTCAGGCCCTTCCTGGTGCAGGGGGACCCGGTGAGGGAGGCCGCCTGGGAGCGGCTGGCGGTCGGGTCGGCGGAGTTCCGGAGGGCGGAGCGGGCCTTCTCGGTGGTGTGGGGTGTCGTACTGCTCGCGGAGTGTGGGGTACGGGTGGTCGGGGCGTACACGCTGCCCGTGGACACCATGGTGTGGCTCGGGTCCGTGATCCTGGTCGGGGCCATGGTGCTGGCGTTCATGGTGAGCCGGGTGGTCGCCGCCGAGCCGATGGCGCGGTTGCTGTGTGCCGAGGTCACGGCCGCCGAGGAGGCTGTGAGGGCCGGGGTGGGTGTCGCCGCCTGAGGCAGCCCGGGGTGAAGCTGAGGGAAATTCATCTTTGGCTGGATCTACCCACGGGTAGCCCGGGGCCCTACGCTCGCCGCCATGACAGATGTGCTGCGGCGCGGCAGGGCCTCGTTGGCGTTCAGCTTTTTCGCCCAGGGGGCCGCCTTCGCCCTGCTGGTGACCCGGATCCCGGCCATCCAGGACCGGTACGGGGTCTCCGACGCGTTGCTGCCGGCGTTTCTGGCCGCCGTGCCGATCCTCGCCGGGGTCGGGAGCGTGACGACCGAGAAGCTGGTGCGGCGGATACCGCCCAGCCGGCTGCTGCGGTGGGCCCAGCCCGTCGTGCTGCTGGCGCTGCTGGGGGTCGGGGCGGGGGACGCGACGGTCGAGCTGGGGCTCGCGTTGGCCGCGTTCGGGCTCGCGGTGGGTGTGCTGGACGCGTCCATGAACATGCTCGGGGTGAGTCTGCAGCGGGCGTACGGGCGGAGCATCATGCTCAGCTTCCACGCGGTGTTCAGCCTCGGCGGGATCGTGGGGGCCTCGCTGGCGTGGGTGGGGGCGCACTGGGATCTCGCGTTGCTCGTGTCGTATCTGCCCGTGGTGGCCGTGCTGCTGCCGGCCGCGTTCGTCGGGAGTCGGTGGTACGTCGACGGGGGCGCCGAGCCGGAGCCGCAGGCGGACAAGGGCGGGGCGGGTGCCGAGGGCGGGGCCGTCGCCTTCCGGATGCTGTTGCCGCTGTGCCTGGTGATGACCTTCGCGTACATCGGGGACTCGACGGTCTCCAACTGGAGCGCGAAGTATCTCCAGGACGTGCTCGGGAGCAGCGAGCAGCTGGCGACCGTGCCGTACAACGTCTACATGGTCACGACGTTGATCGGGCGGGGTCTCGGGGACTTCGGGGTACGGCGGTTCGGGGCCGTCCTGGTGGTGCGGGCGGGGGCGTTGGTGTCGGCGCTGGGGTTCGGTGTGGTGGCGCTGGCGCCCGGGGCGTGGGTCGGGATGCTCGGGTTCACCTTGCTGGGGCTGGGGTTGTGTGTGCTCGTGCCGCAGACCTTCGCGGCCGCCGGGCGGTTGTTCCCCGGGGCCTCCGACGCGGCTGTGGCTCGGCTCAATGTCTTCAACTATGTGGGGTTTCTGGTCGGTTCGCCCTTGGTGGGGGCGCTGGGCGACGCGTGGAGCTATCGCGGGGCGATGCTGGTGCCGATGGTGTTGGTGCTGGTGACGCTTGTGTACGCCCGGTCGTTCGAGGCTCAACCGGACCGATACGGTGGCGGGCATGAGCGGTCGCGCACAGCTGATGTGGGACGAGGCAGTAACGGGCTATGACTTCGGTCCGGACCATCCGATGGATCCGGTCCGGCTGGCTCTGACCCGGGGTCTGGTGTCCGCCTTCGGGCTGGACCGGGAGGTGGACGTGGTGTCCGCCAAGCCCGCCGGGGAGTCGACGTTGGGGCTCGTGCACCGGGAGGACTACATCGCGGCCGTGAAGGCGGCGTCGGCGGATCCCGGGGCGGCGGACGGGTCGTACGGGCTCGGGACGATGGATGATCCGGCGTTCGCGGGGATGCACGAGGTGTCCGCGCTGATCGCGGGGCAGTCGGTCGGGGCGGCCGAGGCGGTGTGGCGTGGGGACGCTCTGCACGCGGTGAACTTCGCGGGTGGGCTGCATCACGCGATGCCGGGCAGCGCGTCCGGGTTCTGCATCTACAACGACGCCTCGCTGGCGATCGCGCGGCTGCTGGAGCTCGGGGCCGAGCGGGTCGCCTACATCGATGTCGACGTGCATCACGGGGACGGGGTGCAGGCGGCGTTCTGGGAGGATCCGCGGGTTCTGACGATCTCGCTGCACGAGCATCCGCGGACGTTGTTCCCGCAGACCGGGTGGCCGGAGGAGACGGGGGCGGACTCCGCGGAGGGCGCTGCGGCGAATTTGGCGTTGCCGGCGGGGACCGGGGACGCGGGGTGGCTGCGGGCCTTCCACGCGGTGGTGCCGGAGCTGATCGCGGACTTCCGGCCGCAGGTGCTGGTGACGCAGCACGGGGCCGACACGCACTTCGAGGACCCGCTCGCGCATCTGGCCGTGTCGTTGGACGCGCAGCGGGCCGTGCAGGTGGCCTGTCACGATCTGGCGCACGAGTACGCCGACGGTCGGTGGGTGGCGCTGGGCGGTGGCGGATACGCGGTGGTCGAGGTGGTGCCGCGGTCGTGGACGCATCTGGTGGGGATCGCGGCGGGGCGGCAGATCGCGCCGGAGACAGTGATCCCGGAGAGCTGGCGACAGGAAGTCTTCGCCCGCACCCGGCAGTTGGCGCCGATGCGGATGACGGACGGCCGGTGGCCGGTGAGTTGGGCCGACTGGGACGCGGGCTACGACCCGGCGGACCGGTTGGACCAGGCGGTGCTGGCGGCTCGGCGGGCGGTGTTCCCGCTGCGGGGGCTGTTGCCGTAGCGGCAGCTGTTGCCGCGGCGGCGGCTGTCGCCGTAGCGGGGTGCTGCCGTGGCGTCGGCTGCTGCTGCGTCGGCGGGTTGTTGCCGTGGCGGGGCTGCGGGGCTGCTGCCGTAGCGGGGACGGCAGCCCTGGCGGGCTGTTGCCGCAGTGGCGGCTGTTGCCGTAGCGCGGGGGCTGCTGCGTCGGCGGGTTGGTGCCGTGGCGGGGCTGCCCGGGCCGTTGTCCCCGCTGCGGGGCTGCTGCCGTAGCGCGGGGGCTGCTGCGCTGGCGGGTTGGTGCCGTGGCGGGGCTGCTGCCCTGGCGGGCCGCTGCCATGGCGTCGGCTGCTGCTGCCCTGGCCGGTTGTTGCCGTAGCGGCGGCTGTTGCCGTAGTGGCGTGTGCGTTACGCCGACTGTGCGGTGTTTCCCCGTTCCCCTGTCGGCCCCGGCTGTCGTCCGTCACCATCGCTCCCGTGTTGAGCATCCAAGCGTTGCGCGCCCATCTGCTGGCTGCTCGTCTGGCCGGGCCCGTGGCCACCTCGCGGGAGGAGAGTCTGCGCAGTTACCGGCTTTTCGCCGCTCGTGACCCACGCGTGCTGATCGGGATCGATCCCGAGTGGACGTGGGGGCAGCGGGATGTGATCGGACTGATGGCAGCTAAATGTGGGGTTTCCGGCGACCCGCGACACACTCAGGGGCATGATGTGATCGACCCTGAGCGAACCCTGGTCGCTCTCGACGCCTTCGCTGATCGGGTCGGTGTCGCCGCGGAGCGCCGCGCTCCGGTGCTCCTGGGGACCGGGCACCCCCATCGACTGCTCGACTTCTACGCCGCGTTGGCGGACGCCCTGTCGGCGGCGGGATGTGCCGTCCTCACCCCCGCGTATGGTCGTTGTGTCGACATAACGACCCGGTTCGGTCTACGTACGTACAACCTTGACTACGTACGAGGAGTCGCGCTCGTGAGAGATCCGGGAGACTCCCGCCCCGGTTGTGCGACCGGCGCACACACGCACTCACCCCTGCCGGTTCGGACCGTCCTGGCGGCCGCCGCGGACGCCGGGGGACCGCTCCCCGAGCTGGTCATCGGGGATCACGGGTGGGTCTGCGGGGCAGGTCAGCTGGGGTTTGAGGCCATTGGGCTGGCCGATACCGATGACCCCGCCCTCTTCGTGGGGGAGGCGGAGGGGGTCGTGTCCGTCGTCGTTCCACTTGATGACGCTGTGCGGTCTGATTACTACCGGCCGCTTACCCGCTACGTACTCAATCGAGCGTGTCTGTCACAGTAGGCCGCCGATGGGTGCACCTCTTCCCCACTCGCATCACCCGCCCCTAGTCTGGGGAGTGAGCACGCAGCGACGAAGAGTCACCGGAAGGGGAAGCCGGTGACCGTCGAGTGCGGAAGGTTCAGGTGTGTCATGGCAGCTGGCGAGAGGCCTCTGAACGAGGTTCAGTTCCTTACCGTGGCGGAAGTCGCCTCGGTGATGCGAGTGTCGAAGATGACCGTGTACCGGTTGGTGCACAGCGGTCATCTGCCCGCTATCCGGGTGGGACGTTCGTTCCGCGTCCCGGAGCAAGCGGTTCACGAGTACCTTCGCGAGAGCTACGTGGGGGTGGAAACCGCCTGACGGTTGTGGGGCGGGGGGATCCTCAGGACAAGGTCCGGATCTCCCCGTTCCCCCTCGATTACGACCTCAGCGCTCGGGCGGGTAGGCTGGCCCCTCGTAGGTCGTATGGGCCCATGGCGCCCAAACACCGAGTGATGAGAAGTGAGCGAGGGTAGTCGTGGGCTCTGTTATCAAGAAGCGGCGCAAGCGGATGGCTAAGAAGAAGCACCGCAAGCTGCTCAAGCGCACGCGCGTGCAGCGTCGCAACAAGAAGTAAGGCGACGCCGCGCAAGCAGCGTGATTGTGGCCCCCCACCACACCCGGTGGGGGGCCACACGCATATCCGGACCCGGACGGGAGCCTCCGCGTACGTCCGACACCGCTTGGGCGGTCCGGTCGTACGACCGCGGACGTCGTGACGTCACGCATTGGGCGGTCATCACAGCGCAACGCCGACCCGCTAAGTTGGCCGGACACGGGGAACGCGGCAGGGTACGCAGGGGACGAGTGCTGGAAGAAAGGCGCTGAATCTTGGGCAAGGTCGTGCTCGTGACCGGAGCGGCCCGTCAGCTGGGGGGCCGGTTCGTACGACGGATCCAGCGTGACCCCCAGGTGGACCGGGTGATCGCCGTGGACGCGGTGGCCCCCGAGCACCACCTGGGCGGCGCCGAGTTCATCCAGGCCGACATCCGGCAGGCCACCATCGCGCGGGTCCTCGCGCAGGCGGGCGCCGACACCGTCGTACACCTGGACGTGACGGCCATGCCGCTGGGCAGTGCCGGCCGGACCACGGTCAAGGAGACCAACGTCATCGGCACCATGCAGCTGCTCGGTGCCTGTCAGAAGTCGCCGACCGTCAAGCGCCTGGTCGTGAAGTCCAGTACGAACGTCTACGGGTCCGCGCCCCGTGATCCGGCCGTCTTCACCGAGACCACCCCTCCCAAGTCGCTGCCCAGCGGCGGCTTCGCCAAGGACACGGTCGAGGTCGAGGGCTATGTACGGGGGTTCGCGCGGCGGCGGCCCGATGTGGCCGTGTGTGTGCTGCGGTTCGCCAACATCCTGGGACCCAGCGCGGACACCCCCCTCGCCTCGTACTTCACGCTGCCGGTGCTGCCGACCGTGCTGGGTTACGACCCGCGGCTGCAGTTCGTGCACGAGGACGACGTGATCGAGGTGCTGCGCATCGGCTCGCACGAGCCGGAGCGGGGCACCCTCAACAGCGGGACGTTCAACATCGCCGGTGACGGGGTGCTGCTGCTGTCGCAGTGCGCGCGCCGGCTGGGGCGGCCGACCGTGCCGCTGTTGCTGCCGGCGGTCACCTGGGCCGGCTCGCTGGTCCGTACGCTCGGGATGACGGACTTCTCGCCCGAGCAGATCCGGCTGCTCACGCACGGCCGGGTCGTGTCGACGGTCCAGATGCGGGAGACGCTCGGATTCCGGCCGAAGTACACGACGGCGGAGACGTTCGCGGACTTCGTCCGAGGTCGCGGACCCGGACTGCTGCCGCCCGAGGCCCTCGCGGGGGCCGTCGACCGGATCGCCGCGCTGCCCGCCCTGGGCGGCGGCCAACCCCCGACGCAGAGCGCCAACTGAGGAGCGCATCAACGATGGCGGACGCCAAGGTCATTCCGTTCGACGACGACCGGTCCCGCGGGGCCGCCGTACAGCGGCCGTCGCGTCGCCGGGCCACGGGGAGCCGGCGCAAGGAGCCCTCGCCGGTCCGTGGGGTCCAGCCCCTGCCCACGCCCGGGCCGGGGCGGGATGATGTCCCTGTGACGCGTGAGGAACAGCCGCCGCCGACGGCGCGGGAAGACGGCGGTATCGAGCGGCGGATCGCGGGCGGCCTCGCCTTCCTGCGCCGCCGGCTCACCGGTGACTACGACGTCGACGACTTCGGGTACGACGAGGAGTTGACCGACCAGGTCCTGATGTCCCTGCTGCGGCCGGTGTACGAGAAATACTTCCGCGTCGAGGTGAAGGGCATCGAGAACATCCCGGCGGAGGGGGGCGCGCTGATCGTCGCCAACCACTCCGGGACGCTCCCGCTGGACGGTCTGATGATGCAGGTCGCCGTCCACGACAACCACCCCGCGGGGCGGCATCTGCGGCTGCTGGCCGCGGACCTCGTCTTCATGCTGCCGGTGGTCAACGAGCTCGCCCGCAAGCTCGGCCACACGCTGGCCTGCGCGGAGGACGCCGAACGGCTGCTCGGGCAGGGCGAGTTGGTCGGTGTGATGCCGGAGGGCTTCAAGGGCATCGGCAAGCCCTTCAGCGAGCGCTACAAGCTCCAGCGCTTCGGCCGGGGCGGGTTCGTCTCCACGGCTCTGCGGCAGGGCGCCCCGATCATCCCGTGCTCGATCGTCGGCGCGGAGGAGATCTACCCGATGATCGGCAACGCCAAGACCCTCGCCCGTCTCCTCGGCTTCCCGTACTTCCCGCTGACCCCCACCTTCCCGTGGCTCGGCCCGCTCGGCGCGATCCCGCTGCCGACGAAGTGGACCATCCAGTTCGGCGAGCCGATCCCCACGGACGGCTATCCACCGGAGGCGGCCGAGGACCCGATGCTGATGTTCAACCTGACGGACCAGGTACGCGAACAGATCCAGCACACGCTGTACAAGCTCTTGGTACAGCGCCGGTCGGTGTTCTTCTAAGGCCTTCCAGGAGTACGACGACGGGGGCGCCCTTCCTGGTGGAGGGCGCCCCCGTCGTCGTGTCGGTGGTGCTAGTCCGCGTCCTCGGCGTCGATGCCCAGACCCGGCAGGAGGCCCGGGAGGAGGGGCGGGAGGGTGACGTCCGGCTGGGCGGGGATGCTGGTGGACGGGGAGGCGGGGCTGGTGCTGTCCTGGGTGGGGTCCAGGAGGCCGCCGGTGTTGCCGCCGAGCAGGCCGTCGTCGGCGCTGCCCGACGTGGACGAGTTGCTCGGGCGGTCCTTGCCGTTCGAACCGCTGCTGTCGGAGCTGCCGCTGCCGGTGCTGGGCGCGGCCGGGCGGTCGGAGCCGGACGCGCCGGTGGACGGCGAGCCGGAACCGCCCTGGCGCCTGCCGTCGCCGCCACCCTGGGCCGGGGCCTCGGGGAGCAGGGACTGCAACGGAGCGACCTCTTGGTCTATGGCGTCGAACACCGACGACACCTGCTGACTGACGTCGCCGAGCTGGACCGGCAACCGGTCGCGGAGCGCGCCCCAGACCTCCCGGTGCGAGCGGGAGAAGGCGTCGAGAGCCTGGATGGGGCCCAGCGAGCCCGGGTCGCGCTCGTAGGCCTCGTGGAGCAGCCGGTGGCCCTCCGCGGCGTCGTGCTGCATTCCCGACAGGGCCCGGCGGATCTCGCCGACGGACTCGTGGTCGAGGTGGCCGCCGCGGTCGCGGTCCATCAGCCGGCGGGCTTCGTTGAGGCGGGTGGAGGCCTGGTCGAGATAGGCCTGGCCGCGCTCGTCGTCCCCGTCGGACAGATAGGTGAGCTTGAAGTCCTCGATGCCGCGCTTGAGGCCGTACAGCGAGTCGCCCGGGAGGGCGTCCGAGCTGGCGGCGGCCACCCCGCCGAAGGCGCCCGCGGCGACTCCGACGCTGAGTCCGCCGGCGGCCAGGCCCTTCGTGAGCCGGGAACGCGGTCGCAGCTTGCCCAGCGGGGACGCGCGGTGCGCTCCTCGGGCCCGGTGCGAGCGCTGTTCGGGCACCGAAGGATCCGTTGCTTCGCCCCCGACGGTGCCTTCCTGGAGCATGGCCTCGAACGCGGCCACCAATTGGGCCCGCTGGACGACCTTGACCTCAGGGTTCAGCTCCGGCCTGGGCAGCTCGCCGAGACACTCCGCGAGGGTCAGCATGCGACCCTGCTCGGTCCGTTCCGCGGCTGCCGGGGCCGGGTCCGGACCTTCGGACTGCTCGGCCGCCGGGCCCCGGTCGGACTGCTCCTCCAGGGCCTGGGCGAAGGCGTTCGCCCGCCGGTGTGCCGAGACGTTCGCGATCACTGGCGGCACCTCCTCTCGTCATGACGGTCGACTCCCCAGGGGGTCCTGAGGGTTGCACGCTCTGACCACTTCCACACGATCGGGTGATCGAAGTCGGCCAGGGAGTGACCACAGGGAGCCTGCATCCCGCACAACGAGTGGCGCGGCACTTGGGTTACGGACTGCGGATGATCGGATCGGGAAGTCAACGGACTTTCACCGACAGCGAGTTGGCAGTCACCGAGCGTGCCCCTGTCAGTTCGCCCCGCCGATTCGCCCCGTCAGACCGCCCCTGTCAGCGGACGTCGTCCGGGAGGAGCCGGGCGAGGGTGCGCACGGCCCGGTACTGGAGGGTCTTGATGGCACCCTCGTTCTTGCCCATCACGCGGGCGGTCTCGGCGACGGAGAGCCCCTGGAGGAAGCGGAGCGTCACACACTCCTGCTGCTGCGGGTTCAGGCGGCGCACCGCCTCCAGGAGGGCGGCGTTGGAGAGGGACTCCAGCACCGAGTCCTCCGGGGACCGCTCGACCTCGTTGGCGTCGAGCATCTCGCCGGTGGTCACCTCCAGGCGGAAGCGGCTCGACTTGAAATGGTCGGCGACGAGGTTCCGGGCGATCGTCACGAGCCAGGCGCCGAAGTCACGGCCCTGCCAGGTGAAGGTCCCGATCCTGCGCAGCGCGCGCAGGAACGTCTCGCTGGTGAGGTCCTCGGCGGTCGCCTTGCCCCCCACCCGGTAGTAGATGTAGCGGTAGACGGTGTCGCTGTACTGGTCGTAGAGGCGCCCGAAGGCGTCGGCCTCGCCGGCCTGTGCCCGCTCCACGAGGTCCATCATGCGGGCGCTGTCGCTGTCCGCGGCCGGTCGGCGCGCGGTGGTGGTGCCGGTCGAACGCCCTCTTCTGCCGACGGCCGCGGAACCGTCGGCCAGTGCGTAGCACGGGCCGATCGGTGCCGTGGCTACGGCGAGGGCGGGGACGGCGTACGCGGTGGGGACGAAGCCGCGCAACAGGTCTTGGACCGTTGCGCGCAGCGTAGCCAGGCCCGAGGCGTCAACCCCGACGTGTGGGTACACGGGACTCCCAGAGGCAGAGCTTCCATCACGTGCAGTGCGGGACCGTTCACCCGTCGTAGCGACGGAGGGGTACCGGTATGCGTCTGAGGAGAATAACGCTTCGTGCAGGCACTGCTACACCCAGTTGCTCAAATCATCGATTACGTCGCTTCTGTAACCGAATGACGGCTGTTCAAGTGCCGGAGAGTGACCGTTTGTTGATCAGTTGAGATCGGATTCCGGTCAGGGTCGGGGCGTGTTGTGGCCGTGTGCCGACAAGAGGACTGGATGGAGGAGGTGGGGGTACTTCTTGTCTTTCGGGCGCGGGCTCGTCGTGGCTGGTCGCGCAGTTCCCCGCGCCCCTGGGTGGGTCAGCGGCGGCGGCGGTGCAAAGCGATCGCGGCTGCAGTGCCTCCGGCGACCGCTCCTACGCCCGCCGCCGCCGGGATGCCGACCTTCGCGGCCTTCCTGCCGGTGCGGTAGTCGCGCAGACGCCAGTCCAGTTCCCTCGCGTGCCTGCGGAGCTTGGAGTCCGGGTTGATCGCGTAGGGATGGCCGACCAGGGAGAGCATGGGGATGTCGTTGTGGCTGTCGCTGTAGGCCGCGCAGCGGCCCAGGTCCAGGCCCTCCGCCGCGGCCAGGGCACGGACCGCCTCCGCCTTCGCCGGGCCGTGCAGCGGCTCGCCCACCAACTTGCCCGTATAGACGCCGTCCACCGACTCCGCGACCGTGCCGAGCGCGCCGGTCAGGCCGAGGCGGCGGGCGATCACGCCGGCGATCTCCACCGGGGCCGCCGTGACGAGCCACACCTTCTGGCCCGCGTCCAGGTGGGCCTGGGCCAGGGCGCGGGTGCCGGGCCAGATGCGCTCGGCCATGTACTCGTCGTAGATCTCCTCGCCGATGGACATCAACTCGGCGACGCGGTGGCCCTGGACGATCGACAGGGCCGAGTCGCGGGCCTCCTGCATGTGCTCGGGGTCCTCGATGCCCGCCAGCCGGAACCACGCCTGCTGCCAGGCGAAGCGGGCGAGCTCGCGGGTCTCGAAGAACTTCCGCTTGTACAGGCCGCGGCCGAAGTGGAACAGCGAGGCGCCCTGCATGACGGTGTTGTCGAGATCGAAGAAGGCGGCTGCCTTGTCGTCGCCGAGGACCGGGAACTCCGGCTCCGCGCCGGGGGTGGAGGCCTCGACGACCTCCTGTGACGTCTTGCGCGCGGCCTCCGCCGAGGCCTCGCCTGCCAACACGCTCCGCGCCGTGGCGGAGCGCCTACGGGGAGTGAGCCATCCGAGAGCGGCCATGGCGTGAGCATAGCCAGTTTGTTCGGAGCTTCCGGAGCGGCGAGGTTCGGAGGATGTGAACTCTGCGCGGCCGAGCCGGTGAACAAGCGCTCCAGGTCGGGTCGAGGTCCGCGCGAGAATGGCCGACATGAGTCCCATCTTCCGCCGCAAGCCGGCCAAGGCCCCTGAGGACCGGCTCGTCACGCTCATCCGCAAGCCCGGATGCCACCTGTGCGATGACGCACAGATCGTCGTCGAGAAGGTGTGCGGGGAGGTCGGGGTCCCCTGGGAGTCGAAGGACATCACCCAGGACCCCCAGCTCCACGACCAGTACTGGGAGCAGATCCCGGTCGTCCTCGTCGACGGGGAGCAGCACACCTTCTGGCGCGTGGACGAGAAGCGCCTGAGGTCGGCACTGACCGAGTAGTCCAAATGGCCCGGCCGGTCGCTTAGGATCGATGGCGACTTGGTCCTGGGGGGCGGGATTGTTGAGGAGAGTGTGCGGTTTTGCCCCCGAGACAGACGTGCGTGACCCCGGTCACGTTGGCCGGGCAAATCGGACACCATCTTTGTGCACGCGTTCACAAAGACATAGCCTGCATTCGACGGGGCGGTCCAGGTACGTGTGACCGCCTTAAGCCCCGCTCTACCCGCAGGAGCACCGTGGCAACTGGCCGAACTCACCGACCGGCGACCCGCAGCCGAGGGATTCCCGAGGCCACCGTCGCCCGGCTTCCGCTGTACCTCCGCGCGCTGACCGGACTGTCGGAGCGCTCGGTGCCCACGGTCTCCTCCGAGGAGCTCGCGGCCGCGGCGGGGGTCAACTCCGCGAAGCTGCGCAAGGACTTCTCCTACCTCGGGTCCTACGGCACCCGTGGTGTGGGGTACGACGTCGAGTATCTCGTCTACCAGATCTCCCGCGAACTGGGCCTGACCCAGGACTGGCCGGTAGTGATCGTCGGTATAGGAAACCTCGGCGCCGCCCTCGCCAACTACGGCGGGTTCGCCTCCCGCGGGTTCCGGGTCGCGGCCCTCATCGACGCCGACCCGGCCATGGCCGGCAAGCCCGTCGCCGGGATCCCGGTGCAGCACTCGGACGACCTCGAGAAGATCATCGAGGACAACGGGGTCTCCATCGGCGTCATCGCCACCCCCGCCGGTGCCGCGCAGCCCGTCTGCGACCGGCTCGTGGCCGCCGGGGTCACCTCCATCCTGAACTTCGCGCCGACCGTGCTGTCCGTCCCGGACGGCGTCGACGTGCGCAAGGTGGACCTCTCCATCGAACTCCAGATCCTCGCCTTCCACGAGCAGCGCAAGGCCGGTGAGGAGGCCGCGGCAGCCGACGGCGCCCGTCAGGCCGCCGCCGGTCGTGGCGACTCCGCCGACCAAGAGCCCGACGGGGACGTACCCGCCGTGATGCCGGCATGAGTCTCCTCGTTGTGGGCCTGAGCCACCGCAGCGCACCCGTCAGCGTGCTTGAGCGGGCGGCGCTGAGCGCTGACGCCCAGGTCAAGCTGTTGCAGGACACCGTCGCCGCGGAGCCGGCCACCGAGGCCGCGGTGCTGGCCACGTGCAACCGCATCGAGCTGTACGCCGACGTGGACAAGTTCCACGCCGGTGTCGCCGAGCTGTCCACGCTGCTCGCCCAGCACAGCGGGGTGGGGCTCGACGAACTCACGCCGTATCTGTACGTGCACTACGAGGACCGGGCCGTCCACCACCTGTTCTCCGTCGCCTGCGGGCTCGACTCCATGGTCGTCGGGGAGGGGCAGATCCTCGGGCAGATCAAGGACTCGCTGGCCAAGGCGCAGGATCTGCACACCGCCGGACGACTGCTGAACGACCTCTTCCAGCAGGCCCTGCGGGTCGGCAAGCGGGCGCACTCCGAGACCGGGATCGACCGGGCCGGGCAGTCGCTGGTGACGTTCGGGCTGGAGCAGCTCTCCGCGGGCGCCCCGGTGCAGGACTGGGCGCGCGGCAAGAAGGCGCTCGTCATCGGGGCCGGGTCGATGTCGTCGCTGGCCGCGGCGACGCTGGCGCGGGCAGGGGTGGCGGAGATCGTCGTCGCGAACCGGACCGCCGAGCGGGCCGAGCGGCTCGCGGAGATCCTGAACGACGGTTCCGCGGAGACGGGCGTGATGGCTCGCGCCGTCGCCATGGGCGCCGTGCCCGGCGAGCTGACACGTGCCGACGTCGTGGTGTCGTGCACCGGGGCCACGGGGCTGGTGCTCACCGCCTCGACGGTCGCCGCGGCCGTCTCCGCGTCCGGCGCCGCGCGGGGGCTGGTCGCGCAGCCCGGCGCTCACGGCGTGCCGCCCCGCCTCGGGTCGGGAGCCGCCCTGGGCGGCACCCACACCCGCGGCCCGGGTGAGCAGACCGACGACACCTGCCCGCTCGACCTGAACTCCGTTCCGGCCACCGCCGGGTTCTCCGTGCTCGGGGAAGCCGCCGTCGCCGGGATGGCCGCCGCCGAGCTCGAGCAGCATGCCGCCTGGGTCGACAACGGGGCCTGCCGGACCCACAGCGCCGCCGACGAGGCCGAGGCCATCGCCGCGCTGGCCGCCGTCGCCGCCACCGGGGCGCGGATCCCGGAACGGCGCAAGCCCGAGCCGGTCGCTCCGCGGCCCGCTCCCGTGCTCTTCCTGCTCGACCTCGCCATGCCCCGGGACATCGACGCCGCCGTGCACCGGATCGGCGGGGTGCGGCTCGTCGACATCGAGTCGCTCGCCGACGCCTCCGCCGACGCTCCGATGGCTGCCGACGTCGACCAGGTGCGGCGTATCGTCGCTGACGAGGTCGCCGCCTTCGGGGCGGCGCTCCGGGCCGCGCACATCACACCCACCGTCGTCGCGCTGCGGACCATGGCCGCCGACGTCGTCGCCGGTGAGATGGCGCGGCTGGAGGGGCGGTTGCCCGGCCTCGACGACAAGCACCGCAACGAGATCACCCAGACCGTCAAGCGTGTCGTCGACAAACTGCTGCACGCGCCGACCGTCAGGGTCAAGCAGCTCGCGGCCGAACCCGGCGGCGCCGGGTACGCGGACGCGCTGCGGACCCTGTTCGACCTCGACCAGGAGACGGTGGACGCCGTGTCCCGCGCCGAGGACAGCATCGAGAAGAACAGCAAGAACCGAGGGTCGGCATGACTGAGAAGGCACTGCGGCTCGGGACCAGGCGAAGCAGACTCGCCCTGGCCCAGTCCGGGCAGGTGGCGGACGCCGTGAGCCAGGTGACCGGACGGCCCGTGGAGCTCGTCGAGATCACCACGTACGGCGATGTGTCGCGGGCCCAGCTCGCGCAGATCGGCGGCACGGGCGTGTTCGTGACCGCGCTGCGGGAGGCCCTGCTCAAGGGGGAGGTCGACTTCGCGGTGCACTCGCTGAAGGACCTGCCCACCGGGCAGCCCGACGAGCTCTCGCTCGCCGCGATCCCCCAACGCGAGGACCCGCGGGACGTCATCGTCGCCCGGGACGCGCTGAAGTTCACCGACCTGCCCCGCGGGGCGCGCATCGGCACCGGCTCGCCGCGGCGGATGGCCCAGCTGAACGGGTACGCGCGCGCCCACGGCCTCGACATCGAGACCGTTCCGATCCGCGGGAACGTGGACACGCGGATCCGGTACGTGCGGGACGGCGAGCTGGATGCCGTCGTGCTGGCCGCCGCCGGGCTGCGTCGCATCGGCCGGATCGACGAGGTGACCGACTTCCTGTCGGTCGACACGGTTTTGCCCGCTCCCGGCCAGGGAGCACTCGCGATCGAGTGCACCGCGGACAACGCGGGCCTGATCGCCGCGCTCGGAGAGCTCGACGACCCGTTCACGCGGGCCGCCGTGACCGCCGAGCGGTCCCTGCTCGCCGCCCTGGAGGCCGGCTGCTCCGCCCCTGTGGGCGCGCTGGCCGACCTGCTGGCCGACGGGCAGATTGTCAAGGAAATGCGCCTGCGGGGCGTCGTCGGTACCACCGACGGCTCTCGCACGGTGCAGTTGTCCACCACCGGTCCCGTGCCCGAGACGCACGACCAGGCAATGGCGCTCGGCCGTGAACTCGCGGCCGAGATGCTCGCCCAGGGCGCGGCCGGTCTGATGGGGGAGCGAGCACTGTGAGCCCCACCGCCCTTCCTGCCGCCGGACCTGCACATGGGCACGTCACCTTCCTGGGTGCCGGACCCGGGGATCCGGGGCTACTGACTCTGCGCGCTGTCGAGGCGCTGGCGAACGCGGACGTCCTCGTCGCCGAGCACGAGGTGCTCGACGTCGTACGCGTCCACGCGC
This sequence comes from Streptomyces sp. NPDC034103, assembly GCF_055575395.1. Taxonomy (NCBI): domain Bacteria; kingdom Bacillati; phylum Actinomycetota; class Actinomycetes; order Kitasatosporales; family Streptomycetaceae; genus Streptomyces; species Streptomyces sp. NPDC034103. Next base: position 3,438 of record NZ_JBVISS010000032.1, on the reverse strand, counting down.
GCTCAGGCGTCGCCGTCGTGGACACGGATGCGGATCCCTCGGTGGATCTTCATCCGGGCCCAGGCGCGCCTCAACTGACGGTTGTTGACGGCGCGTCAACAACCGCTGCTGTCCCCGCCGTGCGGGATGCCGCACATCTTGTCATGGAGGCCGCGCGGGGCGGCAGGCGGGTCGTGCGTGCGGTGTCCGGGGACCCCGGGCTCGACGCGTACGCCGCCGAGGAGATGCTCGCGTGTGCCGCCGCCGGGGTGCCCTTCGAGGTCGTTCCCGGTGTCGCCGCCGCGGTCGGCGTGCCCGCGTACGCCGGTGTGCCGCTGCGGGACGCCCAGGGCGCGGACGTGCGGTTCGTCGACGCCCGTACCGCCTCCGACCGCTGCTGGACCGAGGTCGGGGCGTCCGACGGGACGGTCGTCGTCTCCACGACGCTGGACTCCGTCGCCGCCGCCGCGGGTGAGCTCGTCGCCGCCGGGCGCAAGCCCGATACGCCGCTGACGGTGACCGTCGCGGGTACCACTACGCGTCAGCGGACCTGGACCGCCACCCTGGGGACCATCGCCCAGACACTCAAGCAGGCCAAGGTGCTGCCCTCGCCCGAGGGCGGGCGGCCGGTGATAGCCGTGGTCGGTGAGCGGTCCGCCGCTGCTCAGCGCGAGCAGCTGTCGTGGTTCGAGTCCAAGCCGCTCTTCGGGTGGCGGGTCCTCGTGCCGCGTACGAAGGAACAGGCGGCCTCGCTCTCCGACCAGCTGCGGTCCTACGGCGCCGTGCCGCACGAGGTGCCCACGATCGCCGTCGAGCCGCCGCGCACGCCCCAGCAGATGGAGCGCGCGGTCAAGGGACTCGTGACCGGGCGCTACGAGTGGATCGCCTTCACCTCGGTCAACGCCGTCAAGGCCGTGCGGGAGAAGTTCGAGGAGTACGGGCTCGACGCTCGCGCCTTCGCGGGGATCAAGGTCGCCGCGGTGGGCGAGCAGACCGCCAAGGCGCTCGTCGCGTTCGGTGTGAAGCCGGATCTGGTGCCCTCGGGGGAGCAGTCCGCCGCGGGTCTTCTCGAGGACTGGCCGCCGTACGACCCCGTCTTCGACCCGATCGACCGCGTCTTCCTGCCGCGGGCCGACATCGCCACGGAGACGCTGGTCGCCGGGCTCATCGAGCTCGGGTGGGAGGTCGACGACGTCACCGCCTACCGCACCGTGCGGGCCTCGCCGCCGCCGGCGGACACGCGGGAGGCGATCAAGGGGGGTGGCTTCGACGCCGTTCTCTTCACGTCGTCCTCCACCGTGCGGAACCTGGTCGGCATCGCCGGCAAGCCGCACAACGTGACCGTCATCGCGTGCATCGGTCCCGCCACCGCCAAGACCGCGGAGGAGCACGGGCTCCGGGTGGACGTGATGGCTCCCGAGCCGTCCGTGCACAAGCTGGCCGAGGCGCTCGCGGACTTCGGGCTCAAGCGGCGGGCGGCCGCGCTGGAGGCGGGGGATCCCGTCACCCGGCCCAGTGAGCGGCGGCCGGGGGCTCGGCGGCGGCGTAGCACCAGTACGTGATGCCGGGGCCCTGATCCCTGGTCTCCGGTGCCTGGGCTCTGGTGCCTGGTCTCTGGGGCCTGGCGCCTGATCCCTGGTGCCTGGTCTCTGGGGCTTGGTGCGTGGTGCGTGGTGCGTGGTGCGTGGTGCCTGGTGCCTGGTCAGGCCGCGGCCACCGTGTGGCCGTAGCGGAGCAGGTTGTGGGGGTCGTACGTCTCCTTCGTGCGGCGCAGGCGGTCGTAGATCTCCGGGGTCCAGGCCCGGGCGCGGTCCTCGGCGTCGCCGGGGGTGCCGTGGAGGTTGGGCATGGTGCAGCCGGTGGCGTACGGGGTCATCGCCTCGTACAGGGCGGTCGTGGCCGTTTCGACGGCCGCGGCTGCCTCCGGGGTCGCCAGGACGCCCACCGCCTCCAGGAGGTAGGCGGCGTTCCTCGCGCAGACCGCGTCCTCCGTCGCCGTCGGGCGGGACAGGGCGCCGCCCATGTGGCGGAGCTCGACCAGGAGCAGCGGGTGGTCCGGGTGGGCCGGGCCCGCCTGGTCCAGGAGGGCCGTGACGGCGTCGGGGGTCAGTTCGCCCAGGCAGCCGCAGGACTCTCGGGCCGGGAGGGGATCGTGAGGGTCCTGGTAGATCATGTCGACGGCCGTGTAGTCCATCTCCGCCACCGTGTCGAAGACCACCGGAGCCGCGGCGCGCAGCGGGGCCAGGAGGTTCTGGCCCTCTGCCTCGTCGCCGGTCCAGGCGACCGCCACTCTGGCCCAGAAGCGGCCGCGCAAGGGCTCGGGGATCTCCGGGAGCGGGGGCAGGCGGAGCAGGGTGAAGCCGGTGCACATCTCGTCGGGGACCGTCGGGGTCCACTCCGCCCAGGCGCGCAGGAGGGGCTCGGCGTCCTCGCCCGCGCAGTAGATGCCGCCGCCGAGGATGCGGGACAGTCTCGGGAGCTCGGTGGTCATCTCCGTGACGATGCCTACGTTGCCCTTGCCGCCGCGCAGGGCCCAGAAGAGGTCGGGGGCGTGGGTCGCGTCGGCCTCGTGGAGGGTGCCGTCCGCGGTGACGACCTTGAAGGAGCGGACCAGGTCGGAGGCGTAGCCGTAGGCCCGGCCGAGGACGGGGAGGCCGCCGCCGAGGGTGTAGCCGATGGCGCCGACGTCTGTGGAGGAGCCGTTGAGGGTGGCGAGGCCGTGGGGGGCGGCGGCGTCTATGACGTGGCGCCACTTCGCGCCTGCGGCGATCGTCGCGGTGCGGGTGCTTGGGTCTATGCGTACGTCCGTCATGCGGGACGTGTTGATCAGCAGGCCGGTCTCTATGGGGAAGTTCGCGCCGTGGCCGGTGGCCTGGACGGCGACGGGGGTGTTGGTGCTGGTCGCCCAGCGGAGGGCGGTGACGATGTCGGCGGCGTCCGTGGCGCCTATGACGATGTCGGGGGTGTGGGCGGCGGCCAGGTTGAAGCCGGTGACTTCGGTGGCGTAGGCCTCGTCGGTGGGGCGTAGGACCGGGCCCTTGATCTGTGAGAGGGCGAAGAGGTCTGGGGTGGGCATGGGGTCCTCCTCGGCCGGGTTGGTGGTTCTTTCAGCTTGGACCTGTGGGGTGGGGGGCGCATGTGGGGGGGCGGGGGCGGGGGCGGTGCGCGTCGGTGCCTGCGGCGGCCTGTGGCTTGTGGGTGGGGGTGCGCGTTGCGCCTGCGCGGTGTGTGGGGGGTCGGGGCCGTACCGGGGGGTGTCCGTCCTCGGTCGGGCGCAGCCGTGGGACCGAGCTGTGCTGTCGGTCGGACGCCCGACACTGCGGGCGGGCACCCCCCGGTACGTCCCCTTCCCGCCGTGGCGCCGGTGGCGGTGCGTGGGACCGGCCGCTTCCAGCCCCGGTGCGTTCCTCTTCCCGCCGTGGCGCCGGTGCCTGTCTTTCAGCCCGTCCGGCGTTTGAG
>NZ_JBVISS010000031.1:0-20538 GCF_055575395.1 Streptomyces sp. NPDC034103 | reverse complement strand
TCCTCGTAATAGAGCTCGATGCTGGTCGAGCCCTCGGTGCCGACGGTGATGGTTCCCACGGTGTGCCTTCCCGCCCGTCCGCCGTGTGCGAACCGGGCATGGCACCAACCTAGGAATCAAGCAGGTCGGACCGCGTCCGTCGGACTACGTCATCGACGTACGTCATGGTGCTGCGCCTTCCGCGTACGTCATGACGCTGTACTCTCTCAGTTCGTCAGTCCCCCGTCCCCCCGTCAGGATCCGGCCGTGGTCGACCGGCTGACCTCGACCGAACTGCACGTCGCCCAGCTCGCCGCGCACGCGCCCGCGGCACGCAGCTCCTGCCGCGCCCGCTCCGCCCATGCCGACGCGCCGAGGGCATCGAAGATCTCGCGTGCGCGTCTTGTCGTCCAAGTCGCGGGCTTCTTCGTGCCGTCCCAACGCCCACAGCCGGATGGCAAGGTTGCGGGCGCGGCCTCGTCGTAGGCGCGGGCCAGGCAATGGGCGGCGTACAGGGTGGCGTAGCGGTCGGGGCCCAGCTGCTGCAGCAACTGGACTTCCTGACGGACGCATGACGGCTGTGTCTGAGAGAGCAGCCCCCTTACCCGCATCCCGGCCTGCATTGGAGGACGGTATGCGAGCCAAGGCCTGTTTCGGGGACAGCTCAGGCTGAGCGACCAGTCGCGATGGCGTGCTTGACCTACAGCACCGCGCCGCGTGCCGGAGTCGGCATGGGTGAAGGGCGGCAGGGCATCCGAGGTCAAGTGGGTGGGCTGCCCGCGCTTTCGGTGCCGCCCGTCGACGTCAAGAGTCTCTGAGGAGTGAGAAGGTGAAGGGCTTCCGCAGCTTCATCCTGCGCGGCAACGTGGTCGACCTGGCCGTCGGCATCGTCATCGGGGCAGCGTTCACCGCCGTGGTGAACGGCTTCGTCAGGGCCTTCCTGACACCACTTGTCGGGCTGGCCACCGGAGCCACCGGCGATATGAGCCGCAAGACCTTCACCGTCGGCGCCATCGAGTTTCCCTACGGCGCCTTCGTCAACGCGGCGATCAGCTTCCTCCTCCTCGCCAGCGCCCTGTACTTCCTGGTCGTGCTCCCGATCAACAAGCTCCACGAACGCCTCGCCCCGCACCAAGACGTTCAAGCCCCGAAACGGGACTGTCCCGAATGCCTCAGCCCTGTCCCCGCCCAGGCCCGACGCTGCGCCTCCTGCACTGTCACCCTGCCCGCCGTACCCGCTCAGACCGGAGAGACGACCCAGCGCGCCGGGTGACCTGACCTCCATGGCTCGGTTTGGGTTGCGGGCACGTCCAACTGCCTGGCTTCACGACCGACGCTCAGCGGACGCGCTCAGATCTTGAGCCTCGGGCAGTGGTTGAGTGTTACGTCCGGACGCACCCGGCCTCGATGAGGGTGAAGACGGCGGTCTTCCGGATTCTGTGTCCACCGGGAACCGGTAGGCAAGGGCTGCACCGCGGCGATCGAGCTCGCCGACACCCCCGGCGCACACTCCGCCGGCCCCCTTGTTTGAAGACACCGGGGAGATGGTGCACAGCGCAGAGCCAGCCCGAGAGACCTTCCGGAGCTCCACAGCGCGTTGTACTGCGAGGCGCTGTTGCACCAGCGCTGCGAGTGCCTGTTCGGCCATCTGGACACCCATGGTGGTGCCGGCCTCCGAGAGCCGCAGGAGGTCTGACAGTGCCGGCCGCATTCGAGGGCGGGTTCATCTTCAGGACGAAGTTGTCGCCTGCGCCCCAGTCCCAGTAGTCCAGCTCGATCTCGTGCCCGGCGTCCAGCAGCTGCCAGCCGACTCACTCCGCCCGCGCACGATCCGCCCCCGCGTGGCAGGAACCAACGCCGATCCGACGAACCGTCAGACGCCCCCGCACCCGTACCCATCGCGCCCCTGCCCCCACACCATGCTGGATAGACCAGCGCGGGCCCGGTCTGCCACCCTGACCCGGTCTTCCCCTGGACGGCTTGAGGCCCTACATCTCCGTAGAGGCCAAGCATCGCGACCATGCGTGTGAGGCGTGCACCCCGTTGCTCAGTACGGTGGGCACGCACCGCAGCCACGAAGCGTTTGAAGGGCGGTCGCCTACGCGGCGAGAGGAGAGGCGGGTCGGTCAGTGGGCGGCCGAATCGTCGGTAGCGGTCAGGTGTCGTTCCGGAGCAATGAGGGGGAACGGGAGGTTGGTGTTCTGCGCAGCTGTTGGCTTCCACGCACAGGCCGGGCCTGTCGTCGCGGGCTTTGATGGTGGTCGTGCGTCCCGTCGAGGAGCCGGCGTCGCTCTGGCTGTAGTGCCTGAGGGACGTGACCCTGCCAAGTGCGTCGAAGTAGGTACGCGTTCGCGGTGTCGTCGAACCTGCGGGGTCGACGTATGTACTGCTCGGGCTGTGGGTGGTGTACGTGCCGTACTTGTATTCACCACTCTGGTACACCGACGCACGGACCTGACGCTCCATGCCGTCGTAAGCAGTTCAAGGTGCCGCTTGAGTACACCAAGTACAAGCACGTCCGGTACTGCGGCGGCTACCCCCGTTCCTCCTGGAAGACGATCGAGCCGAACCGCTACCGGATTCCCGCCGACGGCGCCGTCTCGAAGATCGGCAAGTATGTGTCCAAGAAGGACGGAGGGATGAACTACGCCGATGCGCCCAAGAGCCGTCGGGGGATCGTGCCCCGAGGCACCTTCTGGGAGCTGAACTTCACCAAGAGCATCAAGTGGTCCAGCGCCCGTACAGTGTGGGGTGTCACGCTCGGCGCGTCGACACAATACGACCGTCAGCACGCACAGCGGATCACCGTCGGCACCAAGCAAGCCGAGCACACCATCTGGGGGAAGAATGACCGCCTCGACGGCAAGCCTGGCGTCTTCTTCTCCTACTAGAAGACGCAGCGCTCTCCTCACCTGCCTCCTGGCGGCCGCGCTCACAGCCGGGTGCACCACCGACTCAGGCAAGAGCAGCACGCAGGGCCATGCTCTCGACGGCGGAATGCAGTCGACCGGCCGGGCCGGCACCGAACACGCCCAGATGGGCGAGGTGTTCTGGGCGGCGTTGCCCCTACCGACGAACACCTCGAACGACCCGGTGACGATCAGCAAGGCCCGCTTCACGTCCGTCCCGAAGGGCCTGAGGGTCAGCGAGTACCGCGTCCTCGACATCAACGAGGTAGGCGGGGTCATCTTCCTGGCCTACGAAGGCGGCAAGTACGGCACGAGAGATCCTGAGAGGTTTAGGAACTACGCCGACAAACCCATCCGCCTCAAAGGCAAGAAGAGCAGCGACTACTACTACGCGGCCAAGGTCAAGGTGACGGGCAAGGTCCAAGGGGACCTCGAAGGCTGCCGGTACTGGTACGAACAGAACGAGGATCACTACTGGCAAGAAGTTCCCTGCCAGACCACGATCCAGCTGGGTGCACCCCTCGCGGAAGACAACTGAAAACGCGCGCGCCCTCATGTCAAGGTGAGGGCGCGCGCTGCGTATGAGAGCTCTGCAGGTCCCCTAGAGGTTGTCCCGTAGCCGTTGGGGCGGTTGGTGTGTTGGCTGGGCATGGGTGGGGTCATTTCAGCAGACGATCCGAAGTGGATCGAGCCGTTCTCGGGACTGACGGAAGTGCAGTTCGCCAGGCTGGTGGGGTGGGTACGGCGTCGTGGTGGTGACGTTCAGCGTGGCCGGCCCTGGCGGCTGCCGCTGCAGGACCGGGTGTTGCTGGTGGCGACGTACTGGCGGACGAACCTCACGTTGCGGCAGGTGGCGCCGTATCCCGCATCGAAAACGAAGAGGCCAGACGCACCTCAGTCCGCAACAACGCCGTCCACCGCCGGGCGCGAGCAAGAGCCGCACACGCCTTGTGCCAGCTGAAGAACTGGAAGATCCTTCGGGACTGCCGACTCAAGGGAAACGGCGTTCACCAAACATGCTTGGCATCGCCCGGCTTCACAACCTGGCACACACACCAGATAACTCAGACCCCATACGGGACAACCTCTAGCGTGCACCATTTTGGCGGTTTCCAGCGTCCAGTTCCATCTGGAGCTTGATCAGCAGAGTTGAATCCACATCGAAGTCGTAGGCATCGAGACCGATTACATCAAGATCACGCCGCAGAAACGTGGTGACGAGATTGCGCCACTTGTATAGGTCTGCCGGGATGGGGCCACTGTCTGCTGCCCACCTGGTGCAGCACTCTCGTAGCCCCAAGATTGCTCCCCGGGTGGTGGCATCAGCGCAAAGGCCGCCAGCAGAGTAGATCCATTCGTTCAGCTGCTGCGCCACGCTCTCGCCCGCCTGGGGAGTGACAGTGGCGGTATGCGAAAGGGGGGCAAGGGCGCGATGCACCTCCGGATACGTAGCCATTCTGGTTTTGTAAAGCTCAAGCGCCCAGGCCGCTTTGATGTCTATCAACAGCTTCCTGCGCTCTCTGCGGGCCTGCGCTAGCGTGAGAAACGCGCCGACGCCCGCCACCAACAGCGCCGGATATCGTTGCCGAAAAGAGCAATGCTCAAGACCTGTGGATCGGTCCCGGGGGGAACGCGGAGGGCGTACCTTCCCGAATGATCCTGTGATGGTCACCGAGTAGGCCCGCGTTCGCAGCGCGGGTCGGGAAGGCACGCCCGTGCTCAGCGTAGTCACCGACGACGGCTCAACCCAGACCGGCTCCCTGATCGACGAGATCGTGCGCGAAGGCGCCCGCCGGATGCTGGCCGCCGCACTGGAAGCGGAAGTCAATCAGTACATAGCCGAGTTGGCGGCCGAGACCGACGAGGCCGGCCGACGTCTCGTGGTCCGCAACGGCCACCACCGACCCCGGACCGTGGTCACCGCGGCCGGACCGGTGGAGGTCAGGGCCCCGCGGGTGAACGACCGGCGCATCGACGAGGCCACAGGCGAGCGCAGGCGGTTCTCCTCGAAGATCCTTCCTCCGTGGTGCCGCAAGTCTCCGAAGATCTCCGAGGTACTGCCGCTGCTCTACCTGCACGGCCTGTCCTCCGGTGACTTCGTCCCGGCGCTGGAGCAGTTCCTCGGCGGAGCGGCAGGCCTGTCTGCGGCGACCGTGACCCGGCTGACCAGGCAGTGGCAGGACGACCACGCCGCCTTCCAGCGGCGCGACCTGTCCGACCGTGACTACGTCTACGTGTGGGCTGACGGGTTGCATCCGAAGGTCCGGCTCGGTCAGGCACACTCCTGCGTCCTGGTCCTGCTCGGGGTCCGCCTCGACGGCACGAAGGAGCTGATCGCTCTGGCCGAGGGCCTGCGCGAGTCCACCGAGTCGTGGGCCGACCTGCTGCGCGACTGTCGCCGCCGGGGCATGCGCGATCCGGAGCTGGTCGTCGGCGATGGAGCGATGGGCTTGTGGAAGGCCTTGGTCGAGGTCTTCCCGGCAGCCCGGCACCAAAGGTGCTGGGTCCACAAGGCCCGCAATGTCACGAACTGCCTGCCGAAGTCCGCGCAGCCCGGCGCGACGAAGGCGATGCGGGAGATCTACAACGCCGAGGACCGCACGCACGCCGACAAGGCGATCGAGGCGTTCGCGAAGACCTACGGCGCCAAGTGGCCCAAAGCCGTCGCGAAGATCACCGACGATGCCGAGGAACTGCTGGCGTTCTACGACTTCCCGGCCGAGCACTGGATCCACCTGCGGACCACGAACCCCATCGAGTCAACGTTCTCCACGGTCAAGCTGCGGACCAAGGTCACCCGTGGGGCTGGCAGTCCAGCCGCCGCCCTGGCGATGGTGTTCAAGCTCGTCGAGTCCGCCCAGACACGCTGGCGCGCGATTACCGGCGCCCATCTGGTCCCCCTGGTCCGCACCGGCGCCCGGTTCGAGAACGGCATCCTGGTCGAGCGACAGGAGCAGGCCGCGTGAACACAGCGAAGGACTACGGGGACTGCCAGATCTACCTACGAGGCGGCAATCGCGAGTCCGTGACTGCGCTCGTCGCGGCGGCTCTCGGCGCCTCCGCCGACGATCACTACACGATCCGATCAGGTCGGATGGTCTTCGAGATCCGGGACAACCCGGACGACGGGCTGGCCGCCGACTTCATCGGGTGGCCGTTCACGATCGAGGCGGAAGCCGACGACCCCGACCCCGTCCTCGTCGAAGCGGTGGCACACGTGCTCACAGCATTCTGGAATCGCGGCCTCGACGCCGTTGCCGCCTGCGACTTCGAGGACGAGCTCCCGGACCTCGGCGGACTCCCGCGCTATCGCTGAACCACGCCGAATCCACAGGTCTTGACGATTCCTCTTGCCGAAACGACCTGCGTCACTTCTTAACCCCTCCCCAGATCGTCGTCGCTAACGCCGCTACTGTTGATGACCCCACCTCTGGGAGTCAGCGACAGCGCTCGCCATAGTCGGCATACCCAGTTGCACCGCTACTGCCTGGCTGTTGTCGAGCCTGTCGAGTTGAGCGAGTTTGTCTTCGGTGCCAGTCAGGCTGGCTCGGAGCCCTTCGACCTCTCCGAGCCAGCCTTCGCGCTCAGCCTCAGCGATGCGGGCGACGAGGTTGTCGCGGATCTCGGGACTGTCAAACGAGTGGTGTAACCGGGTAGTTGAGGGTTACTGACGGGCCGCCGACAGGCGGCCGTCGAAGGTGATGTCGAAAGCGTCCAGGGCGGTCTTCCAGCGGGCCTGCCCCTTGCCGGGATCGTGTCCCTCGTCGTGAGGTGCGGTCGCGCGGGGCGAGCAAGCCAGCGACGCTAGAGGGCTGCGCCTCTGCCCGTGAGAGGCGCAGCACCTTGGACTTTACTCCAGATAGAGAGCGGCCAAGCGTGGCAGGCGGCGAGTCATCTCAGCTCGGTCGTCGAAATCGAAGTCCCAGGCGGGGTCCAGTTGCGGGTATCGAATCGTGAAGGCGTCAGCGGGGAGTTGCTCGCCAGTAGCCGTGATGTGTGCGTTCCAGGCGATGCTGAGGACGTCTTCACCGTCCAGGTCCGTGCCGTCGGCGGCCGAGGCTTGCACGATGGGCAGTCCGGCGAGCACATCAGGATCGGCAACTATGCACTCGAAGGCCCCACGCCCCTGTGCGATCAGCCAACCGCGGAAGTAGTCGAAGCCATCGTCGGAGCAGCCGCCGTTGATGACGTAGGCAGCGGCCCACAACGGGTTCGTGTAGGACTCAGCCATCAGGTCCCACAACACCTGCTGAGCGGCGACGATCTCCTCGGCCGGGCGGGAGACAAGCAGGGAAGTTGCCTCACGAGCGACCGTTTCGCTCTCATCCGGGTCGAGCGCCTGGCTGCGTGCTGCCGCAATAAGTTGCCAGAACTGCATTTTGTTCATGGTGGCAGAGCATGCCACCCACCACTGACAGCACACCGGCCCCCGGCTCAGCGGGTGTCACGCTGCCGCCGGGCCGAAGGTTGGGAATGCGGTGTTCTCGTCGAACTGCTTGCGGTGCTGGAGGCAGTGAGCGTTTTCAGAGTGGCCACCCGTCGGGTGACGGGGTGGCCTCCCGCAACACACGAGGCCCCTGTGCCGTTGAGAGAGGTGTTGGACGTCTCAACTCATCAGCGCAGGAGCCTCGTTGGTTCCCTATCCTGCCGTACTCGACCTGCCTCACGCCCTGGTCGCGTGGGTAACCATGCTCATCGTCACCCGTGAGGGTGACCGTCACTGCAAGCGCCCGCCTCACCAGCGTGCTCTCGTCGGCCTGGTCTACCTTCGCCGGCACGACACGCTTGCGCAGATCGCCGCCGGTTTCGGCATATCCGTCGGCACCGCCCACGCCTACGTCACCGCGGTCGTCGGCCATCTGTCCCGCCGGGCGCCCGGGCTGCTGCGGGTCCTGCGGGAGACGGATCCCGATCACGTCCTGCTCGACGGAACGCTCGCCGAATGCGACCGGGTCGGTGACAGCCGGGCCGACTTCTCCCAGAAGCACCGCCGCCACGGCGTGAACGTGCAGGTCGTCGCCAATCCTGCGGGCACGCTGCTGTGGATCTCGCCCGCACTGCCCGGCCGCACCCACGACCTGACCGCAGCCCGCACCCACCGCATCATCCGGATCTGCGAACGCCAAGGCGTGCCCGTCCTCGCCGACCGCGCCTACATCGGAGCCGGCTCCTGGGTGACCACGCCGATCAGACGTCTTCCGCACCAGGACCTCAACCCGACCCAACGGACGATCAACCGGGCCCTGTCAGCGGCACGAGCACCGGTCGAACGAAGCGTCGCGAGACTGAAGTCCTGGCGCGCCTTCCGCAGAGCCCGCTGCAGCCCCAACCGCATGACGGTCATCGCCGCTGCCATCCTCACCCTGGAGCGTCAACGCTGAAAACGCTCACTGCACCCTTGACAGAAGTGCCCGTCCCTCTGCACGGAGCAGAAGGACAGGCCGGGCTTCTGTGTCGCCGGACGTCAATCGATGATGGTCAGGACGATTCCGATCACTCCCAACACGATGCCGGTCCAGATGAGCGTGGCGAGCAGTGATTTCTTGGTCATTGGCATGAGTCCACTGTGCTGAGTCCGTTACCGATGAGGCCTATCCCGCCTCCGATCGCTGCCACGGATGCAGGTGTCGACAAGCCCCCTGAACCGATGGCAGACGCGATTCCCGCGCCAAGGGCGACTGCACCGCCGAGGAGTTGCAGGCCTGAACCGATACACCCCAACGACAGCGTGCCGGTCGGATCGGTGCGGTTGATGCAATCTCCGGCGGCGTACAGGTAGGGGTTGGTCTCCTGCCCCGACGGGTCCGGCTGGGTGAAGCGGCCGAGGGACGGATCGTAGTAGCGGTGACCCATTTTGTACAGGCCCGTCGGGTCAAGGTAGGCGCCGGTGTAGCGGTAGGGCTGGGGGACGGCCTCGGAGGTGATGCCGCGGGGCAGGCCCGTGGGGCCGTAGGCGTAGGTGTGCGTGCGCTTGCCCACATCGTTCACCAGGCCGAGGACGTTGCCGGTGGCGTCAGTGAGGTAGTAGTAGGACTTCCCCCCCAGTCGTCATGGAATTCAACGTGCCCGCCGGTTCGCGGATGAATCCCGTGTCGACGCCGTTGGTGGTCGTGGAGGCCAGACCGAGCGCGGCGTGGTGGAACCAGGTCGAACCCAGCTTCGTGCGCTCGGAGTTGTCCGTGCCCGCGTGGACCAGGTCGTAGCTCTTGCCGCCTGCGGTGACGGCAGAGAGTTGGCTGTGGTCCGTCCACGTCTCGTTCGTGCGGGCGGTGGTGCTCGCGCCCGCCGTCTCGTTGCCGAGCTTGTCGTAGGACCAGCCGGTGGCGGAGCCGTTCCTGCCGGTCAGTTCGCTGGCGTCGTCGTAGGTGTAGGTGGTGCCGCCGGGGCAGGCGTTCTTGCTGCCGTCCTGGCTGGTGAGGTTGCCGGCCTTGTCCCAGCAGTACAGCCACGATGCCTTGCGGGCGCCGGTGGAGTCGGCTTCCAGGGCGTAGCGCAGGCGGTCCTGGGAGTCGTAGTCGTAGGTGGTCTTGTACTTGGTGAGGTTGTCGGTGCGGATGCGGATCTTGGTGGTGTCCTTGCCCGCGGTGTTCTTGTAGCCGTAGGCCAGGTCGATCAGCGTGGTCGAACCCGAGGTGGTCTTGATGGCCTCGGGGCGGCCGTTGTCGTCGATCGTCACCGACTGCGTCGTGCCACCGGGGTAGACGGTCTTGGTGCGCTTGTCGTTGTCGTCGTAGTCGAAGTCGGTCTTCTTGCCAGCCGGGTCGGTCAGGAAGTCCAGGCGGCCGGCCTTGTCCCAGGTGTAGTCGGTCTTGCCGGTCGGGTGGGTGTAGTAGTCGACCTCACCACCCGGGGTGTAGGCCAGCGCCGTCTGCGCGCCGTTCTGCGGTCTACCGCTGGGACGTGTGGGCAGCCGCCTGCCTCATCGGCGGGGGCTGCTCAGATGACCGGTTCAGCGACTTCACGGAGGGTCTGGTGGCGCTCGGACGTGAGTGGTACGAACGGGCAGCTGCCTGCCCTGACGCCCTCGCCGAGCATGCTGCCGTGCGTATTGCACAGCAGATGCGTCAGCGTCTGCCGCGGCTGGCTGCGCTCCATCTCGGTCCCGGACCAGGCCGACACGAACACAGCGGAGGGGATGGCCCGTCCACACACCGCTCGCGTCGAAGGCATGGAATCTCGTGCGCCCCTGTCACCACTTCGCGTCGGAAGCGTGGAATCGGTGCGCACCTGGGGGAACAAGGGCCGGCGCGTGCTGGAGCGGTGGAAGACCTCGACCATGTATGCGTCTTCGCCGTCCAGCTGGTCGCTGTCCGAGGCGATGCGCGCCGTGCCGGTCGGCGATCCGACGTTGCCTGCGGGGTGGGCGGCACAGTTTGTTGCCCGGTCGATCACCTGGATCCGCAAAGCCTTGTCAGCTCCACATGCTGAACTTGGCAGAGAATCCGACGGATGGGGCAGCCAGGAAAAGCTGAACGTCACGCTGGTCGAACCCGACCTGGTGGTGGAAGTCGGCGTCGACGTCGCCCGCGACGCCTCCGGCCGGTGGCGCCACCCCGCAGCCCTGCACCGTGCCCGCCCCGACCCCTCCCCCGCCAACGTCGGCGCGCTCACCAGTTGCGCATCGGCGGGGCCGCCGCGCCCAAGCGCCGTCAGAGCGACGGTGACGTCAGGCGGGGGCCGATCCCCTGCTGCGTCCGCGCCGCCCATCCCGCCCTCCCTCATCCTCAACTCCAGCCAGGGCATGGTCGAAGGGGTCGCAACGGGGATGTCAGCGGCCGGACCATACCGTGCGCCTGTGGTGACCTGGGCGGACTTCGAGACGCTGCGGAAGCTGGCGCAACACCTACCGCAACACGTTGGCGCAACCTTTAGCGCAACAGATGCCTCAACGCCTGGGGCCTCCTCGGTCGGGTGAAGCGTGCCGCATCGCCCTTCGGTCTTGTTGACGCGTAGTGCCAGACATGAGGCAGATCAATGACGCGCTGTGGCACGGCTGGTCTGGCCGTGGTGGAGGTCGCGGCCGCCGATGGCGAGACCGCGTTCGCGGTCCAGGAGTTGCTCGCCGCCCGCTGGGGAATCGCGTCGGCGGACCGTACAACCCGCGAGCCCGGTCAACCATGCGTACGGCTGCGCTGCATCCTGGACCTGCGCCAGGAACCCGACACAGAGCACCCGGCGGAATACGAGCCCGACCCTTTGACCAACTGACCAGCCGTGAACGCGAAGGCATCGTGCGGCACAGGCTGCCGAAGCCGATGCTGACCGTTGCCCCTCTCAGTCATCGAGCAGGGTGCCCGGGAGTTCGTCGGGGAGCAGGTGGGCGAGCTCGAGGGTGGGGATCGTTTCGGTGGCGAGAACCAGCAGCCGCAGCGGCTGGGGCGCGAGGTTGGTCACTGTCGTTTTGCGGGGCGAGCCCTCTGGTGATGGCTGTTCGAAGAGCAGGTGAAGGCCGGCGACGTCCATGAAGCGGGCGTCATGCAGGTCCCAGACCAGCTCGGTCACATTCGGTGGCAGCCCGGCACCGGCAGCGCGGAGCGTGGGCAGGCTGGTGTAGTCGATCTCTCCGTGCACAGTGATGTGAGCGGCGGTGCCGTCGATCCGCAGGGTGAAGTGCATGGTGGGCGAGCCCCCTTCTAGGGGGTGAGGAGCCCATAGGCGAAGCGCCCTTGAGAGGGGCGGGACGACGATGGCAGGAGCTGGATGCCCTGGAAGGGGGCGATGCCCAGAACCCAAAGAGCGGCACCCACGGTGCCAGTCGGTCTCGTGTCCCAGCATCGTCGCATAGCTGGACCCGTGTGGCCCCGCCCGTGATCGGCAGGTACGCCGACCTGAAGGCGCTGTTCGAGGCGGTTCAGGCCCCAGCCCTGGCCGCCCGTGCGGGCGGTCCGTCATCGGACGGCCGCGGTCCTTGGACGTCCCGACCAGGACGGCCCAGCCATGCCGGTGTTCCTCAGCGGCACCCGGGCGGCTCTTTCAGCGGCGGCGCAGTTCCTCAGCCCAGGTACGGAGCCGGGCTCCGAGCGTGAGGTTGTCGCCGCGGGCCACGGTCTGCAGCAGCTGGGCGCACACGGTCGCTTCGGCGGCGAGGCCGGCCGGGCTCCCCAGGGCGGGGAAAGCATCGCGGACGCGGGCGGCGACGTCCGGCTGGAGCAGCGCGTAGGCGTAGAGCATGGCGGCGTCGAATCCCTCCGGAGCGGTGCTTATCTAGATGTGCATCCCGTTTGTGCTGGTCGCAAGGGGTGTTACGAGTGAGGGACGTTGGTGACGATGGCCCGGTAGGTGATGGGCCTCTGCGATGCTGGATCGGAGCAATCGAGAGCGGGTCGGAAGGGCGGTCGGGATTGATGTGGGAGCCCTCTGAAGCCGATCTTCAGCGGTTGCAGGCCATGTTCCAGCGGGCCGCGGATGGGTTCGGTTGCCGTGTTGCCGATGACGTTCGGGCGGCGGGCTGGCGAGGCCGGACGTTGGGCGGCAAGGTGTTCGCGGGTGGGTGCCCGAGGTGGCTTCGCCTGGTCGCGGCGCCGGTGGGGCAGGTCAGCGAGAAGCTCTGGCTCGGAAGCGAGTCCGCGCAGGTCATCGTGGGGGCGTCCCGGCCACGGTTGGAGAAGGTCAGCGACTGGGAAGACGGTGGTCTGCGGTTTCGGGCCGAGCTGTCGACCCTGATCGAGGACGATCCGATCTCGCCAACTCCCGAGGTTCGTAAGGACGTTGCTCTCGGCGAGGACTGGTGGCAGCACTTGAAGGCGTCTCTCGATGCGGTGGCGGCGACTACGACGGACCGAGTCGCGATCCGGCAGGACCTGGTGAACCGGCGCCTGGAGTGGATCAGCGGCGGACTGATCGACCCGCGAGTGGTCTCCTGGCGAGCGAGTCACGCTGATCTGCATTGGGCGAACTTGACCGCGCCGACCTGCGTTCTTCTCGACTGGGAGTCGTGGGGGCAGGCGCCGGCGGGCTGGGATTTTGCCCTCCTTCGGGCGTACTCGCTTCTGCATCCGGCAGTGGCCTATGAGGTGAGCGAACGGTTCTCCGAAGCTCTCAGCGGCCCGGGAGGGCGTCAGGTCCAGCTCTTCGCGGCGGCCGAGCTCCTGAACGTCTGCAACCGAGGTGATCACCCTGATCTTCGGGTTCCGTTGATCGACTTCGCGGCTGAATTGCTTGGTGAGCCCTTCGCGGTCATTGCGGCCCGGGTGGCGCCTGCTGCTTGATCATCCTTCTGAGACTGGTGCGAGCCCCGGCAAGGTCATCCTCCAACTCCTTCACTCGTAAGGCGAGTTGCTCCGATTCTGTTCGGGTCTGAGCCTCGGACTGTTCCAGCCTCCGAACGTGTTCCGTCAGCTCGGTGATGCGGTCGTTCAGCTGCCGATTGCTGACCTGGTCGAGTTGCTGGCCGAGGTTCTGCCGCACCGCCTCGCGCAGTCGATCGCGTTCGCCTCGGAGTGCGGTGATCTCTTCGCGTGCCAGCGCGAGGTCGGTTTTCAGGCTTGCCGAACTGGCCTGCCGGTCTCTCTGTGGCTTTCCCGGGCGTGCTGGTCTGGCGGTCGATTGCGTCCTGGACGTGCTCGCGTACTCCCTCGGCATAGACGAGCCAGGTGGATACTCCGGCCGTTCGTGCGACCGCGGCGAAGGTGATGTGATCATCGTCCGTGGCCATCTTCTGGAGGGCCGTGAGGACGCTCTGCCGTTTGCGCCGGCTGTCTGCCTGACGGGCTTCGGCCAGGACCTGAGCGGATGTCCGGGGCGCCGTCATGGGGTCTGCTTCCGGAGGACGGACAACGGCAGCAATGGCCGCGTACTCCCGGATCTGACCTGCCGAAGGACGACTGCGGCGTCCTCGACCTCCGCCCGCTCCTCCTCCGGCAGGGCGGCCAGCTCATGCCGCATGTTGGCCGCGACGCTCTGGAAGGAGGCGATCTCGGCGGTCATGTTGGCGATCACGTAGTCGGCGGCCTCCATCGCCAGGGCGGTCTCGCGATCCGCTCGCAAGCTGTTGATCTGGTCCTCGATCGCGGGCAGGTATGACGGGTCGGGCCGGTAGAAACCGCAGCCCGCGCACTGGAACCGCAGCGGGCATGCGTGCCCGCCCGCTTTGACGTTTGACGGTTCCGTGCAGCCGCCGAACGGGACGGAGACTGAGCGGTGCTCGTAGGCTTGCGGCGAGCACGGTTTCCGGGTTCCGTGCCGGTCGGTGACGAGCGCGCTGAGCTTCTTCACCGCTTCCCGCTTCCGCTTCAGGGTGACGCGGTAGTAGCCCATCGTCGTCTTTGGATCATCGTGGTCCATGAGCGATTGCAGGACGTCAGGGGGCGTGTCGGCGTCCGCGTATCGCTGGGCGAACGAGTGCCGGAACGCGTAGGGAAAGATCAGAGACCGGTCGAACGGGATGAGTTCCCCGTCCTTGCCGACGACGTCGCTGTGCAGTTCAGGAAGCGCATCGACCCAGGTGCGGATGGCCGCGCTCAGTGCCACCGAGTTCATATGGGCGACGCCGCTGTAGCGCGAGATCGCCGGAAAGAGGTAGCCGCTGCTGTGCTCCGGTGCCGCGATCCGGTCGCGGATCTGCTGCCACTTCTCGATCGCCGCAATGGTCTCCTGGCTGAGCGGGAGGCGTCGCCGCAGACGGTGGCCCTTGTGGTTGTCCCAGATCAACTCGACTTCGTCGCCGTGGTGTTCGAGGCAGTGCCGTGGCAGCGAGACGACTTCCAGCGGTCGGCGGCCGCAGTCCCGCAGCACCACGTAGAGGGTCTGGAACATCTCGTGGATCTCGTCGGGGGACAAGTCCCCGTAGGTGATCCCGGCGGAGATCGAGTCCAGCGCGGCGTCCAGCTGGTCGATGACGGGCTCGGGGATGGCCTTGCCGATCTCCTCCTCGTTGGTGTCCTCCCTCGGAATGCGGTGCGAGGAGTGCCGAGCGAAGCTGCCGGGGACGTTGTCGAGGAATCCGGCGAACCGGCCGAAGTCCAACAGTGCGAAGAAGGCGCCCAGTTCGTCGCCGCGAAAGCCGGATGTGCAGAGCTTGCCGTCTCGGCGCCGGTCGGAGGCAATCTCGTCGAAGGCCGCCTGCATGTGGGCGAAGTCCAGGTTGGCCAGTTCGCGGCCGCCGCCGGGCAGGCGGTTCATGCCCTTGCCGGCCAGGGTGACGGCCCGCAGCCAGCGTCCGAACTTGTTGCTGTCGGGCCGTTCCGCCTCGGTTCGTTTCCGCAGCAGATCCCGCAGCCAGGGCTGCGGGATCACCGACAGGTCGGCAACGCCAGCCTGTCGTCGCCGTCCGGTGCGGCTGATCGACTTCAGTCCGACGGCCCGCAGGTCCAGGCGGTCCTCGCCCCAGGGGCTGGTGCCGGAGAACTCGGAGTATCCGTGGCGGACTGACCAGGAGATCTGCCGGAAGACGGCGTGGGGGTTCAGTTGCTTGGAAAGGTGCCCGGCCAGCTGGTCGTTGCGCATCACCAGGCTGGTGTCGTGCCGGGCGATGACCGGCACGATCTGCCGCAGGGCCCGGGGGTCCAGTGGGCTCTCCATGTCGTCGCGCCGCTGGAGGCCGTAGGCGATCTCCAGCCTCAGCAGCGGTGACAGCTCGGCCAACGAGAACCGGTAGGAGGTCAGCACCGGCGCCTGCCGGGCGGCCCAGACCAGCGCGTCCGCTGTCGCCCGGACCGGCCGTCTTTCCTCGATCTTCCACTTCCGCAGGTGATAGACGCAGAGCACGGTCTTCTCGTGCATGGCCTTGCTCTGGCAGCCGCCAACCGAGCACTCATCGGGGACCGGGAAGGGCCTCATGCGGCCCAGGGCAGCCCACTGGGCGGCCTCGGGGACGCTTTCCCCGCCGGGACGTCGGCGGAGCCTGGACCAGGCGCTGTAGTGGGCCAGGCAGAGCCGTTGGCCGTGCCCGACGCGTCCGCATCGGGTTCCGTTCCGGGTGACCAGGCAGTCCTCCGGGTCGACGCCGTCGCGCAGTTTCCGTTCCGTCCAGGGGAGCCGGTCGAACTCCTCCCAGGAGACCGCAGCCGCTTTCTGGTCCCTCTCGCAAGCGTGGCAGCGGCCGCGGCGCGAGTAGATCCCGATGTCGCACTGCGGCGTCCGGCACTTCCAGATCGAGGTGCGGGGGTTGTCGGCATCGCCGGTGAACAGCCAGCAGCGTTCGTCCCACTCGCCCGGCCTCCAGTGAAGATCGACGCGTTCGCGGAGCCATCCCTGCCAGCCCGTCCAGTCGACGGCGAACGGTGACGGCCCGGCCGGCTGGACGGCCGTTGCCGTCGTGACGGCGGTCATCGCCTCGCCGCCGCAACACGCTTGACAGCTTCACGTTTCCGCTGGTCCCTGACGTGCTTGTAGGGCCTGAGCGACTGCGGAGAGAGGTGTCCCAGCAGGTCGGTGACCACATCTTCGGGGACGCCGGCCTCAAGCCATTCGGTGGCGGCGGTGTGCCGCATCATGTGCGGCCGGGCGATGATCTCGGCCCACTTGGCGAGCCGGTCGAAGAGCTGCTTGGCGTTCGGATAGCTCATGGCCCGGCCAAGCGGAGCGCGGAAGAGGTTCACGAAGACCATGTCGCATGCGGCTGCCTGGGGCACCTGTTCGCGTTCCCACTGATAGTCCCGGTAGTAGTCGATGACCTCGGACTCGACCGGGATGACCCGTCCCTTGCGGGACTTCGCGAGCGCGTTGTTGATGTTGTCTTCGCGGCGCCGAACGTGGATGTGCGGGCCGCTGTGGAAACAGTCCAGGGCCCGGGAATCGGGCAGCAGGTGCAGGTCCTCGCGGCGCAGGCCGAGGGTTTCGCCGATCCGCATGCCGGTGGCCCGCATCAGGACGATCAGGAACCGGTCGCGAGCGTTCCGCGCGAGGCTGATCATCAGCTCCACCTGCTCGACGGTGAAGTACTCGATGCCCGCTTCGTCACCCCTGAGCTTCAGCGTCCGGGCCTGGATCTCGCGGAACTGCCCGCCCTCGCCAGCGCTCTGGCCTGGTGCCATGAACCTCAGGTGCTTCGGCCGCGAGAGCGTCATCGCAAGCTCAACGGTGGTCCAACCGTGCCTGACCCCGAAACACAGGAACTCGGTCATCGTGCCCAAGACCGCATCTCCGCTGCCGTCCAGACGAAAGCGCGGACGAGCCGGGGGCCGCTTCCCTCTCGGCGGCAAAGGCTCGCTGACCAGCCAGTCCCGGAACTTCACGAGATTCACGAAGCGCGGGGACGACCAGTCGATCCCTCGCTCTTCGCACCACGTGAGGTACAGGGCGATGCGACTCGCGTACACCCGCTGAGTGTTCACCGAGCAATGCCGACCGCGAACGCTTTCCAGGTACGTCGTCGCCTCGACGTGCATCCGGTACAGCTCGTCGACCACGACGTACGCCACCGCAAGCACGGCGCCGGGGATCGTCACCTTCTCCGCATGGAACTTCACCGATGGCATAACGACCCACACGTCCCTGCGACCTATCGGATATTCACAAGGCACACGGAAGAGTGAGTACTGAACTCATGTCCCTCAGGGCCCAAACAAACATCTAGATAACTCGCCCCCACCCCTCCCAGTCGAAAAGCCTCAGCGGCGCGGTGACGTTAGCCCAGTGCAGATCGGAGTGGGCGACGCTCCAGCAGGTCACGGCCGGGGCCGGGATGCCCACGAACGCCGGGACCGCCCAGTCCATGTACTGCTGCCGTACGGCGACGCGGTCGGAGTCGGCGGCCGCCACCTTCTCCAGTGTCCCGGCGAGGTCCTCCCACCAGGAGTCCGAAAGCTGGAGGTCGCGATGGAGGACCGGGTCATCGGACAGGACCGGCTGGTCGACGCGGGCCGACAGCTCCGCCCTGTAGGCGGTGCCGCCGTCGACGGCGGCACGGACAGCCAGGAGGGCGGGTCGGCGCCCGTCAAGGTCCCCGAAGACGTGCTGTGTGTCCAGGGCGCCGTCCCACAGCTTCGCCGAAGCCTTGTCCTCCGGACAGGACACAACGACCTCTCAGGGGTGGCTTGCCGTCTCGATGTACGTCTGGTGACGTCGGTGACGAAGTCGCGGCTGCTGTCGGGGCTGAGAACCTGGGCCTGAAGGTGCTCGTGCAGCACGCGGTAATGCCGCACGTCGGAGGGCTTCTCCAGATAGAGGTCGCTGGTGAACCGCTCCAGATACACCACCGGCGCCGCCGCGGAGCTGTCAGCCAACTTCAGGAATGAGGACTGTCCGGACAGGCCCGGATGGGCGCCCACGGTGTGAGGGAGGGCCTGCACCGTGATGTGCGGCTCGGCGCCGAGAGCGTTCAGGTGCTCCAGCTGTTCCCGCATGATGTCCGGGCTGCCGACGCCGCTTCCGGCGGCCGAACACGTGATCAGTTGCCGATCACCGGCTGAAGGATCTCGGAGAACTCGCCGTTCTCGATCAGCCCGGCGATCACGTCGGTCATGCTGTCGATGCCGGGATCCCTGACGATCAGGCCGTCCGCTACCCAGAAATACCGGCCGCCGAGGCCCTCATCGGTCCCTTCCCAGAGTTTCATCAGGCGCTCGACTTCCGCGACGGTGAACACGGTTGCGGTCCAACGAGATCCATCCTCCAGAGCAACGCAGACATCGACGTTGCAGACCTTGTCCAAGTCCTCACCGTCGCTGGGCAGGAACGACGCTTCGAAACCCTCCCTACGGACCCGACACCAGGGCTCGTCCCACCCTCGCTCGATCGGCTCAGGCGATGTGCTGCGGCTCATCGCGTGAGTGTCCCCGGTTCGGGCATCGATCTCAACCGAGATCCTCTGCCCTGCTGCCGCTGCCGGCGGTCAGAGCTGGGGACGTTCGTCCCTACGCACCTGGGGAGAAAAGTTTGTCCGCCGACAGCAGGGCCAAGTCCCAGCGCGTAGGCGGTCGAGGACCCGATCGGCCACTGTGCAGTCGGCACCACATGGCGGGGGTCGGCCCGGGACAAGCCGGAATGCCGGACACGACACGTACACGCCCTGCCGCCCGCGGTACAAACGCGGCAGGGCCCGGATCCCAACGGATCCGGGCCCTGCGTCGCAGTAGCGGGGACAGGATTTGAACCTGCGACCTCTGGGTTATGAGCCCAGCGAGCTACCGAGCTGCTCCACCCCGCGTCGGTAGACCCCACCGTACGCCACCACAGCAGCCACTCGTGACCACTCTGGTACACAAGGCCACAGCCCAGCCCTCGCCAGGCCGGTCCGAGCGGCGAGACCGGGCAGGGTTCGCCTTCCACGGCACCGGTTAGTCTGCTCCCTCCAAGATCCACACCACATACGAGGTGTTCAGTGAGAACAGGCAGACCAACGGCCGCCGTTGCCGCGCTCGCGGGGGCGCTCGCCCTCTCGGTGCTCAACCCTTCGGCGGCCCAGGCCGCGGACACCGGCATCACCGTGTCGGAGATCGTCGTCAACAAGGGCAAGCCGATCGTGGTCGGGACGTCGAAGGAGGTGGAGCCCTCTCTCACCTTCAAGATCGCTCTTCCGGCCGGGTACACCACCGACGACCCGTCCCGGTACGACGCGTTTCCCTTCCTCTACCGCGGCGACATCAAGAATGCGGCCGAGACCGGCGAGAACTTCATAGGACCGGGCGGCTACACCTGCTACGAAGAAAGCTCCAAGAAGGCCAGCTGTGAAGGGTCCCTCTACATCGACCCCCACCCGAGCCAGGAGCACGTCGACTCCAACAGCGACGCCACCAAGTGGAAGATCGGCGTCTCCCTGTTCCTTTTCAAGGCCGACGGCAGCCTCAAGGCCCATGAGCGCGAGACGCGGTCCGCGACCGTTCGCCTCAAGCGCGCGGCGAAGGTCACCGTGAACGCCTCGCCGGAGCCGGTCACCAAGGGCAAGAAGATCACCGTCACCGGCAAGCTCACCCGCGCGAACTGGGCGACCAAGAAATACGGCGCCTACGGCGGCCGTACGGTCGAGCTTCAGTTCCGTGAGACGGGCACCGACGCCTTCCAGACCGTCAAGAAGGTCACCACGAGCAGGACTGGCGCCCTGAGTACCACGGTCACCGCCGCCAACGACGGCACCTGGCGCTGGGTGTACCGCGGCAACGACACGACCGGCGCCGCGACCAGCGGCGGGGACCACGTCGACGTGCGTTGACCGCCGGAAGGTACGCCTGACTCCGCGGGGTGGAGGCGAAGGCCGTCGAACCCCGGTCGGCGAAGTGGCTGGCCTGGTGGGCAGCTACGCGGGTGGTGCCGTGTCGATGACGAGTCGCATGGCTGGAGGCGGTGGGGCGAACTCGCCGAGTTCGAATGCCGCCTCTCGCCAGTGCGCGATGAGGGCGAGCAGGCGTTCGCTGTCGTGGCGGTAGCCGGGCGCCGGGATGTGCACAGGATGGTGACGGTCGCGGCGAACCGGACCGCGCGCATGGCCGCAGTCAGGTGGGCGTCGGCGTAGCACGGACGCGTACTTCACGCGGGTACCCGCAAACACGGAGACCGCGGCTGACGACGACGCGGCGGCCGTGCGGTGGATGGCACCACCCGACGCGCTGCGCAACGGCCTTGCATTCGTCCACTCCGACATTCTGCGAGACGCCAACAGCGTGCGCTAAGAGGTCCTGACAAAGGCGTTGGACGTGGCGGTGTGTGATGAGGCAGGTGGCGAGGCCGAGGAAGGCTTCGTGGATGTCGTCTCGTCTTTCCCAGCGGATCCGCA
>NZ_JBVISS010000030.1:0-28722 GCF_055575395.1 Streptomyces sp. NPDC034103 | reverse complement strand
TTTGCGCGCGGTCTGCTCCGCAGACACGACGCGCCGCCGCTACGCGGCGGGTTCCGGGCTTCGCCCGGAAGGGGCGGAACTCCGTTCCGCCTACCGGATCACTCCGTGATCCGGAGGTTCCGGCCTCCGGCCTGAACCTGTCCCGTACCGGCCTGCTTCGCAGTCCAGTACGGGACTCGGCCTGCCCTCCGGGCCTGCCTGGAAAAACGGCACCTACAAGAGGAGCGGTCTGGCGGGGCGTCAGGGGTCTTCCCGAGCTCGCGTTTGATATCCCGTCAGCCTCACCCTTACGGAACCGGCCACCCCTGATCAGTTTCGGTAACTTCCGTGGAAAACTCGTGCGTCACTCTTGCTCGCGGCTTGAGTCTGGGATGATGACAGGGTGCCTCTCCGCTTGGGATTCTGGGTTGAGGGGGCGTCATTTTGGAACTCGGATGGAATCTGGGATGACACCGGATCTCCTCTGAATACGCTGGAGAATGCGGGGTCTTGTGACTGGCATGGAATTGAGGCCGCATCAGGCTGAGGCGGTCGATAACGTCGTCCGTATTCTCGGTAAGCCGCCCGGTAGCCGCATGCCGCCCGAGGGCTTGCGCACGCAGGTAATCGCTGCCACCGGTTCCGGGAAAAGCCTGATCGGTGCGGAGTCCGCGCGCCGTCTTTCTGCCCGCCGGGTGCTGGTGGTGGTGCCCACCCTGGATCTTCTGACGCAGATGGCCGGCGCCTGGCGTCGGGCGGGCCGGTCGGGGGCGATGATCGGGGTGTGCTCGCTGCGGGCGGAGGAGAGCCAGGGCCTGCCCTGCACCACCGACCCCGACGAACTGGTGTCGTGGTTGGAGGGGCTGGAGACCGTGACGGTCTTCGCGACCTACGCCTCCGTGGGTTTGCGGATCCTCCAGCGAGCTCACGCGGCCGGGTTGGGGGTGTGGAGCCTGATGGTGGTGGATGAGGCCCACAGGACCAGTGGTGATGGCATGAAGCCGTGGGCGGCCGTGCACGACCAGGCGCAGCTCCCTGCCGAGCGGCGGCTGTACATGACCGCCACGCCGCGGGTGTGGGAGGCCGACGGCGCGGGTGAGCGCCCCCGGCTGGTGGCGTCGATGGAGGACGGCTCGCCAGTGTTCGGGCCCGTGGCCTACAAGCTCACCCTGTCCGAGGCGATCGGGCGGGGCATCGTCGCGCCGTACCAGGTGCTGTGCCTCGACATCCGTGATCCGGATCTGTACGCCGCCATGACCACGGAGGCGACCGGATCGGATGCGGTGCGCGGGGCGCGGCTGGCCGCTGTCCAGACGGGGCTGATGCGCGCGGCCGTGCAGGAGCGGTTCCGTCGGGTGCTGTCGTTCCACAGCCGGGTGGGCGAGGCTGAAGCGATGGCCGTCGCCGTGCCGGTCACCGCGGGCCGGCTCGCCGAGGACGAACCCGACACCTACCCGCCGGCTCCGCAGGTGTGGGCAGACTGGCTCTACGGCGAGCACACCCCCGGCCACCGGCGCAGGGTGCTGGATGAATTCGCTTCCGATTTCCTCGGAGGGCCCGCATACAGTGGTGAGGATGTGCGGGCTGAATTGCGGGTCCTTTCCTCAGTTCGCGTTTTGGGTGAAGGTGTCGATACCGCCGAGTGTGATGCAGTTCTTTTCGCGGATGCGCGTGGTTCGATGGTCGATATCGTGCAGATGGTCGGGCGCGCCCTGCGGCTGCATCCGGGTCGGGGAAAACTTGCCACGCTGATCGTTCCGGTGTTCCTCGGACCGGACGAAGATCCGAATGAGCTGCTCACATCTGATGCCTATGGCAGCCTGTCGAAGGTGTTGACAGCCCTGCGAGCGCACGATGCCGAGACGATCGAGGCTCTCGCCGACCCCCGCCTGCGCAACAGCAGTCGGCCGTCCGACGGCGGCGGTGAGGGCTTCGAGGACGATGTCGACGGCCAGGACGACGAGGGCCAGGAGCAGGATCTGGTACCGCCGGTGGGGGCCCGGGCAGTCGGGGTGCTGCGGTTCAGCGAAGAACGAGACCCCGCTGTGCTCACCCAGTTCGTGCAGCTACGGGTGATCGACCCCGAACGTGCCTACTGGCTGCGCGGCGTCGAGGCCGCCACCCGCTGGCTGCGCGAGATGGGCAACACCGAACTGCGCGTGCCGTACACGTTCGTCTGCCCAGATGACTGGGACGGCGCTGGCGGTCATCCGCTGGGGGTGTGGGTGGCCGATCAGCGCCGCTACTACGCAGCCGGGACCCTGGACGCGAAGCGGGTGCAGACGCTGGAGGAGTTGGGGATGGTGTGGTCCGTCCACGCCTCCGCCTTCGATGCCGGCCTTGCCGTCGCTCGCGACTACGCCGACGTCCACGGGCACTTCCTGCCGCCGGCCTCAGCCGTGTGGGGCGGGGATGGGTTCCCCATCGGGGTGTGGGCCAAGAACATGCGGGCGGCAGCCAAGAAGGCGCGGGAGAACGCCGTACGCCGCGCGAACGGGGAAACCGGCGTCTCCTATGCGGGGGAGCTGTCGGAGAGCCGTATGGAGGCGCTGAACGACATCGACCCCGGCTGGGCACCCGAGGGCTGGGAGATCACCTGGCAGCGCTCGTACCGGCTCCTGCTCGCGCACGTGCAGGCCGGCGGGCTGCTCCCGGCGGGGCCGGGAGACGTCGTCGTCCAAGGCGAAGATCTTGCCGTGTGGGTCGCCGGACAGGTCGCCGGGTGGGACCGGCTCGTGCCCGCCCAGCAGTACCTCCTGGAGACCATCGGCGTGCATCCGCAGGACGAGGGCGTCGCGGTGCTGCCGGCGCGGCGGTCACAGGACGAGCTATGGGAACGGAACATGGCCGCCGCGCGACAGTTTTATGCCCGCGAGGGGCATCTCCGCGTACCCCGCCAACACCGCGAAGACATCGACGGCGAACTCCTCGGACTCGGATCGTTCATCTCCAACACCCGCCGCCGCGCCGCCAAACTGCCAGCAGAGCGCCGCGCGGACCTCGATTCCCTCGGCATGCGCTGGTAGACGCTGCAGGGCAGGAGACCCCACCCGACCCACACTCGTCAGGTCGATGGCCAGGTTGTTCGCCGTGCTTCTTCAGGACGAAGTTGTCGACAGTCCCCCAGTCCCAATAATCCAGCTCGATCTCATGCCCGGCGTCCAGGAGCTGCCAGCCGACCCATTCCGCCCACGCCCGATCCGCCCCCGCGTGACTGATGAACCACCGCCGACGCGTGGCTGTGTTTGGCGGATGAGTCGGGCCAGATGTTCCTGGCCGCCGAAGGCACGGACCTGATTCCGGCGCGGTCATACGCCGTGGGTCAGGGGCAGGGCTGCGGGATCGGGACGTATCTCCCTGGGGGGTCTGGTCTGCCGCAAGGCTGGTCAGCGCACCCGGCTGATGTTCCGGATGCTGGTGCACCACAGCCGCCAAGGCGAGAAGAGGGGCTTTCGGGGAGTCGACGGTGCCATGCGCGAGCTGGTCGGGGAACGAACCGTGGCTGACCGTCCTGCGCCCCCGACCTCGACCCCACCGAGGGCGTGTGCGCCCGTCTCAAGCGGATGCAGTACCGGCCTCGGATTGTTCACGACGCCGCATGACGTCACCCGAAACGGAAACGTCAGTAGCACCTTGACCGGAAGCCTGGTCGGCGGGGGACCGAATCGGCGTCCGGCAATAGTGAGGAGGAGGGACCATGCCTCTGGGGTGGACCAGTGAGCAGCAGGCTGGAGTGAAGCGGTGGTGGCAGTTCGCTACTTTCTTCTGTGTTCTGGGGGTGGCTCTTTCCGTGTTCCTGATAGTCAGTGGAAATTCTGGAGGGTGGGGGCTCCTGGCCTTCCTCGTTCTGCTGTGGGGAGTGGGCGCGTACTCCATGAGGACGATGAAACGTGATCGGCCTTAGCGATCCGTTCCAGGACCTCGCACACCGCCTGCGCTGGTCACACTGGCGACGCGGACACCGAGCCCGTGCCCGAGCCTGCCACTATCGTCGGCAAGCAACTGTCCAGCCGTTGCGGGGTTGGTGCCGGTGCATACTTCGTAACCGTGGAAATCATGACGGGCGAGCTGCGGCGCCTTCGATCTGGGCCGGGCGCCGAGGACGACGAGCCCCGGCCGTTTCTCGTGTGCCTCCGGTTCACTGCCCAGGACCCGGCCCGGGTCATCGACAACGCGCGTGCGGTGCTGACGTGCGTCGTCTCCCGGATGGGTGACTGGCCGGCAGAAGTGCTTTGGCCGCAGCTGTTGCCAGCCTGGTTCATTCAGCGATGCGCACCCGAGATCCCGGAACCGGAACATGGCGAACCCTTCGAC
The DNA here is from genome assembly GCF_055575395.1 of Streptomyces sp. NPDC034103. NCBI lineage: Bacteria > Bacillati > Actinomycetota > Actinomycetes > Kitasatosporales > Streptomycetaceae > Streptomyces > Streptomyces sp. NPDC034103. The sequence goes on along the minus strand of NZ_JBVISS010000030.1, from coordinate 24,429 downwards.
ATGGAGGCACGGTTGCGTCAATGGCGCGCGATGACGCCAGAGGAGAAAGTGGCCGTCAGCCGGGGACCGTGGACGCTCTCAGGGTGGTTGTACTACTTCGATCCGACCGAAGAGGGAATGGGAGACGATCGCAGCTGGTGGTGGTGGCAAGCAGGAACCGACGAGTCGGGCGGCTGGGTGCAGGTGGCCACCACTGGCTGGCCCTTCGGCAGCGGTTCGCTGTCCTGGCTGATTGAGGCCAGTGGGGGCGTGGATCTCGTCTACGGGCCATAAGCAGCGACTCGTCATGATCACGGATTGGGCTGGAGTTCTAGGGTTTCCTCTTGGCGAGCACACAGATTCCCTCGGCGCGCTGAGCGCGTAAGAGATGGGTATAGTGCAGGCAGCAAGACCTCTTACTCAGGCACAGGGGCCCCGCCGATTTTTCGGTGGGGCCCCTGTTTCGTGCTGGGGTGTGGGCGTACGTCAGGCGACCTGCAAGTTGGGCTGGCCGGCTGTGGCCGGCGGGGCGGTCCGGTAGCTGGGCAGCTTGAGGTTGGGCAGGTCGCCGGCCTTGATGCTGGCGATTGCGGCGCGGAAGGCTGCCTCCATGTCCTGGGGGCTTTCGTACTTCGAGGCCAGGGGGTGGAGGCGGTAGGAGTTGCCCTTGCCGCGGCTGCCTTCTTCGTTCTTCGGGCGAAGGACGATGTTGAGCTCGCACAGGGGGGCGATGAGGTTGCTGATGGCTTGCGGAGTGACGCCGTACTCGGTGGCCATGTCCTTCTGCCGGACGGGAAGGCTGCCGCCGAAATCGGAGCGGTAGAGAAGGTAGTTCAGGAACTTGACCGTGGCCGGCGAGACGGGCAGCGCCCAGATGCGTTCGGACACGACCGGCGACATGACCTCAGGCATCGGTATCCCTTCCTCGTACGGGCCTGTGGAGCGGTTGGTGGAGGGGTATCACCCGGTGCGCCTTCCCGTGCCGTAGTGCGGGTGATGGGTGAAGTCGAGGTCCAGCTCCTGCTGGACGTCGGGGCCGATTCCGTGGGGGAAGGCTTCGGGGTCCCGCTCGTGCTGGACGGCGATCCGCTCGAGGACGGCGTGCTGGGTGTTGCTGTTGCCGTTGAACCACAGCCGGACGTTCAGCTGGATGGTGCCGTTGCCGAGTTGTTCGACCCACTTGTAGCCGACCAGGGCCTTGATGGCGCGGTTGACGGTGGAGCGGGTGATCTTCTTGCCGCCCTTTTTCACGGCGATCTCGTTGAGAGCGTCCGTGATCTCCTGCTGGGTGTACTGGGCGATGCCGGTACCGCGCTGCTGGCCTCCGGCAACCCACAGGAACACGCACAGTTGGGACTTGGTGATCGAGTTGGCTACGGCGAGCTGCGCCAGGAGCTGGGTGAACCAGTTCGAGGCGAGACTGTAGCCGGACCCTCCGGCCATGTCGTGGACGGCTGTTGGGTCCGCGTCGTATTCGACGGTGACGGACTTGACCTTGCGTCGGCGTCGGGGGTCGTCGCTCTGTGCTTCGCCGAGCTGTGCTCCGAGGACCTGGAGGAGGTCGTCGAAGCCCGCGTCGCCCGATGCGGCGTCAGGGACAGCTCGGGGCCGCCCGCGTGCTGGTGGATCAGATGTCACAGGACCTCCTTCGATACTCAGGCGATCCAGACACTAACCCAAAACTCAAGCAGCACTTGTCTTTTGCCGCACCGGCGCGCCGAAGGGGGCCACTGGAAGTCCTCCAGTCGCTCGTGCGGCTGAAAGTAAAACGTAGCTTGAGTTTCTGGGCGCCGTGGGCCCATAAATCAACGGCTGGTTGAGTTCCTGTGTCGAGATAGGAACACGTTTTCCGGGTGCGGGACCTGCTGGACAAAGGGCTTACCGACATCACGGCAGGCCTGTGACCTGCGACGTCGGCGCGCGCTCCACCCTCTCGGGAAACTCAATCACAGGTTGAGTTTCCGGGCCGAATGTGACCGCTGCATTGACATTCTGACGCTGGAAATGTGTCCTCCAGGACACACCGACTCCTACAACGCCGCAGGTCAAAGGACCTGTGGCGTGCCGCGCTTCTTTTAAAGACGCAGGCCGGTCAGAGTCTCGCCCGGCCGAGTCTGGCTGGGGGGGGGCGGCCCGCTGGGCACGCTGCTGGAGTTGATCAGCAACCTGCAGGTGTGGGGTGGTTGGGCCGCCGACGCCGACCCCCGATCGCGTCCCGGCCGCCACTACCCTCTCCCCCTGAGTTCACCTTCCCCCTTGTGGCCACCCGGGAGGCGGCCTGTCAGGTTGAACCGCAGGGCCTGGAGAGGGCCTTGGCGTGGCCGTGCTCATTGCACAGACCCTCGTTCCTTGCCTCATCCGTAGCCACGTCCAAGTCACCCATACCAACGGTCCGAACTGCCCCCCACCCCTGTTCCACCTCAGCCACAGAACAGAACCTCCGATACGGGGGAGCCGGGATTCGGCGTGCGGAGGTGCGGGAGCCGAACGGCCCCCAGGCCGGGCGGCGGCACCTGCGACCGCCTGTACCACTGCTGTTGGTGCTGCTTGTTCGTCACGTGCGGTACCACCCGAGACTCAGAGCCGTTGGTGCTGTCCACCACGTGCAGATGCCTACGGAGCCGCACGCGAAGCCACCGGTACCACCAGGTGTGTTGTGACCTGAGGTGGCGGGCGTGCAGTCGGTTTGACTCAGTATTAGAGGGCGCCGAGCGGATATGGCTCTGACCTGCATCTTTGCCGAAATCTACCCGATCCTGGGATCGGGTAACCCGATCCCAGGATCGGGTGAGATGAACGTGAAGTACATGCTGAAGCCGGTCTATCGGGGCTGTTACGGCTCCTGAATGGGCGTCGGAGGCGTCGTTCGACACGATCGTGGGAGGGGAATGCATCGACCAGACGTGCATGTACGTTAGGTTCATCTCAACCGGCCTCAGGGTCGGTTCGCATGGTCTGATCAGCAATGCCCGAGGCGCGGAGGAACGTTGGCATCAGCACGGCCCGTGCGACGCGTCGTGGACGAGTTCGGCAACGACGTCCCTACAGCGCCGTACGCCTACAGCGGCTGGCACGCCACCGTGGACAAGGAACGAGTACGCGCCATCACGCGCAAGTCCTCGGGCTTCACGCCGGCCGAGAAGTTCATGGTTCTTTGGTACATCGGCGCCTCACCCCCGGGTATGGAACCGGTCCAACGGACAGGCAAGGACATTGCGGAGGAAGTCGGCATGACGCCGGACGCCCTCGGGCGGATCATCAAGAAGCTGGCCAAGCACCGTCTGATCATCGAGACTGGGAAGCTGGGCAGGACCAAGCTGTACAGAATCAGTCCGTACATCGCCTTCCACGGCTCGGGCCTGGAGCAGCGGGAAGCGGTAAGGGACTGGAACCCACCGGTCATCCCTGGATGGATGGCACCGGGTCCGCGGGGCTGGGAGGGCCAGTGAACGCAACCGACGGCACGTACTACCGCGCACTCCTGCGGCGCACGGCAGGATTGTCGGCGAGCCAGCGCCTCATCGTTCTCATGTACGCGATGATGCCGACCGACCGGGCCGGTGCGGTCCGTATGACCGGGCAGCAGCTGGCCGCAGAGGTCGATATGACCCCCACCGTGTTCTCCCGGATGCGCCGCCAGCTGGTGGAAGCCGGTTGGCTGGAACAGTCGGACCGGTTCTCCAACATCGTCTACTACCGGCTCTCCTCCCGGGCGACCGGCGAGGAGAACGTCGTCCCCATGCGTCGCGCACTGTGACGCCACGGCCGGGACACTTACTAGGCATGTACGTATAGTTCATGTGAAGCGACGTCTCGGTCGGTTCGCATGAGATCCAGGGTCTTTTCGGAGGCCTCGCGACGGCGCCGCAGATTGAGTTGTGCGGTGCCGTCGCTGCCCCGGCGCCGATCACCGAGGCCGCGGTGGCGGGGCGAGGCCCGGGGGGCGAGTAGGGCGAGGGAGAGCTCCCCGCCCTACCCCGGTCAGGCTTCCGCGCGCTTGGGCAGGCGCCAGTTCGGGCGCGGGAAGTGGCAGGTGTAGCCGTCCGGGTAGCGCTGCAGGTAGTCCTGGTGCTCCGGTTCGGCCTCCCAGAACGGGCCGGCCGGAACCACCTCGGTCACCACCGGCCCCGGCCACAGCCCGGAGGCGTCTACGTCGGCGATGGTGTCCTCGGCGATCCGGCGCTGCTCGTCGTCGAAGTAGAAGATCGCGGAGCGATAGCTCAACCCGATGTCGTTGCCCTGCCGGTCCAGGGTGCTCGGGTCGTGGATCTGGAAGAAGTACTCCAGGATCGCGCGGTAGTCGGTGACCGTGGGGTCGAAGGTGATCTCGATCGACTCCGCGTGCCTTCCGTGGTCGCGGTAGGTGGCGTTGGGCTTGTCGTTGTCGCCGCTGTAACCCACCCTCGTGTGCGTCACTCCGGGCAGCGCCCGGATCAGCTCCTGCATGCCCCAGAAGCAACCGCCCGCCAGCAGCGCCTTCTCCCCGACGTCACTCATGGCACCTCACCTTTCCGTTCGCGTCTTTTCGCGTCCGTTCGCGCAGGTCCCCAGGCTCGCACGTCAGCGAACCGGGAACCTTCTGTCGTCACCATTTTGTCAGGTGACTGAACTATTAGATCATCACTCGTTAAAGCGGTGATTGGGCCCGGTAAGGGCAGAACACCGTGGACGCCGAGAAAGATTCCTGAGAGGGGCGAGAGGGGGTTGTCGTGGCGAGCATCAGGGGCGGGCGCACTGAGTCCGGGGCAGGCCGCCGACGTCGTCTTCTCATTCCACGACCTGCCGGGGGTTGTCTGTGGCGGAGGCTTCCCGCTTGTCCTCGGGTGCTCTGGGGCGCGGGGCCGCCTGGCAGGGTGATGGCACGGTGCCGGGCAGGTGGACGCGGCGGAGGCGAGTCGACTCGTTCCTGGTGGTGGAGCGCTTCAAGGTTTCTCCCATCGGTGTGCTCGGCGAGCCGCGACCCCAGGGCGCGATGCCGAGGGGACGAGGGGCGAGTGCTCCGAGAAACCAAGGAACGGGCCGAGGCATTCCGCTTACGTGCGAGCCAGTGCCACTGAAACACCGGGGTCACTGGGGTTACTCCCGGAAGCCACCGTGGAGCCTCTGGTGTGAGGCCGCCTGCGATGTCAGCCCCGGCGAACACCTTCGAGGAAACGGCCGGCCAGGTCGGCGCGGTCGGGGAGAGGTGACGGTATCTGCCCGAAGGCCAAGGCCAGTTGTGGGCGCGGGCCTTCCAGGACATGGAGACTGCGGGCCACTTGTCGGCTCCTCGTCAGCTCCCCGCGCGGTGCGGGTGCGCGGGGTAGACGCCCAGGATGCGGACCTCGGAGGAGAAAAAACGCAGTTCGTGCAGGGCGAGGGCGACTCGTTCGTCGTCGGGGTGGCCCTCGATCTCGACGTAGAAGCGGCTGGGGTTGAGGCCCGCGCCGATCTGGTAGCTCTCGATCTTGGTGAGGTTGACGCCGCTGCTGGCGAACCCGCCGAGTGCCTTGTAGAGCGCGCTGGGAATGTTGCGTACGCAGAAGAACAGGCTCGTCATTGTCGGCTCCCCGGTGTGCGGGGCGAAGGTCGCGTCCCGGGACAGGACGACGAAGCGTGTGGTGTTGTCCGGGTCGTCCTCGACTTCGGCGCGTAGCACCTCGAGGCCGTAGAGCTCGGCCGCGGCGGGCGGGGCGAGGGCGGCGTGCCGTGGGTCGCCGAGTTCGGCCACCTCGCGGGCGGCTCCCGCGGTGTCGTCGCTGACGAGGGTGCGCCAGCCACCCTCCCGCAGGATCTTGCGGCACTGTCCGAGGGCGTGCACGTGGCTGCGTACGCACTCCAGCTGGTCCAGGTTCGTGCCGGGTACGGCCATCAGGTCGAAGCGGATGGCGAGGAAGTGCTCGGCGACGATGAACAGCCCCGACTCGGGCAGCAGATGGTGTACGTCGGCGACGCGTCCTGCCGCGGAGTTGTCGACCGGGATGACGGCGACATCGGCGGCGCCGAGCGTCACGGCGTCCAGGGCCTGCTCGAAACTGGTGCACGGCCAGTCGCGGGCCTCGGGGAAGAGAGCGCGCGCGGCGGTCGCCGAGTTGGAGCCGGGTTCACCCTGGTATGCGGCGGTCGTCACCGTGTTCAGCCTTCCTCAAGGAGATCCTGTCGCGGGGCGGCAGAAGCTCCGTCATGTAGCGCGCCTGCTGGAGTATGGGTGAACCGGCTTTGATCAGGCTCACCAGGGGGTGCGGGCCGCCGCTTCAGTCTGCCGTCGGCGCGTGCTCGTATGCCACCGTGCCCACATGTTGGACGGTATGCCCGGTTCGTGGGATGTTCGCGGTGAGCCGTTTCTCGGTGGCCGCGAGCAGGACCCGGCGGGTGGGAGGGGCGTCGTGCGGTCCGCTGCCAGGCTGGGCCGTTCGTCGTGCAGGACGGCGGCGAGTTCGGCGGCCGCGGGGGCGTTGCCTCCGAGACGGCAGGGCAGGCCCGGCACAGTAGTCAGGGGTCGCTACTCCCCCGAGGTCCCGTTGTTGGCCCGAGTCAGCGGCTCGGCGGTAGGAAGAACACCCGCCGCTTGTACGGGCCGCTGTCGGGGTTCGGTGAGGTTCTCATCTTCAGCCCTTGGTCCTCAGGGGCTCGCTGCTGAGGGGCCAGGGGCGTGGACCTGGTCGCTCCCTGAGCTCGTTGCTCTGGTGGAGGTCGTTCAGCTCTGGAGCAGCTCCACTCCCCCGGGACCTATTACGGCGTAATAGGTCCCGGGAGTTCTGGGGTGAAGCTCGCGGGTCCTTGGCTGGGGCTGCCTTGCCGACCCCAGTTCCGTGGGAGCAGCCCCGGGGGCAGGGTGCCTCCTGCGCTACCACCCTCCGGCGACGGCCTCCTGGGCTCGCCCGGTCCAGAGAAGAACGTAGGGAACTTTGATCGCCGCGCTGTGGGCTGCTCCGCGCAATGGAGTCAGGCCAAGAGAAGCCGCACCTACCGGTCTTCGGGGTCGGCGTCCCCTGCTCGCGCGGCGGCCGCCGCCTCCAGCAGGAGCCAGCCGTCGATCTCGACCGTCCGCCGCTCCCCCGGCTGCCACCCACGAGCCAACGCCACGTCGAGCAAGGCGCGGACGGCGCCCGGCTCGTGCAGGTTCAGGTCTGCGCCCCGGGCGAAGCCCACGTCTCCGGAGCCGAAGGGGGCCCCGCCCGGGATGTACCGGCCGGGCCCGTCGGCAAAAACAATGCGGAGCGGGCCGCCGGTGCCGGCTGGCTGCGGGGACAGCGTGAGTATGTGGCGGCAGTCCACGGACCGGCCGTCGTGGTCCCTTCGATGGCCGTGGCGCATCGTCCACATGTACACGCGCCCGTCGGCGACCAGTCGGCGGGGCCTTTTGGGAGAGCGGGGCATGCGGCCGAGCGTACGCGGCCGCATCCACAGGACTCCCGGGCAGTGATCAAGCCTCGTTGAGGCGAACGGGATGCTCGTCGGACTTCGGTGAGACCGGTCAAGGTCCGACGAGGCAGGACGGCTTGGGCCTGTTGTGCTGGGCCGGCGGGCTTGCCGTCTCTCAGACCTATTACGGCGTAATAGGTCTGAGGGCTCGACAGGTACTTGATGAGCCGTCGTGGCGAGCGGGTCGCGGGGAGCAGGGGCTTGTAGAGGGGAGCGCAGTCGGGGAGCCTGAGGTGCTCTGCGCGGTTCGTGTGCCCGGCCGACCTATTACGCCGTAATAGGTGTGTGAGGCTGCTCCTTCGCGTCACCAAGTCGTACTAACTAACGTGTCGATGCAGCAGATGATCTTTGACGTTAGTAAGGTAGCGCCATGAGTATGCCAGCCACCTCAAGCGACCGAGCCAAGGTCGTCTCCAAGCTGCCGGGATGGCTCCGGCAGAACCTCAAAGTCAGAACTGCCCAGCTCGGTATCGAGATTCAGACGGCCGTCGAGCAGGGCATCACCGCTTGGTGCGACCTCGCCTCTGCCACGGCAACGGTCGACACCGCAGGAGCTGAGTCCTTCTCCACCTTCCTGCCCCCTGGACAGTGGGAGGAGTTCCGGAGGAACGCGGAGGACCGCCGTGTATCCCTGATTCAAGGGCTCGCCCAGTCCGTTCAGCTGTGGCTCGACACGAACCCCGCACCGGATGTCCAGCGTCCGGCGATCACCCGCCGCATCGTCGTCTGCAATCAGAAGGGCGGAGTAGGCAAAACCGCCATCACGGCGGGCGTGGGTGAGGCCCTCTCGGAGGACCCGAACCGGCTGTTCCCCGTACGCGTCGCCAAGGCCCTGGTCTCCGCGCTCCGGGCCGGTGACGCCGAGGCTGAGGCCGACCCGAGTGCTGTTACCAACGACCCGCTCGATATCGAGAAGCTTCCAGGGCATGGGCTCCGTGTCCTGTTGGTCGACTTCGACCCGCAGTGCCACCTCACCAATCAACTGGGCGCGGCTCCCCTGGCGATGAACGGTGACAGTCTCACCAATCACATGGCCGGTGACCCCAAGGGCGAGCTGAAGGATCTGATCGTCTCGATCGACGAGGACCACTTCGGAGGGCGGCTGCACCTACTGCCCGCGTGCCATGACGCCTTCCTCCTCGATGTCCGCCTGTCCGCGGTCCGTGCCCGCGAGTCAGCTTTGGAGCGGGCCCTGACGCCGCTCGAAGCCGATTACGACGTAGTCATCGTGGACTGCCCGCCCAGCCTCGGCCTGAGCATGGACGCCGCTGCCTACTACGGACGCCGACGCGACGGTGAAGGACCTGGACAGTCCGGTGCCCTGATCGTCGTCCAGGCTGAGGACAGCTCCGCCGATGCCTATGACCTGCTGACGAACCAGATAGAGGATCTCCGTCACGACCTCGCCCTCGACATCGACTACTTGGGCATCGTCGTGAACCTCTATGACGGTCGACGTGGCTACATCGCCACATCGTCTCTGCAGGGCTGGATCGACATAAAGGATCCGAGAGTCGTCGGCCTCATCAACGACCTGAAGGAACAGAAGGAGGCCGTCCGCATGAAGCAACCACTGCTGAGCTATGCGCCGGCCTCGCAGCAGGCCATCGCCATGCGTGCACTGGCCCGGGAGATCTCATGAGCAAGGCCGACCAGCTGGGGGCCGGACGTTTCGGGGGAGCGGCCCGGCCTGTCAGCGCCCGGCGGGCCGCCATCGGTGCGGCGACCGGCGTACCGACCGACGGGGTCGCTCCTCCGAACCGACTCCCCGTCACCCGCATCAGCCCCAACCCCGAGAACCCCCGCACCTCGCTCGGTGATCTGACCGAACTCGCGGAGAGCCTCAAGGAGCACGGCCAGAAGCAGGCCATCACGGTCATGAACCGTGACGCCTACCTCAAGGCCAACCCCGCCCGTGCGAACGACCTCGAGTCCGACACCACCCATGTCGTCGTGGACGGCAGCAGCCGGCTGGCGGCCGCGCGCGCCGCAGGGCTGACCCACCTCAACGTCATGATCGACGATGAGCAGGGCACCGATGGCGACGGCATTCTCGAGTCCGCCCTCGTCGCCAACATCCATCGCAGCGACCTCGACCCCCTCGACGAGGCGAAGGCCCTGCAGCGCCTGCTCGCGATCCATGGGTCACAGGTCAAGCTCGCCAAACGGCTCAGCAAATCCCAGGGATGGGTGTCCCAGCGTCTCGCTCTGCTCAACCTGGCTCCGGAACTCCAGGCAGTTGTGGGGGAGGAGCCTGTTGAGCTTCTGCGTTCCGTCGCGAAGGAACCGCACGACAGGCAGGAGGCCGCTCTTCAGGAGCTGAAGGCCGAGCGGGCGCGTAAGGAGGCGGAACGGCGGGTGGCAGTACCCGCGCCAGCAGCGGTGCCCGGTGTCCCCCACCAGGAACCCGCAGCGGGAGAGGCTGTGGGTTCCCCCGTTGCCGACCAGCGGGATGCTGCTGCGAACTCCCCCTCGGAAGAAGAACCAGCCGCAACTGCCCAGCCGTCGGAGAGCGTTTCTCCGGTGGTCGACTCAACGCCGGGAGTCGTGGCGCCGGTTGATCCGCCGAGGGAGCCTACGAAGAAGGACGCCCCCGTGAGGACGGGGGAGACCGTGCCTGATCCTCGGGCGGCCGACAGCGTGGTCGCGGATGCGGATGCGGATGTGGAGCGGGCTCAGGTGGAGGCGGGTACTGCTCGACGACTTCCTTATGAGGATGGCGCTTTCGTCGCTATGCATCTCATCCAGAAGATGAGCGACGACGCGTTCGACAAGATGCTCGCCATCCTCACCGAGCACCAGAGCCAGCGCGTCAGGTCCCGAACCTGAGCCCTGTCAGGGTTGCGGCTGTGGCCGGTACGAGCGCTGTCTCGTACCGGCTACAGCTGTCTCTGCCTATTACGGCGTAATAGGTGAGGCCATGGGAGCGGTCGAGGGGGCGCTCCGTAGGGACATGCGGTGCGACCTGTTCCCCTCATGGCGTGAGGTGGGGGAGATGCCCGAGGTGGTCGTGGCTCAACGTGCACGAATAGGCGAGGCTCGCTGCGGGGACGGTGCCAGAGGCGGACTCCGGGCGGAGCGAGGAGAGTTACCGTTCCGCCGTACGTGAACGCCTGGACTTGAAGCACAGGCCGGGCGAGGCCCGCGCGGTTGCGGAGGCGGCAATGTGGGCGGCGGCGCCGGTGTAGGCGCATACCGCGGACCTGGTGAACGTGGCGCTGGAGGAGCTGCTCCGGCACAAGGAGCGGCTGGAGTTGCCGGCGTTCTCCACCCTGGACCGGATGGCTGCCCGTATCCGCTCCGCGGTGTCAGCCTCGCAGTGCGAGGCGATCGTCACGCCTATGGCTGACGCGGCGCGGGAGCGGGTGGCAGGCATGCTGGAGGTCGCCGGGGGCGAGTACCAGAGTCTGTTCGCGGGGATCAAGCATCCCGCCCGGCGGGCGGGCGACGTGATCGCGGTTTTGAGCGCATGCGGAGCGGGTGGAGAGGGTGAACGGGCTGGGGGATGCCATCTTCTGGGTGGGGAAGGCACCGCCGGCGAAGGTGGCCGCGCTGGCCGAGCAGATGAGGGTGCTGTCGGTGGGCGAGATGAAGGACATCGCCGAGCCCCGCCGCACCGCGATGACCGTGTGCCTGCTCGCGCAGGGGCAGGCGGCGGTGCGGGACGAGACCGTGGTGATGCGCTCCAAGCGCATGTCCCGGCACCCCAAGCGGGCCCAGGAAGAGCTGCTGGAGATCGAGCAGCGGCAGAAGGAGACCACCGAGCAGCTCCTGGTGCTGCGCTTCGGCGACTACGGCACCGCCACCCTCCACATCCCGCCCGGCCCCTACGACAGCGCGCTTCACCTGCCAGCGGACGGCCCCTGACGATGCTCTCCGCTAGGCCAGCCAAGGTAAGCCGAAACCCTGTGGAGCCCGCCTGCGGGGCCGTGGAATGCTCTTGGGCGGCTGCTGAAGGAACGGAAGGTCGAAAAGGTGTACGTCCCGTCATCTGTGCGAGCTCTTGATGATGATGAGCGTGAGCTCGTGGAGCTGGCACGCCGCACCATAGACGCGCATACTGACGCCGGGCCCGATGAAGATGGGATCCATACGGTGGGCGCCGCGGTCATGGCCGCCGACTACCGGATGTTCGCTGGCGTGAACCTCTACCACTTCACCGGCGGGCCCTGCGCCGAACTCGTAGCTCTGGGAGCTGCGCGGGCCCAGGGTGCCCGGCAGATGCGCTGCATCGTCGCCGTGGGAAACCATGGGCGCGGGGTCATCGGCCCGTGCGGGCGCGATCGGCAGGTCTTCGTGGACTACTACCCCACCATGCGCGTCATCGTGCCCACTCCCGCGGGGCTCAGGTCCGTGCTCGCCGCCGACCTGATGCCGCTGGCTCAGCGATGGACCCCGGAGGCGGGCATGAACGGTCTCGACCCATCGCTCTACCAAGACCCCGAGACGGCCGGTCCCCCGATCATTCGGTTAAACCCCCGCTACCTCGAAGTCGTCTGCTCTGGCACCAAGACCAAGACCACCCGTTTCCGGGACCCGGCGCGGCTCGGCCCGGCACGGCTGGTGTTTGAGAGCGACCCTGAAGTCGTCCTGTCGGCAGAGGTGACCGGCATCAGGCACTGCCCGGTCAGTGACCTCACCGACCGGGACGCCCAAGCTGAAGGGCTGACGACCGCAGCCGAACTCCGGGAAGTTCTCAAGGGCCACTACCCAGGTCTGACGGGAACCGACGAAGTCGACGTCATCACCTTCCAGATCAACGACAAGGAGGGCGTCGCTTAAACCGTGGATGCGCCAACGACGGCTGGGCCGCAATTTCAAGAATCAGAATCGGTCCGAGGCTAGATCGTTTTGTCATGCAAGCCTCAGGCGCAGCTCCTGAACGGCAACGGCGATTCGCCCGCTCTCTGTGTATTCGCTAGGCAGGGGGCACTCCCTGGGGCACTCCCAGCAGCAGGCCCCTAGTAGCTTGAAGCTCTTCATCACCGGCTTGACTGGTGACGCTGGCGGCTGTCATGATTTCGTCACCGCTCTAACAGGTGATGTGGATGCAGCGGGTGACCTGCTCAGAGACGGGCAATGACCTCTCGGCCCAGATCGGGGGCGCAGCACAGCCCCGGCACGCCGCTGCTAGGTGTGGCGCGCAGGTGTGGGGCCGGCTGGAGACGGTTCCGGCAGCGGATCGGGTCATCCCGCCAGGGGCTCACCGTCACCTGACTGAGGCGACATATGTCGACCCGAAAGTGAGATCACAGCCATGGATATGAAGCTTGAAGTCGTCATCCTGCCCGTGTCCGACGTGGACCGGGCCAAGGGCTTCTACGTCGAGAGGCTCGGCTGGCGCCTCGACGCCGACTTCCCGATCAGTGACGGTTATCGGATCGTGCAGGTGACGCCGCCGGGCTCCGAGTGCTCGATCATCTTCGGGGAGGGGCTCACCCGCCAGGAGCCGGGCACGCTCCACGGCCTTCAGCTGACCGTCACCGACATCCTCAAGGCCCAAGAGGAGCTGACCTCGTACGGTGTGGAGGTCCACGGCCCCTTCCGCGACGAGACGGGCGCCTTTCACCACGCCGGTGACACTCACCGCGTCCCGGGGCTGCACCCGGAGCGGGCCAGCTACGGCACCTTCGCCGCCTTCAAGGACCCGGACGGCAACGAGTGGTTCCTCCAGGAAGTCACCGAGCGGGCCCCCGGCCGCTGAGACCTGCCGCCCTCTCATCCGCCCGGCACTCAGCCACCACACGTAAGTGTCGGCTTGACCGCGCGCGAGGACCGAACGTTTCGGCCGGGGCGTCGAGGTCGCCGACCAAGAGATCGGGCCCTCGCGGGCCCCGCCCAGTACCGCCTCAACTCCTCGTCGCTGCTCCCGCCGGCGCGGACTTCTTGCGGGCGCGGTATGCGGCGGCCTTGATCTTGTTGCCGCAGGATTCCATGCCGCACCACTGGCGCCGCATGCCGCGGGAGCGGTCGATGTAGATCCGGGTGCACTCGGGGTTGCCGCACTCCTTCAGCAGCGGCACGTCCGGGCCGCTGAGCAGCTCCACCGCCTGCCGGGCGAGCGTTGCCAGCGCCTGCTCGGGGGAGGCCTCGGTGAGCCGTCCGGTCGGGGTGAGCTGGGGCGTCACGGGGGTCTTGCGGGCGGCGGCGTTGAGCGTCTCCAGGGCCTTCGGGTCGAACTCCTCGCCGAGGCGGCGGTTGGTGACGAGCCGGTAGATGGCCTCGCGTACCGCCGTGGCCTCCTGGACGTCGTCCTCCTGGCCCGGGGTGATCGTGTCCACCAGTCCGGACTCCAGGTACCAGGCGTTCAGTCGCTCCGGCGTCACGAACATCTCGAACCGGGTCGAACGTCGGGCCCGGAGGGTGGCCGCGAAGTCGAGCGCCGGGTGGCCGCAGACGAAGACGTGGTCAAGATTCACATCACCATCTTGACAGGTGACGCTGCTCGGGGGCAAGAACGCCACCTTGCCATCGCCGGGCACCTCCGCCGACAGCAAGGGCCGTCACCCGCGCCGCCTCCGGATCGCCTCGCTCGGCGACGCCGGGCAGCGGGCTCCAGAACCGCCCCTCAGAGCCGTCACCGGCTTGACAGGTGACGCCGCTGAGGCGCACGCTGTTGACGGTCCCGGCCGACGGGGCCGTTCACCAGTGATGAAGTGGAGGCCGGCCATGAGTCAGGAAGCCGTGTTGGACGTCGCCGCAGCGACCCGCCACGCACGTTTCGGCAAGCTGCCCGAGCGCATCCGGTACGAGGACATGACGGAAGTGGCGCAGTCCGAGCCGCACGGCGGCGCGAACGACGTGCCCGGCGAGACGGCCGCCTGGCGCACCTTCTCGTGTCTCGCCCTCGACCTGGGGCTGTAGCCCGGCAACGTCCTCAAGGAAGCCCGCGGCTTTCGAGGCGCCCGCTGCCGCACGCCGTCGCAAACCACCGCGCCTGGACACCGCGCGCCCTCGACCGGGCTGAGCCCCCCTGGGGCCGCCTGTCCGCCGACGCGTGCCGCCAACCGGCACGAGAGCCACCCCCAGGCCCGCGCCGCCGCCCGGGCCCCTCCCGGTGACGTCAGGCAGCGAAACCCACGTTCGTGACGTACTCGTACTGGCCCCACTGCGAGCCCAGGTCCACGATCTGGTCGACCCAGGCGTCGTCGAGGGCCTGGAGGTTGTCGGTGGCCCAGGCTTCGACGATGCGGTCCCAGTGGCGGATGTTGAGGGTGCGGAACTCCACCACGCGCTGGCGGGGTCGGGCCACCTGGGACTGGTTGATGGGGTGGATCTCGACCCGGGTGCCGCGGCCCTCGCGGTTGAGGCGGGCCAGGAGGTAGCGGGCGGTGTTGTGGCGGCGGACGGTGCGGTAGGCCTGCTCGATGCGGTCGAGGTTCTTCTTGGAGGGGCTGCGCCTTCCGTCCAGCCAGGCCTTGAGCGTGCGCTCGGTGACCGTCAGTCCCGCGGCGCGTGCGGCGGCCCGGGCGTGGTCGGTGCGGGTGAGGTAGTGCAGGCGGGCCAGCAGACCGCGGCGGGCGGTGACGGGGGTGGCGATGTACCCGGCGAGGGCGTCGAGCCGGCGGGCGACCGCTTCGTAGCCCTTGATGCCGCGGGCGCCGTAGATGCCGAACTGTTGGATGCGATCCGGCACTTCGTCTCCTCCCTCGCCCCGGGGTGTCGGCCCGCCGTCCGGATCGGGACGGGCTCGGGGTTCTCGCAGGAGATCAGTATGGGCCAGCGGGGGAGGAAGTCCCGCGCAGGGGGCACGGGTGTTGCCGCGGGGAGCCCGGCCAGGGCGGCGGGGTGTGGGTCGCTGTCGGTCGCTGCCAAGAGGTCCCAGGTCAGGGCGGCTTGGGCGGGGGACAGCGACTGAAGCGATTGAGAGTCGGGGTTGTGCCCCGGGCTGCGCCCGCACCGGTGCTTTTCGGACGGGACGGGCCGGCTCCCCTTCAGGTCGGCTCCAGAGTCGCTTGAGTCGCTTCGGTTGTTGGGTCGCTGAGGGGCGTCCGCTTCAGTCGCTGCCTGCCTGAGGCCCGGAAAACGAGCAGCGACTGAAGAGCAGCGACCAAGACCGGCTTGAGTCGCCTTCGGTCGCTGAGAAGAAGTACCAGGTCAGGCGGGGTGCAGCTGGGAAAACAGCGACTGAAGCGACTCAAGCCCCGGGTATATGAAGACATTCGCGTGTGTGCGTGTGTGCGCGTGCGCGTCATATATACAGTCGCTTAGTCGCTTCAGTCGCTGTTTGGGTCTTGTCTCTATCGCTGACCTGCGGTTTTCTCCGAGCGACTGAAGAGCTACCGAAGACGCTCAGTCGCTGGGTCGCTTCTCGGTCAGTCGCTGACCCCTCGAAGTGAATCGAATCTTTGTTTTCCACAGGGGGCCCTCGGTTCCCGCTTGCTTCGCTAGGCTGTTCCGGTCGCTCAGTCGCTTCGGTCGCTGGTGGGGGGTGCGCATGGCCTCTGAGCTGCACAACTCACGTAGCTACTCATCTGTGTCCGCCCCGGTCGCGGGCGCGTTGAGGACGGCTCGGTGGTGTGCCAGCCGGGGATGGCCCGTCCATCCGCTGGCCCCGGGGCGTAAGACCCCCGCGGGCAATTGCGAGGACTGCCGTCGACCCGGCCATCACCACAAGGGCTGCGGCTGCCCGGCCGCGGGTCGCTGGTGCCACGGATTCCACGCGGCCACCCTCGACTTCACCAGGATCGAGCAGTGGTGGGGCGCCAACCCGGGCTTCGGCGTGGGCATCTCCTGCGGGCCCGCCGGTCTGCTGGTCATCGACATCGACGCGCACGAACGCCAACTCCCCGACCGGGACCGCCTACTGCCGGGAATCGCGATCTCCGACGACATCGATCTGAGCGGGCTGGCCAACGGCTTCCACACCCTCGGCGTGCTGGCCGCCCTGCGCGGCTTCCCCAGCCCCGCCGGCGACGAGACGACCCTCCGCGTCAGGACCCCCTCGGGCGGCCTGCACGTCTGGTACCGGGCGCACAGCGGGCACCGCTGGCAGTGCTCCACCGGCTCCGGCGGCCGCGCACTGGCCTGGCAGGTCGACATACGGGCGCACGGCGGCTACATCGTCGCCCCGGGCACCGTGACCGACGCCGGGGCGTACGAGCCCGTGGGCCCCGCACGGGAGCCCGCGCCGCTGCCCGACTGGCTCGCCCGCGAACTGGAGCGCACCGGGCATCTGCCGCCCGCGTACGTGCCCACGCCGCGACCGGTGCCCCCCAGGGCCCGTCAGGCCGTCCTGGCCGCGGGCGGCGGCCACGGTGCCGTGAACCGCGCCCTGGGCGCGCTGCTCGCGGAGGTGGCCGCCTGCGCCGCCGTGACCGAAGGGGCGGCGTTCTCCGAGAAGTTGAACCGAGCCGCCTACACCGCGGGCGGGCTCGTGGCCGGCGGGCAGCTCGAGGCGACGGAGGCCGAGCGGATCCTCGGCGAGGCCGCCGAGCACGCCCGCCCGGGCCAGGAACGCCGTTACCGGGCCATCATCCGCAGCGGTCTGAACGCCGGTCGGCTCCGCCCACTGGCCCCGGGAGGCCGGGTATGACGTCCCGCCAGGACGACGCCCTCTTCGACGCCCAGGCCGTCGCCGCGCAGATCCTCGCGCAGCCGGTGCCGCCCGGCCGCTCCGAGGAGGACATCCCCGCGCAGACGGCGGCGGCCACGGCCGACGGACTGCTGCCCGACACCCTCAGCGACCGGGGCAACGCCAAGCTGTTCGTCAAGCTCTACTCCAACGACTACCGGCACGTGCCCGGGCTCGGCTGGTTCCGCTGGGACAGCACGCGCTGGCAGATCGACGAGGACGACACCGTGATGTGGGCCGCCGGTGACCTCGCGGAGTCCCTGGCGAGCAACGACCCGCGCGGGGTGTTCACCTCCGTGGCGCTCCAGCAGCACCGCCGCCGGGCCCTGAGCACCGGCGGGATGAACGCCATGCTCGCGCAGGCCCGGACCGCGCCCGGCATGGTGCTCAACGCCGCCCGCCTGGACGCCGACCCGTACGCGCTGTGCACCCCGGCCGGCATCGTGGACCTGCGCACCGGGCTGATCCGTACGCCCGACCCCGACAAGGACTTCCACTCCCGCTCCACCACCGCCGCCCCCCAGCCGATGCCCACCCCGCGCTGGGACCGGTTCCTCACCGACACCTTCGGTGACGGGCCCGAGGGCGCGGAGATGATCGACTTCCTGCATCTGCTGCTGGGGTACTCCATCACCGGGGACGTGGGCGGACAGGTCATGCCGTTCCTGTTCGGGTCCGGCAAGAACGGCAAGTCGGTGCTGCTGGACGTGCTGATGAAGCTGGTGGGGGACTACGCGGATGCCGCGCCGCCCGGATTCCTGATGGCCCGGCCCTACGAGGGGCACCCCACCGACCTGGCCGAGCTGCACGGACGGCGGGTCATCGTGTGCAGCGAGGTCAAGCCGGGGGACCGCTTCGACGAGGCCCGGGTGAAGCTGCTGACCGGCGGTGACCGGATCAAGGCCCGCCGGATGCGGCAGGACTTCTTCAGCTTCCAACCCACCCACAAACTCTGGCTGCTGGGCAACCACCGGCCCGAGGTCGGCACCGGCGGCTTCGCGTTCTGGCGGCGGATGCGGCTGATCCCGTTCGAGCGGGTCGTCCCCGACCACCGCAAGATCGACAACCTGGCCGACATCCTCGTCACGGAGGAGGGCCCGGGGATCCTCAACTGGCTGATCCTGGGCGCCCGCCGCTACCTGAGCGGCGAGAAGGACCTGGCCGGCCCCGAGCGCGTACGGATCGCCACCACGGCCTACGCGGAGACCGAGGACCACACCGGGCGCTTTCTCTCCGAATCCTGCCGGATCGCCCCGGAGCTGAGAGCGGAACAGGCACAGCTCTACGCGGTCTATAAGACGTGGTGTCAGAATGAGGGGGCCCCGGCGATCTCGTCCCGGGCCTTCGCGGCACGGGTCCGAGAGGTGGTGGGACTGGCCTCTCCGAAGGAGATGATCCTGTCCAACCAGCGCAAGTACTACCCGGGCATCGGACTGGTCGCCGACGAGGAGACAGCATGAGCGCGCTCATCACCGAGGACGAGCTCGTTCACGAGGACGACTTCGTCTGGCTCGAGGACATCAGCGCGCTCGACTACGTACGCCAGAGCCTGGACCGGCTGCCGACGCGCCGCGGCAAGCCCCCCTACCACCGCGACGGCCGCATGGTCGGCTACGCGCTGCTGGGTTCCGGGGCCAAGCCGTCCCGGTCCTCGGGCACGTTCCGGCGCCGGGTGTTCTGGCTGCTGCCGCACGATCGCGACACCGACCCCGAGGGCCTGTACGCGACGGGCGCGCCCGCCGAGGCCGTGGACCCGCGCACACTGGCACCGGGCAGCAAGGGCTGCAAGACGGAGCGGTCGGAGGGCGGGCCGCCGTCCTCGGCGATGCGTGCGCTGGGAATCACGCTGCCGCTGTGACGGTGGCCTGGAAGCCGACCAGGGACCGGCCGGTGCCCGAGGGCGTGAGGGCTTCGGGAGCCAGCTGCTTGGCGTACCAGGCGGAGCAGGCGGCCAGGCGCCGTTCGAAGCCCGGGCCCGGGTGCAGGCCGGTCCGCTGCCAGATGCGGCTGGTGTCGAACCAGCAGTCCTCGGTGAGCAGGGCGTACTGGTGGTCGGAGAGGTCGGGTACGAGCTGCCGCACCAGCGCGCGGTGTTCCCCGAGCGACACCTCCTGCGCCATCGGCAGCCGAAGGAAGGCGCGCATCTTCGCGTACAGCTCGTCCATGGGCAGGGGACGGGGATCGGCCACGTGGTACGTCTCGCCGTCGTGCCCGGACTGCCGCGTCAGCGCGACGATCACACGGGCCAGGTCCTCGGCCGCGATGACGGAGGCCCGGGGCGACGCCCCGGCGGGCCAGTAGGGCGCCTGCCGCAGCACATGGGCCAGGGTGGGGATGAACCAGCGGTCCCCGACGCCGTAGATGAGGTGAGGGCGCAGGACGGTGCCGCCCGCGGCTCGGACGGCCTCCTCGGCCCGCAGTCGCGAGATGCTGGCCGGTGAGGCAGGGGAGGGCGCCAACTGCCCCTCGGCAGGCCCGCGATGGGGACCCATGCCGTAGACCGAGGCGGTGCTGACGTAGAGGAAGCGCCGCACTCCGCTGCGGCGGGCCTCCTCCAGCAGGGCCTGGGTGCCCAGGTAGTTGATGTCGTGGCACTTCTGCATGTCGCGGCCCACGTAACTGGCGGCGTGGATCACCGTCTCGACGCCCTCGCAGACACCGTGCAGGGTGGACGGGTCGGTGATGTCGCCGGCCACGTGCCGTACTCCGTTGGCCGCCGCCACGTGAGGCAGCGTGCGGGACAGCACGCGGATCGCGGACGTGGTGCCGGGCGAGGAGTGCTCGCGGGTCAGTTCCCTCAGGACGGCGCTGCCGATGAAACCGGTGCCTCCGACGACCAGGACAGGGCCGGTGTCGGTTCCGGCCGCCGTGGCAGCGCTGGGCCTCGATGTCAGAGAGAGCATGACTGGGCTCCTTGGAAAGGTAGGCATCCTGGCGCTCTGGCGAGCGCGGCCTCCACAGTCAGAAACATACCGCTGATACGGTTTGTTTTAAAGGGGGATTCGGTCCCCGGGCGAGCGCACACAGCGCCCCGGGGGCACCAGAGGGGGAGGACGGCGCACCGTCAGAGGCCGGATCCGCCACTGGCGTCGAGGCACTGACCGGTGATCCAGCGGGACGCGTCCGACGCCAGGAACCCGACGATCTCGGCGATGTCGGACGGCTGGCCCAGCCGGTTGAAGACGGACCAGCCGGCGAGTCGCGCCGCGGCCTCCTCGGTGGCCCGCCTGTCGGCGTTCATGTCGGTCGCCACGAACCCGGGGCCGACCGCGTTCACCGTGATGCCCCGAGGGCCGAGCTCCTTGGCCAGGGCGAGGGTGAAGGTGTTCAGGGCCCCTTTGGTCATCGAGTACACGACGGACTCGGGGTACGCGATCCGGGTGGCCGCCGACGAGACGTTGATGATGCGGCCGCCGTCGCGCAGGTTCTTGAGGCCCCGCTGCACGAGGAACAGCAGAGACCGGGTGTTCACCGCGAAGAGGCGGTCGAACAGCTCGGGCGTCACTTCGTGGATCCGAGCGGACCCGCTGACGGCCGCGTTGTTGACGAGAATGTCGAACTCGGGCCCCTGCCCCTGCTGCGCCAGGCCGTTCTCCACCTGGGAGTACAGCGTCTCGACATCGCCCGGTGCGCCCAGTTCGGCCCGGACGGCAAAGGCCCGCCCGCCGTCCCGGCCGATCAACTCGAGGGTCTCACGCGCCGCTTGTTCGTTCTCGCCGTAGTGAACCGCGACCAGCGCGCCCTGGCGCGCGAGTTCGCGCGCGATCCCTCTGCCGATACCCCGGCTCGCCCCCGTGACCAGCGCCGTCTTTCCGACGAGCGATCCCATGCCCCCAACCCCCCTGCAGCAGACGGTGGATGTACCGGCGTACATGCCTATCGGCGTGCGCTGAGGGGTGTGGGGGAACCCCTACTACCGGTACCGAGCGTCTGAACTGCCCAACGTCTCGAAACCGGATGTGACTCTCGAGCCCAACTTACACGCGGACCGGGGGTAACAGGGTGCGGCTCAGGGCTCCGCCCCGCTGCTCAGTCGATCGAGACCGGGGTCCTGTGCTCCTCCATCAGGCCTTGGACCTCTTCGAACACCTCGGCTCCCCGGGACGCGGACAGCCGCAGGGAGGCGATCACCGAGGGCTGCGCCAGAGCGGGCAGCAGATGGCGCATCAACTCGCTGACCCTGCCGGTGAGGTCCTGGTATCCGCTCAGGACCTGGGACATGGACTGGATGCCGGCGAAGGACCCCACGAACACGTCCGAGGACTGGGCCGGTACGACCTGCGACAGCAGCTCGCCCTGGGCCTGCGCCTGCTTCAGCAGGTCATGCGTGATCCCGCTCCAGCGCAGGAACGGACCCGTACGGTCCAGGCCGGTCGCCGTCTGGTCCATGGCCAGGCGCACACTCGCGCGCACCATGGGGTCGGTCTGCAACCGGTAGGCGTGCAGCATCGCGGCATCCACCAGCTCCTGGAGCTTGCAGGGCCTGCTGGGGATGGCGAACTGGATGTGCTGCGCGTCGAGCACGCCGAACGCCAGCTCCTCCTTGGAGTTGAAGTGGAAGTACAAGGCTCCCTTGGTGACGCCCGCCGTGGAGAGGATCTCCGAGATCGTGGCGGCCTGGTAGCCGTGTTCCTCGAAGACCTTGGCCGCTGCCGTGAGGATCGTTCCACGTGTGCGGATCGCCCTGTCCTGTTTCGCCACTATCGGCGCCTCCTCTGATCCAGCCCGAAGGCCCACTAAAAAAACCGCCCAGTTTGTATCTTACAGACAACGCGAGATCGCGCATCCTTCTGTCCGTACGGCCTTCAATGAGTTGCGGAAAACCGTCGGGTCGGGCGGGGGAGGGGCGGCCGTTCGATCTCGGTGCGCGCGGGCGCCGCACGCGACCGGGCCGGGGCAGGCGCCGGTGATCCCGGTGTCGGCGAGTGGTGCGAGCGGCGGGCGGTGATTTGGTTGGGCGGCTTCCGGCCGAACTGCGTGTCCGCACGATGGCCAGGTGTTCCGCGCGGTCCGCGAGAGGCGCCCGCGGTGGCGGGGAGCGCTACGGGCGCCTTGAGGACGCGGGCGCGCCGATCGGTGCGGGCGGCCGGTGAGCCTCGTCGCCGCGCGCGGCGACGAGGCCGTTGGCCAGGCCCCCGTGCGTCGCGGAAATGGCCGGAGTGCGACGGGTGGCAAGGGCGTGCCGGGCGGGTGCTGCCGCGGTGCTCCACCGGCGGGGAGGGAACCTTCCGCGGCCGGTGCCCGGCGGGCGCCGAGGAGTTCGGCGGCCCGCGTCCGTCCGGCGGGCTCGTGTCGTGCGGTGGGGGGAGGGGGCGGCGTCGAACAGGCGCGGACCGCGCCGAAGGTGGCGCCGGGCGCCTTCCGCGCGGGGGCAGGACGCTCCGGCGCGGAAGGCGAGGCCGTCGCCGGCGCAGCGGGGTCCCGCTGCGCCGGCGGCCGTCAGGCGGAGAGCGGCGCCATGGTCACGGTGGACCGGAACACGGGCGTCTCGTCCTGGTAGCCGGTCACGAGGACACGCTCGCCCCGGCCCGTGGCCGAGTCAGGCAGCTGTTGTGCCTCGATCACACAAGGAGCGTCCAGTTCCACGTACTTCATGAACTCACTGCTGAAGTCCACGGGCAGGCAAGGGCCGCCCAGGAGCGCGGTCGAGGCCTGCCGGGCCGCTTCCAGCAGCACCATGCCGGGCACGTGGTCGACCGGGTGGTCGAAGAGGATGGGGTGGCGGGTGTCGACCCTCAACAGCCAGCGGTTCGGTTCCCCGATGGGGGACAGCACGACGTCCATCGGGGAGATCCGACCGACGTTCTGAGGCGCCGTCGGGGCGGTGAGCGGCAGTTGCCGCTGCGTCATGTCGCCGCGATCGCCGCGCAGTCGCTCGTAGACCTTGGCGGAGGTGCAGGTGAAGTTGGCGCTTCCGGTCGCGGCGACCTGGCCGTTGCGGCGGATCACCGCGTTGTAGCGGCAGCCCGCCAGCCTGTTGCCGCGCAGCTTGACGTCCTCGCAGGTCATCTCGACGTCGACCGAGGCGGGCGCGGTGCCGACCTGAAGGACCTCCGGCTCTACGGAGACGGACAGGTCCCACATCAGGAAGTGGTAGCCGAGCGGGACGCCGAACTCCGCGTGCGTCAGGAGTGTCCCTGCCTGCCGGATCGTTTCCGCCACGATGAGCGGGTCGTGGCAGCCGTCGACGTTGGCGAAGAAGCTGTGCCCGCGGGGCCACTGGGCGGCGACGGTGAAGTGGTCCTTGCCCACCCGCTCCCAGTCAGTCAGCATGACTTCAGCGACACTCGCGCGGTGGACGAGTTCCTTGGGAACAGTGGTGGTCAGGGACCGGTAGAGCAGGACACGGGCCTCGGTAGAGGCCGTCGTGTCGCTGTCTCTGAGCGCCGCGCTGGGTATCGCACGATTCACGTGGAACGTACTCGTAGACACAGTTCCCCCCTGAGCCGCCTCGGCTTGAATGTGAGTGGTGGATCCCTCAGGACAGTGAAGATACATACCACCCGGTTTAATTTCTAGAAGGAATGGCACAGTCAGCCCTGCGATAAATGGAGCCATGCGTTCCTGAATGTGGAGATGATCACCGGACGTCTCCCGGGGTGTGGGACCCCCCGCACGTGTCCCGTTCTGCGCCCGTTCCCGTAGCCCCGCCGTCTGCCGGGCTATGGGGCGCGGCCCGCTCTCCACCTCAAGCGATCTGAAAGTCGTCCTTGAGTGGCGTCCCCGACCGTGTCTGCAGGCCCGACATGAAGGGGGATCGGTCGCGTGGAGACGGGAGAAGCCGTGATCAGGGTGGAGCGAGGGCGGCCTGACGAGGCAGAACTGGCCGCCGTGGTCGCTGTGCTGCTCAGTGTGCGGGCGGGTGGGGACGAGGCGGCCGAGGAGCCGCCGGCGGCTGAAATTCGCTGGTGGGCAGAGCCGGACCGCTACGCGGCACCCGAGAGCTGGCGTTGATGCCGAGGTGTATCTCCCGATTTCCTTCACTCTTTAACCAGAAACCGCATATGCGGTTTGTTACGATGGCTTCACGGACCCGGGGCGGGACCTCCTCGGCCTTGTCCCAGGAAGGCACCTGACATGGCTATGACGAGCCGGGCATCGATGGAACCGGGACCCGCCGACATCCGCGGGCGCGTGGCGGAACTGGACAGCATCCGTGAGAAGGCGCTGGCCGGTCCCAGTCAGCAGGCGACCGAGGCGCAGCACGCCAAAGGCAAGCTGACCGCCCGGGAACGCATCGAACTGCTGCTGGACCCGGGGTCCTTCCAGGAGGTCGAGCAACTGCGGCGGCACCGGGCCACCGGTTTTGGCCTGGAGGTGAAGAAGCCGTACACGGACGGTGTGATCACCGGCTGGGGCACGGTCGAGGGGCGTACCGTCTTCGTGTACGCGCACGACTTCCGGATCTTCGGCGGCGCCCTGGGCGAGGCCCACGCCACGAAGATCCACAAGATCATGGACATGGCCATCGC
>NZ_JBVISS010000029.1:8038-49987 GCF_055575395.1 Streptomyces sp. NPDC034103 | reverse complement strand
CCCGCGCGCGGGTCCGTAGGCGGCTTCGCCGCCTACCACCAGGGATCGGCTTCGCCGATCCCCTGACGGCGTTTCACGCCGTCGAGGGCTCCGCTTCGCGGAGCCTGACCGCCGTTTCACGGCGGTTGTGGGGGTTGCTCTGGCCGCTTCGCGGCCTCTGACCTGGGCTTTTGCCGCTTCGCGGCTAGGCTGGCTAGGAGGGGTGGGGGTGACCTCGTCGATTCCGTTTCCCTCGAACTTGGTTCCGATTTCCCTCACCTCCCCTTATCTAATTCCGTTTAGGTTTCCCACCATAGGGCTTACTAAATTCTTTGTCAAGCGCGGTGGTCGCCTCTTTATCAAGTGCCTTTTCCGGGTAATTCCTTGGCTTTATGAGAATACCTTAGCATTCGTTTTCCAAACGGCCGTAGGCCGTTTTCCTTTGCCCCGCAGGGGCGGGCCCCGGCGCGAAGCGCCTTAAAGGGGCCCACCGCGATAGCGGCGGCCCGATAGGGCCGGGTCTTTCCCGCCCCGTGGCCGAAGGCCACTTAGGGGGCGGGTTTCCTTTCGGGCCCGCGAAGCGGGACCAGGCCGCCCGTGGCCGAAGGCCACATAGAGGCGGCCCAGCCCGAAGGGCTGTCGATTGGCCGCGCATTTGGGCATGGAAAAAGGGTGACCATTCACCGGTCACCCTTTTTCTGTTGCCTAGTCGTTACCTAGGCCGTTCTGTCAGTCCGTCATGTGGTCGAACCAGTCGGCGGGTTCCATCCCGTCGATGGTCGGCCGGTCCTCGTCCCACTTGAAGTCACCGGGCGAGAGCTCCACCCCTGCGGCCTTGGCCCTTTCGAGGTAGGGCTCGATTTCCTCGGCCCGCTCCTCGTCGAGCTCGGCCTCAAAGTGCATGAGGCCCGCGTCGATGACGAGTTCAGGGGCGCAGCCGTTGAGGCGGGCGAGGTGAAACAGGTCGGCGAGGAGGTCGCCGCCCAATTCCCTGAGAACGTCGTCGCCCACGTCGAGAGTGCCGTCGATGTAGTTTTGCCCGGTCTCCTTGCCGAACGCTTCCAGGGCCGTGAGTGCCCAGTGTGCGCGGGTCCTGTTGGCCTCGGCGGCGCCGTCCGCGTAAAGGTCCGTCATTCCTCTGCCTTTCACTTGCCGTAGACGGTGATTGCGGCGCGGACCTTTTCCACGTCGAGGCATCCGGGGTGCCGGAATGCCGAGGGCGGGTTTCCATTGCGCCCGCGCAAGTGGGACCAATAGCGGGGGCCTTGCCATCCGCAGAGCTCGCAACGGAGGAACCACGGGTTATCCGCACCCGGATAACCGCCGAGCGGAGTCCAAAGGAATTCCGCGAGTCCGGCCATTGCCTTACGCGCAGCCTCGGTGTTCCGAGGCGTTGCGGGCATTCGGGGATGCAGGAGCGGCACCGGGCCGACCAATTCGCGCGGCGCGGCGGCCTCGTCCTCGTTCTCGTCCTGCGGGGTGATCTGTCGCAGGTCGTACATTGCGACGAGGTACCCGGCGGCGAGTTCCTTCCCGGCGCTTCCGGCGGCGACTCGGATTTCTTCCGAGTGTCCCGCCGGGACGGCGTACCAAGCGCCGTGCCAACGGTAAATGCGGCCGATGTGCAGTCCGTCGAGACGGACGGGGTATCGGCATTCCTGGTCCGGAGTGCCGAGCTGGAATCGGAATCCGTTGCTCACTTGGTGCTCTCCATTTCAGGGATGCGGAGACCGGCGTTCATGGCGTCGAGGACGTCGGCGGCGGCCCACTCAAAGGCGTTGAGGATGCTCGCCTCGAAATAGGAGTCGAGGGGCTCGTCGAGGTAGTCGTCGAGGTACTCGTGAAGCCGTTCGCGGGCCTCGGTGGGGTCCTGCACCTTGCCGAGGGTTCCGGTCTCGTCGACGACCCAGACCTCGAATCCGTCGAGGTCGATATCGCGGCGGTCGAGGAGGTTTCCGCATTCGGGGCACCCGAACAGGCCGTCGGGCCGAATGCGGTAGGCCGAGAGGCCGCCGCAATGCGGGCATGAAATTGGGGTCACTGAAAGCGCCTTTCGCGTTGTGCTTCCGGGGCGTGACCCAGGAGGCCGCACGGCGCGACGCGTGCTTGTCGGCCCGGTGCGCGCCGAAGGCGCAGGGCCGACAACCCTTTTGCCGGTGCGCGCCGAAGGCGCAGGCAAAAGGGCGGTCCCGCGAAGCGGGACCGAATCGCCGGTGAACGCGCCGAAGGCGCCCGGCGATTCGCCCGGAGGGCCCGCCAGGGCCCGCAGGGCGGTGCGCGGCGTGCCGTGTGGCACCCTGGGCCACGCCCCGGAAGAAAGGGCCCGTCAGGGCCGCTTGAGGCCCTACGCCGCGCCCTGCCGCGCCTTGCTGCGCCCCCTCGCTGCGCCCCGGCCCAGAACGCGCGAGACCCCCCTCCCCGTGTGTCGGGAGGGGGGTCTCGCGCGTTCGCGGTGGCGGTGCCTTGCTACGCCGCTGCGCCCCGTTCGAGGACGCGGATCACGGCCTGTGCGCGCCGCTTGTTCTCCGGTTGGTCCCCCAGGAGGACGAGCACCGGCTCGGCCGTCTCGCGGGCGTACTCGGGATCTTCCACGGCGAGGCGAATCCACACCGCGTGCGCGTTGCTGATCACGCGCTGTGTCTCGTCCTCGGGGGCCCCTGCCTCGCGGCGGCGCTGCGCCGTCTGGACGAGGAGCTCCATCGTCTCGGCCCAATCCTCTGTCTCCTCGACCCGGCGCACGGTGAGCGCGGCCCTCGTCGTCATCACGTTGACCGTGGGCGGGGCGAGAGGCCCGAAGGCGCCCGAGAGGGCGGTTTCGAGCTGGGCGGCGGCGACGATGGCCTCGACGAGCCGTCCCGCCTTCTCGTGGGCGACGAGCTCGGCCCAGACGGATGCGTACTGCGGCGGGAGGGGCGCGGCCCACTCGGGCGGTACGGCGGCCGTGGCGCGGCCGGCATCCGGCGCGGCGGGCTGCTGTGCGGTGCGGGCCTGAGTGCTGACCGCCGCCCGCTGGGGTGCCCCTTCCGGGGCGAAGGTCACGACCAGCTCGGCCGCGGCCGGGGCGCTGGGGGCCGCGGGGGGAGCCTGGGCGGGCACGGGTGCCGGCGGCGTCGGGTGCGGGTGGTCGAGCGTCACCACGTCGCCGTTGACGTCCACGATCAGGGGCCAGGCCGCCCCGTCGGCCTCCTTGGCGAGCACGCGGACGGGGCGGCCGTGAAAGGCCGCCTTGATCCGGACCTCGGCGAGGGCGCGGACGCGGGCCTCGTTGGCGTTGAGGCCCGGCTCGGTGACCTCCTCACCGTTGACCGCGGCGACGCCGTTCGAGCTGACGGTGATGGTGTAGATCGGGGTTGCGGGAATCTGGTCGGGGTCAGTGATGGTCATTGGTCTTTCTCCGATCTATCCACCCTTGGGGAAATACGGTGGTGCCCAACCGACGTATGTAGAACCCCACTTGCTTTCAATGTCGGTGGCGGGTACGACGTCAATGTAACCCGGACGGAGAATATCGTTGCTGGCAATTTTCCCGTCACCGAGATACACAGCAACGTGACCCGCCCGCCCGCCGGTCTCCCAGTACATGAGGGCACCGGGCGGCGGATTCCGGTCCTTGTCGTGCTTCATGCTGGCCGGCATCTCGCGGTAGTGGTCGATGGCGTAGGGCACCCCGGAGAAACTCCAGCCGTACACCCGAGCAACGAACGCGAGACAGGCGCGATACCAGTCCTTGCCGCCCGTCTTGGCCTCGTTCTCGGCCCACGCGATGGCGTCCGCGGTGCTGCGGGGGTTCTTCACGTTCGCGGGCCACGGGGCGTCACCGTCGTGGAAGGCGGCACCGGGCTTGCCGGGGCGGTCGTTGGCGTCCTCGGGGTAGCACTCGGCGTTGGGATCGTCGTCCTCGTCCGGGTTGGCCGTGGCCGTGTCGTCGCCCTGCTCCTGGTCCTCGTCGGCGTCGCCGCCCTTGCCGGGGCGGTCTAGGTCGATGCCGGCCTCTTTGGCGATCTGCCGGGCGGCGTCCTCCTGGCCGTCGTACAGCTCGGGATGGGCGGACGACTGCACCTTCTGTGCGGCCTCCCCGAGGCCCATCGTCTCCCACCCCTGTATGTCGGTCAGGCCGTGGATTCCGGCGGTGGTGTCGCGGTTGGCGCCGAAGAAGAACATGCCGGCCGCGTATTTGGGCTGCATGATCTGCGTCTTCGTACCCCAGCCCTGCGACGGCCGCTGTTGGAACAGGCCGATCGAGTCGAGGTGGCCGTGATCGAGGTTGAGGAGGGTCGACTCCTGTAGGGCGGTCATCAGGCCGATGAGCGTTGCCCGACCGGACAGGCCGCCGTCGTCAGCCACCTTGTCAATGATCTTGGCGTTCGCTATCTGGTTCTTCCGGATGTTGCCGGTTGGCTGCTGGGCCGTGCCCTCGCCGTCGTCGCCGTAGTCGACGCCGGGTGTTCCGCGTTCGCCGCAGGAGTCGGCGAACGCCTTCCCGCCGATGCCGGCACCGAAGATGCCGACGACAAACAGGAAGATCACGAACACCACCGACGCTATGGCAGTGGCCTTGATCTTGAGTCCGGACCCGGCGAAACGGCCCAGGGTCCGGACGGCGTCGCGTCCGTCCACTACAGCCCCAGGATTCGGGAGACGCGCCACCCGTCGCCGTCGCCGTTGGTCGTCAACTCGACCTGTAGCACGGTGGTTTCGCTGTAGTCCTCGTATCCCTCGACGTCCACCTTCGCCGTGGTCTTCCGCCAGACACGAACGGGGGTGTCCACCGGCAGATCACTGCCGACGGGCTCGACCTTGACCGTGCGGACGGTGGCCACTCCCCCGCGGCTGACGAGCTTGGCCCATCCCGGGTCGGTGTGCCCGGCGAGGTTCTCGACGAGGGCCGCCGTCATGTACGGCTGTGCCCGGAGAACGCTCGCCGTGTGGTCGCCGTCCTTGGGCGGGTTGCGGGTGAGGTAGATCCGTACGGCTTCCTCGGCGACGTGGTCCGGCTTGCTGAGGTCGACGGCCGCCGAGGAGCTCGGCGACGCCGACGCCGAGGAGCTGCTCGGCGTCGCCGCGGGCTCCTCCTCCTGGGCGCCGGGGGTCGGGCTCGCGGTAGCCGTGACGCGGTCGCCCGTGTGACTGTCGCCGAGGAGGCTCGGCCACAGGAAACGGGCCCCGACGCCGAGGCCCAGGATCACCAACACGATGACCAGGGCCCCGGCCGGGCGCAGCGGGTCGCGGCGACGCTCCTCTCGAACGTATTCCTTGGTGAGGCGGCGGACGCTCTCGCGGTGCTCGCGCTTGGCTTCGCGTCGCCCGCGGCGGCCCTTGGCCTTCTTGACCTCCTCGGGATAGGAGAACGAGGCGAGGATCTCCCGCCACTCCTCCGGGGTCGGTTCGTCGTTCTTCGCCATGGCTTACCCCCGTCGGCCGGTGTTCCTGGGCGCCGGTACCGCCGGGGCCGCTGTGCGGCGTGCCGGCGCGGTGGCGCGGGGCGGCGGTTGCGTGCTCCCGGTCGGCCGCGGTGGCGGACCGTTGGGCGTACTGCGGATAACCGTCGCCTGAATGATCTTGGGCTCGCCCGGCCGCGAGGGCGGTGGAGCCTGCCGGAAGGCGTAGTTAGGGGCGGCGCCGTTCTCCGGGCGCATGACCGGAGTCGGGCCCGACCCGATGGCCGGACGGGCGGCTCCTGCCCCTGCGGCGGTCCCCGTGGGCCCCGTGGTGCCCTCCTTGCCGCCGGGTAGTGCGGCGCGGGGCCTCGACGGCGGCGGGGGCAGGGTGGCGCGGGCTTTGCCGGTGACGTCGGACCGCTCGCGGTCGAGCGTGATCACCGGGGCGTCGGAGCGTCCGCCGACAGTCCCGGCGCCGCCGCCGGGTGGGAGCGCCGGGCCTGCCCCTGCACCGGCCGTAGCCGGGAGCGGGCGGGGTGCCGGCGCGGGTGGCCGGTGGCGTGGTACGCGGGTGAGGATGACGCCCGAGTCGTCGGCGGCGCCGCCTCCCCCGCCGCCGGGGAGCTGCGGCAGGTCGTCGTCGCCTCCCCCGCCGCCTCCCCCGCCGCCTCCGCCTCGGCGACGTCGGCGGCCGGGCACGGTGCGCACGGGCTGGTGGTCGAAGTCGCCGCCGCCCCGGCGGCGGCTGCGGCCTCCGCCGCCTCCGTTCAGCATCTTGGCGACGGCGAGGCCGCCGAGCATCCCGGAAGTGGTGCCACGGACGCCGAAGATTTGGGCGACGACGGCCCGGAAGTTCATCCCAACGATGGCAGCGGCAATGCTCAGGCCGCTGGTGGGGAGCCACCCGTACACGCCGAACATCTGCGTCGTAGCGGCCTGTAGGGATAGAACCGCGCCGAGGGCCATCGTTGCGAAGAGGCTTTCGAGGGTCCGCGCGAGGATCTGATCGAACCAGGCGAGGCCCCACTCGCGGGGGCGGCCGGGGATGACCCAGAGGCACGCGAAGATGACGCCCGTCAACAGGAGCATGAGGGCGCCGAGGAGGCTCGCCAATGAGGTGAAGGCGAGCATCAGGATTAGGGCCGCGAACAGGATGATGGAGATTAGGGCGGGAATGGTGACCATGATCCGGCCGACGGGGCTATGTCCCTGACGCCATGTCACAGAGTCGCCGCCGACTGCATCGTCATCGACGGTGTCTTGCAACCATTCCTTGCGCTTGTCCTTGTCGGTGCCCTGGTCCAACAGGTCTTTGCCGTACTTCTCGCAGACCTCGAAAGAGCCGAATTCTGCGACACACCATGGGGTCGCCACATATGCGCGCCACACGGCGTCACTGGATTTGCGGAGGGCGTCATCCCGGCCGTTGCCGCTGAACTTCGGCTTATGGTCGAGCTTGAACGGGAAGTCGCCCGATCCGTCGCCGAGGCCCTGCGCCGTGGCGTTCATGGTGACGCTCGACCCGACCTGACGGGCGCTGTCGATGCCGCCGACCCAGGTCTGAGGACTGGTCAGGAGCGAGATCGAGACCACACCGGAGATCAGCACCCAGGCGATTTGCGACAGGCCCCCGCCCCCGCCGCCCTTCTTGTGCTGAACGAATGCCACCAGGCCGCCGACGGCGAGTGCGCTCGGGAGGAGCGTCACGGTAAGGCCCTTGGCGGCCCCGCCGATGGACTTGGTGATGGCGTTCTCAAGTTCCGGGATCGTGGTCAGTTGGAAAATCCACTGCACGATCACGATGCACGCCGTACCGAGTACGGCGATCAGGCCCATGCAGATATCCGCGATGGACTCGGCCATCGGGTCGAGAACGTCCCACTTGCCGAAATCGGAATCGAGCTGCCACAGAGTCGGATTGCTGTACGTCTCATAGAGGGTGCCCTCCCCCTCGGGCACCTTGGAGTCCGGCGACGGCATGAGGTCGCCGATTCCCGTTGGGTCGATATCCGCGGCGTGGGCCTGTCCGGCGAACACCATCAACGTGGTGAAAGCGAACAGGAGCGGAATCGCCACGGTTCGCAGCCGCGGCAGGTTGTAGTAGACGAGCACTGTTACCCCCCTGACAGGGCGGCGCGGACCGGCGAGCCGTGCCCCATGTCGCCCTCTTGTACGTCCTCGTGCTGGTCGACGAGCCAGGCCCCGCCCTGCTGGACCAGGCGCAGCGCGCGGCGAGTGGTGGTGGCGTCCTTGTCGGGCCACTTCACGGTGTAGGTGACGAGCACGCCGTACCCGGCCGGGTGGTCCTCGACCGCCGAGACCTCGACGACGTCCGAGGCCGAGACGGGGCCGGTGTCGGCACGGTCCGGCCCGGTGGGCGTGCGGGACGCGACGGGTTCGGGTGTCGAGCCGTCGGCGTACGTCGGCGGGGAGAACGACGGTGAGGGGCTCGACTCGCTGGGGTCGGGCGTGGGCTCGTCCACGGTGAGCCGGTCGGCGCATTCCTCGACCGTGCCGCCGCGCAGCCGCGAGGAGCTGAGGCCGCAAGCGGCCTTCCAGTCCTCGCGGTTGGCG
Organism: Streptomyces sp. NPDC034103; assembly: GCF_055575395.1. Classification (NCBI taxonomy): domain Bacteria; kingdom Bacillati; phylum Actinomycetota; class Actinomycetes; order Kitasatosporales; family Streptomycetaceae; genus Streptomyces; species Streptomyces sp. NPDC034103. The sequence goes on along the minus strand of NZ_JBVISS010000029.1, from coordinate 42,056 downwards.
GCCTCCTGGTAGCGCTTGGCCACCTTCACGAGCGTGTCGTCCTGGGGGGCCTCCTGCCCGCCGGCACTCGGGTTGCTGTCCTTTCCGCCGTCGCCGTCCGAGGAGCATCCGGCAAGGGCGAGGATGCCGGCGGCCAGTACGGCGGCCGTCGTCTTGCGCGTCATGCGTCCACCTTTTCCATGCTCACGGGGTCGTCGTCTGCGGACTGGTCGGCCGCCTTGGGCGAGGTGTCGAGGAGCTTCAAAAGCTCGTCGCTCGGTACGTCCCACTGGACGGTGGCGCAGGAGAACCGGCGGTCACGGATCACGCAATGGCCGTGCCGAATCTCGCCGTCGGGCAGGAGGCCCACGGACTGGATCAGGGCGCGGCTGTGGGCGTCCTTGGGCAGGCTGAGGAGCTCGGCCAAGGCGTTCTGTTGCTCGCGGGTGGTGAGCTGGAAACCCGCCACGGTGGTGAGCTGTTCGAGGACGCCGACCATGGAGACGAGCGACTCGGGGTCCTGCGTGTCCAGGAGGAGCGACGTCGCCAGGGCGCGGCCCACTCGGGCGATGTACTGCAAGAAGGACGAGCCTTCTCGCGTCGCCGTGAGGACGTGAACCTCCGGGACCGCCACCACCTTGCGCAGGCCGCGCAGGTCTCGACGGCCTGCGGTGGTGACACCGAACGCCAACATCGAGTGCATGAGGGCGACACTCAGGCGCTTCATGGGAGTCCAGTCCCGGCGGCCCTCCTCGGGCTGCGGCAGGGACAGACCCGGCATCTGCACGACGAAGATCCCCGGTTCGGGGTTGATGGGTGCCCCGGCGCCGGTCGGGCGGCCCATGAACGGCGCACCCAAGGCGTTCTGCGCGAGTTCGTAGAGAGCCTCGCCCGCCTTGCGGCCGAGCTCGTCGTCCATGTTCCGCAGGTACTCGATCACCTTCCAGGTGGCGGGCTCGCCCTGGGCGATGACCTCGTTCACCGCGCGGGTGATGGGTGTTTCGGCCCCGGCCTCGCGCAGCCATTCGGGGATGGCAACGGAGAGTTGGGCGGGCACTTCACCGCGGGCGACGTCGACGCCCTCGGACGCCAGGAGCGTGAACAGGTCGACGGCCCCGGCGAACTTGGGGCCGGTCTCGATGAGGTGAGCGTTCAGGCCGTAGCGGCGGGCCGCGGTGACCAGGCCGCCAAGGTCGCCCTTGAAGTCGAGCGCGAGGGCGTAGGAGCCGCGGAACCCGGCGTCGAGGAGCGAGAGCATCATCGCCGTCGTCTTGCCTCGTCCGGACCGGCCGACGAACGCCGTCGTCGTCGCGTCTCCCCTGTCGCTTCCCGCGGTCACATCGTTACGGAAGACACCGGGTGTGCTGCCGGTGAGGTATCCGACGATGGGGCCGCGGTCGTCGCCGACCTTGGCGCCGCCCCACCACCAGGAGCCGGACAGGGCCGTCACGTCGCGGGTGTGGCCGAGGTCGGGCACGCGCAGTTGGTCGCCCGGCTGCATTTCGAGCCAGAGCTCGCGTTGCTCCTCCTCGCCGACCGTGACCTCGATCCCGAAGCCGCCATAGTGCGTGATCACCGCGTCGATGCGGGCCCGGAGGTCTTCGAGGGACGTCTCGCTCGTCACGACGAGTCGGGGGTGATCCTCGACGAGGGTCACGTCCTCACGCCGCATGTCGCGGGTGAGCTCGGCCATGACGTCCTCGGTCTCCTCGATGTCCCGGCCGGGGTCCTCGGCCGATGCCTTCGAGGCGCTGCGGCGCTGTTCCTTGGCCAACCTGCGGGCCTCGTCCACCTTCTTGAGGGCGTCCCGCTTGGGCATCACGCGGAACCGGACGGACGCCTCGGGGCTGACGGGCTGGATGAGCGCGGCCGGGTCGAGGTCGGGGTCGAGGCCGTCCTCGTCCACGTCCGGCACGTAGTTGATCTCGGAGAGGACGCGCAGCCACTCGCCGTTTCCCGGGCTCTCCATCTGCTCGGGGAACCCGCTCATCGTCAGCACCGACACCCAGGCCGTCACGTCGCCGTGTGCGTCGACCACCCGCAGGTGGTCGGGGTGGGGCAGGATGCGCCCGCGTGTCAGGGCGGCGAGCTTGGCGCCCGCGATGACGCCGGCACGCGGGGCGGGGAGGGGCGTTCCGCGGTGCTGCTCGCGGCTGATCATCCATGCGAGCATCTCGACGGATGCCGGCTGCGCCTTCCACGGGGAGGATTCCAGCCGTCGACCGAGGCGGCGCATCTGGGCATCGAGGCGCGCGAGTTCACGGGAACCCACGGTCGAGGAGTTGAGGCCGAGGCCGCCCTCGACGCCTCGGCGGCCGAGCTTCTGCGCCTGCCCGGCGCGCTCGGTGAGGCGGACGCCGAGGAGGAGGTGACGCGAGGGCAGGGCGATCTGTTCGAGGCGGCCAATGCGGATCTGTGCCCACTCCTGCCAGTCCCCGGCGGTGAACATCTCGGCGGCCTCGGCGGCGTAGTCCTCGGCGTGCAGTGGGGACCACAACACCCGTAGGTGGCAGTCGTGCCCGGCGAGGGTGCGCGCGAGGGCCGAGTTCGCGGCGTCGAGCTCGCCGTCCCTCGCCGTCTCGGACATGAGGTCGGTGTTCGAGGAGGCGAGGACGTACCAGGCTTCCGTGTGGCTGTCAGTGATGACGAGGCCGTCGGCCAGGGCGACGTACTGCGGCGGCATCGCCGAGCGGTCACCGCCCACCCCGAGGAACGTCCCGACCTTCTGTAGAACCTTCACGACGTGTTCCCCCTGTACTGCTGCATTGCCTTGCGGCCGTACGCCTTGCCGACGGCGTCAGGGCCGTACAGGCGAGGGCGTGCGGCGAGTCGGACCGGGGCGCCGGCACCGGACGGGACGGACTCCTCGGCGCCGAGCCAGCGCTCGACGAGCGGCCCGAGCGGCGACTCGGCGAGGATCTCGGCCTTACCGGCCCACCGGGCGCGGCGGCTGATCCACTCGCTTCGGTTGGCGGCGCGACGCCCGGCGCTGATGATCGGCCGGTGACCGAGGACGAGGTACCGAATCCCGATGCTCCACCGGGTGATGTTCCATCGGCGCTCGACTATCCGTGATCGCTGCGTGCCGTAGACAACGGTGATCAGCGGGGGCAGGAAGTAGAGCGTAAAAGTGATCTTGGAGGGGAGGCCGAACAGGAGCAACAGAGCGCCGGTCCACAGCCCGTAGAGCACGAGCCCCAGGACGAGGGCGCGACGCGGCGCCCCCTCCCCGAGGTCCATCCCGAGCAACTCGTGTTGCTTGGTCTCAAGGTCAAAATGCCTGGTGTACGTGTGCCCTACGCGCATCAGGCAGACCCCGAGACCTTGCCCCACACACCCGTAAGGAACCCCTGTACGGCGTCGGGGGCCCAGATGATCGCGCCGACGAACACGGCGGCCACCCCGAGGGTGACCATCTCGCCCCACTCCTTTTTCAGGAAGTGTCCGAGGGCCCTCACCGCGAGGAACGCGGCGAACAGGTTCCCCACCACAACCAAGATCCAGTCTTTGAGCTCCGCCCCGGTGGTGAGTGGCGCGGCGAGCTCGACGAGGCGGTGCACAGGTTCCACGGGTTCCCCCTTGTACGTGAATGGGCAGGCTAGCCAGGAGTTATGACGGATGCTCATGATTTATGAGCTGGGGACATGACGGGTCAGGCCGACCCGCCGCGGACGTCGTCCACCTGCCAACGGTGGGCGTCCGACGTCGACACCCGCGTGATGGTCACGCGGTAGACCTGCTCGACCGAGGCCCCGCCGAGGGACCAGGAGACGCGGGCGGTACCGGTCCGACTGTCGCCGCTTCCGGCGTCCGCGGACCAAGTAACGAGCCCCTTGTACTCGACCCCGGCCGGGAGTGCCGGCACGCTCGCGCCCGGCGCCGTGACGGAGTCGGTGTCACCCCCGGCGTATGCCGCAAAGAACTTGTCGACGGCGCTCTCGGTCTGCGCGCTCAGTTCGGCGTCGGTCTCTGTCGTGGGCGTGTCCGGCGCCTTGGGTCCGTGCTTGGGGATGCCGACGAGGCCGGGCCGTCCCGTGACGACGATCTGCCCGCCGGACTCGGCAACCGGCACGTCGAGGCCGACCCATCGGGCCGCCTCCTGGGCCGGGGCCGTCGCCTTCTTCTTGTCCTTGGCGGGTTCGGCCTCGGCCACGGGCCGGATGAGGACCTCAACGTGTACGCGCGCCTGGGCGTTCTTGGTCTTGGTCACGGCGCCCGGCTGGACGGCTAGGACGTCTTGGCGGCCGTGCCCGTCCCATCCCATGGTGGTGTCGGCGTCCGGGGGCAGGACGGACGCGAGGAGCTGCTCGCGCTCCTCGACCTTGCTCTCGTCCCACCCGAGGTAGGCGCGGGCGAACCGCGCGGCGACGGCCTGCGCCGCCTCCTCGGGGTAGGCCGCCTCGGTCTTCACGGTGGCCGCTTTGGGTGCCGGCGCCTTCGGCGGGATGAACCAGGCGCGCACTCCCGTGATGGCGGCGAGGACGACCACGAACCAGACCAGGCCGCGGCCGAGACGCTTCAAGAACACGGCGCCCGACCGTTCGTCCTGCGGCGTCCACGGGGTGCCCGAGGAGGTTCTCGACGGCGCGGGCCGGGTGCCGTTCGCGGCCTTGCCGGTGGCGGTCTGCTGTCGCAGCTCGGCGCCCGCGGACTCCCACGGGTTCACTGGCCGGTGCGGCGCCGCCTCGCTCTGCCGGGGGACACCGGCCGTCGGTTTCTCGCCGGTCCCGTCCTTACCGGTTGGCTCCGGCAGGCCCATGACCTTCCGGGCGATGGTTCCAAGCGACACCACTCCCCGTAACCTCCCCCGCAACTCAGCCCACTTGGGCATATGTGGCCACTCGATGATCGACCATATGCCGGGTTGGATCACAGCGTCAAAGAAGTTGGTAACCGTCCCCGTCAGGTTGTGGCTGGGCTGTGACACAGGCGCCCACGGAGGTGATCAAGGGCGCTAGAGTGCCGCCCCAACACGGCCAACGAGACGGGGGGCAAGACGGGTGCGCATACGCCGTGAGCGGCTGCGACACCTGCGCAGAAAGCGCGGGATGACGCAAAGTCAATTGGCCGCCGCTTTGGGTTGTTCACGGGCTGCGGTGTCGACTTGGGAAACAACGGGTCGACTCCCCCGCCCCGAGCGCCTGCAACTCCTTGCGAATGTCCTCGGCGTGCCGGTTTCCGAGTTGATCGAGGACGGCGAATCGCTTTCGCTGGTTTCTCTTCGCCTTACCGCCGGGTTGCTCGCACAGGACGTTGCCCGCGTACTCAAGGTGTCGAAATCGACGTACTGTCATGTCGAGCGCGGTCGACAGAAAGTCCCGCCGCGCTGGTTCCCGATCCTGTCTAGAACCTTTGGAGTACCGGCGGACTTGTTCGTCTCATTAAGAGAGGCGCCACCCGCTACGAACGCGGACGGGGGCGCCGAGTGACCACTCGGCGCCCCCGTCCGCTTTTCCTTTTAGACCCCCTGGGGAGCCTCGTAATAGGTTGTCCACTCTTCCGCGCAGCGCCTTTGAATGGCGTCGATTGCGGTTCCTGCACCGGCATACAGAATCACGCCGTGTGGGTCGGGATCGGTTCGCAGAGAAACCATTTTGAAAAGGTTGTCCGCGTGCTTGGCCGTATCGGCGATTAGTTCGTTCGCCCTCGCGTTGCCGACGGGCGGGATAGGCCAACGCATGTGCCATCCGCTACCGACGAGAACGGGGGCAATGTCCGCGTACTCGTCGGCCGAGTATGCACGGATACGACCGTGAACCAAATCGACCGAGAGGAACGCGGCCCTCCCTTCTTTCAGGTCGGCACCTTCCTCGGCGAGATATTCCCGGAAGATCCCTTTTACCTGGGCCGGATCAAGCACTCGGGGCCTCCTCGGTTTCCTTGTCCGCCTCGGTGCTCTTTCGCGGCGGCGGCGCGGTGTTGTTCTTGTCCTGCCACGCCTGCCATTCCGCAAGCCAGGCCGTGAGCTCCTCCTCGCTGTAAAAGGAGGTCTGCCCGTCGGTGATGCCTTCCGGGGCCTTGATGCCGCGCTTTTCACCGCGCTTGAAATACGTTCGGATGGTGCTCGGCTTGTGGGGGATGATGCCGCGCTCAAACGCCTGGGCGAGGCTGTACGTCTCGACGACGGCCTCGGCCTGGTCCTCGGCCTCGGCCGGGACGAGCTCGGGGCCAGCACCTGTCGTGCCGCCTGTCGCGCCCCCTGTCGTGAGTACCGGTGTCGTCTGCTGTGAGCTGGGCGAACCCCCCGTGATCCCCCTCGCGGCCGTGGTGCCGACAGGGGGGAGGGCCGCGGGCCCGTACTTGCCACCGGGGAGGAACGCGGCCGTCGCGGCGGTCTCGTTGACCTCGTCGAGGACGTCGGGGGTAATCCACGGGGCCATGGCGCCGGCATCGAACCAGGCCGGGGCCTGCTGGCACATCGAAAGGAACTGTCCGACTTCCGGCGTGATGTAGCTCGGCTGAATCTCCCGGACGTACAGGTAATCGGCGTCGGGGTCTTTCCGCTGGTCCGAGTAGGCGCCACGGCCCTTTACGTCGGTGTCGTACCCGAGAACGGGTGTGCTCTGCCCGAATGCCACGCCCCACGAAACGCGGTCCTGCTGTCCGACTGCAATCTTCGTGCCGATCTGGGCGCGCTCCATCGTGCCACCGAAAAATGCGTTGGCGAATTGCTGCGTTCCGACGACGACGCGGTGATTCGACGAGCGCCCTTGCAGGAGGATGATCGAGAGCCAGTCAAGGAAGGGGGGCGTTCCCTTTCCCTTGAGGCCGTAGCGCCACCACGTATATGCGAGCTTGATCAAGGTCGGCAATTCGTCGACAACAAGCGTGCGGGGTACGAGCTGGGCCCGAAGTGCCGGATCGGCACCCTTTTGCATTGCCGCTTCGGCCGCCATCATCGACGTGAGGAATTCCGCGAACGCGGCGATGCACTCGCGTACCGTCTTGTGAATGCGGACGCCCGAATATCCTTCGGCCTCGGCGAGGCTGTTCCGTTTCGTGTCGAGAATGTCGATCAGTTCGCCATTCATGCGGCCGTGCACGACGGGGATGTAAAGCACCGTCGATTTACCCGAACCGGTGGCACCGGCCACACCCCAATGCGGCGTAGCGGACTGCGTCTGAATGACGGCGTCGACAATCGAATCCCCCTCGATTGCGAGGCCGACGAACACGCGGCGCGGGTCTCCCGTCGACTTCCACGGGACGTATTCGGGGAGGACGGGTTTCGGTGTGGGCTTCGGCGCGGGTGTCCACTGGACGTAATGCTCCTTGCCGGTTCGCTCCCATTGGGGCACCCATTCACCGGGAACCCGCTCCTCGATGATGCGCTCTATTGCCCCGACGGCCTCGGGCCCGCCGATCCAACTCGCCGGAATACGCAGCACGATTCGAGCACCGTCCGCGCGGACGTCATCAGGGACAGAGAGCCAACGCGCCCGCGGTTCCGTGTCCTCCATTCGGAGGATCTGACGCACTGCAACCCAGACGCCGGGCCCGTAGATTTGTCCATCTGTCCACAGGGGACGGATGCGCCACCACCCCAGTGCGGCCGGACTGGTGAGGGCTGCAACAAACGCGGTCAACGCGATGGCGTAAAGGGCGAGTTCGGTCTCGGCGGGGAATCGCCACCACCCCCAGGCGAGCGGGATCGGGGCGAGGCGGGCCGCCGAGCGGGCGGCGTACGGCCACCGGGACCAGGCGCGCAGAACGCGCCAGATGCCCGCGAGGGCGCCGCCGAGGAGGCGCACCGGGGCGGTGGCGGCGCGGGCGGCACGGCGGGCCTTGGACGGCTTGTCGAACGAGACGGCGGCCGGGGTGCCGGGGCGTGCGCCGAGCTGCTCGACGGGCGTCTCGGTGGCCCTGTCGTCGGGCAGGGGTGCGCCTGCCTTCCACCACGTCGCCTCGCTGCGGGCCTCGCCGGTGAGCTCGCGGCCGATCAGGTAACGGCCGATGCCGGCGGCGGCGTTGCCGAAGAACTGTTCAATGCTCCGGTTGAACTTCTCCCGGTCCCCCGGGGTGCCTTGGTTGGCGAGCACCGCAACGACGATCATCCCGGCCAACAAGCCACCCCCGCCGAGGCCGAACGCGCCGCCGGGTAGTCCGTCGACGAGGTCCCTCGGGTTCGGTAGAGCTCCCACGTCTCCCCCTTTCTGTCCCGCACGCCCGGCGGGGCGTGCCCTGTGATCCTCGCGCACGGCCGCGCCGGGGCGCCGTCGGGTTTCACCGGGCACAACGCGCGCCCGGCCCCTGGGGAGCCGGGCGCAGGGAAGGGCGGGTTCGTCAGGACGTCGGCAGGGCGTCGAGGGCGAGCTCCCACGGGTAGGCGTGCACGTCCCCGTGCCGGGGCTTGTGCGGGACGAACCCGGGGGCGTCACCGTCGCCCAGGAGGAGCGTCACCCCGGCCGCGCGCAACTCGGCAACGCTGCGGGCGGCGGCCGGGTGGCGGCCCTGGGCATCGTTCCAATGAGGCAACGCCACGATGGGCAGGCCGAGGCCGATCCCTTCCGTGATCAGGCCGAGGGCGAGCGTGTCCGAGATCCCGGCGGCCCACTTGTTCAGGCTGTTACTCGTCAGGGGGGCGACGAGGAGGGCGTCCGGGTCGGGGAACGCGTCGGCCTGTGAGGGGAGCTTGTACTCGTGGCGGACCACCCGGCCGGTGAGCTCGCGCAGTTCGTCGAGGTTCCCCTCGGGGTCCTCGGCGGCCCACCGGTAGGCGCTGGGGGTGAGGACGAGGCAGACGTCCCACCCCCGGGCCTGGGCGCCGCGGATAGGGACGGTGAGGTGCCGGGCGGGCGGCGCGGCACATGAGATCAGGTACAGGGTGCGTTGTGTCACCCGGGCAGTCCACAGCGCGAGGCGAGCGCCTGCAAGCGGCCTTCCGCGGAACCGGCCCCCAGGAGGCGCAAGTCCTCGACGAGTTGGCGCGTGCGCGGCCGGCACCGGACCTCTTCCTCGGCCTCGCGCTCGGCGTCGAGGAGGGTATCGACGGCCTTGGTGCGCTGCCCGGCCTGAGTGAGTCCGCGGGCCAGGTCGGTGAGGAGGTGGGCGCGGCGCTCCTTGGGCAGGGCGGCGCGGGCGGGGTTCGGAATGTCCGCGGCGACGGCGACGGCGTCCGCGCCTTCGGAGAGCTGGACGTGAGCGGCCACGCGATACAACCGGGCGTTGGTCGGCCCGAACGCGGTCCACACGGCGTTTCCGTCGGCGCCGAGCTCCTCGGCGTGCTCGTCGGCCTGGTCCAGGAGGCCGGGCACGTTGCGGGCCGCGGTCGAGGCGCGGCGGTCGTCCGAGGCGCCGATGGTGGCCTCGGCCAAGGCGGCTTTGAGGTAGAGCATCCCGAGGACGGACAGGCCGTCGGCGCCCCGGGTGCGAAGGTCAGGTTCGAGGCGGGCGGCGACGGCGAGTGCGAACGCGGCGGCGGCCTCGGCCTGTCCCTGGGCCGTCATGGCGTCGGTGAGGTGCCGGGCGGCCGAGGCCATGATGACCGGGTCTTGCGACCGCTCGGCCGCAGCCACGGCGCGGTGGCCACTGACGAGGGCTAAGTCGTGGTCCCCGTACTTGATGCCGGCGGCCTCGGTGAGTTCGAGCGTGAGGGACAGGAGCCGGAAGGCGCCGAGGCGGTCGTCGCCCTGGTGGCGGGCGGCGGCCCGGTTGGTGTCGATGAGGAGCTCGGGGACCAGGCGGCCGAGACTGGCAAAGTGCCCGGACTGGAACGCGGTGCGGGCATGGACGAGGCGGCCGTGAAGGGTGTCGAGCGGAAGCGGGGCGGCCGGATCGTCGTCGGCGGTCCCGGTCAGTACGTCGTGCCGTTGCAGTGCGGCCCGGATGGCGTCGAGCTCGACACCGTCAATGCACTGACGGCGGGGGCCGTCGGTGAGGAGCGTCGCCAACGGCACGTTGAGGACGGCGGCGGCGCGTTCGAGGACGGAGAGGCGGGGGTCCGTCTGCCGCTTGCCGCCTTCGAGATCCTGCACCCATCGGCGGGACTGGCCCATAAGGGCCCCGAAGTCGGATTGCGTGATGCGGCGGCGCTCTCGCCAGTAGGCGACGCGGCGGCCGATTCCCTGTGTCTCCATGGCACTTCTCCGGGCCGGGGAACAAGGCACGCACAGTGCGTGCCTACTTCCTGTTGTACGCCCCTTACGGTCCGGATATGGCCACTCCTGAGAACAACCCCCGTAGGTGGGCCGACTTCCTCAACCCTGATGACGAGACGCTCGACCGGCTGCGACATGCCGGCCGCGGTGCTACGTCCCTCGTCGCCGTCGGCGCACCGTGGGACACCGTCGGTGGCCGGTGGGAAGCCCTCGCCATTGCCCCTCTTGAGCGCGGCCTCGCGGCGCTCGACGTCCTCGACCTACCCCTCGACGGTGGACACCCGGTGTTCGCGGACCACGCGCGGAACGAGCTCATCGTCCTGGTGCCCGCAGGGTCCGCGGTCGAGGGCCCGCAGGGCGTACGCGCCCTCACGCCCGGGACGTACCTCGTCGTCCCGCACGGGCCGTCGGGCGGGTTCGTAGCCGCTTGGCTCAGCCGCCCAACGCTCGGTTGCGCGCGGTACGTTGACCCTGCCCGGCTGTGCGAGGCGGTCCTCGTCGCCGAGGCCCGGCGCGTGGAACACGCTCGCGCCTGTTGACCCCGTGCGCGGCTCCTCCCCCCGTGGGAGCTGCGCACGGCCCCCGCAGACCCCCGGAGCCTCGCGCCTTGGCTCCGGGGGCCTGTCGGTTCGGTGGCACCTTGGCGCCGTACCCTGGTCCGCGGCGGCCCCCCGGTGATTCACCCTCCGGGGGGCCGCTTCTCTGCCCCCAACGGCCCGTATGCGCATCCCTCATGTTCTGTGAGCTGGGGACATACGGGCCTGCGGAACAAGGCACGCACTGTGCGTGCTCACCCCGGGCCCGGCGGCCCGTACCGTCCGGACATGGCGCATTCAACGAACGGAACACCCCGCCCGGACCGCGGCCCCGCCGCGCATCTGCCGGCCACCCGCCGCCCCGTCGAGGACGGCGTCGAGCTCCTGCACCCGGACCGTACGCCCCCCTTCGCGCACGATCTCGTGCGCTCCCTCGACGAGGCCAGTCAAGCCGTCGGTGCACTCGACCGACTCGACCCGTCAAGCGACGTCACCGTGAGCGCGCTCACCGCCCTGGTGTGCACGGGCACGACCGCGGCGGACGCCCTACAGGCCGCCGCCGACATCGCCCGGAAGTCGCCCGGCCTCGAACCGCACGGCCTGAGTCTCGCCCGGGTTCCGGGGCCCGTGGTGGACATGTGGGAGTACCAACTCACCATGACGGTGAGCTCGCGCGACCCTCAGACCGGCGAGGACGGCGCACCCGTCCACCACGGCGAGCGGCTGAGGTGACACGGTGACGAGGGGGACGTACCGGTTCCGGCAGTACGGCGTCACGCCGGATGAGCTCGCAGAACCGGTGTTTCAGGCGGTGTGCGTGTCCGGCGAGGAGGCCGATTGCGGCGCGGACTCCAAGGACCAGGAGGACGAGGCGGCGCTCACCCGTTGGATGGCTGAGCACACCCGCGACACCGGACACGAACGGTTCCGGGTGGCCCCGTGGTCGTACGTCATGGTGAGGGCGGGCGCATGGAAGTGATGACCGGCGGCGAGCGGCTGCTCGACGAGCTGCGAATACCTGACAGGCGACGGCTCGAACTGTGGGAGCGCGCCGAGCGGCTGCGGATCGGGGTCGATTACGCGCGGGCCGTTCGGGCGGCCTTGGTCGACGAACGGGCCCAACGTGCGAGCGGGGGCCCCGCGTAGGGCCCACTCCCCCACTGACACACGGAAGCGCCCGACCCCCTCACCGGGGCCGGGCGCTTCCGTGTGCGGCCTGCTAGCTCAACTCGTGCGGGTGACATAGGACGTTGGCGATCCAGAAGGCATTGACCTTCACAGTCCACCGGCCTTGCGTGAGCTTGCCGGGCGGGACCTCGTCCACGATCACACCCGTCTTTCCGGCCGCGCGGGGGTCGTCTTCACAGGTGAGGATCTGTACCTCGTCACCGGCCTGGTACATGGGGGCGCTCCTTTGAGTGAGGCGGGTTGGCGGGTTGAGGGCGGTCGGTCTATCGGGCGACGACCGGCCGGTGAATGTCCCGGTGCTCGACGCGGACGCGCAGCTCGTTGCCGTACTGCATGGCCAGGTGATTGACCATGGCGGCCGAGCGGTGCCGGCCGCCCGCGCACCCGACGGCGACGCGGACCGTTCCGGCCGAGGGTCCGGAGCGGAAGGCGGCGACGACGGCAAGGACGGCGCGGGCGAGCTCGGGGACACCCGCGGTGCCGAACACGGCGCGCGTGACGAGTTCGTGCTCGGCGGTGAGCTCGCGCAGTTCGGGGCTGACGTGGGGGTCTCGGAAGTGGCGCCGCATGTCGATGACGAGGTCAGCCTCGGGGGCGTCGCCGTGCAGGTAGCCGAAGCTGACGAGCTCGATCTCGGCCGGTTCGGCGTGCTGGGCCTCGGCGGTGGTGGTCATGGTGGACGTTCCTCCCTGGGATACGAACGGCCGGGGCGGGAGTCCCGCCCCGGCCGGGGTGTCGTGCGGTCAGAACTTCTTGACGCTGCCGTTACCGGCCGTGGCGCGAACGTCGAGGTCGTCACGGCCACGGACGCCGTAGAGCTTGACCGTGCCGTTGCCCGCCTTGATGTCGATGCGGCCGGTGGCCCTGGCGCCGACGGTGAAGTTGACCGAGCCGTTCCCGGCGCGGACGCGGGCGACGTTGCCAATGTGGTTGTCGACCTTGACCGAGCCGTTGCTCGCGTCCGCGTCGATCCACTCGGTGACGGTGCCGACCTTGATCGACCCGTTGCCCGCCTCGGCCTCGATGCGGCCGACGGTCTCGGCCTTGATGCTGCCGTTGCTGGACTCGGCCCGGATGGCGGCGACGGTGCCGTACGTGTGAAGGCTGCCGTTCTCGCCGCTGTACTGGACACCGGAACCGGCGGGCAGGGTGACATGTACCTCGACACCGCGCGTGAAGCCCTGCGCGCCGCCCCCGATGACCTGTCCGTTGACCACGGTCACGTTGCCGCTGTACTGCACGCCGTTGACGTAGGTCACGCCGCCGCCGAACGACTGGAAGCTGACGCCCCCGAAGTTCGCGCCGTTCTGCTTGACCTTGGGGACGACGACGACCAGGCGTTCGGCGTTCTGCTGGATGCGGGCGCCCCGGGCAGCGTCGGCGGCCGGGGAGTCCGGGCCGTCCTGGGTGAAGACGCGGACGCGGGCGACGGTCGCGGCGGGGTCGACGGTGACGGTAACCGTGCCGTCGGGGCAGGTGACGTCGGCGAGGACGGGGCCGGTGGCCGCGGCGGTGAACGTCTGCTCGGGGGTCATGTCGCGGGCGACGATCTCGTTCATGGGGTTCCTTCCCTCGGTGTGGTGCGGTGGGTCAACCATGACACGACTTGCATCACGACTACAAGTCCAACTGTGAGTTGACTTGAAAGTGCGGTTCGTTCGAGGATGCCGGGCGGCGGTGTCGCCGCCCGGCGGGCGAGCGGGCCGAGTCAGTCGCGGACGGCGAGGTACGCGGCGAACCCCTCGACGAGGTGGTGTGTCGCCTGGTCAAGCAGGTACGCGCCGCCGAGCGGGCCGCCGAGCTCGTAGAACGCGCCCTTACCGGTGGCCTCGGCCGCCTTGCGGACCGGCCAACGGCGATCGATCACGTAATGCGTCGCGCCGGACAGGGCGAGGGCGGCGGCCATGCTGCGGGGGCGCAGGCCGAGGCCGAGGACGCGGTTCCCGACGAGGAGTGCGGCGGCCTGCGTGGCGGTGTACGAGGCGACGTGTCCCGCGAGGGCCTTGTGCCCCTCGGCGCCGGGCTTGGCCTTGTGCTGCGCCTGGTGGTCGCTCTGTACCCAGTGGTCGGCGACGTCGGCGGCGACGCGCAGGAGGGCGTATACGGCGGGGAAGGCGGCGGCGCGGTTGGCGGTCATGTCGAGTGGTTCCTCTCGGTTCGATGCGGGCCGGGGGCCTCGGGCGAGACCCCCGGGGGGTGCCGGCGGGTCAGCTGTGGGTGCAGTCGTGGGCGCGCGGGTCGGCGAGGTGGGTCTCGAACGCGGCGGCGTCGAACGGCGTCCATTCCCGGGCCGTGATCTGGCGTCCGCAGTCCTCGCAGGACCAGGAGCGCGGGCCGTGGACGCGGCCGTACGCCCGTCGGTAGGCGCGCTCGGTGGCGTTGACGAGGACGTTGTCGACGGCCGACAGGGCGAGGACGGCGACGAGCGCGAGGTACGCGACGCGGGCGAACCCGTCGGCGTTGAGCTGCGGCTCGACGGCCCACGCGGCGGCGACGGCGGCGAGCGCCGGGACGGCCGTGCGGACGAGGCCGAGGGCCAGGAGGCGGAGGCGGGCGGTCCCGAGCGGGATCGTGTGGACGACGTTGTTTCGGGTCTCGGTCTTCATTGCGGTGGTTCCTCTCTGGGGTCGGGCCGGGCCCCGGTGATTCACCCAGCGGGGCCCGGCACTGCGGTGTGCGGTGCGGTCAGTCGCGGGTGCCGGCCTCCCACCGGTCGAAGCCGCGTTCACGGACGTGGGCCCACTCCTGCCGGGCGCCGATGAGCTGCTCGGCCCACTCCATGGCGGCCTCGATGTCCGCGTTCGAGTCGTCCGGCCGGAAGGTCTCGTGACAGTCGCTCAGGTACTCGCCGGACTCCTTGTCGCCCTTGAGCTCCCAGCCGGGAACGTCCACGTCGACCCAGCCGGGTTCGAGCGTGAAGCGCGGGAACGGGCGGAAGGCGGGGGCCGGGGCCGGGGCCGTCGTGACGAGCTCCCGGAGGCTGGTCACGCGGGCGGCAGGGCGGCCGGTCCCGGCGGACCGGTGGACCCGCAGGGCGGCGCCCTCGGGGGCCGTCGGCAGGGCGTACACCCGGCCGCCGTCGAGGATGGCGAGGAGGCGGGCGCCGTGGCGTTCGCACCCGTCGGCCCCGGCGTTGGAGGAGTCGAGCACGGTCACGGCCGGGGCGCCGTCGCAGGGGGTCGGGTCGGTGGGGAGGGCGGCGCCGCACCGGCCGGTGATCGGGCCGAGCTGCTCGGCGTCGATGGACCCGCCCGAGCGGCCGAGGAGCTCGACGTCCGCGGCGGCCTTGCCGTTGTGGCGGCGGTAGACCGACTGAACGACTCCGTACGCGGTCTCTCCGTTGTGGGGGTTGGTCCACTCGACGGCCGCGCCGGGCCGCATGTGCTCGCCGTGCTCGGCGGCGATCTCGTCCTCGGTCTTGCGCAGCTCGGCGGCGAGGCGGGCCTCGTAGGCGGTCCGTCGGGCGGCGCGCTCCTCGTCAGCGGCGGCCTCGGTGGCGGTGACGGCGGCCGGGGGGCGGGGGCCGGTCTGCTCGGCGCAGTCCTCGCAGTGCGGGGCCTCGTCGCCCCACGGGCGCAGGCCGTGGCCGATGGAGGGCCAGGGGCGGGCGCCGTGGCGGGCGAGGAGGTCGAGGAGCTCGGCGGCGCCGCGGCTGCGGGTGGCGCGGGTGTTGGGGTGCTCCTCGGACTCCTCGACGAGGTCCGCCAGGAGCGCGGCGACGTCGGCGAGGTGGCCTAGGAGCCAACGCGGGGCGAGGGGGCGACCGCTGGTGACGTGCTGCCAGACCTGCCGGTACGGGGCGCTGTCGGCGTCGGCGTGGGTCTCGGCGAGCTCGGCCTCGTAGGCGGCGCGGAAGCGCTCGGGGAGCGGGAGGAGGACCTCCTCCTCGGCGGCCGGGATCTCCTCGACGGCCGGGGCCTCGACGCCGAGGGCCTCGTACCCGGCCGGGGTGAGGGTCCAGACGGTGACGTCGTACTCGACGTGCTCGGTACCCACGGCGCGGGTGTTCGTGCCGATCTTGACGGCCTCGACCAGGCCGAGCGAGTGGAGCCGGTTCTCGGTGTTGCCGTGGATCTTGAGGAAACCGGTCTCGCCGCGCAGCCACGCGACGACCCCACGGGGGTTGTCGAGGATCAGGCGGAGGGCCTTGGTCTGGGCGTCGGTGATCTTCAAGGGTGTGTCTCCTTCGGTGTGGTGCGGCGGGTCAACCATGGCACAACTTGCATCACGACTACAAGTCCAACTGTGAGTTGACTTGAAAGTATCGTCCGGTGTTCGAGCGCGTCCTCGACCCGGCGCACGCCCCGGACATGACGGCGCCCTCGGGGGCCGATTCACCCGGCCCCCGAGGGCGCTCGATTCCTGCCGTCAGTCCTCGGACCCGCCGCCGTCGGCGGCGCGCATCTTGCGTTCGTGCCGGCGCTCGCCGTACGCCCCCGCCTCGCGGATGCCGTCGCGGGCGACGCCGATCCCCTCGCGGCCGAGGCTCGATGCCGACTCGACGGCCGAGGCCCCGGCGGCTGCGATCTGCCCGGCGGCGCCCGCTGCCTGTCCGGCGGCGCCTGCCACGGCGGCGAGGGCGCCGAACGCGGCCGTCATCGCGCCGCCCGTGGCCCGACCGGCAGGCTTGGCGGGCCCGGCCTGGGCGGTCTTCCCGTTCTTGGCGTCGGCGGCGGCGGCGGCACGGGCGGCGGTCGAGTTGGCGGCGGCGCTGACGGTGGCGAGGATGCCCTCGACCTTGGTCCCGTCCGTGAGGGTCAGGCGGAAGCGGCCGGGCTTGCCCCGGGCGAGGATGCCGAGGTTCGCGGCGGTGAGCTGCTCGACGGGAAAGAAGCACTGCGCGCGGCGTCCGCCGTCCTCGCCCTTGTGCTTCTGGCCGCACGTCGCCGTGACGGTCTTCCCGTTCGCCATGAGGGTGAGCTCGCGCGGGGTGTCGCGTTCGCCGCGGCCGGGGCACCGCAGGGTGTCGGTTCCGATCTTGAGAGGTCCGCGGACCTTGATCGCGGTCATGGGCGGGGTCTCCTTACTTCTTTGCGATGGCGGTTGCGGTGGCGGTTGCGGTGGCCTTGGCGAACAGGCCCCGGGCGGTGGCGGTGCTGGTGGCCTCGGCGGTGACGCTCCCCCCGCCGGCACGGCGCTTGACGACGACGACGAACAGGCCCAGGACGAGGGCGAGGACGAACGCGAACTTCGCCAAGAGGACGAGCGAGGCGACGAGGGCGGCGAGGCCCTCGGCGAACAGGCCGAGGGCGTAGGCGCCGAGGACCGAGGAGCCGGACAGGGAGAGAGCCAGGAGCGCCGTCGTCTTGGCCCAGGCGGGGACGGGCGCGGACGGGAGGGCCTCGGGGGCGGCGGCCGGGCCGGTGGGCTCGATCCTGGAGACCAGGAGCCACACCCGGGCGCCGTTGGGGGTGACGGCCTCGACGGCGCCCGGGATGGGCACCGGGGACAGGTACGGGAGGGTCGTCGCCAGTGCGGCCGTCTCGACGGGCTCGGGGCGGTAGAGGACCGGCTCGGCGGGGGCGGTGCGGGCGGTGACGTCCATCGGGTCTCGACTCCTTGTGCGTGGGATTTCGGGGTGTCGGGGCGGTGTCCTGGGGGGTGGCTTTGCCCCTGTTTGTGCAGGTCTCGGCGGTGTCTAGGGGGGTGTCGGGCCCCTGGGCGGGGTGTCCGCTGGGGACACCCCGGCCGGGGGGCCGACACGTCCGGGACACGTCCCCACCTGCGGTTTTGCGGCGGGGACACGTTCCCGGACACGTCGGTTCGTCCCGTTATGCACCGAGTACGAGCGTCAGGTCCGTGCGGCGGAATCCGCGGCCCTCGGTGCCCGCGAGGGTGGTCACCTTGACGCGGTCGAGGGTGCGGCCCGATCCGTCGAGGGCCTCCTCGATCTCGCGGCCGAGGCGGGCGCCGACGCGGCTCGACCATGCCTTGTCGCTCTCGCCGTCGCGCTGGCCCCAGTCGGCCGCCGGGTCCTGCTCGTGCAGGAGTCGGGCAATGTCGGTGCTGCCGAGCTCCTCAACCCCGGCCGCCTCGAACGCGGCCCGCATCTGGGCGAGGATGCCGGACACCGTCAGGAGGCCCGACGCGGCGTAGCCGGTGAGGGTGCCGGCCTCGATCCGCAGGGCCCGGCCTCGGGCACAGATGACCTCGAACTCCTGCGGGGTGATCAGGTCGACTTGGAGCTTCTCGGAACCGGCCTCCTCGGCGAGGATGCCGACGCCGATCCGGCCCAGTCCGGCGGCGGTGTGCCCGCGCTTGGCCTGTCCGTCGCCGAGGATCATGTCGGACGACGTGTCGTCCACGGTGTGCACGCTGTACCGCTTGAGGATGACGTCGCGGAAGTCGGTCGGCACGCTCTTGGCGCTCGGGCGCTGCGCGGCGGCCACGATGATGAGGCCGCAGGCCCGGCCGCGCCGGATGAGGCGGGCGAGCTTCTCGACGAGGGCGGCGAATTCCTTCAACCCGTCCTTGCGGGCGAGGACCACGCCGAACGCCTCTTGAATCTCGTCGATCAGGAACATGAGGACGGGCATCCCGTGTGCCTGGGCCATGGCGGGCGTCAGGCGCATGTCGGGGCGCTCGGCCTTGGGCATCCGCCGGATTTTGGCAAAGCGGGTGTCCATTTCCTCGATCAGCTCGTCGACGAGGTCAATGAACTCGTCGACGCTCGCGGGGTCGGCGCCGATGATCACGCGGTGCGCGATGTTTTCGAGCTCCTCCCAGTCCGCGCCGCCCTTGAAGTCGGCGAGGAGCATCCGGCACTGAGGGTCGAGGGCGCCCGCGGCGGCCGGCACCCGCATTGCCGAGGTCTTGCCGTAACCCTGGGCGCCGCCGAACAGCATCGAGGACCACAGGAGTTGGAGGGTCTTCCGCAAGCCCTTGCGGTTCGAGCCGAAGGGGACGCCGTCCCAGATGGACCAGCGGTCGGCGTTGACCAGTGGGGACACGGGCGCGTCACCGGAGAACGGCACCGTCGCCGACACCCAGAGAACGACGTCGGCCGGGGTCTCGCCCTGCGTCAGGTCGATGCGTTCCAGCGACAGGCCCAGGGCCCCGGCGAACTGCTCGGCCTTGCTCTTGAGGGCCTTGCAAATGACGTTGGCCGGGAGCTTGAACTCAAGCGTCGTGTTGCCGAGCTCGTCGCGGGTGGCAAGGCCCACGGGCTTGATCGTCTGCTCGGCCGTCAGGAGCTTGATCTCGCGCAGGGCGTTGGTGATCCGCTCGTCAGTCACCGGGCCGTCGTGGTCGGCGCCCGCGGTGCTGTCGAGGAACGCGAACGTCCCATCGGGCGCCCGGCGGGCGAGCTCGCGGTGTCCGAGGACGTACAGGAGGCCGAAGAACGGGATCAGGGCCGGGGCGGCGAGGACCAGGCCCCAGGTCTCCCCCAGGGCGATGACGGCCGCGGCGTAGGAGGTGCAGCCGGTCAGGGCGTAGACCGTGACCGGCTCGCGCCGCCGGGCCTTGGCCTCCTTGCGCCGGTCGGCCCGCAGGTCGGCGATGTGCTCGGCACCGGCCTTGGCGCGGCGGACCTTGTCGGCGAGCTCGCCGTACTCGGTGGCGAACAGGTACGACCAGGCGTCCCGGACGCCGACGCGGGCGCCGATGGCGCTCGTCTTGATGAACCGCCACAGGTAGACGGGGCTGCGGACGGCGTGGAAGGCGGCCGAGTTGAGCCACACCGCGCGGCGCTGCCGCCACACGCCCGGGTCGAGGAACGTCTCGGGGATGATCGGGCGCAGGCCGAGGGATACGCGCTCGTCCTCGTCGAGCTCCTCCTCGTCGAGCTGCTCGAAGGTGCCGGCCTCGGCCGGGGCCCCCTCGACCTTGTCCAGCCGCACCGTGCCGGTGAACAGGTCGGCGACGCCGTTCTCGGTCTGCTGTGCGGCGGTCCGGGAGAGCTCGCCGAGACGGCGGAGGGTCTCGGGGTCCTGGTAGACGGTGAGGTCGACGAGCTGTGCCTCGCGCTCGCCGTGCTCGGTCTCGGTGGTGCTCATGCGGGTGGTTCCTTCCTCAAGTACGGGGGCCGTCGGCCCGGCCGCCGGGGGGAGGGGGCGGCCGGGCCCGGGGGTGTCAGGGGGTCGCGCGCTCGGCGGTGGCGCGGGCGAGGGCGTCGAGGGCGAGGTGAAGGCGGGCGGCGGCGGTGTCGGCGCCGCAGCCGACGGCCGTCCCGAACTGGAGGGACTCGCGGGCCGCCTCGGCGGCCTCCCACGCCTTCACTCCGTGCTCACTGGCCGGGGGGTGGGCGTCGAATTCGAGGTAGACGAGGCCGAGCTCGGCGGCGCACCGCCCGAGCTGGGGGTGACGGTCGGCGCGGTGCTGGTCCGCCTCGGCGGCGAGCTCGCGGGCAATCTGGCGGTAGACGCTCTCGGCCATCACTTCTTGCCCTCCTTCTCTTTCGCCTTCTTGGCGGCGGCCTCGGCCTTCTTGGTGGCTCGCCGGACCGCCGCGGCCTGGGCGGCGCGGCGGATCAGGGCGGGGCCGAACAGGACGAGGGCGAACACCAGGGCGCCGATTCCGGCGGACCAGTCCCACCCGAGCTCGGGCGCGAGGGTGATCGTGGGGTAGATGCCGGCGGGGGCCGCGAGGATCAGGAGCCGGGGCGGGTTGAACGTGGCGCTCATCAGTTCTCCCTCTCGGCCTTGACGGCGTCACGGAGCTGCATCGCGTACCGGTAATTGCCGCCGCCGATGACGTTCCGGACGTTGTTCACGGACAGGTCTCCGGCGCCGCCGGGAAGGACGTCGGCGAGGGAGCGGACACGTTCGAGGTCGGCCTCGTCGAGGGGCTTGTTCGGGACCTTCGGAGCGGTCCGTCCGGTGAGGCGGCCGAGTGCCTGCTTCCCTTTGCGCCCAAGGGTTTTCGCGGTTCGGCCACCCTTGCTCGGACCTCCGTTCGGGCCCTTCGAGGAGCGGCGCGCGGCCGGTCCGTCGTCGCCGCCGTCACCGCCGAACACGTCGTCGAGGAGCTGCTCGACCATGAGGGATTCGACCCCCACGCCGTGGGCTGCGGCGAGGGCCTTGTCTGCCTCGCCTCGGTGCGCAACGACACCGGCCGTGACGGCGAGGTCGGCGCCGTGGGTGTCGCGCCACGCGTCCGCCCACGCCTTCTCGCGGTCGACGGCGCCGTACGGGTGCGCGGTCAGAATGTCGGTGTACCGGGCGTAGACGGCGGGGAACCGGCGGCGGCGCTTGCGGTCGTGCCGGCGGCGGCGCCGGGCCTCCTTGCGCTGGGCCTTGGTGCGGGTGGCCTTGGTGCCGTGGCGACCCCACCCGCGGACCTCCCAGAAGAACACCCCGGCGTACGAGGCGGCGGCGAGGACCCAGGCGAGCCACCCGCCGGACGGGCCGGGTGCGTGCGAGTAGTTGATGACGGCGGCGAACGTGGCGCACGCCCACATGACCACCCGGAAGCGGCCGACGGGGCGGCCCTCGCGCTTGGCGCGCTCACCGCTCACGGTGGCCACCCATGCCCCGGCTTCCAGCATCACGGCCAGGCACAGGCTGATGATCCCGGGGAGGTTCTCCCCGTTGAGGGCGCGGAGCTGGAAGTACAGGGCCGGGACGATGCCGCACGCCATGACGATCAGGGCGCCGACGGTGTCACCCTCCTTGCCGAGCTTGGCGAACAGCTCGGCGCGGGCCTTCTTCCGCTCGGCCTTGCGGCGGGCCTTCTCGCGCTTGCGCTCGGCGCGGAGACGGCGCTCCTCCTCCTGCCGGGCCTCCTTGTCCTTGCGGAGCTGCTCGGCGCGGCCCTCTTCCCGGATGCGGGCGGCCTCGGCCTCGGCAAGGCGTTCCTGGCGGATGGCCTCGGCCTCGGCGAGGCGGTCGCGGCGGTCCTCCTCGCGCTCGTTCTTCCGGTCGAGGCGGCGCTCCTCGTAGAACGACGTACTCACTTGGCGATCTCCTTACGGGCGCCCCGGCGGACAAGGGGGCAGATGGGGCAGTGGGGGAAGGGGCGGCCGACCCGGTCGGCGCGGATGCCCTCGGCGGCGAGGAGGGCGCCGACGGCGGCGGCGATGATGGCCTGTCCGGTGTGTCCGGCGATCAGCGAGACGAGGAACCAGTCGGCCAGGAGGAAGAGGGTCAGGGCCCCCGTGGCGATGTGGTGGACGGCGGCGGCGAAACCGGCGACCGAGACGACGAGGACACGGCGGGCAACGGTGGTCATCGGGTGGCCTCCTGGTCCTGGTCGAGGGCCTCGCGGTCACTGCGGCGGCGGTTCTCGGCGGCCCAGAGCTCGGCGCACCGGGCGGCCTGGTGGACGTCGGTCCGGCGGGTGAAGCCGTGGGCGGTGAGGGTCTCCTCGGAGACGGCGCCGACCAGGGCGCACGCGGCGGCGGTCATCGGGCCGTGCGGGGGGTCGGGACCGACGGGACCGCGGGCGGGAGGGGCGCGGTCGGGGATGCCGGCGGGGCGGTGCGGGGGCGGGGAAACGTCGCGGCCACGCGGACGGCGAGGCGGGCGAGGACGGCGGCCCCGGCGAGGAACGCGGCGGCCTTGGCCCCGGTCACCAGGGCGGTGAGGAGGGTCACGACGAGCGGCGCGGCGAGCTGGGCGAGTCCCGCGAAGGCGAGGACCAGGACCAGGAGGGCGGCGGGGTGCAGCCGGTCGGCGGAGCCGAGGAGGGCGCGGGCGGCGCGGGCGGCGGAGTGGCGGGTGATCACGCGGCCCACCCCTCGGCGAAGTCGTCGGCCTCGTAACCCTGGGCGTCGTCCTCGCGCTCGATCTCCTCGACGATTCCGGCGATCACGTCGAGGGACGCGCCGCGCGGGATGAGGTCCGAGTCGGCCATGTCGACCAGCGCGTACAGGCGGGCGAGCTCGTCGAGCTCGTTCTCGTCGCCGCCGATGGGGCCGAGGATGAGGTCGACGTCGAGGCCGAGCTCGGCGGAGAGGTCGAGGCGGGACGGGACAGTTCCGGTGGCGGAATCGGCCGTGCCGATTCGCAGGTTAAGCGCGGTTTCGGGCATGGTGGTGCGCACGCGGAATCACTCCTCTGTCGTGTCAGGGGAGTCCGCCGAGCGGCCCCGGTGTGCGTGGACTAGACGCCCCGGGGCCGCGCCCTTTCAGGCGTGGCGGACCACAGCAACTCAGGCCCCAGGGCCCTCGTTGGTGCCGTTTGATCGGCACGACATGAGTGAAGCACTGAATGGAATCCATTGCAATAGTCTTGGATTCCATTCATGCTTGTGTCGGTAGCAAGCGCCACGGAATGGCTTCCAGATAAGGTGACCCGCATGACAGAGGACGAGCCGCGCCGAGCGACCTTTCGCGCAGTCGCCGACGAGGTGCGCACGCGCATCCAGCGGGGCACTTACGCCCCGGGTGCCAAGCTCCCCACGGAGGGGGAGCTCGCCGACGAGATCGGCACGAATCGGGGGACCGCCGCACAGGCATTGCGCCTGCTCGCCTCCGAGGGACTGATCGACAAGAGCCGCCGGGGCATGTTCGTGCACCGGATCGTCAAGAAGATCGTTCGGGACTCGACGTCGCGCTACGTCCGGGCCCGCCGCGAAGAGGGGCAGGCCCGGGGGGCGTTCGAGGCCGAGATCCGCGGCCTCGGCATGACCCCGTCGAGCGTCACCACCACCAAGCACGTACGGCCGCCGGCATGGGTGGCGGACCTCCTCGGGGTAGACGCGAACGATGTGTCGACCCTCGCCCGCGTCCGGCGGATGCTCGCCGATGACGTACCCGTGCAGCTCGCAACGTCGTACCTCCCCCTCGCCATCGCCGAGGGGACCAGGCTCGAAGAGATCGACACGGGGCCGGGCGGGTCTAAATCACGCCTCGCCGAGCTCGGTCACGCGCAGGCCACCATCACGGAGGAGATCGACGTCCGTCCTCCTACCGCCGAGGAGGTCGCGGGCCTCGACATGCGGGAAGACCAGCGCGTTTACGAGATCGCCCATATCGGGCGCACCGAGGACGGCCGCACGGTCGAGGTCACCGTTCACGTAATGCCCACCCACCTGTGGCGCCTGTCCTACTCCTGGCCGCTCGGCCCCACCCACTGACCACCCCACCGGAAGGGATCACGCACATGGCACAGAACACCATCGGCGCAAACGGCGGCATCGTCCGGGACGCGCGCAGCCGGTACCGCACCGAGAACCGCGAGGCGAACGGCGCGCACGGCGCGTACGAGAGCGAGACGCGCCGCAGCGGCGGGGCGCCCCGGGCCGAGGTGACGGTGAGCCGCGCCGAGGCCCCGGCCGACGTCGCCGAGCTGCTCGGCGTCGAGGGGCCGGTCGTCGTCCGCGCCCGGCGCATGTACGACGGTGAGCGCCTGGTCCAGCTCGCCGACACATGGATTCCGGCGGACGTCGCCGAGGCCGCCGGTATCGAACAGGTCGACACTGGGGCGGGCGGGATCATCTCCCGGATGCGCGAGGCCGGTTTCGACCAGGGCGCCGAGGCCGTCGAGGACGTCGACCAGCGGCCCGCCACGGCGGACCAGGCCGAGGCCCTCGGCGTCGAGGAGGGCGAGCTCCTCCTCACCGTGACGCACGTCGGCCGGACCGCCGAGGGCCGGGTCGTCGAGGTCACCCGGCACACCCTCGGCCGCGGTTGGACCCTGCGCTACGCCGCGCCGCTCGACTGACGCACCCGCACAGCACAGAGCGCCCGCCCCCTCCTCGGGGCGGGCGCTCTGTCGTTCCGGTCCGCGGTGCCGGCGCCTTCCGGGTCAGTCGTCGTCGGGTGCGCTCCCGAGCCACGCGACAGGGTGTCCCTCGGCCGTGATCCCCCAGTGCGGTGCGGTCGAGTCGTGGCCGGTGTCGAGTACGCAGATACGTCCCCACCGGCCGTGTTTCCCGGGACACGTCCGCGTGAGGGCGTCGAGGTCGGCCTCGCGTACGGCTCGGTCGTAGCGGTCCCGGAAGGGCTGGAAGCGGGGCCGCAGCTCCTCGCCGAGGAGGGCCTCGGCCCGCTCGATCTCCTCGCCCAGGCGCCGAACCTCCGGATCGGACACCACGGCGGCGATGGCGGTCTCGGCCTCCCACCACGCGCGCCGCCGGGCGTGCTCCTCGACGGCCGCCGCCACCCGGTCCGGCGTCGAGCTGTCCGCCATCGCTCCCCCCGCCGGCATCAGGGCCCCGAGACGATAGCGACGATCAGAACCTCGCGCCGGGCCTCGTCGACCCGGTACAGGACGCTGGTCCACGCCATCCGGCCACCGACGGTGAGTAGTGCGGTGTAGAGGCCGCCGACCCGGTCCGGGTACAACTCGCCGCAGGTGTACGGCGAGGCGTCGACTCGCTTCTCGAAGCCGAGGACGGCGGCCCGCTCCTCGGCCGTGGCCGTGGCCAGTCCGGCGCGGCCGGTCTCGCTGTAGACGACCGCCCACGGGGTGCCTTCGGTCACCGGCTCGCCTCCTGGTGGCCGTCGGCGCCGAGGATCTCCTCGGACGTGAAGCGCGGGGCGGCCGGGTCGGTCGAGGCTGCGACGGCGGCGAGGATCTCGGGCCGGGTCCGCATGACGAGGCGGTGCCGCCACGCGCGGACGAGGGCGGCGTACTCCTCGGGGTCGTCGAGGTCGAGCTCGCCGAGCTGCGCCTCGAACTCCTCGCGGTCCGCCGCCGAGGCCGCGGTGAGGGCGGCCCGCAGTTGCGTGACGGTGCGCGGGCCGCCGCCGTGTTGGGTGCGGTACGGGTTGGTCGGTTCCTCGGCGGGGAGAGCACTCACGGGGTCACTCCTTGGGGGACTCGGCACCCGCCGGGCGGGTGCGAATGGTGATCCGGCCGTGGCCGTCGTCGGCCTCCTCGTACGGGGTGCCGGCGGCGTCGAGCTGGGCCCGGGTGACGGCGAGGGCGCTCGTCTTCCCCGACCCCGACTGACCAACGAACAGGGCCCGTTGCGTGTCCGGCGAGAACCGGCTCACGCGGCCCACGGCGATGATCTCCTCGGCGAGGCTGCGGGCCTCCGGGGTGAACAGGGCGGCGGCCTCGTCGAGCATCGGGGTAACCGGGAGCTCGGTCTCACTGCGCGACGGTGCGGGGAGCAACTCGCGTGCCTGGGGGGCGGTTTCGGGCTGGTCCATGGGAGTCCTTCCGGACGTCAGGCGAGGACGGGGCGGGCCTGGTGCTCGACGGCGGCGACGACCCGCCTCGGGATCATCACGCGGCGGTGGCACCGCTCTTACGTGCGGCCCTGCCTCCTTCCCCCTTCGCTCCCCGACTCTTGGACTTGCTCCCACGCTCGGCCTTCCCCGCCGCGCGCTCCTCGGCGGCCCGGTCGAGCCATCCGGGGTATCGGTCCTCAATCAGGGTCCGGAGGTACTGCGCGGCGATGCCGGCCTCGCGGGCGACGGCGGACAGATGGCCGTACGCGGTCGAGGTCATGGCCTCTTTCACGGTCGCGTCCAGCAAGGCCGCCTTGTCCTTCTTGGCCTGGGCCTCGGACGCCTCGGACGCCTCTCGCAGTTCCTTGATCGTCTTCACGGGGGTGTCAGTCATACCCCGAGGATGACACGTCCGGAGATTCACTACAAGCAAGACTTGTAGTTGACGTGCAACCGTGGAAGAGTGTGCACCGGTCGGGCCGGAATCGCCGGACCCCGCTAGCTGCCGTTATGAGCCCAGCTCACAAAAAGTGAGGTCAGAGCATATGGGGAAGTTCGCAGCCGCCTTGAGTACCAGCGAGCGCACGCTCCGGATCACGGTCGCGGCCCTGATGCGCGCCTGCGGCGAGAATCAGACGTCGCTCGCCGCGGGTCTGCGGATCACTCAGGGGCAGGTCTCGCGCAAGCAGACCGGCGCCGCCGCTTGGTCCCTCGGGGACATCGACCGCCTGTCCGCGCACTACGGCATCCCGGTTCCTGACCTCCTGTGCGGCCCGACGCACGCCGTGGAAAAGCTCTCCCCCCGGCGCATCGCCGCCGTGGTCGGCGGATCGCAGGAGGTCATCACGGTCTGACCCGGTACAGGCTGCGCGCCTGTCCCTCGACCCGCTCCACACATGCGAAAAGCCCCGTCGGGGTCATAGGAGGTGGCTCTCCTACCCGTCCGAGGCTTCCGCATGGACCCTGCTCTAGGTCTGTGGCGGAGTCTACCCGCGCACCCCCGGGTGAGACACCGCAGCGGACGGAAAGGCCGATTAGTGGCACCCCACCGTGATATCAGCCCTGACGACTGCCCCAACTGCCACAAGGTTTACGGGGCCCTTGAAGAACACCACACGGCCGACCCTGAGACGTGGCTCACGACCGAGGCCCTCGGTCGAATCGTCGGCCTCAAGAAGCGCGCCACGCAGGATCACTTGGCGCACCTGTTCGCACACTCCCGCATCGACGCCGACCGGCGCACGCCGCTGGGCGGCGGCATCGGTCAGCCGCTCTTGCCGGGGGCCCAGGAATGGGCGGCGAACGTGGTTGCGCCCGACCCCACCTGTGCGAAATGCCTCGTCGCCCTCGCCGCCATCGGATGGGAGGGACAGGTCCACATGGAGGAGCTCGCCAAGATCGCGGGCGTGAGCCTGCGGACCATCGAGCGCCACCGGCCGCACTTGGTGCGCGCGGACCTCGTCGCCTTCCGCCCGGTGCCGATCCGGGAGAACGGGAAGAACCTCGGTCGCAAGGCGGACCGCTTCACCCTGTTGAGCGGGTTCACCGCGCCGCGCCTGGAAGGGGCGGCACTGGAAGCGGTGCCGGCACTCGCCGAGTCCATCATCGACCGCGTCCGCTGGTTCGTCGGCGTCACCGACGAGGAGCGCGCCCTCGCCGCCAAGTCTGTTGCCTGGTGCCTGCGGAACGGGTGGCCCGAGGAGGCCCTCCTCCGCGCCCTCGACGCGACGGAGAACCGGCAGGCGTACCGGCCGAACGGCTACTTGGACAGGCTCCTCCGCAAGCTCCCGGCCCAGTACGTCATCCCGGCCCGACAGGTGGTCACCCAGCGCACCGCGCCGCGCATGGCCGAGTGCCGGGTCTGCCGAACCGCCGTCAAGACCACGTTGCCCGGCAACGTCTTGTGCGGCGGCGGTGTGTGCCTCGACCCGCCCGCCCCCGCCCCCGTCTTCCGGATTGCCTGAGAGGAGCCGTGACCATGGGAAAGCTGATCGACGCAATGCGAGCGCGGTTCCAGACGCGCAGCGCCCCCAAGACCCCGAGGGGCCAGTTCAACGCCCTGATGCGCAAGGAGAAGGGCAACACGGCGAAGGTGGCCGAACGCCTCGGCGTCTCCCGCCGGACGGTGCAGCGGTACGTCAAGGGCGAGCGGAACATCGCCAACTCGAAGCCCGAGATCCTCGACCGCTTGCAGAAGGAGGCCGTCAAGGACCACCAGCCGCGCGTTACGGCGCGGGCGCAGAAGGAGGCCCAGCAGCGCGGTATGACGATCGAGACCCGGGCGTCGTTCGGGTTCACCGCGGGCCCGGACAGTACGGATGACCCTCGCGTACGTCGCCTCACCGAGGACGTGCCCGACCACCTGATTCCGCAGGTGTTCGACGCCCTGCGGGCGGGTGACGAGGACGAGTTGAACCGGCTCCTCGGGCAGGGGCTCGCCGAGGAGTATTTCCGCACCCCCGGCACCGACGCCGAACAACTCGACGTCGAGTTCAAAGACATTGACTACGTGGAATTGGACCTCCGCTGATGACCGAGAAGACCTACGCCGCTCCGCTCCTGGTCCTCGACGCCGAGGGCGGGGTCCTCATCGCCCACCGCACGGACGTACAGCGCATGGACGTGCCGGCGGACGTCGTCGACCTGGCGACGGCCGCCGAGTGGGCCGTCGCGTACGGCCTGGGCGCCGGTCCCCTCTCGCAGTACGGCGAGGAGTCCGGCCCGCTCCTGGTCCTCACCGAGGGCGCCGTCGAGGCCCTCGGCCTGCCCGCCCGGCTCGACGACCGCAAGCGGCTGCGGGTGCCGGACGACCACCCGGCGGTCAAGGCCGTGGAAGAGGGCGGGTGGAAGCTCTCCCGCGCGGGCCTCGCGCCCTGGTCCTTCCTGTACCGGGACCGCGTCGAGGTCTACGTCGCCACGATCCCGTGGGGTGCGTTCGCCGATCACCTCCGGTGGGGTGGGATTGAGGACGTCGCCGCCGACCCGGCCGCCCTCGCGTACGTCCTCGGCCAGTACGCCGAGCGCGTGATCACGCCGACCGGCTCGACGGCCGCTTGCAGCCTCGCCCTGATGACCGCGCTTCGGCCGCCGACCCGGCTCGTCCGGGACCGGGGTACCGGACGGCCCCACCGGGTGCCGGTCGAGGGTTCGCTCTCCGCGCCGGTCGACCCGGCCCCGCCCGAGGCGCCGGACGAGCACCCGCTCGCCAAGGACCGCACCCGGGACGAGGCCAAGGACCCGGCGCACGTCCTCGCCGAGGAGGCCCTCGCGTGGCACCGGGCGCCGACCGAGGCCGAGGCCGCCGCACCGTACGTCGTCGGCCTCGACATCAACACGGCGTTTCTCGCGGCGGCCAACCGCTTGACGGTGGGCATCGGCGAGGCCGTCTACACCGACGGGCCGCGGTTCGACAAGAAGGTTCCGGGGTCCTGGCTCGTCGACCTGTCCGGCGCCGAGCTGCGCACGAAGGATCTCGTCACCAAGGCATGGAAGACGCTCCCGGCCGAGTTCCCGAGTCCGTTCACCCCGGACGGGAAGGCGCCGACGGGCCCGGCCTGGTACGCGACGCCGACCCTGGCGTACGCGGTCGAGCTGGGGATCGAGGTCCGGCCCATCGCCGCGTGGCTGCGGCCCGAGGCGGGCGGGTACCTCGACCTGTGGCACAACAGGTTGCGGGATGCCTACATGGACACCCTCGCCGATCTGGGCATCACGGCCGACATGGACGAGGAGGCTTTCCTCTCGGCCATGTCCACCGTCAAGGAGCGTGACCCCGAGGCCGTCGCCCTCCTGTCGGCGATCAAGCAAACGGCGAAGGGCGGTATCGGCAAGCTGCGAGAGAAGCCGCAGGGGAAGCGCGAGGGGCGTAACGCGCCGTGGCCGGCACTCAAGCGGCCGACGTGGCGGCCGGACATTCGCGCCGCCGTGATCAGTGCGGCGCGGGTCGGCGCCCACCGGAAGATGGTCAAGACGTGGAACGCGCTCGGGTTGGTCCCGCTCGCGGTCCTGTCTGACTGCGTGATCTACCCCTCGGCGCACCCGACGGCCCGCGCGGTCGTGCCGCGCAAGCCCGACGGGACGCCCCTGCCGGGGGGGTTCCGCCTCGGCCCGAACCCGGGCTACTGCAAGGAGGAGGGCGTCCGGCCGATGGAGTGGTTCCGAGAGACGGTGGCCAAGGGCGCGAATCCCGCGAGGTTCATCAAGGAAGGCCGGGACGCGGGTCGCGAAGAGTAGGGCGGACCGCGCACGGCAGGGCGGGCCCCGGTAGGCAACTACCGGGGCCCGCCCCTTTCGCTGCGCGAACTTGGACCACAACTGTGAGTTTCACTTGTAGTTGTAGTGCGACTGTGCGAAAGTGTCCGGAGATCAGCACCCCGAACACAGGAGCCGCGCCGAATGCCTGCCGAGTACGCCACCCGAACCCGGATCGCCGTCGCCC
This sequence comes from Streptomyces sp. NPDC034103, assembly GCF_055575395.1. Taxonomy (NCBI): domain Bacteria; kingdom Bacillati; phylum Actinomycetota; class Actinomycetes; order Kitasatosporales; family Streptomycetaceae; genus Streptomyces; species Streptomyces sp. NPDC034103. Next base: position 11,756 of record NZ_JBVISS010000029.1, on the reverse strand, counting down.
GTGGCCGCGCCGAGGCCGCCGTCGAGTTCCCCCCGGCCGCGGGGAAGGGCAAGGCCCGCGCCGCCGCCGCCCGCCGCCTCGCGGTGATCTACCGGGTGGAGGCCCGCCACCCGTACAGGACGCTGCACTACAACCCGGCCAGTCCCGACGCCCCGGCGCCGACGCCCGACGAGCTGCGCCTCGACGTGTCCGGCGACCCCGAGCGCCTCGCCCGCTACCTGTCCGCTGTCCCGCGCTACCTCGCCCGCGTCGAGGCCCTGACCACCAAGGCCGTCCGCATCTACGGCCGGTGGGCCCGCAGCGCGGCCGGTGAGGAGGCCCTCGAATGCACCGATGCCGGCGGGGCCCGCGCGTACGCCCGTCGGTTCCGTGCCGACGCGTTCGCCGCCGTCGCCGACTTCCTCGGGATCTCCGCGCTTCCCCGGTACGTCGACCCGGCCGCCCCGATGTGGGACCAGGCTGCGCGTATCGCGTGGGACGTCGTCAAGGCCGAGGGCCCGGTGTCCCTGTACGCCATGCACGACGAGGCCGAGGCCGAGGAGCTCCTCGCCGCCGCGGACCACACCCAGGACCCGGCCGCCGAGGCGTTCGAGCGTGAGCTCGCCGAGCTGCGCGCCGCCGAGCACCGCCGCAGTGCCCGCCTGTTCGCCGCCCTCGACGGCGAGGAGCTCCCGGCCGACGAGGCGCCGGTCGAGGAGGCCGCGGCCGAGGACGTCGTCGAGGACCAGGAGGACGAGGAGCTCCCCGCCGTCGAGCTCACCCCGGTACAGCGCCGTTGGCTGCACACCGCCGCCGCGCACCCGGAGGGCTTCCTCCCCGCGTCCGTGAACCTCCGGACGGCGCGCTCCCTGGGGGCGGCCGGGCTCGTCCAGTGGACGCGGCCCCAGGGCCGCACGGTGCCCGTGGCCGAGGCCGTGTGGAAGCTCGACGCGGGAGAGGTCCGGATCACCGCGGCGGGCCGCCGCCGGGCCGCGGCCGAGGAGCGCGAGCGCGTCGTACTCGTGGCGTGCGGGGGCCGCAAGGCTGTGTATGCCGACGGAGTCCGCAAGGGCGAGCCGGTGATCGGCGAGCGGGCCGGGGCGCTTTACGTGGGGAGCTACCACCGGGCGATGCGCCGAGCGGCCGACGTCCTCACCCAGGGCGGCCGGTCGGGGCGGGTGCTGATCCTGTCGGCCAAGTACGGGCTTGTCGAGCTCGACCGGCACCTCTTGAACTACGACCTCAAGGCCGGTGACCCGGGCACGGTCGACGGCGAGACGCTGCGCCGGCAGGCGCACGAGCTCGGGATCTCGGGGGCGGCCGTGACGGTGCTCGGCGGCCGGGCGTACGTCGAGCTCGCCGAGGAGGTCTGGGACGAGCTCGCCGCGCCGCTCGCAGGCACGCGGGGGATCGGCGAGCAACTCGCCCGACTCGCCGCCATCTACGACCCGGACCGCGCCGCCGTCGAGGCCACGGCCGAGGACGTCGTCGAGGACCAGGACCAGGAGGACGAGGAGCTCCTCGACCCTCCCGCCGCCCCGGCGCGGCCGGTCGAGCTCGTCCCCGACGCACGGCCGCGCGGGCGGTCGCACCCCCTGTCGCGCCCCCTGTCGGCGCCCTGCCCGGTGTCTGGTGTGACCAGGGACGACGCCCCAGTTCCCCCGGCCCTGCGGGCGCCCCGACAGGGGAGGAGGCACGGAGGCGGCGGGGCGTGTCCCTCGAACCGGTGGACCGCGCGCGGCCTCGCCGACCTGTGCCGGGACACGTACGGGGGATAGGGGTCCGCGCCGAGCGGCCACGCCGCGCCGCGCGAGTGAAAAGCGGCGCCGGGATCACGGATGCGGCGGATAGCCTTCCGCCATGTCATCACTGATGTTCCAGCTCCCTGAAAAGGGCCGCCGCGTGACCTTCGTCGGCAAGGGCGGGTCGACCAAGACTCACACCCTCGCCCACGTCCGCGGCCACTGGGCCCGCATGGGCTACCCGACGAACGCTATCGACTCCGACCAGCCGGGCGAGGACGAGGACGGCTCTCTCTACACCTGGGATCAGATGTGCGGCGGCATGGTCAAGGGCCGCCCCGTCAAGGCGCAGTACAGCGCGCTTCACCTCCCGGGGACCATCGCCGAGGAGACCCCGGCCGGTGGCCTGCTCGGCATCGACACCGGAGCATGGTCCAACACCCCCGGCGGTACGCATCACTCGGCACTCGCCATGTCGGATCTCGTCGTTCTGTGTCTCCAGCCCGCCGAGGGTGAGCTCCACCGGTCGGCGTCCGTGTGGCTCGCCCTCAAGTACCTGGAAGACACCACGGGGCGCCGCCCCGAGCTCGTCGTCCTGTTCACCCGGACCCACCACACCGCCAAGGCCACCGACGACGCCCGCCGCGCCCTGGAGAAGCGCGAGATCCCCGTATTGGAGAGCACCGTCCCGAATCAGCAGGGCGAGCACGGCTACTCGCGGGCGTTCGGGAAGGCACTCGCTCTCGACGACGACGACCCCATGCATAGGGTGGCTGTCGAGATCCTGACGAAGGTGGCGATTCAGTAGATGAGCATGGATGCAGTGTTCGGCGACGCCTTGGCCACCCGGGGGCGGGGTGTGGGGACGGGCAAGCCCGAGAAGCCCGCAGTACCCGCCACGTTCACCGCGCCCGGAGTGCCGGCACCCGCGGGAACCCCGGGAGTCGAGGCCGCTCCGGAGACTGAGGCCGGGGCGGCGCCCGCCCCGGCCGAGGGGGGCGTCCCGCCAATTGGCGGGAAAGTGTTCGATGCGAATTCGAACAACGACGAGGGGGGCGCACCGGCCACCACCGGGGCGGACGACACGGGCGACGCCGTGAGTCCGCTCTCCGAGGAGGACCGGCTCCTCCTGAGTCAGTGCGAGGGCCGGATTCAGGCGTTCGGGAAGGCTGCGGCCGACGCGGGCGAGGCGTTCGACACGATCAAGGACAAGGAGCTCCACCGGCACTACCGGATGACGTGGGCCGAGTACACCATGGCCCGGTGGGGGGTGTCGGTCTCGCAGGTCGACCGCCTCATTGCGGCGGCGCCGGTCATGCGGGAGCTGTCCATCCCGAACGAGGGCACGGCGCGCGAGCTCGTCCCCGCCTACCGGGAGTGGGGCGCGGACTCGGCGCGGGCGCTGTGGAAGGGCACCAAGGAGGGGTCCGAGAACAAGCCCACGGCCAAGGTGTTGCGAGCGGCCGTGCAGAGCGCGAAGGAACGCGTCGGGGACGGAAAGAAGATCCCGGCGCCGGACAAGCTCGAAACCCTCGCGCGCAAGACCGTTGCCCGGGTCGTGAAGGAGGAGGCGGCGGCCAGGGCAGAAAAGGCCGCCGCGAAGAAGGCGCCGGCACCGGCACCGGCCGCCGCGGGGGAGGCCGAGAGAAACGGTGCGGACACGTCGAGCGCACCGGCCGGTGAGGCGTCGGCGTGGGTTCTGCCCGACAGTGCGGTGACCGAGTTCTCTCGCCTGTTCATCGCCCAGGCTGAAGCGACGGGCCGCCCGCCCGAGGAGATCGCCATAGAGGCGTACGACGTGCTGCGCAAGCACTACGGCACGGCGGGGAACCAGGCCGCCGCGTAGGCCGCCACAGAAACCGCCACACGGCGCGGCCCCGGGAGTTCGAGCTCCCGGGCCCGCGCCGTTTCGGTGCCTGCGTTCAGTCGGCGGCGGGGACGGGGCGGCCGACGTCGACGAGGAGTTCCACGGGCACGCCCTCGCGGCACCACTTCAC
>NZ_JBVISS010000029.1:0-7943 GCF_055575395.1 Streptomyces sp. NPDC034103 | reverse complement strand
GGCCGCGCCGTTTCGGTGCCTGCGTTCAGTCGGCGGCGGGGACGGGGCGGCCGACGTCGACGAGGAGTTCCACGGGCACGCCCTCGCGGCACCACTTCACCGCGAGGTCCGAGGCGAAGCCGTTCCCGTGCAGCAGGGGGCCGCTCTCGCACATGATGCGCCGGGCGTCCTCGGCGCGCACGGGAAGGCCGAGGTATGCGCCGCCGGGGCGTGGCCAGGTGAGGTCACGCGCGTTGCCGTCCGGGCCTGCGCACCATGCGTGCTCGACGGGCCAGGCGATATCCCACGCGAAGCCTTCGACGTAGGCGAGCTCGCCCTCGGACGCCCAGGCCCACGACGCCGCTTCTACGTAGCACTTCCCGGGTTCGCCGGGCGGTGTGCCGCCGTCGGGCCACGGGGCCGGGGTGAACAGGCGGCCGTGCGCGAGGAGGAGGGCGGCCACGCTGTTATGGGCCCACCCGGGGCGTTCGCCGCGCAAGCCAACATCCCTGCGCAGGTGGTCGACGAGCTCGCCCTCGGCCGTGGCGGGTTCGGTGTGGGGCATGGGTGGGCGTCCTCCTGGTGGTCGAGCGGGCACCGGTCGAGTCTGCCCGTTCCGGGCGGTGGCTGGGAGGCTCTCGGTCGAACCCGCCACGGGTGCACAGGTGGCCGGCACTTCCGCCCGGTCCGTACGGCGAAACCGCAGGTAGTACCGAACCCGCCATCTCGTGCACCCCCTCGGCGCCGACCCGCCACGGCGTGCGCCCCCTCGGGGCGTCGGCCCTGGTCCGGGGCCTGTGCCCTGCGAGAGTCGGGGCCCGCTGGTGGATCTGAAACCGCCATTCCGTGCACCCCCTCATGACCAGGTGTTATGACGGAGTCTCATATTTTATGAGCTGGGGACATACGGACCCTTGCTCGACGGGGCCGGACGCGCCGCGCTTAACTCGCAGTACAACTTGTAGTTGAGTTACAACCTGTGTCATGGTGAAGGCCCACCGACTCAAGGAGGCAGCACCGATGAACACCCCGACTCCCGCCGAGCTCCCCGCCACGGCCCGCACGTTCGTGGTCGACGCCGAGACGCGGGCCCTGTTCGAGGACGTCGTCGCCGAGGCCCGCCCCGAGCTCGGCGCCGTCCTGGCCACCGTCCGCGCCGACGACGTCCCGGCCGGGGCCGTCGTCCTCGGCTGCTACCCCGACGGCGTGAACGTCGAGGAGGCAACACCGGCCGGGGCGATCACGCACTCGGACCCGTACACCGCCGTGCCGCGCCCGTACGACTCGGCGTGCGACTGCCTCGGATGCACCGAGGCCCGCGACTGGTCCGGCCCCGTGATCACCCTCGCCACCGAAACGATGTGGGACGCGTGCGACCCGGTCCCGGCCGCCGCGCCCGTCCTGGTCCGCCTCGCCGCGTAGACCCGACCCCGCCGCACGCCGAGGGCCCCGACGCACATCGCGTCGGGGCCCTCGGCGTGCACCCCAACCGCCGCAACACACACCCTCGTCGAGGGACGGACCGCTAGACTCGGCAACCGTGCAGGGCGTGCACGCACATCACTGCCGGACATGTTCGGCGGTCAAGGTCTTGCGAGGCCCTCGCTTACGCCCAGGCCACACAGAGGGCACTGAGGGGGCCGCGCCTCACCATGCGGAGGGCGGCGCGTTGTCGAGGTCGAAGGCCGGGGACCAGTCGGCGGCCGTGGTCCGCAGCCCGACGGCCGGCACTTCCGAGGGCGGGCCGAGCTCGTCCTCGCCGGGCCGGTCGTCGTAGTCCTCGGGCGGGTCGACGTCACGTTCGGGGCCGTCGTCGAGGTAGTCGGGCTCGTCCTCCTGGTCCTCCTCGGCGAGCGCCTCCTCGTGCTCCTGGTCCTCGTCGTACCGGTCGTAGTCGTCCTTGGGGGTGGGGTGCTCGTCGGGGTCGAGCTCGCCCTCGTCGTCCTCCTCGGGGGTGTGGTCGGGGAAGTTGGGATGCCTGATCCCGTGGTAGATCACGGTCACGGTGGGGCCGCCGAGTCCGTCCGACAGAGTCCGTTCCGTCCCGTCGAGCTCGTCCCGGTTGCGGACCTCGCCCCACGGAAGTTCGGGGAGCTCGACCGTGGCCTCGTAGGTCTCGCCGCAGTCGGTACAGCGATAGACGTCGTACCAAGCGGTGAGGCTGAACATGCTTCCCGGGTACCGGTCGACGTGCTGCATGGGCCCCGGACACGGCCCCTCGTCGGCGTACTCGATCTCGCACGGGGCCCCGTGGTGACACTTGGGCCCGGTGCACCGGCACGGCTGTTCCGCCTCTGTGGGGCGCCACACCGCCTCGGCGTGCGCCCGCTGTTCGGGGGTGGCGGTCTCAGGGAGCGCCCGGACGCCGAGCTCCTCGGCGGTGACGCCGAGCTCGACCTCGGCCGCGGTGGGTTCGAGCACGTACGCCACGGCGGCCGGGGCGGATGCCGGCGCTTCGGTGGTGGCGGGTTCGGCGGCCTCGGCCCGCGCCCGATTCAGTGCGTCGTGATACCCGACGCCCTCAGCTTGTTGGATCTCTCGCGCTCGCTTCTGTACGGCGTTGCGCTTCGGCATGGCGATACCTCCCGCTCCGGGCTTCGGTCCCCACGCCACCCGCCCGGCACGGAACGGATCGTCAGCTCACTGCGGCGCGGCTTCCCGGGGGACCTTCTACCGTCGGTGCCCTGGCACGGCGTGGGCGCGCGGGCGGCGGTATGGGCGGCGGCTCCGCCCTCGGGAGAACCGTAGCGGAGGGCACCGACAGTGCGACGCGGAACGGGCGGCGGTCCTACTTCCGAGGCAGGCCGGTGCACTCGGGGTAGGGCACCCATCGGCAGCTCGGCGCGCGGCCGTTGCACCGCGGGCATACAGCGGTGGTGGACGTCAGGGGCAGGCCGTACACCCACATGAGGCAGGAGGGCGCCCGGAACGGGCCGGGTTCGGTCGGCCGTCGGTGCAGTGCGGGGAGGCGGTTCCATCGGCGGTCGGCGGCCGTGCGCCCCGATGGCTTCCCGGCAGGCTCGGGCCGGTGCTGCTCTAGCCAGTAGTCGAGGGGTGCGCGCTCCTGCCGGGTGAGGGTGCCGGCGGGGACGAGCTCGGCGACGACGTCCTCGACCCAGGCCGCGGACGATGCCCCGCGCTTCCGGCGCCGCTCCTCCCATGACCACATGAGCTCGGCGAGGGCGACGGCCTCGGGGTAGACGACGACGGGTGCGGCCCGGCGGCGGTGCCGGGTCATACCGAGGGCCTCCTCGCGGGTGTGCCAGACGTCGGCGACGGCCTTCCCGCCTTCCGGGCCGGAGCCGCGGCGGCGGGGGATGGAGACCCACCACCACAGCATCACTTGATGGGCGTCCGCGAGGAGGGCGTCACCGACGGGGCCCAGGCGGTGAACGAGCTGTCGGTGTCGGTGCAGCGCCCATCCGAGATCGGGGACGGGGGCGGTGTCGACGAGGTATCCGCCGTCATCCCCGGCGAGCCACCGACGGCCGCAGGGGCACGGCCGCCAACGGTGGCCGGTGGCGGCGAGCCACGCCCCGGGTTCCATGCACAGCGGGCAGGCCGGCAGGGGAGCGGCGCCGAGCTCGTCGGGCCACGGTTCGATGCGTACGGCCTCGATGGCGGCGACGCGGTCCGGGTGCGCGCTGGGGAGCGCGCGGGACAGTTGGTCGGCGTCACGGTCGACGAGGGAGGCGAGTCGGTCGAGGCCCTCGGGGGAGAGGAGGAGCTCCTCCCGCTGCGGGTCGAGGTCGTCGGCGGGGAGGTCGAGGATCTCGTCGAGGGCCCGCAGGAGCCGAGGCAGATCGGGGCCGTTGGCGGCGGCCGTGCGGGCGAGGAGAGAGAGCGTCGTCTCACCGGGGATCAGCGGAACGCGGATCGGGAGTCCGAGGAGGGGCTCCTCCGGGGCGGCCGGGTCGGTACGGGTCATGGCGGCACCGTGGCACACCGGACCGACAACCTGTCCCCGAACGGGTGACGTCCCGCCCGGACGAGGGGACCACCTGTCGTCACCTTGGCGCGTCCCTGTCAAGTTTCCTGATGAATCCACGAGGTGGACCCTCGGCCCTCCTGTCGTTTTTGAAGTGTCCTTGTCAAGTCCTCGGAGAAAACGCCGACACCCGACCCAACGGCCGGATGGGGGGCGGCGGGCCGCGCTCCCCGTACGCTTGCAGGGGCCGCCCCGCACGCTCGGGGGCCTGTCGCGTGCCCTGTCGTGCCCCCTGTCGCGCCGCGCCCTGTCGCGTGCTGTGACCTGCGCGAACGCCCCCGCCCCTCCCCCCGCGCGGAAGACGCGACAGGGGGGCGCCGACAGGGCCCGTCGCCCCCGGGCGGGCCGCCGCCTCGGCCGCCGCCGGGACCGCCGCCGGGACCGCCGCCGGGACCTCCTCGACCGCCGCCTCGGCCTCGGCAACGGGGACCAGGAGGCCAATCTCGGCGTACGCGGGAGGCAACAGGAGGGCACCCATACCGGCCCACCCGGGCGCGTCTCCCTCCCGTCCGCGCGCCACAACGCACCCGTTATCGAGCCGCTCGACACCGGTCAAGGTCACCGGGGCGCCCCACGTTTCGGGGGACAGGGGACCGCCGTCCCCGAACCCGCCACGGACCGGCACGCACCGCCCCGGGGTCCGAACGACGTCCCCCGACTCGACCGCGTCCCATGTGGTGACGCGCCACCCTTCCGGTGCCACGGTGCGGGCCCGCATCCGGCGCGCGGTGTCAGCCTCGGCCGCGGCCCGCACGTCGACCAGTGCGACGAGTCGGGCCGCCGCCTCGGCGCGGCTGGTGTGGTCGGTCGCGCGCCGCTCGTCGAGACCGAGGGCCCACCATGTGCGGCGCGTCCGGTAGACGTGCCCGACCGGTGCGCCGTCGACCGACACCGGATAGCGTCCCTCGGCGTCCCGGCGGCCGAACTTGTACCGGGGCGCCTCCTCGACCGCCGCCTCGGTCGAGACAGGAGCCGGCACCGGAGCGGCCTCGGCCCGCGCAGCCTCGGCCGCGCGCTGGTTCCGTGCCCACTCCTCGCGGTCCCGCGCGTACTCCGCCACCGTGGCACTCAGCGCACGGACCTTGTCGGCCACTGGGGCGATACGGTCGGCCGCCTCGGTCCCACGCTCCCGCGCGGCACGGTCGTGCAGCTCCTCGGCCGTCTCCAGCGCGGTACGCGCCTGCCGGTACCGGGCGCCCGGAACCTTCGTGTCCGTGTGCCGTGCGTCGTCCATCAGGGCCCGCATGATGACCAGTTCACCGGCCATGCGCTCACACATCACCCGCGCGGCGTGTTCGCGGTTCTTGGCCTCGGCGATTGCCTCGGCCCGCCACTGGTCCGCGGACGTGTCGACGATGCGCACGGCCGTACCCGCGTACCGGCTCACGGTGCAGTAACCGACGCTCCATCCCTTGACGGTCCCTCGGTCGGTAAGCGTCGGGTACGCGATGAACGGTGCGCCGTTGACCGCCGCAAGAGCCTGCCGCGCGATCCACACGAGACGGAGCGCGTTCGTCTCTCCGATGCGGCGGTCAACACCCTGCGCCCCGATCCACGCGTTCGGACGGCGCGCGGCCTCGTAGCGCTCCTCGGCGTCCGCGAGGGACCACTCCGCGCGCTGCAACTCGGCCGCCGCCGCGGCCTCGGCCTCGGCCCATGCGAAAGCCTCGGCGACCGTGCGCGCGTCCGCCTCGCACCCGTCGGCCAGCACGCGCGCACGCTCGGCGCAGTCACGCGCACGGGCGGGGTCCGTGATCTCTGCGCCGTCCCACCAGTCACGCCGCGCGGAAAGCTCACAGTCGTACGCGGTCCGGGACCGGCGGTCGATACGGGCGAGCGCAGCCCGCACCCGCTTGCCCTCGGTCTCGTCGAGCCGCTCAACGGGCATCGCGTCATAGATGTTGGTCCGGTGCCGGACGGCCGTCACCGTGAGCTCGTACGCCTCGGCCGCGCGGGACGCGTGTCCCTCCGCCTCCTCGGCCCACTGGCGCGCGGTCCGTCCGTCGCACGTCGCCACCGGTGCCGCAGGCTCGACCGCGGCCTCGGCCGCACGGACCGCCGCGCGCCGCTCCTCGGTCTCGGCCGGACCCTCCTCGGCCCGCTCGATAGCCTCCTCGGCCTCGGTCCACTCGCCGCACAGCATGAGCTGTCCCGCGGCGTGAAGCTCCTGGTCGTCCGACGTGATCAGTTCGCCGATGCGGACCGCCTCGGGGTCGACCGTGCGCGCCGCGCCCGACCCGTACCGGGCGAGCATCGCGCACATGATCTCTCGGCACGCGCACAGCCATTCGCCGCACTTCCGGCACTCGTCGTCGGCCGCGGTGCGCGCGGCCTCGGCCGCCTCCTGCGCAGCCTCGGCCGCCTCCTCGGCACTCCCGAGCGTCTCCCGCGCCGTCTCCCGCGCATCCTTAGCACGGTCGTAAGCGCGGTCCGCCTCGGTCTCGTACAGGGCACCGGTAGCGGCCTCGGCGTACTTCCGGCACTCATTGGCCGCACGCTGCGCCCGCTGGAAAGCGCGCTTGCAGTCGACGACCGCCTCGGCCGCTCCCTTGGCGTCCGCCTCGGCCTGGTCCGCCTCGGCGTCCGCCTCGGCCCAGGTACGCGCGGCCTCGGCCGCCTCCTGCGCCGTCTCGGCCGAGTGCTGGAACCCGCTCGCAGCCTCGGCGCACTTGCGTGCCTCGGCGAGTGCCTCCTCGGCCTTCTGTCCGGCCTTGACCGCGTCGAGTGCCGCGCGGGCCGCAGTGACACCGGCCTCGGCCTCGGCGCGCGTCTCGGCCGAGACGTCACCCGCCGGGACCTTGACCTCCTCGACCACGGTCTCGACCGCCGCGCCCGGAAGTGACTCCATGCCGGACCGGTACCACGCGACCGTTTCGCGGTAACCGCGGCCCACCGTCGCCCACTTGCCCGCGCGCCATGTGTAGCGACCCGTACGGGAGTCGGACGGCGTCACCACAACCAGCGTCCACGCGTCGGCCGTTGCGTCGTGCTCGACCATGACGCCCCACCCGCAACCGGTAGCGGCGGCGGCGAGCGCACCCAGGGTGCGGGGGGCGCCGGCCGACAGGGCGTCAGCAACGGGCATCGGGACGGAAGTCGAGGTCATGCGCGGTTCCCTTCGGATCGGACCGCCGGGACTTTCCCCCCGGCGGTTGGTGCGGTCCCCACACTAGCCAACCTGCACCACAACTACAAGTTCAACTGTGAGTTGATTTGCAGCTATCGCACCCGTGGCGACCGAACCCGCCACGGGTGCGCCGGACCCCGAGGCGAGGTCAACCCGGGGCGCGCGGGAGATCGTCCGAAACGGGCCCAGGAAAGGGCCTATGCGCCGTTCTCCCGCCCTATCTCCGACCCGGCGGCCCGCAGTGCGCACACGGGGTCGAGGGGCTTACGGAGGCACACAGGGGTTTTCGCAGGTCACGGCACGTTGTGGAAAACGGGTGCACCTGTTGGCGGTTTCAGGGCTGACCAGGGGAAACGGGGTCGAGCGGGCCCGAAACCGCCACGGGTGCACCGTGATCGGTAAGTGGTGAAACAAAGGAGGTGACCCTTACTCGAACAAGCTAATGGAAACGGTTCCCAACAAGGGGGTGTGCGGGACGGCCGTTTCCGCTGGTCAAACCCGAACCCGCCAACCTGTGCACCCCCCTACCTTTGTTCGATTTTCGGCATGTGGAAAAAGGGTGCACGAAATGGCGGTCTCTGCGATCACTTACGATCGGGTGTCGAGGCCGGCACTCCCCGAAAAGTAGGGTTGACCTGCGGAAACGCGGCTATCCACAGGGGTGCACCGTTTGGCGGGTTCCACCTAGTTCGATCACTCAAGCCGCAGGCGCAGACGTGATCCGCGAAGCGGATCACCGCGGCCCGCGAAGCGGGCCGCATAGCAGACAGCGTGAAACGCTGTCAAGTGATCGGCGAAGACGATCACTAGGCATAGGCGGCGAAGCCGCCTATGTACCCGCGCGCGGGG
>NZ_JBVISS010000028.1:0-50696 GCF_055575395.1 Streptomyces sp. NPDC034103 | reverse complement strand
ACCCGATACGAAAAGACCGCCACCTCCTACGAAGCGGCGGTCACTCTCGCATCAATCCTGCTCTGGGCAAGATCCGTTTGAAGACGGACCCTAGTCCTCGCCGCCAGAGGTGTGGTCCAAGCCCCGCACCGGGCGCTGCCTCGCTGAAGGGGACGGCCTGGTCGTCGTCGACGGCCCAGAGTGCGCGGGCGAGGAAGTACAGGGCGATCATCCCGGCGTAGACGAAGGCGCCCCAGCCCGCGATCAGCACGAAGATATTCGCGTCGCCGCGCGGGTCGCTGTAGGCGACGCCCTGCCCGATGGTGAACAACCACGGGAACCAGGCGGTGCGGAGGAAGCCCGGGTCTGCGTAGCGGCCTCCGCCCCGGTGCCACGCCCATCAACGGGACCGAGGCGAAGCTGACGCAGGCCAGGCAATACATGAAGGCAAAGAAGTTGTTGGCGATGAACTGGTGGCCGTTGGTGATCCCGAGGTAGGCGACCCCGGGCAGGAAGAGAGCGGCCGGTACCCCGAAGCCCAGCACCTCGCCACGGTCTCGAACCTTCGCCACGCTCTCCTCCTACGACCGCTGCATCCCGATCGTGGCGACCACGCTGGAGGAGCTGCGCGAACACGGCCCGGCCGGGCCCGTCTTCTGGCGCTTCGGCCGTGACCACCGCCAGCCGCTGCTGGACGCGATCGGCAATGCCCGCCGGGACGCCTACGTCGCCCACCGCCGCCACGCCTCCAGGGAAGAACAGCGGCGCCGTGAGGAGAGGGAAGCCGCTCAGCAGGAGGCGCGGCGGGCCCTCTGCGTGGACTGCGGGCAGAAATTCACCGACGACCGGTGGGAGGCGATCGGCTACAGCTGGGACTGGAGCAAGCGCCAGTCGCACCCGCACCTGTGCGAGGACTGCCAGGACCGGGCCGTCGCAGCACAAGCGCAGGCCGAAGCCGACGAACGCGAGCGCCAGGAGCAAGAGCGCCTGCGCCAGGAAGCAGAGGAACAGGCTGCCGTGCAGAAGACCGGCGGCTGGCTCTCCCGCTTCCGCACCTGACCTCGCTACTCCTCCGAGGCCGACGTACTCATCGTGAAGGACCGTTCGGAATCTGCTCCCCTGCGCCTCACCGTCCCTGGTAGACCGAACCGTTGCCAGCGACGAGGGCAGCCGGCGGCTGCGCGTGGCGCGCGGTACAACCGGCCGGATCGCGTCGTGTCGACGCGATCGGCCTCGGGTACGGCACCCACAACTGTCCATCGCAGCAGGGGAGGTTGCGGGTGGGGAAGGCGAGCCGGAGTAAACGGGAGCGCAGCAGAGACAAGGCGGGGCAGTGGACGGCGGCCGGTGCGGCGCAGGTGGCGCAGCGGCTCCGGGAGCAGACCCAGCGGTGTCTGACCGGGAACCCGTGGGTGCAGATGATGCTCGCCTCGAATCTCAACAACGTCGTCAGCGAGCTGCGGGCCGTGCTGCTTCACAGCGGTCTCGGGGACATGGCCGCACGGCCTGAGGGTCTTGAGTGGGATGCGGCACTGTCAATGACACTGGGCAAGGAGGGGTGTCCGCCGCCGTGGCCGCGAGAGCCGGGGCCGGCTGCCGCGTGGCAGTTACGGAAGATCGGCAAGCTGCTGCGGCAGGCGGAAGTGGTCGTCATCTCGCCGGCCGCGCACGCCGCGGTCATGGCTGCGGCCGCCACGCTTGAGCCGGCCGACATCAGCACGCTGGATCGCGACCGGGACATCCTGATGCCGGTCGGCCTGCTGGTGCTGCCCGAGCCGATCGTGGTCGTCAACCGCACTGGCTCCCTGTCGGACACCCGCGCCTTCGGTTGGCAGTTCATCACCCAGCACCAGATCCTGCCCACCGCCCAGTATTCCGGCGTGCGCGTGACGACGTTCATGGACCGCGACGGGCCGGTGCAGCCGGCCGAATGGCGAGCCGCCGTTTCCCAGGCCCGGTCGTCTGGGAACCCGCTTCCTCCTCTGGTGCCGGATGGCATGTACGGGATGCGCGGTGATGCGTGCCTGGCGGAGGAGAGTGCCGAGACGCTCGCTGAACTGTCCGAGCACCACCGGCAATTGCAGGCCGCCCTCACCCAGGCTTCCCGGTGGCGCTCCGAACCGGCCCCTGAGACAGGAGAGTGGGCCGGCGGTCGTGTGGAGGATCCGTTCGACGACTTCGTGGGCCGCTACATGTTCGCCTTCTGGCGGCTCATCACCCAGGGAGTCACAACTGCCGGCCCGTCCGAGGCCCGAGCGGGCGTGGTCGCCAGTGGTAAGGAGTCCGTGCCTCACGATCCTGATGTGCGGGTCATCCGGCTCGCTTCACCCGCAACCCGTTCATCGGACCCGTTGGGAGAGGCAAAACGGGTCTACCACCACCGGTGGCCGGTGCGGATGCACAAGGTCCGGCAGTGGTATCCGAGCTTGCAGGAGCATCGGGTGATCTGGCGCGGTCCTTACATCAAGGGGCCTGCCGAGGCGCCGCTGATGATGGGGGAGAAGACATACCTCGTGGACTCCTAGGATCCAAGAGCGCGGTGCAGGTCAAAGCAAGGGTGCCGACCGCTACCGAGCCTGGGTGACGGTGGCCGTTGGGAAGACTTTCCTGATCCAGGCAGGGTCCGCTCCGGCTGCTCGGCAGGTTTCGGCCCGTTCGGCCAGGTCGCGGCCGTCGGGTGCGGTGTGGATGCGGAGGTACACAGGCTCGGCACCGTCTTCGTGGGCACTGGGACGGTCGAAGTAGAAGGAGCAGGTGTGCCCCCGCTGGCCGGCCGCGTATGGAGTGTCGCACCAGCTGAAGCGGTGAGCCACGGTCATGGGCAGCCCCCACCGTGGGTGGCAGAGCCGCTGGACGAACTGGTCGTGTGCGTCCGTATTGGGCTCGCTGATGCATGCGTCGATCTTCCAGCTGCCACCGTCCTCCCAGCACCGCACCCGGTAGAACGCGGCGACCGTATGGAACAGGGCGACGCGCCGCAGCAACGCGCTGCCTGCTGGCGCGGCTTGTGTCATCGCTCGGGTGAGGCTGGCGCAGGCGGTCATGAAGTCGTGCTCGGCAGGATCGAGGCCGGGCATATCCCAGACCGGCCGGAACCCTTGGACCTGCTGCTGGCGGGCGACTCGGTGGACGATCGCTGCCCAGGAGTCTGCCGCGGCAGCGGGCAGGACGAGACGGACGGTTGCCGGTCCACCGCACCCGTCGGACAGTCCGAGGCGGATCACCCTGCCTCGAGACTCGATGCCCCTCACTCGCAGACCGAGGATGCCACCCGGCTCGCCGTCGGCGCCAGCGCACGGTACGGAGGGCAGCAGCCGGTTCAGGCAGTGCTCGGGGAAGGAGTAGCGCCTGCTGCTGATGTAGGCATCGAGATGCAGGGCGAGCGCTGTGGGGGTTCCTGTAGCGGAGGTGATGCCCAGCGGGTGCGCGCAGTAGTCCGGCGGCGACCCGAGGCGGTCCAGGAGGAGCCCTTCGAGCAGTGCCTGGCTCTGAACGGCCACAGGTACGGGGAGGTTCGTGCGCGGAGCGGCGCGGCGCGAACGGCCGCTGCACTCAGCCCAGTACTGGATCTTCTGAGAGCGCCAGGAGCCCTTGAGCGACATAACCGTGCCCTTTCCGGCATGCCGTTGCCCGATCCCGGCACACGAAAGGAGGTCAGGCTTAACGAGGCAAATGGTGTTCTGGGACAGGCCGGTGCAGTCCTACGCTCCTTGCGCCCGGCACATCGGATCGGACGATGGCCGGCACGGGGCTCGCCTGAGATCCGTGCCCACTCATCATGACGCAGCGTGCCGCCCGGAGGCGGCCGACACCAGCGCGGCTGCCTCCCAACGGAGTACTACCGAGCCAGGGTGACCCGGAGCTATCCGGCTGGGCGCGTCGTCATCGGAGTCCAAGGTCACGAGCTCGGCCGGCTGCCGGACGTCGGCAGTAGGGCGATGGCCTGCGTGCCCGCCGAAAGACAGGCCGACCCAGTCGAGCAGGTCAGGGGTCAGGATGTGACAGGTGCACAGATGATGGCCACAGCCAGCCCGCAAAAGTTGCGTACGGTTGCGAACCTGTCAGCCTTCCCCGATTCTGCGCAGATCCGCAGATCAACGCTTTCGTTTGATGAGTTCGTGGTCAGTCACCATGGCCAGTGCGGCGTTTGAGCCACCACGCAGCGACGTAGCCCTCCAAGGCGAGACCGCGGGGGAGAGTGTTGATCCACGCTCTCCCCCGCAGTGACCGATTGGGACTGCTGCGTCAGCGTTTGCGGTTCTTCGCCTTCACCACCAGCAGTACCGCCGCGATGAACACGATGCCCAAGATGACGCTGATCACCGCGCTGCCGCTGCTCGCCCCGCCCGCCGCAAAGGTCATAGTGCTGACTCCTTAGCTCGTGATCAGTTTGTTGGCCCCATATCCGAGGAGCGCGTATCCAGCGTCCACACCTGTGGCGGCTCAGCATGGCCTTCTCTTCCAGTACGGGACTCACGCTTTCGAGGGACCGCCCGTCTTCACGCTGGACCTTGCCCGGCAGTTCGAGATCAACGACGCTTCCGGCGAGCATGATCATTACATCCAGCTCCACTGCGAACTTCGATACGAGCCCGTCCCTCAACTTCGGGCGCTGGGGCACTTCGAGTCCTGGTTCTTCCACGACACGGACGACGCACTCGACCGCTGGGCCGACGGCCTTGGCCTCCACGACTTTTGGGCGACCCTCCGCAACTTCCATCCCTCGGAAATCAGGGTCTACCAAGAACAGGTGTGATCGCAGCCACGAAGCGACCTACCCGCTGACGCTCCGCGACCGCTCCCCAAGATCTGTGCCAGAGCCCCGATCTCACCTACGCAGCCACGCCCGCGACCGCGAAGGCCGGCCCCCGCCACAGCCCGTGGGGACTGATGCGGTCGGTACCGTACCCGGGTGGAGAACCTGGAGATTGCGGACTGGATCGCGCTGAGCGCGGTGTTCGTTGCCGTGGCTGCGGCGGGCGTCAGTGTCTGGCAGGCATTCATCGCCCGCCGTGCGGGTGCCGAGCAACTGGAGCTGGCCATGCGGGTCCAGCGCGAGCAGAACGAGCCGTACGTGGTCGTCGACATCGGCCCCCACGAAACGGGATCCGATCTCCTCGTGCTCAGCATTCACAACAGCGGTCCCACCATGGCCCGAGACGTACGCGTTCAGGTAACGCCAGAGCTCGTGTCCACGCACGCCAAGCTGACTGACCTCGTTCAGCGGGCGGTGTCCCGCACCATCCCCTTCCTACCCCCGGGCCGGAAACTGGTTTACCCCTTCGACACGAGTCAGCGCTGGCAAAGCGACCTGCCCATGCAGTTCGACGTCACCGTCAACGCCAACGGCCCGGAAGGCGAAGTGGAGGAGCTGACCTACCGGATCGACCTCGATGTCTTGGCCGGGTACCTCTCAGGCGAGCGGCCCGGGAAGCGCATGGAGGGCCAACTGAAGAAGATCGAGGGCCACTTCGGCGCGCTGAACAAGGCGTACAAGCAGGCGAACGGCGAGGCAATCCGAGCCGAGAACCAGAGGTGGATCGACGAGTTGCGCCCCGCGGACGAAGAAAAGGCCAGCAACACCTCGACGCCGCCCGACGTGTAGGGTCTGATCTAGGTCTAGGTTCTGCACGCTCGTACGGGCAGGTCCGTACGGAGTGGCCCCCGGTCCCGGGGCTCGGCGCTACCGTGGTGAGAGACGCCAGTTCTGCCCTCTGGAGCCCTCGATGAGCGAACAGCCTGCCCACGCCGACCACGCCCGGCAGCAGCTGGAGCCCGCGGCCGCCGACGCGGTGCGCGCGTACGCGGCCCAGACCCGCGAGAAGGGGGGCCGGCCGGTGTTCACGTGAAAGGAGACCGAACCGTTGGAGGCCTTCGCCTCCCAGGCCGCGATCGCGATGGAACTGGCGGAACGCCGACGCGACGCCGAGCAATCGCCATGCTCCACGATCGTGACCGGATCGCCCGGGACCTGCACGAACTGGCGATCCAGCGTTTGTTCGCCACCGGAATGACACTGCAGAGCGCGGGCCGCTTCATCGAGCATCCGCAGGCCGCCGACCGCGTGACCCGAGCGGTCGACGACCTCGACGAGACCATCAAGATCATCAGATCAACCATCTTCGGGCTGCGATCCCGCGAGGGGGGCGCCGGATCCGGGCTGCGCGCCCGCGTGGTGCGAGCGGTCGGCGAAGCCGCTCCGGTGCTCGGCTTCGCCCCGAGCGTGCGGATGGAAGGCCTGGTGGACACGGAAATTCCCGTCCGGATCGCCGATCACGTGGTGGCGGTCCTGTCGGAGGCGCTGACCAACATCGCCCGTGCCGGCCGCGCTGACGTGGCCTTGGAGACCGACGGTCGGGAAGTGCGGTTGACGGTCTCCGACGACGGCGTGGGGATACCGCCGGAGGTCCGCCGCAGCGGCTTGCGCAACATGGCCGAACGCGCCCAGCAGCTGGGCGGGGGACTGGAGTTCGACAGCCCCCACGGAGGCGGAACCGTTCTGGTGTGGCGGGTGCCGGTCACGGACGAGCCGTGAGGCGGCCCTCTGGGGGGTGAACGAGGCGCACCATCCCGCCGAAGGCCACAGGAAACCGGACACTCGTGACCACACTGATGCGCAAGGCCACAGCCGGCCCTCGACAGGCCGGTGGGACGGCCAGGAAACGCGCCGGGCGGGACCGCCTCTCCTGTGCGCGGGCTCCTGTCCCCGCTACTGCGATGCAGGGCTCGGATCCGTCGGGATCCGGGCCCTGCCGCGTTTCGGGTTGCAGGTCGGTGCGGGACGTGCTTCCTGACGCTGTTTCACCCGGCAGGAGGACGAATTTCGCGGCGTGAATTGTCACGAGTGGAGGGCTGCGACGTCGGAAACTCAAGGCGCCCGTGGGGGCCGCGCTGACATGATCGGCTCATGCTCATCACACCGCGCCACGGCGCTGACCGGAGGCACATCCAACAGGTGCTCAGCGGCGTCCACACCGCGGCGATGAACCTGCAACGGCCTTACGACACCGCATTCGAGGGACTGCTGGCGTATCTGGAGTGGGCTACGGAGTCCGCGCGAATGCTGCGCGCCCAGATCAGCGACCGGGACCTCGATCAGCTCGTATTCACCGACCGCTACCGCGCCCTGCTGGGCAGCTGCGGCACGCTCACCAACCCCGCCCAGGGACGCCTGGTGAACGGTCTGGTGCAGCTCGAGGTGGCCGAACGTGTCGAGGCGTTCGAGACGGCAGTGGACGCGCTGGATTCGCGGATCGGCCGGTGGAGCCAGCGCGAGGAGTTCGTCGTGGCTGACTCCAGCTTCTACATCCAGAACGACGTGAAGCTGGCCGACGTCGACCTTCACGCGATTCTCGACGTCCCGCGCTGGAAATACGTGCGCCTGCTGTTCCCGATCGTGGTGGTCGACGAGCTGGACGACCTCAAAGACACCAGCAAACAGCGGGGCCGCTGGCGTGCCGCACACACGCTCGGTCGCCTCGACGAAGTGCTCAACGGCGGCACTCACGGGATCCTGCACGAGGGGGAGTACACAGCCAAGGACCGTGAGACCCGCGGCAGGGTCAACGTGGAGATCATCCTCGATCCTCCCGGGCACGTGCGCCTGGACCGCCCCGATGTCGAAATCATCGACCGGACGGTAGCCATCCAGGGCCTGGCCGGCCGCGACGTGCGGTTGCTGACGTGCGATACGAGTCAACACACTCGAGGCCGGGCTGCTGGGCTGAAGGTGACCAAGGTCGCGACGAAAGACCCTGGGGAAGAGCCGGACTGGTCGGCCCCGGACCAGCCTGGCACTGGCGTACGCGCGCAGCGGCGCGCCCGACGAGCCGAAGCCGAGTCTCAGACGACCAGCTGAGAGCTGAGTGTTCTCCCTGAACAACGGCACGTCGTCGGTCCCATATCGGTGCGGATAGCCGATACCACGAGGTATTCCTCCGCAGGCGACAACAGCTGGCTCAGTTGTGCGACTGTGGTCACCTGGCGACAAGGGCGCACGTGTCGGCGGGGCATGCCGGCGCAGAGGCCGTGCCCGCGGGGCAGGTTGGAATAGGCTCGATGTCGCACGTGCCGGGTCCCGTTCGTCGCCAGAGTGGGGCCCGGCAGTGGGCCATTCGGTGTGCGATTCCTGGGCCGTCGGCTGACCAGCGTGCTCTCCGACATGTGAAGAACCCTTGATCAAAGGTCCGAACATTGCCTTCAGCAGGAGGTAGTCGTGTCCCTGTCCCGGCACACGTATCAGGTTCTGCCCACCAGACGGACGCAGGGGACCGATGTGCCCTGGCCGCATGACGTGCACGTCGCGCTCCCCCCGTCGTACGAGCACGGTGACCGCAGCTACCCCGTCCTCTGGGTGACGGATGCTTCCCTCAGCTTCCCGCTCGTCGTCGGCCTGATGAACTGGCTCCACACCGTGCAGGAGATCGCCGAACTCATCGTGATCGGCGTCGGCGCTCCCGACGAGAGCGATTCCGCCGAGTTCGGCGCGCGTCGAACACACGACTTCTATCCGATGCCGAGATGGGTCAATGCAGGACCCGGCGGCGCACGCATGGAAGCACTGTCCAGCGAAACGCCGACGGGCGGTGGCGGCGCCGATGCGCTGCTGTCGTTCCTGGTCGACGAGTTGCGCCCGCGGTTGGCGACCGAGTTCCGGTTCGACGACGACCACGGTCTCGTGGGCTTCTCCGGCGGCGGACACTTCGTCGGCTACGCGCTTCTCTCCCGGCCGGCGGCCTTCGGCCGCTATTTGGCCAGTAGCCCTGCCCTCAGCGGATGTGAGGATCTGCTGTTCGCGCTGGAGGCCGACTACGCCATGACTCACGACGACCTGGCGGCGAAGGTGTTCCTCGGCGCGGGCGAGGCGGAGCTCACCGATCCTTATGTGGCCGCCGCCGACATTGTCGGGTCGATGACCCGCATGTCGCAGCTGCTGCGACTGCGCAACTACCCGTCCCTGGAGCTCACCTCCCGCCTGTACCCCAGGCAGACCCACGGGTCGGCGTTGTCGTATGCGCTGAACGAGGGCCTGCGCACGCTGTACCCCCTCACCACTCCCAGCGTCGGATGAGCAGATCCACAGCAGCGTGGGCCAGTGGCGCCGTTCACCGGAACGCCCGTCCCGCCCAAGGCCCGGAGACCAAGGGCGGGAGGGGTGCAGTCAGCACGTGATCGCCTGGGCGATTGCTAGTCGGCCATGTCGACGAGCCAGTTGGTCGCCCTGCTCCCGGATGGACAAGAGGCTACCGACCATGGCCCGCTTTCTGGCTGTGACCAGGCGCCATTTGGAACAAACCCATCTGCTCCGACCAGAGCGGCCGGGAGGAGGGGTCAGCAGTTCTTGACGTACCAGATGGGGGCGTAGTCGTAGTAGAGGACGAGCCAGTAGTCGTCGGGCCCGTTGGAACCGGGGGCAGTGCTGACGACAGTGTGATTGACGTCCATGAACCACGCTTGCTGGCCAGGAGTCTGGCGGTTGACCCAGGAGCCCCAGCCGTTCCAGCTGTTCAGGCTGTACGTACTGCAGTTGTAAAGGTCGAACCTCGTCCCGGTCTGATTTGGGCCGGTGTACAGGCACAGGTTGCCGTAGGCGCAGTCCTTGCCGCCGTTGTTGGCACTCGGGTGGCCGGTGACGCCGATGATGGACGCACCGCTGTTGTCGGCTGCGGGCGCTGTCGTCGTCGCGGAGGCAGTGCCCGAGAGGCCGATGAGGAAGGCCAGAGAGGCCGCTGCTGACGCGGCCGCCTTACGAAGGGCCATGGTGAACGTATCCCCGTTTTCGATGGCGCCTGGCCTCAGGTCAGGCGCGTGTCGGTCAGTTTCCGACTCTTCGGTGTTCCGCCGGAGGACCTCGCCGAGAGGCCTCCGGCGGACCCGGAGATCAGCGAATGCCGATGTAGCCGCCGCCGTTCATCTGGGCGACTACCGTGACCGTGCCTCCGACGACCCCGCTGCAGGTCCACGACCTGGGCGGATCGATCGCACGGTAGGTCCCGTAGCACTGGTAGGAGCCGGCACCGTTGATCAGGTCCCAGCGGTGAACGGCCGTGCCGCTGCCGTATTCATCGAGGTCGATCGAGATGGTGCCACCGGGGAACCCGGTGACCTGGAACGAACAGGTCGGCGCGGGTGGGCAGTTCCTTGTCGCCAGCACGGTTGTCTCTCCAGCGGCCGCGGGTCCGGCGAGCGTCGTGCCCACCAGTGACACTGCGGCGACTGCTCCCCCTGCAAATTTCGTGCGGAGCTTCACGTGTATCCCCACTGATTCGACGGTCAGGAGTCGCGGGTGGCCACCGCTGATTGACTGGTTGACGGTTGTAGCGTAAGAGGATGCGTGCAGTGGCCAACAGTGCCTCACCGGCCAATCGACAGCGCTTTCTGCACCGGAGGGCGGAATGTGCTGAAGCACGTCGAAGAGTCCGTCTTCAAAGATCAGCGGGTGGTGGATCATGGTGAAGTGATACGTCGTCATGAACTCACCTATCAGGAGTGGGAGTTACTCGCTCCGCTGATGCCGCGCGCCCTCCGCGCAGACCAATCCGGCGGCGCGGGCCTGCTTCTTCGACCAGGTGGGCCAGTCCGCCGACAGGGCCAGGTGAGGATGGCCATGCCCTCGGGGCGAGGCTGGGACAACTGAAAGGCCCAGCCGGGGCAGTCGTCGGGAGTTGTCGCCGATCATCTCCTTGAGCGAGGACATCCACCGAGTCGGGTACGTCAGGTCGTTGCGGACGATCCGGATCCCTTCTCCGCGCCGCATTGCCTCGCTGCGGGAGCTGGCGAGTGGAAAGCGGAACGCCGTCGGAATCGTGTGCGGTACCGCCAGTAGCTCCAGGTCCTGCCCGAGGTCGGCGGCGGTGGCCTTCCACTCGCCGCATCCGTTCTCCCGCCACAGCGCGAGCCCGTCGCCGTTGACGCCCCAGAGACCCGCACCATACTGATCACGCGCCGCTGAGCGGCCCGTACCTCCGGGGCGACCGCCTCGGTCATGGTCTCCACCTCGTCTCGTCGCGCCGACCGTGAGTGGCCGCCGTTCGCATGGGGCACCAAGCAGGCCCACAGCGTCGTCGCAGTGCGCCGCTGAGTCCTCCACCAGTCCTCCGTCAGGAGGTGGACGACTCCCGGCGGGGCCGGTGTTCGGCTGCGCTCCAACTACAGGGAAAAGTACGGCAGTGGGCAGGGGACGACCGGGGTCTACCGAGGACGGGCGGAACGCCGGCGACGCACGCGGGGAGACGACCGAGGCCGGGCTGCTGCATCGCTTCGCGGACGTGCGCTGGGCGGGCACCGTCGTGTGGACCGCCGAGCGCGGCGCCCGGGTCGCCGGGGTGGGACTGGGTGCGCCACGCTCGCCGGGCGAGCGGCTGTTCCACCGCCTGACGCTCGTGGACGTCCCATCCCAGGTCTGGATGGAGTGGGCCCGAAGTTCCCGCGACAGCACCCGGGCGGGACGAAGCCGCCCTCACCACATCGGGTGAGCTGTGACTATCCGGCTTCCCACGCCACAGGGTTCACGCTCGAATACCGGCATGCCGTCCTCGCCAGTACGCCGTCCGCGTGTACGCCGCACACCTCGACGTGTTGTGGCGCCTCGGACCCCACAGCCCTCGCCGTCCGGTCGGCCTAGCGGCCGTGAGCCGCGTGAAGGCCTGGACTGGGCCCGCCGGATTGAATTGCTGTCGGTGCTACTTGCCTCCCTAGTGGCTGTCGCCGGCCTCTGGTACTCCAGCATCCAAACCACGCAGGCAAATAGCCAGGCGCAAGCGGACAGGGCGCTCACCAAAGAGGGACAGATCACTGACCGATACACGGCAGCAGTCGGAAACCTTGGAGCGAAAGAGATGGACGTGCGCCTGGGCGGAATCTACGCGCTTCAGCGCATCATGCAGGACTCCCACCGCGATCACCCCACTATCGCCAATGTGCTCGCCACCTACGTACGTATCCACGCCGACGCTCGACCGGCTAAGGACGAGGACGTCCCAAGTGATGTGCAGGCGGCCATCACCGTCCTCAGCAGCCGCGATGTCGTCCACGACAAAGGGTTCCGCCCGGATTTCCATGGCGCAAATCTGAGCCGCGCGATTCTGGTGAACGCTCATCTGGCTGGTGCAGATCTACATGGCACAGATTTGAGGGGGGCACATCTCGACGGCGCGAACCTGCGCCGCGCGAACCTGAGGAATGCGGACTTGCGGCAGGCGCACCTGGACGCCGCAGATCTATCCGACGCATTTCTCGCCAAAGCGGACCTGCGCAGGGCCAGCCTGGACGGGGCAAACCTGTACGACGCGCGCCTCGCCAGAGCGGATTTGAGCCGTGCGAACCTGATCAATGCAGATCTACGCGCTGCCCACCTGTCGGGTGCGGACTTGAGCCGCGCGCAGCTGATGAGTGCGGATCTGCGTGCCGCACATCTGGTTGAAGCAGACTTGAGCCGCGCGAACCTCAAGAACGCAGACCTACGCGACGCATTTCTGTACGGCGCGTGCCTGAGGGGTGCGTACCTGTACAGCGCACGCGGCGTTTCCCATGACAAGTGCGCCCCCACGTAACCTGGGCCCAGCGGCTGCGCTAACGCTCCTCTTCTGCGACATCCATGGCGGGAGCCCTTCGGGACGCTCGCGTTACCGCTGGTCGCCACGCCTGTTTTATTGCAGGCTCGGGGGCCGGAAATCCCCCTGAGGCCTCCCTCAGCCACCCATGATCAGGAAGGAGGGAGATGGGGCGGGGCTGGGGCAGGGGTGTGCCCGGCGGGGGGATCGGGCGCCCTGGAGGCGGTGTTGCGCGTAGGCGTCGCCTCCGTGCGGCCCGGCCGCTGGAGCGTCCGGACAGTGGAGCGTGCGGTGCGCAAGGGCCAGCGGTCGCCGCTGGCCGTGCTCGCGAGGAGACCGGAAAAACTTGCCCGCGTCGCCTGCGTTGCCGTCCGCGTCGCCGTCCGCCCCCCGGATCCCTCACCCGGCTGGCGGCCCCGGCACCCCCCGGTGACGCTGGGACGGCATCCCTGTCCGGCTCGCCCGCCCGAAGGAGTTCTCATGCGCACGCTACCGTACGCCCTGCTCACCGCCGTGGCCCTGACCGCGCTCGCCGCCCCCGCCTGCGCCGCGGCGCTGCCGGCGGACGTCACCGCGAGCCAGTGCATCGCCGGCGGAGGCATGATCATCATCTCCGCCGTGGGGGACGGCTCGCCCTGGACCAAGCGCTGCATGGGCGGCATCCACGACGGCCAGACCGTCGTCTGACGCCCGAGGCGGCGCCTCGGCCGAACAAGACAAGCGCTTACCCCATCGAAGGCGGAATATGGGGCGAAGAGGGGGAAACCGGGAGCCGCCCATCCATGCGCTCGCGGAGGTCGCCATGAACCAGGAGACACCCCGTTCGTCCGATCTTCCGCAGCCGCTCGGGCCGTCGCCTCGGGTCTGCGGCACCTGCCCGGCGCGGAACAGGTCGGCAAGGTCGCCACCGACGCCCTCGACCGGATCGGCGCGGTCTCGCCGCGCGGGCGCCGGATGGCCGTCTACGCCGGTGCCGGCGTGCTCGGTGTGGCCGGAGTGGTCGAGTGGCCCGTGGCGCTGACCGGCGCCGCCGTCGCTTGGCTCACCCAGCCGCGGCCCGGACCGCGCTCCGACGCCAGGCGATGCCGCCGGGCCGCTTCGGCGGGTGATACGTCTGGTCATGAGCGGAATGGCTGCCCAGGTGACACGACTCCGAGTGCTGGACGTTTTCGTTCGCATTTCTGTCCATATCGGTGGTCATGCGCGATCCGGGTCATTGGCAGTGACCGTTCGACCACCAGCGCCAGGGCCCCAGGACCGAGCCAGGTGTCTCTGGATCGGCGGATGGCGCTGAGGTACGGCGATCGGGTGTGTAATGAGTGATAGGTGATCCGGGCGGAGAGCAGAGCCATGAGCGACCGCGCGCAGCATCCCCGGCTGCCGGAGGCGGCGAGCACGGCGGTGTGGAAGGCGCCCCAGTGGGGTGCCCAGGTTCCGGCCCGGGTGGTGTTCCCCGGCTAAGGTAGACCTACCGATCCTGAGCAGCGGGAGGCGGAGCTGGCGCGGTTCGTCGGCTGCATGACGGCGAGAGGGTGGACCGAGGTCCACCGCATGCCCGGCGCCGTGCTCCTGGCCCAGATCCAACGCGCCGACGGCGCGACGGCGAGCTGTCCGCCGCCGGAGTCCCCAGCTGGGGAGAGCTACAGGGGTGAACAGCCACTGCGGGTACAGATCACGCCGTCCAGCGGCTTGTCGTTCCCGTCGTACATCAGGATGACGACCTCTACGACGCCGCCCCGGAGCGGAATCCGCATTGATCCGCCCCAGGGCTGGTTCGGCCCGTTCGCGTACGCCCACGGGCTGCAGGGGACCTCGTCCGCCGCCACGTCGCCGTTGAACCCAACAGCGCAGACCTGGCGTCGGTCGCTGGCGGCGTGGACGACGCCGGACACGCTGGCCGTGTACCCGTCGGTGAAGTTGACCGTTCCGGTGGCGGTGCTGGCACCGTAGGCAAAGCTGTAGGGCTTGGACACGGGGGCGGCTTGCGCCGGTGCGGTGAAACCGATGGCCGCCATCAAGGCCACCACCATCACCGTCAAGAGCTTGCGCATGGCTCTTCCTCTCCTCGGACGAACATGAGCGGTGCCCGAACGGCCGGGTTGAATGCCCGTGGTCCGCCGAAGAAGCCAATCAGCAACCCACGAACCCCGCTAGAGCGTGAAGTAGCCACAGGTTCGGCAGAAGATCGAGCCGAGCTGGAACTGGCTCCCAGGGTTCCCGCGTTGTAGTACCGGCGTTGATCTGCGACAAAGCCCCCCAACGGACGCTCGTCGACCGGTCCCCAGTCCTCCGGGGTGACGTACGTGTATGGCACGCGCAGCTAGCTGTTGCCGCTCTGCCGGCGATCGGCCGTCAGCAGGCTGTGTCGGCCGATCGCCAACCGGCTCCGTGTCAGCAGCTGACCTGAGTCATGAGCTGGGCGACGCCTGCCTAGCTCCGCCGCCGCCCGCCCCCCACAGTTCCACGGTGTAGCCACTGTCTTCATCGTCGCAATCAACGAATGGCTGTGAACGCCCGTGTTGCGGAGGCGCATGGGCTACGTCGACGCGAAGCGTTCTGCTGTCAGCCAAGACTGGCGCGCCTCCGAAAGCATGGGCGACAGGATCGTCACATGCAGCCGATCTTCGTTCTCGTGCACAGTCCGTCCGTAGGCCCCTCGACCTGGCACCCTGTGGCCGAATACTCGACGGCGGCGGGATACCAGGTGCGGGTGCCGTCCCTGCTGCACATAGGCGCCGGTGCTCCGCCCTTCTGGCCCCACATCGTCGACGCGGTCCGCGACGATCTGCGGCAGGTCTCGGCCGGAAGCCCCGTCACATTGGTGGCACACAGCAACGCAGGCTTGTTTCTCCCGACGATCCGCTCGGGCCTCGACCATCCGGTGGCCAGCTCGATCTTCGTCGATGCCGCGCTGCCGGCCCGGCCCGGACCGACTCCCGTCGCCACACCCGAACTGCTCGGGTTCCTACGCCCCATGGCTGTGAACGGCAGGCTGCCGCGCTGGACCGACTGGTGGGACGAGGCAGACGTCGCACCCATGTTCTCCGATCCGCTGGTGCGGCAGACAGTCGTTGAGGAGCAGCCCACCCTGCCGCTGTCCTACTACGAGCAGCACATCCCGGTCCCAGACGGCTGGGACGACCATCCCTGCTCCTACTTGCTGTTCGGTCCTCCGTATGACGACCTTGCCGCCGAGGCGCGCCAACGCAGCTGGGCCGTCGCACACCTGCCCGGCGCACACCTCCATCAGATCATCGATCCTGCTGGCACCGCCCAGCTCCTCGTCGAACTCGCCACTACGACTTGATCCACTTCCGATACACGCCTAGCCGCCGTGGCGATCCGTTCTCCGCCGCGGAGCGTATTCCGCGTGCGGTCAGGCGTTTTTGAGGGGGGTGATGGTGGGTGGGGGGAGGGTGCGTTCGCGCAACGCGTTGGTGAGGGAGGCCAGGGGGCGGCGGCGGTCGCGGTCGGCTGTGGGGTGCTTCTTGGCGAGTTTGTGCAGGAGGCGGGCGCGGCCGTCTTCGACGGTGCGGTCTTCGGTGAGGACTTTGCTGAAGGTCCTCATGACGGCGTCGGGCCCGATGGGCCGGTCGCTGGGCGCGGACACGGAGGCGGGTGGCGTTAATCCGTGATGGTCGGCGTGAGGGGCGGGGGAGCTTTCCACGTGTGGGGTGGGTGGGGAGAGTGGGGTGGTGTGGGCGTCGTTGAGGAGTTGGTCGAAGCGGTCGGTCTCCCCGCCGAGGACCTGGACGAAGGAGTGCAGGACAGTGCGGCCCAGTATGAAAGAGGTTCACTGTGCGGGGTGATTTGATTCCGGGTTTGTCGAGCAGATAGTCGATGAATGACGCGGAGTCCCTGCGGCACAGGCCGCTGGCCCTCCGCTGTCCGGCGAACGGCAGAATATGGTTGTGGAGATGGCTTTCTTAGGCAGCTGAAGTATTGGCGTTCTTGTGGCGCTTACGTCTCCTTTCCATCATTTGAGCCGCGAACTACGCAACACGCCTGTCCCATGGCACTTGGCGATCTTCGGCTGTCGATGTCTGTAAGCGCCCGGTCCAGGTGGTCGCGCGCCTCCTGCCATGTGGCCAGGCAAGCTCGCCGTTCCTTGCCGTCGCTGTCGGTGTAGCGCGCTTGCCAGCGACGACCTCGGCCGTGATCGGCAGACCGATACAACGGGCGCTTCCTTGTTCCGCATCGGCACGGCTCGTCACCACGTTCTGGTTTCGGATATCTCTTGTGCCAGCGGTCGACCGTGACCTGCCCCGCATCGCCTACCTGCACCAGGCGCTGGAGTCCCTGCGATCGGCTGTGACGCCAGCGGTGTGGGCCGCGGACTGGGCGACGCACCACGCACGGATCGGCGACTTCCTCACCACCTACACCACCACCGACGCGCGCCCCCAGCTGGTCGCCGCCCTGGCCGACAGCGAGCGGGAGCTGCTCCAGGCAATGCTGGAACGGAGGCTCGATCCGTGAACGCTTCCTCGCCCCTGCCCGCCGGCCCGGAGATCGTCGCCCCTGCCCCGGACGCTTTCGTCCTGCCGTTCAACCGGCTGCGGCCCGGCTTCGACCCTGAGGAGCTGCCGCGCTTTCGCGATCTGGCCTGGCGCCTGGCGCTGATCAGCCCCAGAGAGTCGAACCGCTCGCTGGTCATCGACTGGAGCCGCTGCCCCGCCGGGCTGCGCCCCGGCATGATGCGCGCGGCCTTCGCCGAGCTGAACATCCCGACCCCGGCGGTGCTGCTCCAGCAACGGGCCTCGCGCTCCACCACCCAACCGGGCACCCTCCGCCACAACTTCCAAATCTGGATCCGCTTCGCCATCTGGCTCGGCGGCCGCGGCATCACCGAGCTCTCCCAGGTCACCACCGGGGACCTGGAGGCGTACGCCGAGCACCTGCGCCCGCTCGGCCGCCGGTGGCGCACCGACGCCAAGGCCCTGTGGGTGATCTCGCGGCTGTGGGCCTACGCCCCCTACCTGCCCGAGCGCGACCGACTGGTCATGCCGCCGTGGGAGGACCCGGCTGCGGTTATGTCCGACTTCCTCGGCACCAACGACGACACCCCGGACGGCGAGAACAGCGTCGCGATCGTGCACCCGGCCGTCATGGCCCCGCTGCTGGTGTGGGCGCTGCGCACGGTCCTGGACCTGTCCCCGGACATCCTGACCGCCGCCCGCGAGCACCGCCGGCTGCTCGGCACCATCCCCGACCGCGCCCCGCGCGGTGGCACCGAGACCGCGGTGGCCCACCTGCGTGGCCTGCTCGCGGCCGGGCAGAAGCTGCCCTCCAGCGGTGCGCCCGGCGCCACTGCCGTGCGCGCCCGCTTCGGCGGACCGCTGCCGCCGATGGCCAACACCTTCCTGGCCGGCACCCTCGGCGTCACCACCTCCCAGGTCGCCCGCGCCCGCTGCATCCTGGCCGACGAGCTCACCCCGGCCGACTTCGGCTCCGCCCCGCTCCTCGACGTCTCGCTCACCACCCGGATCGGCGCCGCACCGTGGCGGGAGCCGATCGGCTTCGATGACGTGGACGTGCTGGTGCTGCACCTGTCCACCGCCGCCCTAATCTGCTGCGCCTACATTTCCGGCATGCGGCCCGAGGAGATCCTGGCCCTGCGCCGCGGCTGCTGCACCCGCGTGGAGCCCGACGACGGCACCGTACGGTTCGAGATCCGCGGTCGGCACTTCAAGGGCGTGCACGACGAGGACTGCAACGCGATCGGCGAAGGCGAACAGCGAGCAGACCCGTGGATCGTGCTGGAGCCCGTCGCGCGCGCCATCGCCGTCGTCGAGGAGCTCGAAGACGGCGAGCAGCTGTTCACCCGCACCCTCTACCGATACGCCAAGGGCACCTGCATGCCCCGCACCGGCCTGTCCTCCGACACCGCCGTGGAACGGATTCGCGCCTTCACCGCCTGGGCCAACCAGCTCGCCGCCGCCCACGACCGCCCCCACGAGCTGATCCCTCCCGATCCCGACGGCGCCGTCGCACTGCGCCGCTTCCGCCGCACCATCGCCTGGTTCATCTACCGCCAGCCCGGCGGCCGGATCGCGCTCGCGGTGCAGTACGGGCACGCGGCCACCGCCATGTCGGAGTCCTACGCCAACCCTCGGGAATTGCATCAGATGGGCGGGAAGCCGCAGGTCGCCAGCTCACGGCGACGGCTTGACGGTCTCCGACGCTACTACGGACTAGCGGCCTGAGCAGGCATATTGCCAATGCGATCCCGTTTGATGCATGATCTGCCCTCCAGAAGGGATGGTCTGGAGTGGTGCATCAGCAGAAGGTGGCCCTGGCCGGGGCGGCTCGTCTGGAGCTCGTGTCCGGGGTGGTTCAACTGCGTCCGGAGGACGCGATGTTCGACGCGATGCTGAGGGGCTGGCGGGCTCAGCAGAAGTCACGCGGCTTGAAGGACGAGACGATCGACCCCAGGGAACGGCTCGTCCGCCGGTTCCTTGAGTTCGCGAACGACTACCCGTGGCAGTGGACGCCGGCCCACATGGATGAGTGGTCCGCCTCGCTGACTGGCGAGAAGCATCTGGCACCGTCCACGATCCGCAGCTACCAGGGCGACATCCGACTGTTCACCGAGTTCCTCATCGACGGCCGCTACGGGTGGGGGCCTGCCTGCGAGGAAGCTTTCGGCGTTCACCCGGTGGCGATCGCTCACGAGTGGAACACCCTGCCCCACCTGCAGGAGTACGAAGGCGATCCGGAAGCGAGGCCGTTCACCCGCGAAGAACTGCAGCGGTTCCTCGACTACGCCGATGACCAGGTCGCACGCGCCGTGAAGTCCAAGCGTAAGGGCGCCCTCGCCGCCTACCGCGACGCCACCCTCTTCAAGGTCATCTACGGCTGGGGCCTTCGTCGGACCGAGACGTCGAAGCTGGACGTGGTCGACTTCGGACGGAACCCGAAGGCTCGCCAGTTCGGCCGGTACGGCACGCTCAACGTCCGCTACGGCAAGGCGAAGAAGGGCCAGCCGCCGCGACGGAGGAACGTGCTGTCGGTGATGGACTGGGCGGTCGAGGCGGTCGAGGACTACGTCGAGAACGTCCGGCCGCGCTTCGGTTTCCCCGATCACCCGGCTCTGTGGATCACCGAACGCGGGGGACGCCTGCAGCCAAGCTCGATCAACGATCGATTCGAGGCATACCGCGACGCACTAAAGCTCCCAAAAGATCTAGTTCCGCACTCAATTCGTCATTCTTACGTCACGCATCTGACCGAGGACGGGGTGGATCGGCGCTTCATTCAGCAGCAGGTCGGTCACGAGTGCGACAGCTCCACGGCCATCTACACGCACGTCAGCGACGACTTCATGAACACTGCCTTGAGCAAGGCACTGGCCCCGGCGTTCGCCGGCGTCTGACGAGGAAGGACCCGATGATGGCCGCCAAGCTCGACTACCACTGGCACCTGCGCAAGGTCATGGCGGACCGCGGGATGTTCTCCACCACCGACCTCATCCCACCGCTGAAGGAACGCGGCATCACACTGTCGTCGAGCCAGGTCTACCGGCTCGTCGTCGAGCGGCCCGAGCGCCTCAGCCTGAAGATCCTCATGGCCCTGCTCGACATCCTCGACTGCACCATGGACGACCTCATCGAGCCCATCGCCGTGGCCGGCTCCGCAACGAAGCCGAAGAAGGCTGCCGCAGGCGGGACTTCAGTCTCCGAAGGAGTCGGAGACCTGCGTCCCCGGAGGGCCCGGATCACCGGAGTCGACCGGTGACCGGTCTCGCCGACGAGGTCCTTGCGGATCCAGTCGGCCTGGTCGTGCGCCTGGTCGGCAACGTCGAAAAGCACCTGCCCGCCGAGCGCATCCGCGACATCGTCCTCGCGGTCGTACGCGCGCGAGCAGGCCGCCGCAGTCTCGCCCAGGCCCTGCACGACGACCCGTCGTTGCTGAGGACCGGACAACCACCGGCGCCCTACTGCGTCGCCAAACTGCTGATGGCCCTCCACGACGCCGGAGCCCAGGACGTCGCACTGCCCCGCTGCGGCGAGTGCGGACGCGCATGCCGCTACGTCGGCAGCAGCACCGGCGGACGGTGGGGATGCTCGCCCTGCTTCGACAAGCCGGCCGTCTGCTCGGGCTGCCACGAAGAACGACGCGTCACCAGCCGGGACCGCAACGGCGAGCCCCGCTGTCAGAACTGCCCCGACACCGACGGCGATGCGCTCCGGGAACTCACCGAGCTGATCACGAACCTCGATCCCGCCCTCAACACCGACGCAGTCCTGGCGGCGCTCGGCCGCGCCACCGTCCGGCCCGCCGGGCAGCGACGCCTGGCCTGGGCCATCGTCGCCCGCCCCGAGCTGCTGACCGGGGCCGGTTACGACGCTCCCACCCCTGCTGCCCTGCGAGCTCGTCGAGGCCGGGGCAACCAAGGTGGTCCGGCCTGCCTGCCCGCGCTGCCACGGAGTGAAGGCGCTGTCCAAACTGTTGGAGGGCAAGAGGATCTGCCGGGCCTGCTTTGCCCGCCACGCGGCCGTCCCCTGCTCCGGCTGCGGCGCCGTGCGCGAGCCCGCCACCCGCGACTCTGAGGGCCGGCCGTTGTGTCCGAACTGCATGATCAGACAGCCCTCGAACCTGGAGGAGTGCGTCGGCTGCCGCCGACGCATGCCCGTCGCGACCCGACTGCCCGACGGCCCCCGCTGCAACAACTGCCGCCCAAGGACCACCGCAGAGTGCGGCATCTGCGGACGAATGGCGGCCTGCGAGATGTCCCGGGCCACCGGCCAGCCGTGGTGCGAACGCTGCCAGCACCGATGGGTGACCTGCAGCGGCTGCGACTCCGTCGCCCAGGCCCGCAGCGGCACCTGGGAGGCGCCGTTGTGCGCAAAGTGCACCAACCCCGACCCCGACTTCTGGGGCCGCTGCCCGGTCTGCACCACCACCTGGCAGCTCAGCCCCCGCCCCTGTCAGCGATGCGTCCTCGACCAGCAAGTACGCGACCTCCTCGGTGACGCCACCGGAGCCCTCCGCCCTGAACTCGCCCCGTTCCACAAAGCATTGACAAGTGCCGAGCGCCCCGACGTCGCCATCGCCTGGGTCTCGCGCTCAAAAGCACGCGATCTCCTGGAGCACATAGGACGCGACGAGCGGCCCGTCACCCACGAGGTCCTCGACGAACTGCCCCCGGGCAAAGTGCTAGCCCACCTGCGCAGTGTCCTGGTCGCGACCGGCACCCTCCCGCCCCGCGACGAACGGCTCATCGCCCTGGAGAGATGGATCACCGAGACCGTCCAGGCCCGCACCGATCTCGCCGAGCGCCGGATCCTGCACGGCTATGCGGTCTGGCACCACATGCGCCGACTCCGGAGACGCCTCGGCGAAGACCACACGACTCGACTCCAAGATCTCAACGTGCGCTGCCACGTCACTGCAGCCGATAACTTCCTCACTTGGCTCACCGGCGAAGAGCTCACGTTGGGAACCTGCACCCAGCCGGACCTGGAACGGTGGATGGCCAATGCCACGGCCAGCTACCGCGACGAGACAGGCCACTTCGTACGCTGGTCGGTACAGCACCGGCATGCCCGCGAACTCACCTACGGCACCGTCCGCTGGACCGGCCCACAGGGCACCATCGACAGCGAGAAACGCTGGGCCGACGCCCGGCGCCTCCTCAACGACGACACACTGCCCACCCCGGACCGCGTCGCCGGCCTGCTGCTGATCCTCTACGCACAGAAGATCGCCACCATCAGCCAACTCACCGCCGCCGACGTTCACATCGACGACAACACCGTGACGATCACGTTCGGCACCTCGCCGGTCGCTCTCCCAACGCCGCTGGCCAGCCTGGTCCGCGAGCTCATCGCGACCCGCCGCGGCAAGGCCAAGATCGGAACCCCGGACGACGTCCCCTGGCTGTTCCCAGGAGGGCACCCAGGGCGCCCCCTCACCAACAGCCAACTCGGCATTCGCCTCCACAAGATCGGTATCCGACCCAAACAGGATCGATCCACCGCCCTGTTCACCCTCGCGACCGAACTCCCCGCCGCGATCCTCGCCCGGATGCTCGGCGTCCACATCAAAGTCGCCGTCCAATGGCAGCAAGCATCAGCTGGGGACTGGGCCGCCTACGCCGCCGACGTCAGCCGTCGCAGCTCACGGCAACAGCCACGGCACCAAGATTGAGTATCGCCCTGAGGCGCCTGGTCCCTGGAGGAGGGGTGCCATTGCGGCGCCATCTCTACATAGCTAGAGTTGCGCCATGGGTTATCCCTTCAGGATCACAGAAGCGACCCTGGACGTGATCGAGGTCCTCATGACCGGTGACGATCACCTCTACGGCCTGAAGATCGCAAAGCAGATCGGGCGTCCGACGGGAAGCGTATTCCCGATTTTGATGCGCCTGGAAGATTGTGGCTGGGTTACGAGCGAATGGGAGGGAGGCGACGCCGACAGCCGAGGGCCTCGGCGTCGGTTCTACCGCCTTCACCCAGACTGCTTGGGAGAGGCGAGAACCCTTCTCGCGTCAAAGCGGAGCCGTGCCGCAGGACGCTCGGCCAATCCTGCGTTGCGGCCTGGTTGGGAGGGAGGACTGTGAGCGGAGGGACTATCGCTTTCATCCTCACGGCCATTCTTCTTCCGCTGGTGTTGACGGAACTCGGGGACTGGTGCCCTTGGCTCGCTAATCGCTTGGCCCGCTGGACAGCACGCTCGCTGGGTGACGCGTCCATGGCCGACCGGTACGCGGAGGAGTGGAGCGCAGAGCTCGCTGAGGTTCCCGGGAAGCTCAGCAAACTGATCACTGCTCTTGGCTACGTGGTCTATCTGCCACGCATGCGGTGGTCGCTCCGCCGGCGGCAGCGAAACAACAGCCAGCCTCCGCAGGTGGCTGAACTACTCCCCACCACGAGGCCCGTGTCACGGCGATCACGTCGTATTGTCGGACGCTCTGCGCAGCTGGAATCTCTTTACAGCCAACTGGTCAGTGATGAACAGTCAGGGCGGAAGCGGCGCTTCTACGTCATCGCAGGAAGCCCTGGAGTTGGCAAGACGGTGCTGGCCACAGCGGTTGCTGGTCTCTTCGAGCAGACCCACCGCAGCGTTGTCCACACCTGGGCACCCGATTGGTGCGATCAGCCGGTTGACTCGGACCGTTATCGGATTCAACTCGCGACGGCACTGGGCCGGAAAACGCTCCTCGTCATCGACGATGCCGAAGCCGAGACCATGAGGATGCTTGAACGCTTGGACCTCCCGTGCCCGATTCTGATCACGACTCGGCGCAGGTCCATCGCCGAACTGCCGAACAACAGCCACGTCACTGTCCTTCGTCTGCTGTCGGATCGGGAAGCGATGGAACTACTGGGGGACCGCCTGGGTGACGAGGCCATTCGTGCTGAGCCCGATGCGGCCCTGCGGATCTGTCAGCTTGCTGGCAATCTCCCTCTCGCCCTTGAACTCGTCGCAGCGCAATGCCGACACACGGGCTTGACGCTCGCAGAAGCTGCGGATCGTCTTCAAGATGCAGCCAGTCGCCTGGACAGGTCACCCGAAGACCAAGGGAGGAATCCAACGGGCTGAGTCCTCGGATCCACAGCTTCCTCGGCCATCCCGCCAGGGACCGCTTCCTACCTCGGGGCTACCACGGCCAAGAGGCGTCGTCTGGGTCCCTGGCGGCGTCCAGCGGCAAGGCATTCGGACAGTTCCGATACCCGACTCCACCATTAGGCCGCTCGAAGGCCGACATGCTCGAGGTCCTGGACCAGGAGAAGGGCCTGGCCCTGGCCGAGACCCTCACCGAGGCCGGCGAACGCCTCGCCGCCGGCGAGAAGGTCAGTGGCCCGGCCGCCGACCGCTCCCGCGCCGCGGCCGTCGAGTTCTCCGACCGCTACGCCGGGACCTACCTGGGACGACGCGAACTGCGCGCGCTGGTCGCCAACCCCCGACTCCAGGTCTACGAGGACCCCAAGGCGTTCCTGACCTGCAACCACGACGCGTTCACCGCGCTGTGCAACCCCGACCGCGACCGGGCGCGCGACGGCGGCCGCAGCACCCCCGACCACTCTCGCTGCCACCCGGCATGCGCGAACATCAGCCGCACCGACAGCCAGATCACCGCTCTGCGCACCGAGGTCGCGCGGATCGACGCGGACGCCGACGCCGGCCTCGACCCCTACCCCATCGCCGCCCGCGGACAGCAGCGCAAGGACCACCTCATCGCCATCATCCGCCGCCACGACGCCCAGCAGCCGGCCGATACCGAACCCATGGAGCGCCGATGAACACCCCCGTCGTGACCGCGCCCGGCACGCGCGACGGCGCAGCGCTGGCCCAGCTCGTCGGCGAGGCCCTCGCCCGCTCCCAGGGCCACGCCGACACCGAGGATGCTGCGGAGATCAGAGCCATCACCAACGCCATGGTGCGCCTGCTGATCGGCGCCCCGCTGCACTCCAACGGCAAGCTGACGGTCGTCTCCCTGGCCACCGAAGCCGGCCTGCGCCGCAACAAGCTCACCCACAAGCACACCGGCCTCAAGGACCTGTTCTACGCCCTGGTCAAGGCCCGCACCCCCGTCCCCGAAGCGCTGCCCGATTCAGCGCGGGCCCGTGCG
Source organism: Streptomyces sp. NPDC034103 (assembly GCF_055575395.1). NCBI lineage: Bacteria > Bacillati > Actinomycetota > Actinomycetes > Kitasatosporales > Streptomycetaceae > Streptomyces > Streptomyces sp. NPDC034103. The sequence goes on along the minus strand of NZ_JBVISS010000028.1, from coordinate 25,589 downwards.
GCCAAGCAGCAGCAGGACCTGGCCCGCGTCCGGACTGAACGCGACGATCTGCGCGGACAGGCGCAGCTCCTGGCCCGGATCGTCCACGTCCTGGAGATCGAGAACAGCAAGCTCAAGGAGACCAAGGCGGCCCTGGAACGGCAGGTGGCGGCCCACGCCTCCGTCCCCGATCTCACCACCCGCCGCAGGCGCCGGCCCTGACCCCGCCCCGGCATTAACGACGAGCGGCGGCGCCCGCCCGGGTGCCGCCGCTCATCCGAACGGAGTCGTACGGGCCGAAGGCCCCGATCAGGAGACGGGACCAGGCGTCGATGTCCATGTCTTGCGGATTTCGGTGACTTCCAGCTGCTTGTCACCGGGAAGCTCGTCGAAGAACCGGGCATTCCCATAGGCGTACTGCTTGGTCTCCAAGGCCTGCTCTTCGGAGACGGCGCGGAAGGGGACTCAGGCGGCCGTGCACCACGGCTCGAACTGCGCCGCAAAGCGTTGAGCGGTGCCACCGTTCCTCGCCCGTTGGAGGCGCACAGGCCGAAGGGTGGACCGTTCTGGGCGAAGTCCTGCCGCTCCGCGGCGGTTGCCGTGAAGATGGAGGGATGAACACACGGCGGATCGTCCTAGCGGTGACCTGTTTAGCGGTGGCGGGCCTGGGAGTAGCCTTCCTCCTGCTCCAGGGGGATGAGGCGGGTCAGGTGGCCACAGTGGTCTCGGCGCTGGTGGCGGTGGCGGCGCTCGGCGTCGCCGTCTGGGCGGGTTTGCCCGCGCCCCGTTCACGCGGGCTGCGGGTTACGGACACCGGCGAGGCACGGGCTGGAGCGGGAGGCATTGCAGTTTCCGGTCTCACAGCTCCGGCTGCTGGCGGAACGGGCAGTGATCTGGGGACGGTCGAAGTGGAACGTACCGGCCCGGCCGACGCCACGGGGGGCGGAGACGCCACAAGCGGCGTCCGCCTGACCTGACCGGGGCCCGACTCAGACCACGTATCCGCCCCTGCAGGCGGGTCTCGGAGCTATGGGATCGTCCGACCGGCGAGAGGAAGCACACAGGTGAGGCGAACGGAGCCCCGGTGAAGGCACGCGGATGGCCGCAACGGTCGGCGGTAGCTGTCACCGGCAGCGGAGAGGCCCACGCCATGTCGGGTGGGGTAGCGGTCAGTGGCGTCGTGCATGGTGACGTGGCCGTGCATGCCCCGGCTGCTGCTCGCAGCGGGTATCGGCAGCAGGTGCTGCGCATCGCGCCCCCCGAACTGGCTGGTCGCCAGGCGGAACTGAACGAACTGGCCGCGTTCTGCACGGCGCCGGACCGCGCCCCTTACGCCTGGTGGCGGGCGCCCGCCTGGGCAGGGAAGACCGCGTTGATGGCCTGGTTCGCACTCCACCCGCCGCAGTCGGTAAGGATCGTGCCTTTCTTCATCACCGCGCGCTTCGCTGGTCAGAGCGACCGGGTCGCCTTCATAGAGGTCGTCGGCGAGCAGCTCGCCGCACTCCTCGGGCAGCCGACACCCGCCAACCTCGCCGAAGCCACCCGCGAGGGGCATCTGCTCGCCATGCTGGAGCAGGCGGCCCATCTATGTCAGCGGCGCGGTGAGCGTCTGGTGCTGTTGGTCGATGGTCTGGATGAGGACCGCGGGGTCACCACCGGGCCGGATGCCTACAGCATTGCCGCACTCCTGCCCGCCCGGCCGCCTGCCGGTCTGCGGGTGATTGTGGCCGGCAGACCTCACCCACCCATACCGGCCGACGTACCGGAACACCACCCACTACGCGACCCCGGAATCGTCCGCCCTCTGTGCGGGTCCCCGCACGCTGCGGCGGTCCGGGCCGACTGCGAACGGGAGTTGGTGCGGCTGCTGCGTGGCACGCCGGAGGAACGAGACCTACTGGGTCTGGTGACCGCCGCGGGGGGCGGCCTGAGCAAGTCAGATCTGGCTGAACTGACCGGCTGCGACGCCTGGGAGGTGGCCCAGCACCTCCGGGCGGTCGTCGGCCGGACGTTCACCGCCCGCGCAGGTCGCGCACGATTGGCGGCCGAGCCGGGGACGGACACCTCCGAGATGTACGTCCTCGGCCACGAGGAACTCCAGAAGACGGCGCTCATTATGCTCGGCCGGGACAGGCTGTCCGGCTACCGGGGGCGGCTGCATGCGTGGGCCGGGACCTACTGCGACCGAGGCTGGCCACCTGCCACACCGGAGTACCTACTGCGCGGATATGCCCGGCTGCTGCGTGCTACCGCCGACCTGCCTCGTGCGGTTGCCTATGCCACCGACTGTGCTCGCCACGACCGGTTACGCGACTTCACCGGAGGTGACGCCGACGCGCTCGCCGAGATCGGTGCTGCCCAGGCGCTCGTCCTGGCGTCCGAGGATCCCGATCTCGTTTCGCTAGCTGTGCTCGCTGCCCACCGGGAACGGCTCGTGGATCGCAACGATTATCCGAGGCGTTTGCCTGCTGTCTGGGCCGCTGTCGGGCAGCCGGACCGGGCTGAGGCGCTAGCCCGTGGAATCGACGACCCGGACTCGGTCAGTGCCGCGCTGGCGGAGATCGCCACGACGGTGGGGTTCGCGGGCGACCGGGCACGGGCGGCCCGCCTGGCGGACGCCATCCAAGGTCTCGACGGCGGCAGCGATGGGGCCTGTTGGCGGGCGCGCCGGATGGCTGCCGTTGCGGAGGCGGCGGGCGCCGCTGGCGATCGTGAACGTCCCGCCGCCTTGGACCGGGCCATGGACACCGTCCTTGCGTGGGCTCCCGACAGAGAAAAGCCCTTGGTCCTGGCCGCGAGGGCACGGGCGGCGGCCGCGGGAGGGGACCGTGGGCGGGCCGGTGAAATGGCCGATGCCATTGAGGAACTGGCCCTCACCAGTATCGACTCCTGGTGCAGGAGCGATCTGGAGGGGGCGGCCGACTCGCAGGAGCCAGAGCGTGTGACCACCGTCCTGAAACACTTGGAGGTTCTCGCCGGTACGGTGCGCTCGGCCCGACGGCGGGCTCGCATCGAAAAGATGCTGGCGGCGGCCGCCGCAGCTCGCATAGGCAGGCACGGCACAGCGCTTCGTGAGGCTGCCACGGAGTTGAGCCGGTGGGCCCGACCGCCTATGTGGGCCCTGGAGGTCATCGGCCCGCTCACCGAGGCAGTGGTCGCTGGGGCTGACGCGCCACGTGCCGCACGGCTGGTGGACCTGATCGCGAAGGCGGCTGCCGTTCCCGCCCACCCCTGCTGGAAAGACGCGGTATCGCTACATTCTCTGGCCCAGGCGGCGGTGGAGGCGTTGACCTTGTGCGCCGACCGGGAACGCGCCGCCAGGCTGGCACTGGCCTTGGAAGCCGTGGCTGGTGTGTCGACGGAGCCTGGCTCCGCTGTCTCCCCAGCGAGGCCCGGCAGCGGAGACGAAGGAGCGGACAACGACGTGCTCCTGGTAGCCGCAGCGGGGGCGGCGGCGCTGGCGGGCAACGACGCGCGTGCCGAGGCGCTGGCGCGCGCTATCACGGACCCGTATCAACACGCGGAGGTGGTGGTCCTGATGGCGAAGGTGTTGCTCGATCGCGGGGATCACGACCGGGCAGCTGCGCTTGCCGCAGTCGCCGAGCGCTTCTGCCGTGACGGCATCCAGCCCGCTCTTCGGGCAGGGGCGCTGGCCGCGCTGGCGAGGGCGACTGGGCTCGTCGGCGACCGGGAGGGAGCGGCGCGCTTGACCGGCGCCCTCGCCAACCTCGTCGGTGCCACCGTCTCGCCGTACTGGCGGGCGAAGGCGCAGATGTCGTGGGCCAGAGCGCTGGCGGCGACGGGAGAGGCGGACCGGGCGGAGTCGCTCGCACGGACGATCACCGTGCCCGTGTATAGGGAGTGGACCCAACAGGAACTGGTACGGGTGCACTCCGAGCGGGGAGAATTCGACCGGGCCGAGGCGCTCGTGCGGGGCATCGGCAACGAGAAGGAACGCGGCGAGGCCGCAAGCGCGCTGGCGCACGCAGCGATCACGCACGGCGCGTTCTACCGGGCCGACAGGCTACTCGACGAGTTCCCGGGCCCGCCGGAGGACCGGGCCCGGCTGTTCGCCGCACTCACCCGAGCGGCCGCCGTCGGCGGGGCCCGGCACCGAGCCGACGTACTGGCCTGCTCTCTGCGGGATCTGGCCAGAACATGCTCGGGCAGCCAGTCCCGCAGGGACCCGGTGGCGTGGCACGCGGCGGAGGCACTGGCCTGGAGCCGCCGCTTCGACGCGGCCGAGGCTCTCGCGCGCGACATCACCGATCCGATCTACCGGGCGCAGGCAATGGCCGCCCTGGTGACGGCGGCGGCAAAGTCGGGCGAGCCGGGCCTGGCGGCGGTGTGGGCCCACCAGTCCTGTGAGTTCGTCTGCTCACTGACCGACAGGTATGAGCAGTCCGTGGGCCTGAGCCGTCTGGCGGAGGCAGTGACTACGGCGGGCGACCTCACCACCGCTCTGGACCTGGCGGAGCGCATCCCGCTTCCTGGCTTGCGTGCCCGCGTCCTGGCGAACCTGGCGCCGTTCGTTGAGCCCGTCCAACGACGACGGCTCCTGGCACGCGCGCTGATCCTAGGCAACTGGAGCAATCTGCTCGATATCCTCGCCCGATGTGCTCCCGAGACGCTCCAGGCTCTCACCGACACACTGCTTGGCTGGGAGGAAATGAGCGCCAGTTCCGTCGCGCCGGAGAGAGGCACGCCGGCGGCGGCCACCGGTACGGCAGGCAGGTCAAGACTGTGACGAACCACGAGCAGCGGGCAGTGTCGCCGCGCGACAAGCAGGCCGCGGTGGCACAGCCGAACGGCCGGGTGGCATCGCTTAGGACGTCCCGGACGGGCGCGGCCGAGGCACGGACCGGCGCGGTGGCCAACAGCGGCATCGTATACGGGGACGTACAGGTCGGTATACAGCCGGCGCCGCGCTCCGGGTATGACGAGCAGGTCCGGCGGATCGCCCCGGAGGTGCTGGTGGGCCGCGAGACGGAGCTCCGCGAGCTGGCTGCTTTCTGCACCGCGGGCGCGGGCGGCCCGTACGTGTGGTGGCAGGCCGAAGCGTGGGCCGGGAAGACCGCATTGATGTCTTGGTTCGCCCAACATCCGCCCCAAAAGGTGCAGATTGTGCCGTTCTTCGTCACGGCCCGGTTCGCAGCGCAGAACGACCGGGTCGCCTTCACGGACGTCGTACTGGAACAACTCGGTGAGCTACTCGGCGAGGGGCCAGCGGCCTTCTTGACACCCTCGACCCGAGAGGCGCACCTTCTGCGGCTGCTGAACGAGGCGGCCCATCAATGTCAGCGGCGCGGTGAGCGTCTGGTGCTGTTGGTCGACGGTCTGGATGAGGACCGGGGGGTGACCACCGGGCCGGATGCCTACAGCATCGCCGCACTCTTGCCCGCCCGGCCGCCTGCCGAACTGCGGGTGATCGTGGCCGGCAGACCCCACCCGCCCATACCGGCCGACGTACCGGAACACCACCCACTACGCGACCCCGGCATTGTCCGCCGCCTGGACCGCTCTCCGTTCGCACAGGTGATCCGGGCGGAGGCACAGCGCGAACTGAAGCACCTGCTGGCGAGTTCGGGGGCCGAGCGCGAACTGCTTGGCCTGCTCACCGCCTCGGGCGGCGGTCTTGGCAGCGCGGAGCTGGCCGAGCTGACCGACCTCATCCCGTACGAAGTGGAGGAGATACTACGCAGCAGGGCGGGGCGCACCTTCCGGACACGGGAAAGCCATTCGCGGCCGGGAGAACTGCCTGTGGTCTTCGTCCTAGGGCACGAGGAACTGCGAGAACACGCGGTACGGATGCTCGGACCGAAAGAACTGGAAGCCTACCGGGACCGTATCCACGCCTGGGCCGACACATACGCGTCCGCGCAATGGCCGCCGGACACACCGGAATACCTACTTCGTGGTTATTTCTCCCTGCTGCGCGCCACCGCCGACGTGGCCCGAATGGCCGTCCTCGCTGCCGACTCCGCTCGACACGACCGGATACGCGACCTGACCGGCGGCGACTCGGCAGCTCTGACCGAGATCCGCTCGGTCCAGCACACCTTGGCCCAAGTGGACGCACCAGATCTCACGGCCTTGTTCAGACTGGCCGTCCGGCGCGATGCGCTGCACGCACGCAACGAGTGCTTGCCGATCGGTCTGCCAGCGGTGTGGGTCGCGCTGGGACAGCCTCGGCGGGCAGAAGCCCTGGCTCAGAGCCTGGTCCACCCTATCCGGCGTGCTGAGGCGTTAACCGCGGCGGCGCAGGCAATGGCCGACGCGGGTGCGGGGGAGGAAGCCGAAAAGATGTTCGCCGACGCGGTGGAGAGCGCACGCACCGAGCTCGACCCAACGGAGCGGGTCCGGGCCTGGGTCGCCGTGGCGCGGGCATGGTGGCCGGTCGGGCCCCGGGAAGCCGAAGCCGTGCTGCGGGAAGCAGCAGACCAGGCCACCACCCTGATGGTCCCATCCCATCGGTCAGAGGCGCTCGTGACCATGGCGGAGGGCTGGCAGGAGACCGGCGACCTGAATCGGACACGGGCGGCACTTACCGAGGCCGTCACCCTGGCCCGCACCGAGGCCTTCCCCGAGGAATCGGTGCGCATCGACATCCTCGCCCGAGCGCAGCGGGTACTCCATACCCTGAGTGACCTCAAGCGCACCGAGGAGACAGGATTAAGAAGCCAAACGCCGGCCTGGGACACTGGTCTTCTTTCCGAGTCAGCCTCTCCCCTCCATGTCGCTTGGACTCTGCGGGACCGCCCGGAACAGCGCGAACGGGTCGGCGAGCTGTTGGCCAGGGCCGAATCTCTCACGCGGTCGGGCCAAGTAGGCGAGGAAAATAGACGGGACTGGGACCTGATGGTGATCGGCATCGTCCTGTGCGCCGCCGGGTTTGTCGACCGGGCTGAGGACATCGCCCGCGACATAGCGGAGAAGGAACAATTACTGGCCTTCGTCAGTACGGACCTGGCGGAACGAGGAAAGACGGCGCGAGCCGAAGAGCTGGCCCGTTCGCTCAACGACCCGATGCACCGGGCTCGTGCACTCGCCTCGGTAGCGAAGGCACTGATCACCGATGGGCGTCAGGCCAAGGCGCAATCTCTGGCTGAGGAGATCGAGGCTTTGGCGCATAACGCCGTTACTCCGCTGAGCCATGCCAACCAACTGATCCACCTGGCAGGTGCCCTGGAGGCGGCTGGATGGCGCGGCCGGGCTCTTGCCCTCCTCGACCAGGCGGAGACCCTCGTTAGCGCTAATACCAACCATCCTGACTGGGAGTGGGAAGGCCTGCGGCTGGGCAGAGCCCTGGTCGAGGTGGGGGCGTCAACGCGAGCCGAAGCCGTGCTCGGTTCCCTGACCAATCCGCTGTGTAGCGTCCGGTTGCTCATGTGCCTGGGCCGGGCGGCGGCCGCCTGCTCCGGCAGCCCGCGTGCCGTGGCTGTCCTGGAGGAGGCGGCTGAGGCTGCTGCACGCCTTGTTGATCCGACCCACCGCGCGTACGAACTAGACAACATCGCCGTCGCCTTGGTGACCGCAGGCGCAGGCAAACGGGCCGAAATATTGGCTCGCTCGATCGAGTTCCCCGGAGAGTACGGGAACCCGGCGCTCGACCGCGTAGGCAAGGAGCTAGGCGTCCAGGGGCACCATGCTCAAGGCGCATCAGTACTCGCCGGGTGCGAGATGGAGGCTCGGGGACTCGGGGACATCGGCAATCGCGCCTGGCGTCTGGCACTCGTTGCCGAGGGCTTCGCCGCCTGCGAACACAGAGAGCGAGCCGCCCGCCTGCTCGCCGAGGCCGAGACCGAAGGCCGAAAGCTCCCCGCCCCAGAGGACCGCGCCGAGAGCCTTACCGACGTCGGTAAGGCTCTCACGGCTTGCGGTGACCACACGAGGGCGCGCTCCCTCCTCACAGAGGCTGCGGAGATCGGCCGTGCCCTGCCAGACCCGCCCGACCGCGACCGCATCCTCGTCCATGCCGGAACAGCCCTGATTTCCACCGGTGCTCACCGGGAGGCCGAGGAACTGGTCGCCGACATTGGCAGTCCCGTTCGCCAGGCGCGGATACTCACCGCGTTGGCGCAGGCCGTCCCTCTGGAGTGGGCACGGCGGCTGGTGGCGCGGTGCCTGTACTCCGCTCCGTGGCGGGATGCGTTGGACGGCCTCGCCGTGACCAGTCCAACGACGCTGGTAGCGGTCACGGATAGGGAATACGGCGGTCGAGAAGGCGGCACCAGGGGACACAGAGACCGGGAGCAGGTAAGCAGCCGGGAAACGGGCGGCGACACGGCGTCGGGAGAGCCCAGAGCTAGGTGAGCTGCGACGCTCGCTTACCGCAGCCCTGCGAGCAAAACCGCAACTGTCCGGCCGTGCGCGATCGTCTTCCGGGTATGTCACAGATGAGCCCGGCCTCGTCCACAACTCCTCCCGCCTGGGCCCATTGTGGCCACGGCGCCAACTCGGAGAGCCCGATCGGCTGCCGTGGTGTCCAAGTCGCTGGCCACGCCGCATGCCTCGCCCACATTGCAGATGCCGACCGAGACGCCTACCTGTCTGCCCTTACCCCTGGCGCCGGCATTGACCACCGCGACACCCCTTTCACCCAACCCCTCGTCGACGCACTGCTCAACGCCCTCTATGACCCCGCGACTGGATGCTCCCGCCTTGGCTTCGCCCGGTTTGACTCGGCGATCTTTCAGGACTCCTCATGCTTCGGTTCGGCAATTTTCCAGGACGGCGCCTATTTCGAGGGGGCGGTCTTCCAGAGGCCCGCAGATTTCCGGTCGGCGACCTTCCAGGGCCATGCCGTTTTCAGTTCGGCAACGTTCCAGGACGGTGTCTGGTTTGAGTCGGCTACCTTCCAAGAGCCCGTCGGCTTCAGTGCGGTGACCTTCCACGGGCCCGCCGTGTTCGACTCGGCGACCTTCCATGGTTGGGCCGGCTTCGGCTCGCTGACGTTCCAGGCCGGCGCCTCTTTCGACTCGGTGACCTTCCGGGATTACGCGGATTTCGGAGCGGTGCTTTTCCAGGGCTACGCCGGGTTCGGCGACGCTACCTTCCAGGGCCACGCCGGGTTCGGTGGGGCGGTCTTCCAGGACGGCGTCTATTTCGGTGGCGCGACCTTCCAAAGCAACGCCAATTTCGGCGGTGCCGCCTTCGAGAGGGCGCTCTCCCTCGGGCCGTTGGTGTGCGCCGGACGGGTGACTGTGTCACAAGCGGTGTTCGACGGTCCAGTGACCCTTTGGATCGCCGCGCGCCGCCTGGAATGTACACAGACCCGTTGGTCGTCGACGGCTGAGGTGCGTCTGCGCTACGCCACCGTGGATCTCGGCCACGCGGTCTTCGAGTACCCCCTCACGATCGCTTCGGAAGCCACCTCATTTGTACTCCCCGACGGACGGATGGTTGAGGAACACGCTCTTGCCTACTTGTCCGCCGCTACGGTACGAGTGGCATCGCTGCGTGGAGTCGATGCGGCCCACTTGGTCATCGCCGATGTTGACCTATCGGGGTGCCTGTTCACTGGGACCGTGCATCTGGACCAGGTGCGGCTGGAGGGTGCCTGCTCCTTCGGCAAGGCCCCCGACAGCCACTGGCGGCACTGGCTCCCAGTACGGTTCACCGAACGCCGAACCCTTGCCGAAGAACACCATTGGCGCGCAAGCCAGCCGACATTTGGACGGGGCTGGAACGAGGCGGTGCTCGGCGCCGGCCACGCCGGGCCGGCGCAGCTGGCTCCGGTCTACCGAGCTCTGCGCAAGGCGCTCGAGGACGCCAAGAACGAGCCGGGGGCGGCGGACTTCTACTACGGGGAGATGGAGATGCGCCGCCACGACCGCACCGGCACACCCCGCGCCGAACGCAGGCTGCTTCACGCCTACTGGATGCTGTCCGGCTACGGCCTGCGCGCCGTGCGTGCCCTGGGCTGGCTGGCAGCCGCCATGGTCGTCACCGTCGTGCTGCTGATGGGTGTCGGGCTCCCAAAGGAGGACCCGAAACAAGAGGCGACCGGCACTGTACCCCCAGGCGGCGGCAAGGTCACCTTCGAGATCGACAAGCGGGTCCCGCAGAACCCCACCCGGGACAGGTTCACCGGGAAGCGCTTCGAGACGGCCCTGAACGTCACGCTCAACTCGGTGGTGTTCCGCTCTGCAGGCCAGGACCTGACCACTGCCGGCACCTACATCGAGATGGGCTCCCGCATAACCGAGCCCGTGCTGCTGGGCCTGGCAGTCCTGGCCATCCGCAACCGCGTCAAACGCTGACACGTGCCGGGTGGCAGCGCCGCTGAAGCCATCCGTGCCACACGATCCCTCGCGCAAAACTCGCGGACGACAGGACGCTTTTACAAAGCGTTCATCGGTCGCGGGCGCCTTGTCCTGGTAGCGTCAGCGACGAGCGGCAACACATCAAAACTGTCCGCAGAAGCGGTGCGCTCCGCGGTGTCGGATATTGCGGGCGCCGACCGCGACCAGGGCGTCGCGCAGCCACAGGGCCGGGTCGCAGCCCGGCCACGGCCGCGGAACTCCGAGCGCGACGAGCTGGGCGGTGGCGTACTCATAGCCCTGCCCCCGACGGCGGATCTTCTGCGCCGCCCGGGCGTGGAAGACGGTGCCGTCCGGCCGGATCTTGACCGTCCGTGCGGTGGCCCGGCCGGCGTACACGGCGTTTGTCGCCGTGTTATGAAGGCCTTTCAGACCTCTCCGTTGTCCGCGGCTCAGCGTCTCAGTACTGGCCTAGCCGGGCTTAGAAGCCAGAGCCGGACTGTATCGAGACGGCCCGGAGCAGTCTGCGGCCGTAGCCGCATGGGTATGGTCGCTCGTGTACGAGACGGTGCGTCGTCAGCGGCCCGTGTCCTTGCCCCGGGGGGTGTGTCACCATCGCTGCTCATCCGAGGATCACTGCCTCACGCACTGGTGCTGCGACCGCGAACGGCGGTTACGCCAACTCTGGTACGCACCATGGGGATGTGGTTTTCACCGGGGTGCTCACCCCGGCGCGTTCTGTCTACCGTGAGCAGGTCGAGAAGATCTTTCCCTGGGAGTTAGTGGGGCGGGAGAAGGAGCTGGCTGACCTATCGGCGTTCTGCACGGATGAACGTGGTGATGCGTACACCTGGTGGCAAGCGCCGGCATGGGCGGGAAAGTCGGCCCTCATGGCTTCTTTCGCCCTCTCTCCTCCGCCCGGAGTGAAGGTGGTGTCGTTCTTCGTCACGGCTCGCTGGGCCGGGCAGAGCGACTGGGTCGTTTTTCTTGATGCGGTGCTGGAGCAACTCGCCGAGGCGGCGGAGCAGCCGGTGCCGCACGTTCTTGAGCCGTCGGCGAAGCAGCGTTGGTTCGGACAGTTGTTGAAGGACGCGGGCGCAGCCTGCGCAGTGCAGGGTGTGCGGCTGGTGTTGTTGGTGGACGGTCTGGACGAGGATCGGGGGGTGAAGGTCGGGCCGGACGCGCACAGCATCGCTGCCATGCTTCCGGCGGTCGCTCCGCCCAACGTGCGGATCGTCGTGTCGGGAAGGCCTCATCCTCCTGTGCCGGCCGACGTCCCGCAGAGGCATCCGCTGCGCGATGCACGCACGGTGCGCCGGCTTGAGCCATCGCCCCATGCTCTGCTCGCTCGCGATGATCTGGAACGCGAACTCATCCACCTGCTCGACGACGAGGGAATCGGGCACGACGTTCTCGGTCTTGTTGCTGCCGCGGGAGGTGGGTTGAGCGAGGGCGACCTCGCCGAACTGACTCAGGTGGCCCCCTGGAAGGTGCGCCGCCTGCTACGTGCCGCTCCGGGCAGAACCTTCGCCAGCCGGATGGGGCGAGGGGGCCTGCCGCTGCTTGTTCTTGCCCACGAGGAATTGCAGCAAACTGCTACCGCTTCGCTGGGCGAGCGTGAGCTGTCGGCGTTTAGTGAGCGGATCCATCAGTGGGCTGACCGCTATCGCGGGATGCGCTGGCCTGAGTCTACGCCGGAGTACCTCCTCGACGGCTACCACCGGCTGCTGTATGCGCAGGGCGACATCGACCGGATGGCCAAGCTCAGCACGGACCCGATGCGCCAGGACCGCATGCTCGCCCTCAATGGGGGCGACGCAGCCGCATTCCGTGAGATCGGCACCATCCACAGCTGTCTGTTGGCCCAGGATGCCCCGGATCTGGCAGTCATGCTGCACACGGCGGCTGCCAAGGACCGGCTGTTCTGGCGTAATCGCCAGATACCCCCACATCTGCCAGCTCTGTGGGCGGCTCTGGGAGAGAGTGATCGCGCCGATTCCCTCGCCGGATCACTTATGCCCATCGCCTCCTTCGGAGAAGGGATCGCGCAGCTGGTGGCGGTTCTGTCGAAGGAAGGGCACTCTACGCGTGCCGAGCAGCTCCGCCAGATGTTCGCCGCTGGCGTGGAAGACGAAGACAACCCTCGGGTGACCGCAGACGCTCGGGCCTGCCTGGTGCGCATGGCAGCAGACCTCAAGGATCCCGGCGGCCTTGAGGAAGTAACTGAGCAGGCGAGGACCGCAGCTGTCGAAGTCGGCGGCATCTGGGCAGCGCACGCCCTGGCCACCCTTGCCGAGGCACTGATCGAGGCCGGGCAGACCAGCCGGGCGGCACAGATCACCGCAGAGGCTGAGACAGCATGCTGGGCCGTCCAGGGCAATCCCATCGGGCAGACGAACATCCTGATGCTCGTCGCCAAATGCTGGAACGCACTCGCGTATTCAGCACGCGCCGAGGATCTGTGGCGGGTGGTTGCACGGCCGACGAGCGGAGCCGTTGAGTCGACTGTTCTCGCGGCACGAGCGGCGCTCATGGAGGATGCCGAGCAAGTCCGCAATCTTGCAGACACGTTGACCACGGGCACGGAGGAGATCCGTTCCGCCTGCCTCAGCGTCCTTGCGCAAAGACTCGCCGGGCTGCATGATCATGCTGCGGCCGAGCAGATCGCGGCCACCATCCCTGACTGGGCCCAGCGAGCGACGGCCTATAGCGCAGTCGGCTGGGCGGCTCTCAAAGAATCGGACCTGCAGCGCGCCCGGCGCTGCGCCTTGCTGGCAACGCGCAGCCTGCACGGACAAACCGACCCCGATCACCGAGCACGCAAACTCGTCGCCTACGCCGAAGCACTCGCGCTGACAGGAGCCCACTCCCTGGCGTCAGACCTGGCAGCCCGTGTAGAAGCCATCCTGATGCTCGTCGGCAATCCCGCCTCGAAAATATGGGGGTTTCAACGCTTGGCTCGAGTCTGGGCACTGATGGACAATGCCGTTGAGTGCCAGCGGATCTCCCATACCGCAGTTGAACTTCTGCCTTCCCTTGATGATGAACATTGGAGCCCCCGCGTTCTGTCCGCCCTCGCGGAGACGTTCGCCGGCCTGGGCCTTGCGACCGAAGCGGATGAGCTCTTCGCACGCGCGCGTCGCCTCGTTTCCGGGACAGATTTTCAGTACAAGGATATGGCGCTGGGGGATCTGGCTGAACATCTGAGCCAGGCAGGGCGGACTGACATGGCGGAGGAGATCTGCCGCACCATCGAGTCGCCCTTGGAGCAGGCACGGACCCTCGCTGTAGTGGCCGCCGGGTACGCCCAGACCGGTGCGCTGGAGCAGGCTCGGGCGCTCACTGAGGAGGCAGAGGCCCTCGCCCGGTCAGAGCAGTCAGGCACGTACTGGGAGAATCGTGCACTGGCTTCGGTCGCCGTTGCGCTTGCGGCGCTGGGTGATCTGGATGAAGCCGATAGGCTGGCCGTGTCTCTGCATACGCTGCCGGACCTTGGCGTCGCTCTGGCCTCGGTAGCTGAGGTTTCTGGGCCGCAGCGAGCCAGGCAGCTCTTCGCCCACGCGCTGGCGCACACAACTGGTTTCCATCTTCTCCTGCCCTTCCTTGCCCGATATGCGCCCGAAGTGACGGTGCACACGGTGCAACGTCTCATCGAAGACGAACAGTCCGATCTCGTTGCCACCCCGATGGCGGGTGCCGATGGAGGGTGACCACATGAGTGCGCGTCGGGTGGCCTTGATTGCGACAGCTTCAGCAGTTGCTGTGCTGGGCGTTGTTCTGGCAGTAGTGCGTTGGGACGATGCCAACAAGATGGCAGTGGTCGTCTCTGCTCTGGCGGCGGTGGCGGCTGTCGGGATCTCAGTGTGGGCGGCTCTGCCCGGCACTTCATCACCGGGATCGGGCTGGAAGGTATCGCGAACCGGTAGGGCAGCCGCGAGTCAGCAAGGCCAAGCCAACACGGGTATCACTGCACCGGGCACCTCTGCGCCCACCGTGGTCCAGGCCGACGACACCGGAGACGCACAAGCGGCAGGAGGGGACGCCAACTCCGGGATTCGGATCACCTGATCCTCCAAGACCCAGCACAAGCCCGGAGAGTCGATGCCCCCCGCCAGATGTCGGAGGGACGGGGAGCTGACCTTGCCGTACGCCACGTGCGGCACGCCACGGCGGCCGGCTAATCCTCGCCTAGCCGCCCTTCTCGCAGTGCAGCAGAGAGACGGGAGTGCTGGGGTGGCGGGTGTTCTTCACCCGTCCGGACTTGCCTCGGCCGAAGACTGGATGCGATGTCCGCGCCGAGCTAGGCGATCTGGACCAGTGGCTGGACGAGCGAACGTAACAAAGACGAGTCCGGACCTGCATAAGCCTAGTAGATCGTCCCGACGTGCCCGGGCATCACCAGCACGCCGGAGGCAGTCCGGCGCGGGACGGGGTCGGCGAATGAGACGACACCGCGGATCCCGTGGTCGAGCAAGGCACCGAAACAGCGCGAGAGGAACCACGACTCGGAATTTCCGGGACATTCATCGAGCAGAACGAAGCGCGAGCACACCACCGACTGCGTGTACGGCCGATTCTATGCACCGGGCGTACTTGTTAGTGCAGATCACGGCGTACATAGCCTGTGAGTCGACGCAACGACCCACAGGGCGTACGCCACCCTGCTTGCCTAGGTCAAGAGCCCGGTGCTACTCACCAACCACGTCCGCAGACATCTCGCCCATCCTCGACGGCGCGGTGTCGCGGGTGGAGTGCACCTTCGAGGAGGTCCGCGAGGCGGGGGACCACTTCATCGTCCTGGGCCGGGTGCACGGTCTCGCTGTCGAACGGTCGACGCTGCCGCTGCTGTTCCTCCAGGGCGGCTACGGGCGCTTCTCACCCGGGTCCTTCGTCGCCGCGCCCGACCCGGAGCTCATCCAGGCGGCCCACCTCGCCGAGACGATCAGAGCCCAGGTCGAGGAGCTCAGCACCGGGTTCTCGGTCACCTGCAGTGTCCTCGCCAGAATTCGCGACGACGCGGTCCAGGTGCTGGCCACCAACCAGGGCGTTGCCGGTGACGCGCCCCCACTCGGGCACCGGCAACCCGACATTCCTCCCATGGGGACGGTCTTCATGACGGACGCGACCTCGGCGGAGGTGGACGCGTGGCTGTGAAGAAGATCTTCTCTGCGTCGTACTCGAAAATCATCGCGGTGACGAGCGCTGCCCACCGGTCGGTGCTTCGTCCGCAGCGATTCAGCAGGATCTCCAACGCCTCCTCGGGTTCGCTCCGGGAGAGAACCTCGTCGGCGAGGATGTGGAGCAGGTGCTCCGGGGTGTAATGACGGGACCTGATGACGGCCCGCTAGATCGCGGCCGCCGCGATCCCGGCGGCTGTGGGGTGGGCGTGGATGAGCGGGCGGCGGCCTACGGGCCGAAGCCGGTGCCACAGATATGCCTGTGGCATCACCGCGAACGGGGACACCGAACGGCTGCGGGACTGGAACGAGGTCGGCGTGGGGCCGCGGCTTGACGAGGTCCCGCTGGCCGAGCTCGCCTGCGCCCGTGGCATCGGACATCGTCCCAATCGGGCAAAACGCGAAGACGGAACATGCCAAACGGTATCCTGTGGTCGACCGGGTGCAGATTTTAGTTGCACTATGGCGTATGGGGGTCGGTATTTCCAAGTCACGCAACAAGCACATAGGGGCATGCCAGATTTGTGGAACTCATGGGCCTTTAACCTATGATCATGTTCCCCCGAAGGGGAGCATCGAACTGCAGCCCGTCGAAATTCGCTCCCTGGCTGAGTGGATTGAGGAGGTTGCATCGGGACGAGTTAATCGAGTCGGGGATAACGTAACCCCGGGGCGAGGTAATAAAAGGACCCTTTCTCAGAATGGGGTAAAGTTTCGAACGCTGTGCGGACACTGCAATAACTCGCTCCTAGGGCGCAAGTATGACCCGGAGATCATGAGAGTTTCCCGGGCTGTGGGAAGGCTTGCTCGGCTTCATTATGTGGCGGGTATTGAGTTGCCGCGAACGTTGACTTTTACCGTTCGAACCCATTACCTGCTTCGGGGTATTATCGGACACTTGCTAGCGGCCTCCACGGGAGACGTTCACCCTGACCAAAAAGGCGGCAAGTTCCACCAAGAACTGAGGCGCTATTTCCTTGACGAGTCACTCCCCTGGCCCGAGTGTGTGAAAGTATACTATTGGCCATTTCCGGACGATAGGCAAGTGATAATGAGAGGTCTAGCGGTTGCTGCTGCTGACGGCGGAAAATTCGCCATCGGCGACTTGCTGAAGTTCTTTCCTGTGGCCTATTTCATCGCCGATGAATCAATTAGTTCCGACATCTTTTCGCTACCTACCATTCATGGGAATGGCTGCACGGACACGGAGTGTGAGGTGCCGCTGCACTTGCCCTTCACGTCAGCTCCGTCTACAAGCTGGCCGGAATTGCCAACTGCTAACCACTATGTTATGGCCCCGCTGTCGGAAACGTTTATGGGGAAGCCACGAAAAGATCCACCGAGGCGTCACTGATCAATCGTGATCGGGGCTAATCGTCAGAAGCTGAGTGTCCGCTACATCTCTCGAGCCCCCGAACCCCCGAGCCGCCAGCGTGGTCGAGCAAAGAGGCCACGGCGGTCTGCGCCCATGATGACGGTTGCTACAACGGTTTCGTCATCGACCACTAGGCCAACACCTCGGCGCTGGCGTTGCAGCGTTCGAAGGCGCGCACCAGACGGGGGTCTCGCCGCACGAGGACGCGGACTGGCACTACTGCCTGCTCCGGCCGGCAGCGCGCCCGTAGTCGCATTCTGCACGATCTTGCCGCATCGTGAAGCCAGTTCCGGCACGCTCGGACACGGACGCAACGAGCACTCATTCGTGTCACAGGAACGCCACTCCACCTCTACGCCCTCTCCGTGCTGCGCATGATGCTCTTTCAGATTGCATCACCGCAGGGGGACACCACATGTGCACTCGCACCATCGTCGCGGCCCTCGCCGCCGCTGCACTGCTCACGCTCACCGCCTGCGACGCCGGCGACGACACCAGCCCCAGCAAGACCGACAGCGCCGTGCAGGAAACCCAGGACCCGACGAAGGACGCCGACACCACGGACCCGGACACTTCCGGCCGTACTTCCGCGTCTGAGCCTGCCCCTGAGGCGGAGTCCGCGACGCTGCCCGACCTCGTCGGCAAGGACCTTCAGGCCGCCCAGGACGAAGCGCAGCCCGCAGGTTTCTATGTCCTCGACGACCAGGACGCCAGCGGCCAGAACCGCCTCCAGGTCTATGACCGCAACTGGACGGTGTGCAGCCAGGAGCCCGATGCCGGCACGCACCCCACGGACACGCCGGTGACATTGTTCGCGGTCAAGGACGACGAGTCCTGCTGACAGACATCCGGCAGCTGGCAGAGGTGGCGGTAGGTCAGCCACTCGGCGGCCAAGCGGTGCGTGAACTGCTCAAGGGAGAGTGTGTATCGCAGCAGGCCGCGTCGGATCTTGCCGGGGGCGGGGTCGACATTGAGCTTGTCGGGGTCGTCGAGCAGCGGAGTTTGCGGAGCGGCCCGATCAAGGTCGCGTCATTCGCGTGGCGCTAATTGTGAGCCCCGAAGTGTCCTGTGGGGTCAGGTGTTGGAGGGGTGTGGGGTCAGGATGGTGTTTGGCGGTGTTGGTGCCAGACGTGGGCGGCGTGTTGCATGGGGTCGGCCCAGTTGTCGGGGCTTTGGGCGGCGATGGAGTCCCACAGTCGGTGCTGGGCGTGGGCGAGGACGTTCAGGCCTTGGGCGGGGGCGTGCTGCCAGGCGGGATGGGCGGCTGCTGCTGTTTCGGCTTGCTGGGGGGTGTGGCCGTGGGCGATGAGCCAGAGCAGCCAGAGGGCGGGGTCGATCCAGGGGGCGCCGGTGGAGGCCCATCCCCAGTCCACCAGGAGCGCTCCGCCGGGGGTGATGAGGATGTTGTGGGGGTTCCACTCGGTGTGCAGGAGGCTGTCGCCGTCGAACCAGGCGAGGTCTGCGGGATCATCCACGTAGGTCCTGAGCCGGTGCGCCATGGACTTCAGTTCGAGGGGAGGGGTGGGCAGGGCGGCCAGCCGGGTCATCGTGGCCGCGATGGCTGGGAGGTCGGGGGAGGCGGGCGTGTAGTCGGCGTGGTGGCCTTGGATGTACTCGAAGCCGAGGAGGTTCCAGCCGTCCTCTTCGATGTGCCAGTGCAGTGCCGGCCCGATGCCCTTCAAATGCGGGCCGAGATCCGCCTCCTGTTGCTGGGTCCACACGCGTGGGTGATCCAGGGGCAGGCCCTTGACGAACAGGGTCCGGTCGGGGGTTTGTACGCGGGCGGCGATGGCGCTGTTGAGACCGGCGCTGACGGTCCCGGTGTCGATGACGGGGCCGCTGGTCTTCTCGATCAGCCGCAGCACAATGTCCGGGAGTTGGTTGAGCCGCTGCGTGGGCAAGCGCTTCTCCTATGCGGGGCGGGGCGGGGCGGGGCGGGGCGGGGCGGGGCGGGGCGGGGTGGTGCCGGGGCCGTGCGGTCCTGTGTCCCCCGTATGCGTGTGAGTGGCCCTTGGGGACGATTGTCGTGACGCTGAGGCGTGCCACCGTGTGCCGGTGACGTTCCGTCACGGGTAGCGTCGGCGTGCGGGGCGCTGGGCGACCCACCCGTCGCGACCTCATCCGTCACCGGTTGTCGGCATGGTCCGAAGGCGCCGGACGGGGGAGCGGGCCAGTACGAGGAATCCCCCGGCCGTGGCGGTGGCTGCGATGGCCATTGACGGGCCGATACCGATCACGGAGGCGAGCGCCCCGGCGGCGAGGGCGCTGAGGAACCGTGGGCCGAATGTCACCCATGTGCCGATCGACTGCTGGCGGCCTTGGTAACGGGGATCGCATACACCTTGGCGTACCGAGCGCTGGGTCGAGCCGTGCGCGGTCGCGCCGGCGAACCGGACGGTGACGCACACTCCGATGATGATCTGCCACAGCAGGCCCGGCCTGGCGACGAGTACCGGCACCAGGATGAGCGGTTGCAGGGCGAGCGCGCACAGCAGGAGCGGGCCGACGCCCCACCAGGTGCCGCGCGGGCGGGCGAGCCGTTGGCCGGCCAGCGCGCCTACGACGCCGCCGACGCTCGCGCACCCCATGACCACGGCCAGGGCGACCGGCGACCAGTGCAACTCCCGGATCACGTAGATGAGGTAGAGGACATCCCAGGCGGTCATTGCCAGCGACAAGGCGGTGTTCGACAGCACCAGCGGCCAGAGCACCGGGTGCCTGGTGGTGTAGCGCAGCCCGTCGCGGATCTCCCGCCACAGGGTGCTGTCGGCCGGTCGCGGGCTCGGTGGCGGCTCCGGCGTGCGGATCCGCGTCATGCACACGGCGCTGATGAAGTACGAGGCGACGTCGGCGACGATGGCGCGGCTCGTACCGAGCAGCGCGACCAGGCCGGAGGCGAGGTAGCTGCCCGCGGCGTCGGTGAAGGAGAACAGGGCCCCCATCTTCGAGTTGGCGGACGTGAGCTTGTCCCCGCGGGCGAGCGAGGGCAGATAGCTGATCCCGGCCGTGGAGGAGATGTCGTTGACGGCGGCGAGCAGGAGGCCGACGACACACAGCAGCGGCAGCGACAGCCATCCGAGGTAGGCGGCGAGCGGCACGCACAGCAGCAGGACTCCGCCTACCACCTTGCCCCAGGTCAGGAGGGCGAGTTTGCGGTGCCGGTCGACCAGCGCCCCGCCGAAGAGGGCCGTCACTGCGGGCGGGAACCGCTGGGCGGCGTAGAGCACGCTCATCTCCAGCGGCGAAGCCTTCAGCGTGATCAGGGCCAGGCTCGGCAGAGCGATGGAGGTGACCGCGCCGCCCAGCACGCCGACCGCCAGCCCGTTGTTGAACAGGGTGAGGTCGCGGTTGACCGTGTCCTCGGCGGCCACCGGCGCCGAGGACACGGCGGTATGGGGGAGTGGTTCATCGGAAGCGGTCACGCACAGTCTCCTTCGGCACCGCCCAGGCGGATCCGTACTCGTCCGGGGCCCAGTGCTCGCAGCGGCACGGGCCGCCCGGTGCTCATGCCCGCTCCGTCGGAGCCGGGACCGCAGGAGTGGAGGAAAGGAACTTCGCCGACTTGGCGGCCAGATGCCGGTCGAGGTACTCCGCGGCGTCGTCGGGGCGCATACGGGCCAGAGCGACCAGAGCTGTGATGGCGACATCAGCAACTTCCGCATGAGCGTCCTCCCACGGAGCGGTCGCTTTGCGGGGGTTGGTGCCGCGGGCGCCGATGACCGCCTGGGAGGCTTCGCCGGTCTCCTCGGCGATCTTGAGGACTTGCAGCCCCCACTGCTCCTCTTGGCCCAGGCCGAGTGCGGTGTCGTGTTCGTTGAAGCGGCGGGCGAGCCGGTGGATGGTGTCCCAGACAGTGCTGTGCACGGTGTGGTGTCTCCTTGAGGGAATGCGGGTCCGGGCGCCGATTCGGTCGAGGACGGCGGTGATGGACTATGTGCGGGGGAGGCCGCTGGTGCTGATGACGTGCTCGTTGGCGTGGAGGCAGTGCGTGACCGCACGAAGGGCGGTCCACACGATCAGCGGGGGTCTGCGGCGCCCTTCAGGTCCCCGGCTGTGGTGCTCACCGGGGTGTTGCTGTCCAGGGCAGGCCAGTGGAAGACCAGCCGGGAGTCGGTCTTGTCCAGCACATGGCCGGCGGGCAGATCCTGGTCCGCCGTGCCGGCCGGGTGCACCGTCAAGTGGGGGTAGCCTGCGGCGCGGACGGTGCTGTCCCAGTCACGGACCCGGGCCGCCATGCGCCGGGCGAGGCCTTCGCCGGCGGGGCCGAAGGCGTGGACGATGAACTCGCTGCGGCGTTCGGCCGGGGTGTCACTGTCCTTGACCAGGATGTGAGTCAGGTAGGCGAGAGACCCTTCACCAACCAGGGCGGCCGCGTCCGCGCCGCGCGGCACTGCCGCCAGGCCGCCGTCACGCTCGCCGTCCACCGCGAGTCGGCAGAATCCGTCCAGCGTGGTGGCCAGGAGCAGTTGCAGGGTCTCGAACGACTCGCCGTCGGCCACCGTCACGCCCGTGCCGAGTTCGTAGCGAGGCCCTCGCACCGCATCGTCCAGCCCGGTGGTATCTGCGGGGGTCCCGTCGGGGAAGCGGAGTTGGAGTGCGCCGGGCAGATCGACGGTGGGGGTGGTGCGGGCGGCGAATCCCCGGTCGCGGATGAACCCGCAGTACGTCCAGTCGCCGGGGCCCGCCTCAAGTACGCTCCCGCGCTTGTGCAGGGCGAGCGCACGGGTATAGCCGTGCATTTCCAGCGGCACGACGAGGTAGCCGCCCTCGGCGAGCTGCTCACGCCACGCCGGTGCGAGGTCCCACACGTTGTAGGTGATCACCATGCCGTCGAAACCGTCGGCGGGGACATGGTCTGGTGCGCCCAGGGTCCCGTCGCCGAGGATCGCGGTGACACGGCCGCTGCCGGCCTCGGCCGTCAACTGCCGGGTGCGGTGCACCACATACGGGTTGAGGTCGACCGTGACCACGCGCCCACGCCGGCCGACGACGTGGGCCAGGAGCTCGGCGTTGAAGCCGCCCGAGCCGACCTCCAACATCGTCATCCCGGGCTGCGGGCGAAGGCCATCGATCATGATGCCCTGCAACCACGAGGCGGAGACGCTGCTGACCGCCCGCCCCTCCTCGTTCCTGAGGGTGACGACGGCGAGATCGTCGTCGTACGCCGTCTCCAGCGGGACCTCGGGCGCGTACCGGTGGCGGGGAACGCTCCGCAGAGCTTCCAGGACCGGCGCCGACAGGCGGTATCCGCGCCGGAGGATCTGTTCGGTCATCTCGCGCCGCAGCCGCACAGCCTGCGGTGGTTCGCCGTCGACCGGCGGCCGCCGGCCGGCCACCGGATAGGCGTGCACGGGCGGCAGGCCCGCCAGCACGCCCGGCCACACGAGATTCAGCGCTTGGGCGGACGGCGAGAAGACCGGGCCAAGAGCGGCCAGCGCGTGCAGATCGTGCCACTCCCACCGTGCGAACCGGTGGCGCTCCTGTTCGGGGACGGCCGGTTCACCGGACCAGGCGACGGCGCGCACCACGCCGGTCAGCCGCCGCACAAGGCCCCGGTCGTCGTGGAGAATGGCCACCAGATGGGCGTCTTGGATACGGCAGTTGAGTCCGGCCTCCTCGGCCAGCTCGCGCACCGCCGCCGTGGGAAAGTCCTCGCCCGGCTCGACGCCGCCTCCGGGCAGCTCCCACATACCGCTGCTGGAGCGCCCGAGCAGTACCCGTCCGAAGGCGTCGGTGACCACCATGCACGCGCCGGCGACCGCCTGCGCCGACGGCACCCCCTCCTTCTCCACCGCGGTGAACTCCCCGAGGGCGTCGCGCAGCACGAGCACCGCCAGGCCCTCGGCGTCGAACCGCTCCACGGTCTGCCACCCCTCGGTCAGCACCCGGATCTCGTCCTCGTCCAGCGCGATGTCGCGCCGGTCAGCCGGCGTGCCGGCAGCCAGGGGAGTGATCACCACGATCGCGCCGCCCGAACGCAGCCGCCCGGCGAGCGTGTGCATGACCCGCTGCCGGTCACCGAGGAAGGGATACACCAGGCGCAGGGTGATCAGGTCATATCCGTCCTCGCTCAGTTCGGCCGGGTCGTCGTGGGCGATGTCCAGGCACAGCCAGCGCACGCCCACCGCGTCTGCCCGCTCGGCTCGGGCGCGGTCCAGCGCACTGTCGGCGAAGTCGACGGCATCGACGAGGTAGCCGAGTTCGCCCAGGTAGGCGGCCAGTTCCCCGGTGCCACAACCCACATCCAGTACCCGGCCGTTGGCCGGCGCGGGAACGTGCTCGGCCAGCAGAGCCCTCTCAACCTGACCGACCCCGCGAAAGCCTCGGTCCTGCGCGTAGTGCTGGTCCCACTGGTCCCGGCGGACATAAGCCACGTAGCTGCTCCTGATCGATGAAGTGGTGATCGGCTGTCGCTGTGGTGCTCGGATTCGGCGCCGGTCAGGTCCTGCGCGCGGCTGTGGGAGCTGAGGACGGGATCCGGGTCATCCGCATCAGAGCCGGGTCGCTGGTGAAACCGAGCGCGGCATACAGCGGGGCGGACTCATCGGAGGCGTGCAGCTCGTAGAGCGTCACGCCGTCCCCTTCCAGATGCGCAAGCAGCGCCGTCAGCGCGGCCCTGGCGTAGCCGCGGCGGCGGCATGCGGGAACGGTGGCGACCGTCTGGATCCGCGCGGCCAGCCCCTTGGGATACCGCGGAGCGGGGAGCACGGCATCGACAAGGGCGAGAGCACAGGAGGCGAGCCCGCCCTCCGGGGCGTCGACGACGTAGGCCCGGGCGTCCCCGCCCGGGACAAGGCGCGCGGCGAGGTGGTCGCGGCAGATGGACAGCCAGTCCCCGTCCAGCGGCTCGGACAAGATGAGTTCGGACCGCAGACGGGCGATCTCGCCCGCATCGGCCGGAACCGCCAGACGCGGAACTCCTGCCGTGCGCGGACCCGGAACGGTGGCACCCACGGGCGCCTGGTCGGCGACGAGAAAGCCTTGCTCGGAGCCGTTGCGCCGCTCGTAGCAGGGGTCTTGGCCGAGGAAGGCGGAGCGCTGTGCCGCATGCCGGAGCAGCAGGTCGCGTGTTGCCGGGCTCAGACGCAGCCGGTGCAGCATCTCGGGCGCGAACCAGCGCAGCAAGACGCCCTCGGTGAGGCGCAGACGGTCGGGGTCGCCGTTCCAGCGGCCGGCGAACACCTGGATCGGTACGCACAGGCCGTCGGTGCCGGAGGCCCACTCCACGGCGAAGGGCTCCAGGTCCGGAATGACAAGATCCGGGACTTCCTCACCGAGTTCGCGCCGGACCGTGTCCTCGAGCGTGACGTCCTGCGGCTCGCTGCCGCCGCCGAGCAAGGCAAAGGCCCCTGGCTCCCAAATGTCCGGCAGATTGTCGCGCAGATGAAGCAGATAGCGGCCGGCATCGTCGAAGATCAGCGCAGAGGCGTTCACCGCCTCCGGGCGACCGTCAAGCCCCGAAGCGAGCAGCTTGGCGCGCAGCGTCGGGGAACTGACCGCGTCAAATCCGCGCCACTCGACTCCTGCGACCTCCGCATCCTGCAGAACCAGCTCGGGATGCTCCCCGACCAGGTAGAACCCGAACCGTACGTCGTAGTGCCGGTGCGACGGCTCTCCCCTGTCCGCACGGGCCCCGATGTCGTGAAAGTCAATGTCGATCGGGACACCGAGAAGCTGCGGGGTGAGGCACAGATCGCCTGCCTTGATCCCGGCCTCCTCGCCCACCACGCGCACCGCCGCGGCACGCAACGTGCGATCCCCCGGCTCTAGATGACCGCCAGGGACAAGGACCAGGCCGCTCGCCCTGTGAAGGATGTGCAGCACGCGCCGGTCCCGGTCGATCACCACGGCACTACACGTGATGTGCGCCGGCATCGTGGCGCGGTTCGTCGGTTCCTGCGCCTCTTCGAGCAGCTTCAACAACGGCTCCACCGCGCCGTGTTCGGAGGGATGGCGCGTCAGGTACATCTGCACGAGAGCGCGGATGTCGGATCGGGCGGGCGGCATGTCAGCACCTCTCTAAGGCCGGGGAAAAAGATGCGGGCGGGCGTGGTATGCGAACTCGCGCCTCGGATAATTCGGGAGGCCCTCGCAGTACACGGGCCCGGTACATGCGGGGCACGGGCTGGACCACTTGGCGTGATCGTCGTCCGGACCGCGAGCTGGAGCTTGCTGTTGGAGGAGGGCGGCAAGAGCCCGGTACACCGAAATCCGAGAGGGGTTCGCCTGATCCCGCCTCGCCTGCTGTCGTGTGCCGGGGCTAACGGTTCCACCCCGTTCCTGTCGCGTTGATTGTTGGAGTCTGTCTGGCTCAACGAGGCGGAAGGGTCTTCGAACGCACGTTTTTCAGACGCGC
Organism: Streptomyces sp. NPDC034103; assembly: GCF_055575395.1. Lineage (NCBI taxonomy): Bacteria > Bacillati > Actinomycetota > Actinomycetes > Kitasatosporales > Streptomycetaceae > Streptomyces > Streptomyces sp. NPDC034103. The sequence continues at coordinate 440 of NZ_JBVISS010000028.1, read as the reverse complement.
TCACTTCCGCAGAAGGACGGGCGCGGTGGGGCGTGTGGGATGCAACGAGCCGTGCCCGGACTGGCCCGAGATGAGAGCGATCTTGGCCGAAACGCCGAGTGCCCGGCTGTCCCGGGCTGGAGGGCGGGCATCCGGTCGCGATCATGATTTGGTTGTGATGCCGGGAGGTGGGTCAGAGGTCCGGCCAACGCGCTCGGCAACTAGTTCGGCCCTGCCGTCGATCGTGGCGAATCGGGGATCGAAAAGATCACTGTCGCTTATCGGGTACTACCCACTGCCTTCCCGACCGAACTCGCCGCCGAAGCTTGACACGTTGACCACCTGAGGTGTCTATCCGGTCAGAGCACTAGGGTCCGTCTTCAAACGGATCTTGCCCAGAGCAGGATTGATGCGAGAGTGACCGCCGCTTCGTAGGAGGTGGCGGTCTTTTCGTATCGGGT
>NZ_JBVISS010000027.1:0-57512 GCF_055575395.1 Streptomyces sp. NPDC034103 | reverse complement strand
AGCCCGCCCTCATCCGGCTCGGGAAGTGGTCGTACGCCTTCTACCTGGTGCACTTCACGATCCTGGCGGTCCTGTTTCACGTGTGGAGCGGGGGCGGGTACGTGGCGCCGATCAGCTTGGCTCTGGCCACGACCTTGCTCGTATCGGCCGCCATCTACCGCTTCGTCGAGTACCCCTGCTGTCGAACCACAGGCGCTGCCGAGGCTCGATGAAACGGCCGAGGCGGAGGTCGCGGTCAACTTTGCCGAGGAGATCCCGCAGCTGAAAGCAGTACTTGTCCCCGTCCAAGTGCTGCTGGTCCTCTTCGCCGCCCGTGACCAGGGGGGACTACCGAAGGGCGACTCGCTGCGGTCCGCGCCGCCCTTGCCGATCCACGTGCACACCTGCACGGTCCGCGGTCCGTCCGCGGTCGTGATCGTGCCGACCGCCAGCGTTCGCGGGGACTCGACGCTCGTGACCCCGTCGACCAGTGCGGCAATCCTCCGGATGAGCGCCAGGCTTGGGGGTCAGCCGGACGGCGACGTCCGGCGAGGGCGAGGGCGAGGGCGAGGGCGAGACGCCTCGCCACACCGCGGCCATCGTGCCACCGGCTACCGGTTCGAAGCCGTAGCCCGACGGCTGCCAGGTCTGCATTGCGTACGCCAGCGTGTCGCTCAGCAGCCGCTCGCTCTCCTCGGCCGACACAGCCGTCCATTCCTCCTGCCGCCTACCGCGGCGTCTTGGCCGGGGCCCGTGGGCCGTGCTGACCGTGTCCGTACAGGGCCGGCCAGAACGCCAGCCCTGCCATGGGCCAGGATGCCAGCACCGCGGCAACCCGCCGATCGTCCCGCGCTGTCCGGCCACCGCTGCAACACCGGACCGCGGCATCCGAGATGTGTTGCACCCATGGCCTGCCGAGTCAGGCCGATGGGGCGAGCCGCCATCACCGTGGCAGCCCGCTCTTCGCCAAGGGCTCCGTCAGTTGGCCAAGGGCACGCTGCAGTCGGCGCAGATGACTGCTCCATCGGCCAGCCCCACGTACCGCTGCATCTGCGCGTACGGGAGGTGCTGCTCACGCTCTACCCGCCGCAGCTCAACGGCCCGGACCAGGAACCGCGCGGGAGGGGCACCGGGGCGAGCATGTGGGGGAGCGGAATTGTCCAGTTCTCCCCTCGCGTGACGAACACGCGCCGGTCACCGGGGAGCTCGGTGACCGGCTGGTGATGGCGATCGTGGATCACCTCGTTGGCCGCCGCTTCCGACAGACCGAGCAGGTGCGCCCGCTCGGTCTCGTGGGCAGTCTTCCGCTGCTGCCAGATCATGGCCCCTGTGGAGACCCCCGCGCTGACCACTGCTCCCATGAGGCCCGCCAGCGTCTCTGCCGGCACTGTTACACCCCCCGATACTCAACTGCTCTGCCGAGCGTCATGTCGCGCCTCCCGTCTCCTCTCTACTAAAGCGTGTTGCAGAAGGCTGCGTAGCGGGCATTTCCCCTGTATGCGTGGGGTGTTGAGGTTTCAGCCGTTGTGGGTGGAGACGTTCACGGGACTGCGGATGCGGCAGTTCGAGCGCCTGCTGAAGGTAGTCCGTCAACGGGGTGGAGACGGGCCCGGTGGCGGCCGTCCATGGTGTCTGCCGCTGGCCGACCGCGTGCTGCTGGTGGCCGTGTACTACCGCACGAACCTCACCATGCGGCAGCTCGCCCCACTGTTTGGATGCTCGCCTGCGACGGTGTGCCGAGTCATCCAACGGCTGCGGCCGCTGCTGGCCATCGAGCCGGCAGATGCGGTGGAGCGGTTGTGGATCGTGGACGGCACCCTCATCCCGGTGCGTGACCGGAAGACCGGGGCGTCATCACGCAACTACCGGTTTTCGGCGAACGTGCAGGTCATCATCGATGCCGACACCAGGCTGGTCGTCGCCGCGGCCTGCCCGGTCCCCCGCAACACCCCGGACGCGAAGGCATGGCGCGACTCCGGTTTGGCCGCGCACTGCGAAGGGGTGACCGTCCTCGGCGACGGCGCGTACATCAACACCGGGCTCGTCGTCCCGCACCGCAAACGTCCCGGACGGGCCCTGCTGCCCGGCGAGGAGGAGGACAACGCAGAGCACCGCAAAGTCCGAGCCCGCGTTGAACACGCCTTCGCCCGCATGAAGCACTACAAGGTCCTCCGCGAGTGCCGCCAGCGCGGCAACGGCCTCCACCACGCAGTGCAAGCCGTCGCCCACATGCACAACCTCACCCTCGCAGCATGATCAGACCGCTCCCAGAGCGGCCCTAACCTGCCCGGACACGACCTTCTGCAACACGCTTTAAAGCGTGTTGCAGAACGGCGATCACGACAGGATCCGGCCACCCACGGCAAGGTCGACTGCCCGGTTGTGCGCCGATTTCTACCGTCCTGGCAGCGCCCTCGAAGCACCTTTTGCAAGATCGGTCCGCGTTCTGCAACACGCTTTAGGGTCCGTCTTCAAACGGATCTTGCCCAGAGCAGGACTGATGCGAGAGTGACCGCCGCTTCGTAGGAGGTGGCGGTCTTTTCGTATCGGGTGGCGATACCGCGGAAGCCTTTGAGTCGGTTGAAGCATCGTTCGATGACGTTGCGTTGGCGGTAGATCTGCCGGTCGAACGTTGGCGGTCGCCCGCCGCGGCGGCCGCGGTTGTGCCGGTGTCGCTGCTGGTCGGTCTTCTCTGGGATGGTGTGCGCGATGCCGCGTTTGCGCAGGTAGGCGCGGAAGCCGCGGGAGCTGTAAGCCTTGTCTGCGATGACCTGGTCGGGCCGGCAGCGGGGTCGGCCCGGGCCGGTGCGCGGGACACGGATGCGCTCCAGAAGAGGTCGCGCGCAGATGCCGTCGTTGCGTTGGCCGGGTGTCACCAGGATCGCGAGGGGGCGGCCCTTGCCGTCGCAGGCGAGGTGGATTTTGGTGGTCAGTCCGCCTCGGGATCGGCCGAGGGCGTGATCGTCCGGTTCGTCCGGGCTGTTGATCCCCTTTTTCGGCCGGTGGTGGCGGCGTGCTGGTGGGCGCGGACGATGGTGGAGTCGATCTGGACGAGCCAGTCGATGTCGCCGGCCGCGTCCGCGCCAGCTTGGATCTGCTGCAGGGCCCGGGTGAACACGCCGTCCAGGGCGTATCGGCGGAAGCGGGTGTAGACGGTCTGCCAGGGGCCGTAGCGTTCTGGCAGGTCACGCCAGGAGATCCCGGTCCGGATCTTGTAGACCATCCCGTTGATGACCTGCCGGTCCGACACCCGCGGCCGGCCTGTCGCAGCCCGCGGTATCAGTGGAGCGAGTAACTCCCACTCCTGATCGGTGAGTTCATGGCGGCGTATCACACCACCATGATCCACCACCCGGTGATCTTTGGAGACGGACCCGTGCCGTAACGGGCGGCACCGCCCGTCTATCCGGCCGCTCGGCGCTCCAGTCTCTTGCAGCGCAGCCTGAAGTGGAGCTGGTGCCCAAGTCTCGTTCCGCCGCATCTCTCCGGACCAGCTCATCGAGCACTCAGCGCTGCTGCGAGACGCCCACCGATTGGTGAGTAGTTTCATCCGACGAACGGGTTCGAACTGCACTCTTTCGGGGACATGTTTGCCCGGGCCTCCACGCATATCCTTGCACGATCGACGGCTCTGATTCCCATATGGGAACCACGTGCATCAGGGCTAGGTCAGCACTACCAGAATGGGCGAGGATGGCAATGGCGATCACGAACGGCGTTCCGGCAGACGAGATCACGGGGGTCACCTGGTTAAAAGCGCGGGCGAGCATCGGAGCCGGCGAGTGCATCGAAGTGGCGAAGCTGCGGGAGGGCGGTGTCGCCATGCGGAACTCAAGGCATCCTGACGGCCCCGCCCTGATCTTCACGGAGGCGGAAGTGCGCGCCTTCCTCGACGGTGCGAAGGGATCGGAGTTCGACCACCTCGCCGCTTAATGGCGCGACCGTGAGTCATGCTTAGGTCATAGTTTGTGGCGGCGGGCGTACGCAAGGCATTCTGGGGTCAATTTGTGTTACCTCTGAAGCTTCGGAGTGTGTGTATGCCCGCCGCTCGTAAGTCCCAGCGCGAGTCCGACGCATCGGTCGTCCGCATGCAAGCATCTGACGAGCAGCGTCCCGCCGGGCGACTTCTGGGCGATGAACTGCGCTTCCACCGTGAGCGCCTTGGGTACACCCTTTCCGACGCGGCTCAGGTAATCCGGGCCTCCACGTCCAAGGTGAGTCGCCTGGAGCGCGGGGAGAGCCCGGCCAAGCCGCGTGACGTCCATGACCTTGCCGTCTTCTACGGTCTTTCCCGGGAACAGCAGAGTCAGCTGGACCAGCTCCTGGCCCAGGCGGGCAACGCGGATCTCTATGCGCGTTTCGCTGACGTGACTCCCAACTTCCTGAAGCGCCTGATCCGTCTGGAGGCGACCGCGGAGACCATCTCCGTCTTCGAGCCGCGTGTAGTGCCCGGCCTGCTGCAGACCGAGGCGTACGCGCGGGCGCTTGTCCGGATGATGGAGGTCGGCCTGTCAGACGTAGGAATTGACCGTATTGTCGCGCTGCGGATGCAGCGGCAGGTCATGCTGGACAAAGGTGTTCCCACCCTGGCCGCTCTCATCAGCGAGGAAGTTCTCTACCGTCCGTACGGCATGGCGGGCGTCATGGCCGAGCAGGTGGGGTTCCTCCTGAAGGCAACGCTGACGAATCGAGTCAATGTCCGCATAGTCCGCAAGGAGGCCATGGTTCCGCCGTATCCGATCTTCCACTTGAAATTCACCGACGGCGACTGCCAGGAGTTGGCCTACGTGGAGCACCTCGACGGAGCCAACTACGTCACGCAAAAGCGCCAGCTCGACAAGTACCGCCACCTGCTGGACAACGTGCGCGCGAACACGTACGAGCGGGAGGACAGCACGGCCTCACTGAAGCGTGCGCTCGAACACTGGGAGCGGCGAGCCGCCGCAGAAGAGTCGGGCTAAGGACCGCAACTCCGGCTCTCCCGCGGCGACGTGGCCGCTGCGGCTACCCGAGGACGCGGCCGACGCCGCCCCACTCGACCCAGTCCGTGGGGCGTAGGTGTTTCGGTGGCGGCACGGAGTCGGGGCGCCAGTCGATCACGTCAACCAACCCGGGCGGTGATTCGATCTCCAGTGAGTCGAAGTACCGGCGGACCTCGTGGGGTTCGCGTACTCGTCCCCAGTTGCCGTGTGTGGCGTCTGCCATCAGTTGGGTGACGCCATCTCGTACGGAGGGATCGTCACTGACGAGCTGGCAGATGACCATGTAGCTGCCCGGGACGAGCTGGTCGGCTAGAGCTTTTACTACCGCTGCGGGATCGTGTTCGTCGTCGGTGTCAGGCAGGCAGTGGAGTACGGATACGAACAGTGCCGCGATCGGCTGGCTCCAGTCGAGGAATCCGTCGGTGGCTTGCCGGATGTCGTGTGTGTGCCGCATATCGCAGTCGACAACCATGGTGTTCGTGTTGTCGTCCAGGGATGTGCGTGCGTGGGCGAGAACCATGGGGTCGTTGTCGACGTAGGCCACTCTCGCGCCAGGATGGACACGCTGTGCAACCTCGTGGACATTGTCCTGGGTGGGCAGGCCGGAACCATGGTCGAGGAACTGATCGATGTGCTTCTCAGCAGCCAGATTGCGTACCACGCGCCTGAGGAAGTCCCTGTTGCTGCGAGCCAGCTGTTGAGTGCTAGGAGCGATCTTCAGAAGTTCACTGCAGGCTACGCGGTCGACCTCATAGTTTTCCGTTCCCCCTAGGAGCCAGTCGTACATACGTGCGGCACTGGCGTTGCTGGTGTCGATGAAGTGAGTTTGGGGTTTCTCCCCGTAGGCCATGCGCGCTCCCGTGAGCCCCGGCGCGGGCTGGTGATCTGAATGTAGGGGCTCATCCTAGGAGTACGGGAAGCGGGCGGCTAGTCGCTCAATGGGGCGTAAACCACGGGGCTGTTACGCTCCTGGGTTGTGCTTCCCCGCCGGTGCACGCCGGCTGCTTCTGGGGCAGGGCGTCGTTGTCACCCTCAGTTGGAGCCCGGTAGATTGTGGAGATCACGCTCGGCCCCACGTAGGAGGGCTCGGGCGTCGGGGCCTGCAAGGCCCATGAAGCCGGCGGCGTCATCGACGGGCAGCCTGAGGCGATGGTGCAAGAGCATGATGTCGGCCTGGTCATCCCGCAGGACGGCATGGAATTTCCCTGCCTGCTTCGCTGCACTGATCGTGTGACGGTCGGCCTCGGCGCGGAGATCTTCCCAGGCTCGGGCAGCGGGGCTCGCACTGCCCAGCGTTGCGATCCAGCGTGTTCCCAGGGCGCCGAGTACAGCATCCACGCAACGCCTTGCATCCGTCTGATCCCCCAGGCGCACTTGAGCGTAGCGAAGGTAGGTGTCGCGATTGGCCTCGCAGAAGGCTGCGAACTCCAGTCGAAACAGCTGTGGGCAGGGTGAGCGGCGGTCGTGCCCGGTCACTGTCAATGTTCTCCTGTCCGGATGGGACGCTGCGCAGCTCGTGTGGCCATCCACAACGATGCGAAGCGGGAGGGGTCCGCGCCCAGCCTCACGAGGAAGCCGCTCAGCAGCGGCCAGTCCGGCGCCGCTTCGCCAGCGAGTGCCGCGCAGGCTTCAGCCACGCTCAGGCCCGGCGGACAGCTTGCGGCGATATCCGGGAGCCCCGCCGCAAGCTGGGCGCCACGCAGCGCCGCTCCCAGACGTCCGGGGCCGGTCAGTGTCTCGGTGGGCCGCGGAACGCCCCGGGCGCAGTGCCACAAGAGCTGCAAGTCCTGCGGGTCGCCCCCCAGCGCGTGAGACAGCACGTAGGTCTCCGGCCAGGAGAGGACCCTGCAGCCGTCAAACATGGCGGTGATGACTGGCAGCGACAGGCCAGTGGTGTCCGAGACGAACTGGAGACTGACGCCTGAACGCGCATGAAGCGTACGCAGGGCAGTGCCAAGTTCCTGCACCGCACTGTCCTTCGACGCCGCAGCGGAGGGCGCGCCAGCCTGGTTGGAGGCTGCTGCCAGCGGGAGACTCCGGTCTGTCGGCTCTGACATGGACAGCGATGCCCGCTCGGAGACCAGGCGCTGAACACGTACACCGCCCCACCTGGCCCGCGCGGCTGCTGCGCTCAGCCCGGCCGCAGTGGCAACCTCTGTCCACGTCCATCCATTACGACGCGCGCTATCGACCGCCACAGCGGCCAGGCACTCTGCATCCTGACGGAGAAGGGCAGTCAGGTCCAGCGCTGTTGCCAGGTCCAGCTGATCACTGCCGGCAGCCAGCAGTTGCTGGGTGCGGACGAACAGATCACCGGTGATTACCTGCCACTCGGTATGCGACGGTTTGGCCGCGCGTCGTTCACGGTCACGCTGACGCTGTGCGCGACGCCGGCACACCGGGTCGCAGTAGTCCTTGGGACGCCCGCCCCGGCATGGTTGCCCGACCTCCTTGCCGCAGAAGGCGCACTGCGATCCTGGTGATGGCTTCGCCACCGAAGACTCCCTTCCCCGACCCAGCACTTGATTGCCCGCGCTAGCGGGCAGGAACAGTCCCGGGTGGGCGCCATACAGAGGCGCCCACCCAGGAGCCGGAGTCAGGCCCGGCGGAAGCGAATGACGCGGAGGTAGCTACGGCGGGACAGACCCAGCAGACCCAGAACCAGGGACACCAGGCACGGCCACAAGCCAGGGACCTCCTCCACGGCGGGCCACGCCACGATCAGCAGGACAATGACCGCCAACAGGGTGAGGACGGCGATCAGCAGGCTTGAGCACAGCCGAACATCGACCAGTGTGGTGATACAGGTTTCACCACCACCCAAGGCAGGGATAATTCCGAGGGGAACATCCGGGGGAGTAAAGGCCAGCTCCCGGTTTTCTCCGTGGGTCACGTTCAATCCTTTCTGCGGTTGTCGATGGCCTGACAGGTGGCCCTGGGATGCACCCCCGGGGCCACCGCTATGACAGCCCGCCATCGGTCGGCTGCCATGCGGTCACGACACCATATCGTCCTATCGGGACGATTCACTGGGCAGTCCGACCGGCTTCCCCTTATGCAAGCCGCTCCCGTCCTGCAACTCTGCCGCAGGGTGACAAGGATCGTTCATTCGCGCTCCATTTCTGACCTAATCACTTCGTCTGCCTGATGGCTATGGGCTGAAAAACTGCCCAGACGCCTCCAGAAAAGACTCAATGGTTGATAACTTCCCAGATGAGGGGGCATGTCTAAGGTGTCGCGGGAGGCGTCGCGAAAATCCACAAGAGGAACTCGGGCGTCCGCACTCATAAGCCCGTGCAGATGGGAAAATAGCAAAGGCGCGAAGGTGAATTTCCCTCTCGCAGGTGCGGCCGATCACGACCGAGATGCCTCAAGACATGCCGACGAGCAGGCAGGATTCCGCCCCCCTGCTCTGCCCATCGTCTTCACTCGGCAAAGATTCAGATTGATGCGCGGCACGTGAAGACATCGCACCCGTAAGTGACGCGGCGCTCGATTCGATCTCATGTTCTGCTTCATCTGCACATCGGCCTGAGGGTGGGTCTCCTCCTGCGACAGTGCCTTTTCATCATCCGCAGCCCGTGCTGCCCTCACGAGCTTGACGGCGTAGCCGCCGGCAGTGAACCGGGGAAGCTGGCGTTCGAAGCGGTCGAGGCCGTCGTAGCCTGTCGTGGTTCGGGCAAGGCTAAGGACTACGCGATAGCAGTGAGGTGTTGGGCGAGGCGGCTGGGATCGTCGTGCCACGGCACCCGTGCCAGGTTGGGGATCACGCTCTGTCGGGCCAAGCAGGTCGACCTCGCGTACCAAGGGGAGGCGGGCGCCGTGGTGCAGGAATGGGCGTGCGGTCAGGTCCGGGCGGAGGCGATGTACCCCGTCACCCAGTTCGAGAACTCGCATGCCAGGTGCCACTGGTGCTCGGCGAACATCCACGACGGCAGCGTCGCCGGGAACGCCACAGCGAGCTTTGCGCTGAATCCGCCGCTAGGGAAATCGCGGAACTGATGGCGGACCGCGCCAATCTTGGTGCCGTCGGGGGTGCGCGCCCATCCGGAGGTTCGAACCGGGTAGAGGGGGTCCTCTTCGATCGGGACGCCGACGGTGTCCGTGTAGTCGATGAGGAACTGGGCGGCCAGCATGGCGCCCCCGGTCACCTCGATCACTTCCCGGGGCGGGGTCACTGGACGTCATGGGTCCCAGGATGAAGCGCCGCTGACGGCGGCACGGCGCGAACTGGTCGAGGAGACCGGTCTGGACCCCGAGGAGGGATCGGCTCCACGTCACGCCACTTCTGTGTGGCGGTGTCCCACTGTGTGGGGGTGTCGGTGAGGCGGAATTGGCAGACGGCGATGCCGTCTTGGGTGAAGCGGACTTCCACGCCACCGGCGACGGTGCCGCTCACGTGCGTGACGGACGGAGCCATGCGAACACCTATTTGCAATAATAGTGTTTCTTGAGGGAGGGGCAACCCCCCCTGTCAGCACGTCCTGCCGCTGGGGACGGCGGTACGGCGGGTGAGACGCCGGCAGCGGGGCCTTCCATCCGGTCGGCGGTTGCAGGCACTGAGGATGGACGAGATGGGCGAGGATCAGTACGCCGCCGAGGAGGCGGTGATCGAGCGGAGCTGCCCCAGGCCCAGTTCCTGGAGTTCAACGAGTACTGCGGGTTCCTGGCGCACTATGGGGCGCGGAGCTGGGAGCTGACCCGGCGACACGACGACCCCGAGATCGCCCACCGGCATCGCATGAAGTACTCGAACGACTTCCTGGAGAGCTTCACAGAAAAGGGCCTGACGAGATCAGCCCCCGGCAAGGTGAGCAGTTGATGGGATCAGCCCTACGGGGTTGGTCCCGTCGGCATGATCTACCTGTGGACTCAACAGTGATGGCGGGATGGATCGGTGGCCTGTCCGGCCTTGGCGGCGCTGCCGTAGGTGCAGCGGGTGCGGTCTGGGGAGCATGGCGTCAGCAGAAGCACGAGAGGGATCAAGCACGTGCAGACCGCGAGCACGCTCAGCACGACTCGGCCTATGAAGGGGCGGTGCAAGCGCTCTTCTCGATCAAAGCGCTCTTCCGACGCCAGTGGAGACGTGACATCGATAAGGACTGGGAACCCCAACTCCTCAGCGAGCTGGACCGCCTACGTTTGGCTGCCCTGAGCTTCACGTCGACTGATCTTCGGACGCGCCTCGAAGAGGGGGTCGAGATCCTCACGTACTGGAAGAAAACCACATACACCGAGATCGACAACGGGAACCGGCCCCGCTTGGTGATCAAGGTAATTGAGCATCTCGTGACCGTCCTCGGTGAATACCGGCGGGGGACAGAGATCTCACAACCCCCAGTGGACTACCGCAGCGCGAAGGAGGGCGTCTTCCTGTACATCGAAGAGATGGAAGCCGAATTGGAAAGGGACCGAGAGAGCGGCGCTTGATCATGCAAGCAGAGGCGTTGGCGGCCTTGTTTGCCTTGGCGGCACTCTGGTGGGTGCAGCCGTCTCCACAGGGGCTGTCGTGTGGCAGCAGCGCCGGACAGTCCACGAAGCCGAGCGCATACACCTTCTGGGCCTTGGCGAAGCAGCGGCCGGCGAGGTCATCCAGCTCAACTACGCGCTCCAGGACCACTTCGTCGAAGCCATAGTGGCAGACCCGTTCAGCAGCGAGTGGACGGATTGGGCTTCTCGCCTGGACGAGCTGAATCGCCTCCTGGAACAACAGGCCCTCAGATTCGCAGATCCCGAGGTCCGCCACTTCCTGGAGCAGGTTCACACCAAGATTGACCGTGGCCCGGTGAGGCTCCGCGAGTGCGAGCAGCGGTTGCCCCATCCCTCGGTAGCTTCTCTGTGAAGACGTTCGGACCGTCAGGGGCACCGTGCTACGGCGCCAGTCCTTCCCCTCGGGCCTTTGGGGCAGCTGTCCAGACGAGTCGGCGTCGCTATGACGCCCGTCGTCGAAGTTGCCCGCCCAAGGCGCAAGCCGGTCACCGAGGACTTGAGTGGATCAGCCCCACGAGGCCGGTCCCGTCGGCATGATGACCGCGTGGGAGAACTTTGGAATTGGATAACGTCCGACTTTGGCACAGGTTTGATGGGCGCGCTCGTCGGTGGCGGCTTCACGCTCCTCGGGACCTGGTATCAGTCGCGGAAGGACGCCGCCGCCGCTCACCTGACCCATACGCGGGATGTGGCACAACGGGCAGTAGAAGCGGTGACAACGGTCGCAATCACCATTCAGCGGCAGACGTACCGAGGGCATGGCACGTTCGAGGACCGCGAGGGCTGGGGCCGCGAACTGACGGCCCACCAGTCGAACCTGACCGCCCTCCTGGCGCTGCTGCCGGATGACCAGCGTGAGACCCGACGACGCGTCTTCGACCTCTTGGAAGACGTCCGGCACTGGGACGGCACGCAGGTCTGGGAGCACTACCGCATTCGCACCACGCTCTTCCTCGGCGAGATGGCGCTCTGGCTCGCGGCGCTGGCCCGTGGTTCGGAGCTGCCCGAGTACAGGGCTATCGGCCTGGTGGCCGATGAGCGGATCTTGGACTACCGCCGAGCGGAGCTGGAGGACGAGCGGGAGACGTTGGTCCAACGAGCCGAGATGTACGAGCTGGACGAGGAAGAGCACGAACGGGTCCGGGAGATTGACGCCGAACTGGAGGAGATCAAGCAGGGCCTGAGTGCGCTCAGTCAGCCGGATCAGGCTCAACTAACCTCGTCTTGACGCCCGTCAGCGATAGCTTGCGTGTTGAAACACTGCGTCGATCCCTTACTCGGCGGCGGGGGCTTATGGGGGCATCGCCGCCCGATAGGTGCCCCACAACTTTTCCGCTGTGGTGCAGGTGGTGCTGTCGACCGCGCAGGTCTGGCACACCGAAGCATGGCGGGACACTCCCGTGGCCTGCACGCTGGGCGGTGCCGAGTTGGGCGAGCGCGCTGAGCAGTGGCAGCACCTGGTCGACAGGGCCGAGACGTGCCAGGAGATCCCCGACGGCGTACGCCTGTCCTTCCCCGCCGCCGCCAGGCCGGTCGGCGAGACCGCGCCGCTCGCCGCCGCCGAGCAGGGCTGCTGCGCCTTCTTCGACTTCACCCTGCACCTGACCCCGACCGCGCTCCAGCTGGGGGTGTGGGCGCCCGAACCCGCCGCCGGGATGCTGGCCGACCTCTTCGGAGCGCCCTCGTGACCACCCCCGCTTCCCGCCCCTTGGGCCCCGGTGGGCGCCGGCGTGGCCGCCCTGGCCGCCTGCGCGGTGTGCTGCGCCGTCCCGATCCTGGCCGTCCTCGACTCCATCGGCGTCACCTCCGCGATCGGCGTCCTGTGGGTGCCCGCGCTGGCCGTGCTGGCCGCGGCCGCCAAACTCGGCATCCTCGTTGTACGGTGCCGCCGCACTGCAAAATTTCCTGAGCCCGACATAGCCTCTCTGCTCAGCTATACCTCCCTCTCACGCCGACCGTCCGACGCGATGAAGAAGAGCCGAAGCCGCCGAAACGATCAGCACAGGCAAAGAGGTAATGGATCATGAGCAGCGACAGCGTGCTGGGCACCGTGGTGATTTGCACCGCTCTGGATATCGAGTACATCGCCGTCCGTGAGCACCTTGAGGGCCCGTTCGACGAACGGGAGGAACGCGGCGCGATCTATCAGATCGGCACCTTCTCCACCGACGGCGGCCGCTGGAGGGTCGCCCTGACCCAGACCGGTGCTGGCAACACCCAGGCCGGCGTCCAACTCGATCGCGCCATCGCGGTGTTCCACCCCACGCTCGTGCTGTTCGTCGGGGTGGCCGGTGGCCGCAAGGACGTCGCCCTGGGCGACGTGGTGATCGCCGACGCCATCTACGACTACGAATCCGGCAAGGACACCGCCGAGGAGTACCTGCCCCGCATCAAGACCACCGCGCCGTCCCACCGCCTGCTGCGCCGCGCCGGACAGCTCGCCCGCGATGGCGCCTGGCAGCACCGCATCCTGCCCGCCGAACCCGAGAAGCCGCCGAACGCGGTGGTCAAGCCGATCGCGGCAGGCGGCAAGGTCGTCGCCGATGAGAACTCGGCCACCGCACAGTTCCTTAACCGGCACTGCGGTGACGCCGCGGCGGTGGAGATGGAAGGCCACGGGTTCCTGCACGGCGCCGACGTCAACGACACCGTGCAGGCACTGGTCGTGCGCGGCATCTCCGACCTGCTCTCCGGCAAGACCGAGACCACCGACGCTCATTGGCAGCCGGTCGCCTCCCGCCACGCCGCCGCGTTCGCCGCCGAACTGCTGGCCCGCTACACCGCCCCAGCGGCCAAGACGACTGGTGCGGTTGCGCGCCAGCTGCTCGCAGCGCCAGCGGGGTTCGTCGGCCGCACCGATCAGTTCGCCGCTCTCGACCGCCTCCTGCCCGCCACCGACGGTGCGGTGAACATGCACGGCGGCCACGAGGCGGGGGCAACGGCGGTGATCTCTGCGATCGGCGGCACCGGCGGTATCGGAAAGACCTGGCTCGCCCTGACCTGGGCCAACCGCAACCTGCACCACTTTCCTGACGGACAACTCTCGGTGGACCTGCGCGGTTTCAGCCCAGGCGAGCCGCGCCACCCCGCCGATGTGCTGGCCGACTTCCTCGCCGCCCTCGGCGTTGACCGCGATCACCAACCCGCAGACCTCGACGCCCGTGTCGCGCTGTACCGCACCCACACCACCGGCAAGCGGATGCTCATCCTGCTCGACAACGCTGCCACCCCTGACCAAATCGTCCCGCTGTTGCCCGGCGGCACCACGTGCACTGTCCTGATCACCAGCCGCGACCGGCTCCGTGGCCTCATTGCCCGCCATGGCGCCCGCCCCGTGCACGTCGACGTGCTTACCGACACCGAAGCCCGCACCCTGCTCAACACAGCCCTCGGGGACACCCGCCCCAGCAATGACACGATCGGACCGATCACCGAGCTGATCGGTCTGTGCGGCGGATTCCCGCTGGCGCTCGGCTTGATCACCGCTCGTATACGGACCCACCCCGAACTGCTGGAGGACCTCGTCGCCGAACTGCGCGACCTCGGCCTCGACGCTCTGGACTCTGACGACCCCGAGTCCAGCCTGCCCACCGTCCTGTCCTGGTCCCTGCGCCACCTCGCTGACGAGCAACGCACCTTGTTCGGGCTGCTCGGCATAGCCCCCGGACCTGACGCCACCTTGCCAGCCGTCGTCTCCCTCGCGGCCCTAGCCCCGGCTCGCGCACGCAGGGCATTGTCCGCGCTAGAGGAGGCGTCTCTTGTCGAACGGCGTCCGGGCGATCGCTACTTCATGCACGATCTGGTCCGCGACTACGCCGCCACCGCCGCCCGCGAACTGCCCGACGACGTGCGGCAGTCGGCCCTAGTCCGGGTGACGGACTTCCATCTGCACACCGCCCACGCCGCCGACCGCCTCCTGAATCCCCACCGCCAGCCCGCGCAGCCCGAACCGCCCGCACCAGGCGTCCACCCGCAGCCGCTGCCCAACGCCGCGGCCGCGATTGCCTGGCTGGAGGCCGAACACGCCACCCTCCTCGCCACCCAGCGCACCACCGCCGTCCTCAGCCGCTACCGCGTCGTCTGGCACCTCGCCTGGGCACTCGAAACGTTCCACTACCGGCGGGGACATCGGCGCGACGCGCTCTCCTCGTGGCAGGCCGCGCTGGACGCCGCCGCTCACCTACCCGATCCCGGCATCGGCAGCCGCACTTATCGATTCCTCGGCCGCGCGTATTCCCGACTGGGCCGGCACGAGGAAGCCACTGGATACCTGGACCAGGCCCTCGAACTGGCCGTGTGCCACCACGACCTCACCGAACAGGCACACACCCACCGGGTCCTCGCGGCCGCCTGGGAGCTCCGGGGCGAGGACCAACAGGCCCTGGACCATGCCCGACACGCCCTCGCCCTCTATCGCACCCTCGGCCAATCGACAGGAGAAGCCGAGACGCTCAATCAGGTGGGCTGGTACTCCGCGCGCCTTGGCGACTTCGACACCGCTCGCGACCACTGCAGCGCCGCCCTCACCTTGCATCGAGACAGCCACAACTACACAGGCGAGGCAGCCACACTGGATAGCCTCGGGTTCATCGCCCACCGCACGGGCGAGCACCGACAGGCCCTCGACCACTACCGCCAGGCCCTCACCTTGAGGCGCACTCTCAGCCATACGTACCAAGTCGCGGACACCCTCGATGGTGTCGGCCATCCGTACACCACCCTCGGACAACACGACCAGGCCCGGGCGGTATGGCGGGAGGCTTTGGACCTATATCAGGAGCAAGGCCGCGACACCGACGCTCAGCGCGTCCAACGGCAACTCGACAAACTCGACAACCCGAAGGGCGTCATAGATTCCCACAAATGACTGGTCGGGTCGTGCCGCGGCGTGCACCATCATCACGCGCAAACCCTTTCCACGCAGCGAGATTCCCCGCTAGCGTACCGAATCCGATCAACGTCGGATCGAGCAATCCCATGCGACTGGCCCAGTCCACCACCGGGCTCGTAATTGGGTTCTGACGCCACCGGCCGCCCCACTGATGCGGTGCGCATCATTACGCAGAGTCGGTGTTCGCGGGGCACTCGTCGGTGAGGACGAAGCGGGAGCACTCCAGCGACTCGACGTAGGGAGCCTTCTGCGCATCGGTGGACGTGGATCTCCCAGGTCACTGGGTGTTCTACCTGTGGGCCAACGATGTGATCAACCGGATGGTCATAGTTCAAGTGCCGAGTGGCTCCCGTGGGCCAGACCTCGTCCAGCTCGGCGTGCAGGTCGGTCAAGGGGCAGCAGAACGTCGCGAGGATGGCGAAGAAGACCAGCGAGCGGGGGCGGGACGTGCTGGCCCTCCCGCACCCCCGCTTCTCGCCGTTGTCGATTGAGGCGTTTAAAGGGTTCCCATACCTGACTCCACCATGAGTAACCGTCTCTCAACCTGGGCCCGTCCTGAGGGCTGAGAGCTATCCGCGGGCATGTCAGGTCCTCTGGGGGATGGCAGTTGAGAAAGGCGACTGCAGGGGACGTGAGACGCCGATGGATCGTGAAGCCGCTGACGTACTGAGGCTGATGCCTGCCGGAATCCGGAGGGCCCGACTGCCGTGTCGGGCTTCGACGAGCATGCCGCCGAGGCGGCGGACCGCAATGAAGAGCGCGGTGAGGGCGACAGGGTCAGGGCGGGGGTCAGCGGCGCAGGGTGAGGGGCAGCGCTTCCAAGCCGCGCAGCATCATCGTGTTGCGCCAGCGCAGGTCGCGCTCCTGGCAGGCCAGGGTCATTCCGGCATCCGGCCGATCCGAGCATCGCAGGCCGAGGCCGTCAGTCAGCAGTGCCGTCGGCAGCGCAGGCCGACTGACAGGCTCGCCCCTGCGTCAGGCGGGCGCCCGTCACGACCTCCTTCTCCCAGTCGTCGGGCAGCCGGTGACGGGTTGTAGCAGCAGCACGCTGTCAAGAGCAGCCGCCGGAAGACGTGATCTGCCGCTGCTCGTACTTCAACAGCCGATCGGCGCAGCGAGGTCCCCCCGATGTCTCGACGGTCGCCCACCCGCCTCGGCTGTCCCCGGGCGGAACCCGGCACCGGCGCACAGGCGGTGACCTGCCCACATCCCGTCGGCGACGAAACCACGGTTGGGCCTGCCATGGCCGGCTCCCGCTCTGCAGGTACGGCCGCCCCGGCATGGTCGCAGCGCTGCCCGACTCCCGCTGGCCGGTCAGCACCGTGAAGAGCTGAGGCGTCCGCTACAAACCGTGGACGGTGGTGAGGTCGGTGAGGCCCGAGATCGTCAGTAGGGGGGCGAGGAGAGGAGTGGCCACGAGTTCGACGCGGTCGGCGCGGGAGAACAGCACGTTGAGGCCGGCGCTGTCCAGGTATTCGACGCCGGTGAGGTCAAGGACGACGGGGC
The DNA here is from genome assembly GCF_055575395.1 of Streptomyces sp. NPDC034103. Classification (NCBI taxonomy): domain Bacteria; kingdom Bacillati; phylum Actinomycetota; class Actinomycetes; order Kitasatosporales; family Streptomycetaceae; genus Streptomyces; species Streptomyces sp. NPDC034103. The sequence continues at coordinate 40,664 of NZ_JBVISS010000027.1, read as the reverse complement.
CGTGCGTGGTGTCCAGGGCCTCGGCCAGGGCCTCGGTGTTGGTCATGTCGATCTCGCCGACGGCCGTCAGCAGCGCCGTGCCGTCGGGCCGCCGACCAGGGGTCAGGGTGAGCGGAGTAGTCATCACACGATCCTCATGTGCATGTCGACGGTGGTCCCGGCGGCGCCGGAGGTGATGGTGACCTGGTGCATCATCGCCTTCATCAGGGCCATGCCACGGCCGCGGTGAGTGTTGGCATCGGGTTGCGGGGTCTTCCACCGACCAGTGTCGGCGACGATCAGGCGCAGGCCGCTCACGTACGCCTCGGCGCGCAACCGGACACGGTCGCCCGGGGTGTGGCGATGGCCGTGCTCGATGGCGTTGGCGCAGGCTTCGCCGACGGCGACCAGAACGTGCTGCGCCGTTTGCGGCGGAAGCTGACACCGTTCGAGCCAGGTGCGCAGAGCCTTGCGGACCGGCGCGAGCTGCGACGACTCGGCAGGGAAGGTCATCTCCAGCGGTGCGGGGTGGCGGTAGAGCACCAGGGCAACGTCGTCGTCGAAGCCGTTCTCGGGAGCGAGGCGGGTCATGACCTGGGTCGCGAGGTCGTCGACGGCGGCTTCCCTGCCGTCCTGGACGGCTTGGCCTGCCTGGTCGATGCCCTCGCTGAGCGGGCGGCGACGGCGCTCGACGAGGCCGTCGGTGTATAGCAGCAGGGTGGCGCGGGCGGGGATGGTGCATTCCGCCTGGGGGCGTGGTCTGCCGGGGCGGACGGCCAGCGGAAGGGACCGCCCGTCTTCCAGGAGTTTGGTGGTGCCGTCGCGGTGGGCGAGAACGCCCGGCGGGTGGCCGGCGCTGGAGTAGGTCAGGCGGCCGGTTGCCGGGTTCAGGACGCCGCAGAACACGGTGGTGCACAGGGCACCGGGGATGCCGGCGGCGAAGTGGTCCAGGGCCATGAGGGTCTGGGCGGGGTTGGCGTCCTGTAGGAGCAGGGCACGGCAGGCGTTGCGTAGCTGTCCCATGACGGTGGCCGCTTCCAGTTCTCTACCGACGCAGTCCCCGACGACGATGCCGATCTGTTCGTCGGGCAGGGCGACGGTGTCGTACCAGTCACCGCCCACTTCCAGGGGCTGGGTGGCGGGTTCGTAGCGGACGGCGAAACCCTCGGGCAGATGGGACGGGCCCAGGATGGCCCGTTGCAGGGCGATGGCGGTTTCGCGCTGTTGGTCGATCTGGCGGACGCGGACCAGGCCCTGGGCCAGGTGTCCGGCCAGCAGCGACAGCAGCAGCTTGGCCTCGTCGGTGAAGGGCCGGCTCTGCCCCAGATCCACCCAGAGCACCATCGGGCCGTCGGGGTGCTCCATGGTGATGCCCGCACTGGTGTGGTCGGTGACCGGGGTCAGCAGCGGTCGCTCGCGCAGGGCAGCGAGTGCCTCGCGCCGGTTGGCGGGCAACTCCTGCCAGTCCGGTGCGGCTTCCGCAGCGGTCAGTACGGGCTCCGCTCGATCGCGGAAGACGACGGCCAGGACCTGCCGGGCCCGCCAGAGGCCCTTCAGTTCCCTCAGGGCACCGGTCAGCGCCTCGGGCAGACTAGTGGCCTGGGAGAGGCGCAGGCTCAGCGCCGCGAGGGCGCTGTCGCGCTGGATGGCGTAGCGCTCGGCGGTGACGTCACGGAAGGTGCCGACAATGACGTGGTGTCCAGTGTGGGGTTCCTGTACCTGGTTGAAGGCGGCATCGATCCACAGCCGATGTCCGTCACGGTGGGTGACGGGAACTGTGTAGCGGCTGTGTCCCTCGCCCATCAGACCGGCGAATGCGTCGGCGACCTGCTGGTGGGCATCCGGATCAGCGTCGGCGTCCGGCCACCAGGGGTGAATGGGTGTGTAGGGCAGCTCCTCGGGACCGTAACCCAGGATGTCGGTGAACGCGGCGTTGATCTCGATGACCGCACCGCCCTCGTCGCAGACGAAGAACGCCTCCTGCATCGAGTCGACCAGCGCGGTGCGCCAGCGGGCGTGATGCGTGCGCAGGCGGGACAACTCCACGTTGGCCCGCACCCGGGCCAGCAGTTCCGCCGCCGCGAACGGCTTGACGAGGTAGTCGTCGGCGCCAACCTGAAGGCCCTCGATCGAGGCCTCCTGACCGGCCCGGGCGGAGAGCAGCAGCACGGGCACGGCCGCGGTACGCGAATCCGCGCGCAGCGCTCTCACCAGGGAAAGCCCGTCGAGCCGGGGCATCATGACGTCGCTGATCAAAAGGTCCGGGGCGTCGGCGCGGACGGCCCGAACGGCTTCGTGCCCGTCGACGACCGTTTCGACGTGGTATCCGGCGCCCCGCAGGATGCGGGTGAGGCACTGGCGAATGTCGGCGTTGTCGTCCGCGATCAGCAACCGTGCCGGTACCACGGGTCCGGAGGTGTAGGGCGCGCCGTGGTCGGACATCGGCATCACGGGCATGTCCGTGTCGGACGTGCCGGTGGGCAGCCAGCGCAGCGCTTCCAGGACGTACGGCTCGCGGCCGTGGCCGAGACAGCCGCGGCGGACGCGCTCGGGGCGAGGGTGCCAGCGGGCAGGTGCTCGGAGCCGAAGGGCAGCCGGATGGTGAAGCGGGTGCCCTTTCCCACCGTGCTGTCGGCGCTGATGGTGCCACCGTGCAGGCCGACGAGCTCCTTGACCAGGGCGAGGCCGATGCCGCTGCCCTCGTTGGAGCGGGAACGGGCCGTTTCGATGCGGTGGAAGCGTTCGAAGAGCCTCGGCATCTCCTCGGCGGGTACACCGATGCCGGTGTCGGCGACAGTGATCACCGCGTGGTCGCCCTCGGCGCGGACCGCGACGCCGATGGAGCCGTCGAAGGTGAACTTCAGCGCGTTGCTGAGCAGGTTGAGGACCACCTTCTCCCACATGCCGCGGTCGATGTACACCGGCTCGTCCAGTGCGGGGCAGTCGACCTCGAAGGCGAGGCCGGCTTTGTCCACGGCCGAGCGGAAGACACTGGCCAGCTCCGCGGTGACCGCCGACAGGGCCACCGGCTCGTACCTCGCTTGCATCCGTCCGGCTTCGATGCGGGAGAAGTCCAGCAGGCTGTTGACGAGTTTGCCCAGCCTGAGACCGTTGCGGTGGATGGCTTCCAGCTCTTCGCACACCGGGACTTCGGCACCGTCGAGCCGTGCGCGGAGCTCTTCCAGCGGCCCCATGATCAGCGTGAGCGGGGTGCGGAACTCGTGGCTGATATTCGAGAAGAAGGTGGTTTTCGCCCGGTCCAGTTCCGCCAGTTCCTCGGCCCGGCGCTGCTGGGCCTGGTAGCTGCGCGCGCTGGCGATCCCGGCCGCGATGTGTCCGGCGACCAGCTCGACGAAACCGCGGTAGCCGGGTCCCAGGGGTCGGTACCGGTTGAGTCCGGCCACCAGGAAGCCGTAGGGGTCGCTGCCCTGTTGCAGCAGGGGCACGACCAGGGCCCGGGTGGGCGGCTTCGGCCACTCGCCGACGAGCAGCGCGGTGAATGGGGCGCTGTCCAGAGCCAGGACCGCGGACTCGCCCCGGGCCGGCGCGGCGGTGGGCCACAGGGTGTCCCCGGCGTCCGTCGGCAGGGTGACGGGCGCCGCAGGGTGCCCTGCCGGCAGCCCGGTGGACCCCGCCAGTCGCGCGGTGCCGTCCGGCTGGAAGAGGTATGTCAGCGGGCAGGTCACGGGGGTTGCGGCGGAGTTGCTGACCGACGAAGGCAAGCATCTCCTCCTCGGTCCGTACGACGCCGGGGTCCGAACCGAGGTCCCGCAGCGTCGCCATCCTCCGTTCGCCGATGACCCGCTCGGTCTCCTCGCTGACCACGCACAGCATCCCGACCACCGCGCCGGAGTCATCGTGCAACGGGCTGTAGGAGAACGTGTGGTAGCTCTCCTCGGGATACCCGGATCTCTCCAGGAAGAGCAGCAGTGCCTCGTCCCAGGTGGCTCGGCCGGTCGTCAGCACCGCTTCGATGCGCGGGCCGATGTCGTCCCAGATCTCCGCCCACACCTCGCTCGCAGGTCGACCTTGATCCCGGTCTGCGGCCGGCGTTGCTGGCACTCATGGGGTAGCGCTCGTGCTTCGGCGCTGTGCCAAACGATGGCTGGGCGCATGGTCAGCCGCAGGCAGGCTGGTTCTCCCAGGGCCAGTAGTGCGATTGCGGTCTGGTGGAATACCCCCGCGTCCGCGGGGGTGAACCGGGACCGGTCTCTACCTATGAGCGCCCTCGGTAGTGCTCCCCGCCTGTTGCCCACGCCACGACCGTGGGAGGTCGTTCGCAGGCCCGGTGGCGGTCGGAAGCAGGCCCGTCCCAAAGGTTCCTCGCCGACCTCCAACTCGTCTACGCCCTTGCGGACCGTCGTTGCGCAGGCGTGGCGAGAGGGCCTGCCTTGGCGCGCTCGATCTGGTGGGGCTGAACGTGTTGCGGGCCCTATTGAGCGCTGTCGGTGCCCGTGGCTGTGAGGTGTGTCTGGAACCGACGGCTGTCCAGAGGGATGGGACGGTCCCGTCTTCACGGGCTGGGGCTCGAAGCTGCGGGCTTGGAGGTTATCCGAAGCGTCAGTTCGTGAAGGCGGCGGGCGGTGGTGGCAATGTCGTATTGGCGGGCGTTATCGAGGGCCGTCTTGTTGAGGGCCTTGCGCCGGTGAGGGTTTCGGCCTGTCTCGTCTAGGGCCACGGCCAGTGAGTGCGGATCGCCTGGGGTGTAGGGGATGCCGGCGCCTCCGAGGGTTTCTCTCACGCCGGGGAGATCGGAGTAGATGACCATGAGGCCGAGGGCTTGGGCCTCGATGAGGACGAGACCGAAGGCCTCGAGGCCTGTGGTCGTGAAGACGAAGGCGTCAAAGTCTGGCAGGTGGCGCCATACTTCCGCGCGGGGCAGGAAGGGTTCAAATCGGGTCCGGACCTGGAGTCCGAGTTCGACAGCCCGTTGTTCCAGCGGCTCCCGTAGGGTTCCTCTTCCGATCACGGTCAAGTGGTGCGGCTGATCAGTTAAGGCAAGGGCTTCGACTGCGGTGATCGTGGATTTGTTGTCGTCCAGCCGACCGGTGTGCACCAACTGGAGCGGTCCGGTTGGGGAAGGCGGTTGATCGCGTGGCCGAGTGTCGCTCAGAGGGATACCCCATGGGATGACGGTGAGGCGATCGGTGAAGCGGCGTCCCGTGAGATGGTCGATGCGGTCGGCGAGAACGCAGGTCGGAGCTACGATCGCGGCGCTTGCGGCAGCGACCTCGTTCATGGTCTGTCGTTCGGATGCGCTGCGCTGGGCCGCCATCACCTCGGGGCCGTGGGCGATGGCGATGATCGGGATGCTGTCGGCGGCTCGGATGAACGCCAGGCTGAGAGCGAACCCGAGGTACTGGGCATGGATGGCGTTCGGCTGGATCTTCTCAACGAGCCCCCGGACCTCGCGCGTCAACTCCTCGACGTAGGCGTCGAAATCCGGGCCGTGAGGGCGCTTCGTCGTGGACAGGGTGATCAGCTGATCGAACGCAGCCTGCCACGCCTGATCGACCGGCGACCTGCCCAGGAAGGTCATGTGGATGTCAGGCATCGCGCCGTAGAGGTCGTTGACGAGGATCATGCTCCCGGACGATGGCTCGCAGGGGCGGTTGATGCCGGTCAGGATGTTCAGGGGTTTGGTGGCCATGCGGAACTCCGTTAATGGATGTCCGTTGGATGGGAAACCAGGTTGAGTCGTGGTTCTTCGGTGGTGTTCTGTGTCTCGCGTTGACAAGGTGGTGCCCACCACGAGGCCAGGTGCGGTGTGAGGATGGCCGTGAGTTCCTCGGTCGGGTGGAGGTAGCCCCTGGCGTCCCGTTCAGCCGCCCATGCTCTGACGGCCGACCGGGGATAGGTGGGGTTTATCCCTATTTCTCCCTTGGGGAGGATTCCGTTGAAGGGGGTGGGGATGCCCTCGTTGTTCCAGTAGTCCCATGCCTCCAGCGCCTTGGCTTTCTCAAAGCAGTGGTACAACTGCCGATAGCGCGGCATGCACCGGATCTCGCGGAAGATCATTTGGCCGAGCAGTCCGGGCGCGGCTTTCCGGAAGGTGTTGAGATCGGCGCCTTGGAAGGTGACCGATGCCGCGTCCTGAGAGGGGTGCAGTGCGGTCCGGGCGAACAGGTGGGACAGCCGTCGCCGGACGTACTCGGCGACGCCCGGGCCCAATGCCGGTTCCATGCCTTCGATGAGCTGGACGAGCCGGTGATGGCGCGGACGGAAACGGGCCAGGTCGAACAACTGCTCCATGCCGTCCACGGCGGCGAAGGCGAGTCGTTTGTAGAGCCAGTTGTTCAGTTCTCCTGCCTGGGCGTAGGTCTTGGTCTCCGGAGTAGCGGAGTGGAGCATCAGGTATTCCGATACGACCTCGAAGTACAGGTAGCCGAGGAACGGCACGTGGAGCACCGCGTCGGACAACTGGTCCAGGAACTCGGATGCCGAAGTGGCGTGGCCGACGGCGTTGCGCAGGGCGATGTCGAGGAACACGGCCGCGGCGCGCAGCCCGTCCAGAACGGAACGGTGGAGCTGGTCGTTCTCGGCCGGCGTGAGGAAGCTCTGGTAGCGCAGGTAGGTTCGCAGGTGGATGGCGCCGAGATGCAGGTAGTCGACACCCTTGGGACGGATTGCGGCATCCGGGGTGACCTCGAAGACCATGGGCGTGGTGGAGGGTTTCGTCTGCATGAGGTAGGTGCCGAGGTTGTGGGGGCGCAGCCCTTGGGGCTGGCTGGCGAGCGGCGAGCAGTACAGGGCCCCGATCAGGCATCCGGTGGAGACGTGCAACTCCCCGCTGGTGCGGATGGCGTCGATGTCCTTGGTGGTGTGCAGCAGGTACATCGGCTGTCCGCTGACGAGCGCCGCCGTCATGGCGTTGTGTCGTATCAGCCAGCCGTTAGGGGTTGAGCACTCCAGGTAGCGGCGCCAGTCGCTCTCGCTTTCGGCCAGCGAGGTAGGAATGCGACGCTGCGCGGGCGTGGTGTAGTCCGTGTGGGCGTGTTCCCATTCGTCGCGCAACACAACTCCCGGGCATGGACGAGTGGAGGCGGGGCTGGCGAGATGTCGAGTGACTAAAGAGTTTCGACATTCGCTCCGGAAAGTCGATTTCGGCAGTCGAGGACATAGGTCGCGCATGTCTCGATCATCGGGAGGTCGAATTGCGGGTGATCCATGAGAAGGACCACTGCATCAGCAGCAGCTACCTCGTGCGGGCTCGCATCGACCCGGAGCACGTTCAGCTTGGTGTCGTCGCCGTCCGGGAGGTTGGGTTCGGCGCCGCGAACCTCAGCGCCGAGGTCGATGAGGAGTTCGGCGACACGTGCCGAAGGGGAGTTACGCAGGTCAGTGGCGTTGTACTTGTAGGTCAGGCCGAGCAGCAGAATCCGGGACCCCCGGACGGGCATGCCGCGCGTGCCGAGTGCCTCCACGACGCGCCGGACGACGTAGTCGGGCATGTGCCGGTTCACGTCGGCGGCGAGTTCCGCGAACCGGAACGGGACGCCAAGCTCCTGCTGGGCCTTCCACGAGAGGAACATCGGGTCAACGGGCAGGCAGTGCCCGCCGATTCCTGGCCCCGGGGTGAACCGTGTGAATCCGAAGGGTTTGGTGGCGGCGGCGTCGATCGCCTCCCAGATGTTCACACCGAGGGCCGTGGCCAGCATCGCCATCTCGTTGATCATGGAGATGTTGACGAACCGGAAGGTGTTCTCGATCAGCTTGGCCAGCTCGGCGACCTTCGGCCCGGACACCGGCACCGTGGTCTGAAAGATGCCGCCGTAGAAACCCTTGATGGCACCGAGTGACGTGGCGTCGATTCCGGACACTAATTTCGGCGTCTCGAACGACCAGCGCTTGTTTCCGATCCGCTCGGGACTGAAGCCGGCCAGAAAGTCCCTCCCACCCTTGAGGCCAGACACCTCTTCCAGGATCGGCACCAGCAGCTCCTCGGTGGTGCCGGGATAGGTCGTGGACTCCAGAACCACCGTCGCACCGGAGCGAAGGTGCTCGCCCAGCGTCCGGGCGCAGGACTCGATGCAGGTCAGGTCGGGCACACCGTCCCGCAGCGGGGTCGGCACGGTGATCACCGCGATGTCGAAGCCGGCCAGCGCAGAAGCATCCGCGGTCGCACAGTAGGCCCCGGCCTCCAGCACCGCGCGCAGCCGCGAGGAGTCCACGTCCCTCACGTAGGACCGGCCGGCGGCGAGCTGCTGGACGCGATACAGGTCCACGTCGTAGCCGACGACTCGGTGACCCACCTCTGCGGCGCGTACGGCCAGGGCAAGCCCCACATAGCCCTGACCAGCGACGACTATCTGCATGGCAGCTCCTACTCGGTTGCGGTGCTTGAATGGACCGTCGTTTCCTGATCTGGCAAGGAGAAGTGCTGTGCCCCTGGTGTCTGTCGTGATGCCCGTGTACAACTCGGCAGCGACTCTCGGCGCAGCCGTCCGATCGGTGCTCACCCAGACCCACAGCGACCTGGAGCTGCTGGTCACCGACGACCAGTCCTCGGATGGCTCTATGGACCTGCTGCGCGAGTTCGCGAAGCAGGACGAGCGGGTCCTGCCGGAATCGGCACCCGAACGGGGCGGTGCGGGCCGGGCCCGCAACCTCGCGATCGAGCGGGCCCGCGGCGACTACATCGCCTTCCTCGACAGCGACGACATGTGGCTCCCGGAGAAGACCGAGAAGCAGCTCGCCTTCGCCGCGGAAGGTGACGCGCCGTTGACGTTCACCTCGTACTTCAAGATGGACGCCGACTACGACGGCGAGAGCACCGACTGGGTCCCGAACGGGCGGGTGGTCCGTGCGCGAGAGCATGTGGATTACCGCGCGATGCTGGTCCGCGACCACATCGGCGCGCTCACCGCCATGTACGACCGCAATGTCCTGGGCACGAGGATGATGCCGCACATGCGCAAGCGCCAGGACTACGCCCTGTGGCTGTCGATCATGCGGGACGGCTTGGACGCCCGGGGCCTGGCTGAGCCGCTTGCGGTGTACAGGGCGCACCAGGCGGGATCGCTGTCCTCCAACAAGCTGTCGCTCGTGCAATACAACTGGATCCTGTACCGCGAGCACGAGCATCTGTCGCTCCCGCGGGCGACGCGAGCACTGGCCGGCGCTGTGTGGCAGTCGCTGAGCAACGCGCGCATTTAGCTCCGAGCACGGGACCGTAGCGCCCGGCGCGCAACCGAATCCGGGGGTTGCCGGCACGGTCCTGCCCTCTGGCTGTGCCACGCGCTCGGAGGCTGGAGCCGGAGCCGGAGGAGGGAGTCGGTGGGGCACCGGTGCCATCGGCCGGCTACGCGGCCGTTCCGTCGCCGACCCTCGCGCGCAGAAACAACTGCAGGAGCAGCCGTCGGTCGGCGACCGGGACGGTCTCCTGACCGCCGTGGAGCGCCTGGCGCCCGTGCAGGAAGCGGCGCTGGTTCACGATGAGGTAGTCCCCGGGCTGGAGCATGAAGGAGACCTGACCCCGGACGAGCTCCTGCGCGAGCTCCCTGGCAGCGTCGGCGTGCGCCTGGCCGAGCTGGGACCTCTTCAGCATTTTGGCGGTGAACCGGACGAACCCCTCGCCCGGGTCGGAGCCGTCCAGGATCGGAAACGGCTTGTACTCCTCGCCCACGCCGAACAGATCGAAGAAGGTCCCGTAGTGGTAGGCCGACTCGGCCAGCAGGGCGCGGCTGTCCTCCGACAGCCGCGCCACCGCCGCGTGGGCGTCGGAGAGGATGCTGGGGCCGCCGTCGAGCGGGTCGGGGCGGACGCACAGCAGCGTGGTGAAGTCCGGGGGCTGGGTCGCGTTCACCAGGTCCATGTGGAACGCGTTGTACCCGATGCCGCTGGACTTGCCCGGGTCCTTGTCGACCTTGACCCCGATGTCCTTCCACAACGGCCACCGTGGGAAGGGTGAGAAGGGGACGGCCACCTCGGCCGCGAAGCCCGTCACCAGCCGCAGGAACCGGTCATGGTGAGTCCCCAGGGCCTTGGCGAGATTTCCCAGGTGCAGCACGGCGTATCCGCCGCCCTCTGCGTTCAGCGCGTGGCGCAGGATCGCGGTGGTCTCCTCGAACCGCGGGGTGGCCGTCAGCGAGGCCTGGTACTCCGCCATGGTGGACTGCGCCAGGAACGAACCGTCCAGTTCCCAAGGCGGGAGAGAACAGTCGATCAGAGAGGCTTCGAGTTCGCTCGGGATGTCGATGAACACGCGGAGCTTCCTTCTCTCTTGAGGCTCTCGGGGCAGATGTTCCTGCATCGCGAGAGCGTGGGGCCCGGGTGCCGGGGCTGTGCGGGGGAGGGCAGTCCCGGCACCCGGGCGTGGGTCCTTGCCCCCCGGATCGCCGACCTCCCGGGGGGACCAGGGGTGAGGCCCTGGCGCCGGCCGTGGGGGAACGGAATCGACGCCAGGGGGCTTTCGGCCCGTGCACGGAGCAGGGTCGTGTCAACTGGGGGCTGCGCGCGGAGGCTCGTGCGGCGCCGGGGCTTGCCTCGAGCCGCAGCGGCGGGGGCGGGGGCGGTTATCGGCTCGATCTGGCCGATTGAGGATGCGGGGCGGTTACGCCGTCATCGGGCCGCCCTCGGGACTGGTCAGGGGCGTGCTGAAGGCGGGACGGGAGGGGGTCTTGCTGGCGACGATGATGGCGAAGCGTTCCGAGCGGTGATCATGCGTGCTGTTCCTTCAGACAGCGTTGGACGGCGGTGTCGATGGCGTGGGTCTGGTTGTCGGGGTCGCTGGTCACTCGCTGGTGGGGGATGGCGTCGTTGGCTAGGAGGCGGTGTACGCGTTCGTCGACGAGGCGCCGGAAGTGGGCGTCGTAGTCGTGGCTGGGGTCGATGGGAAGGGTTTCGTCGAGCATGGTCGCGAACAGCAGGTCGTATTTGGGCAGTTGAGTGGCGGCAAGGGTCAGCAGGCGCTCGCGTTCGAGCCGGGGCGGGGTTTCGGCCCGGTGCGCCATCGCGGCCTCGAAATGGGCGATGGCGTTGTGGGCGGCGCCGTCGATGAGTACGACGTCGGCGCCCTGGGTGGTGGCGGTGGTCTCGTTGAGGATGCCCTGGGCGATGATCTGCTCGGTGGACTGGGCGGTGGGGTGTTGGAATGTGGGCAGGCCGGTAGCGGCGGCGCGCCAACCGAGCTGACCGGTGCGTGCCACGGTCAGGCCGTGGCCGCGTAACTCCCTCTCGATCTGCTTCAGGAGCGTTGTCTTGCCGGTGGAGTGGGTGCCGAGGACGGCGATCCGCAGGGGTGGGGAGGTTGCCACGAGGTGGGGTCCTTTCAGGTTCACCGGTGTTGGGCAGGGCGGCGGTGCGGGCCGCACTTGTTCGTCACCACGGGGAGCGGCCCTCGTCTCCTGGACCGTTGTCCGGCCCGGGGAACGAGGGGGCTGGCGGGAGGCGGCACCGGGGAAGAGGAAGGCGGGATGGTCGGGCTGCACCGTGGTTGTCCTTCAGCTGCGTGTGGTGGGTGATGGGCCCGGTGCAGGGGCCGTTCGGCGTGCGGTGGGAGTCGTCGAGGCTCCCGCACCGGGCTGGTTTTCCGCGCCTGGCAACGGGGGGTGCCTGGCGTGGAACGCGAAGGCCCGCGCACGGTCATGCGGAGGCACGGGGAGTTGACCGTGCGCGGGAGCTTTGAGGAGTCGGCGGATCGATGAGTAGTTGCGTGCGAGGCCTCTTGGAGGTCGGGACGCGGACTGCGTGGTGTGGCTTTGCGTGGGTGGCGGGGGCCCGGTGCGGCGCGTGTTGGCCCAGGACGTGCGCCGCACCGGGGTTCCGGGCGGGTTCGCTTCACCGGGGCGATCCCGGCCGGAGGGGCCCGGTGCGGCATCGGCCACCACAGCGGGTGCCGCACCGGGGTGTCCCACAGGCGGCGCGTGGAGGAGTTGCCGGGTGTGGGACGGGTCCGTGCACGGTTCACGGGGGGTTGCCGTGCGTGGGCGTTGGGGTGAGTGGGTGTGTGGTTGTGGTGTGGGGTGGTTGGCCGCGGGCGGCGTGCTGGACTGACCAGGGCACGTGCTGTGTTGGGTCGGTGGTGTCGTGCAGGAGGGTTTCGGCGAGGCGTCGGCGTTGGACTTCGCCGGTGCCGGCGGGGGCGTAGGTGGTCTGCATGTCACGCCAGACGCGGGCGAGGGGTTGTTCGGTGTCCAGGCCGTGCGCGGCGTGGAGCTGCATGGCGTCATTGCCGCTCTCCGCGGCGAGGTCGTGGCCGAGCGCTTTGGCGGTGATGAGTTCGTCGTCGCACGCCAGACCGCGGTCGAGCATGTCGACGGCGTGGTAGGCGAGGATGCGCGCCATGATCAGCCTGGCGGACATGCGCCCCAGCCGGTCGCGGACGACGCCGATGTCGGCGAGGTGTCCTTGGTAGCGGGGCCGGTTGCTGAGGTAGTTGGTGGTGAGGGCGAGGGCTTGTTCGTGCAGGCCCAGGGAGAGTGCGGTGAGGTTGGGGCGTCCGTAGAGGATGCTGCTGGACTGGGCGACGGCGTAGCCCTGGCCTACCTCTCCGAGGACGTTGGCGGGTGGGATGCGCACGCGGTCGAAGGTGATCTGGCCGAAGCTGAAGCCGTGCAGACCCAGCTTCGCCGCGTGCCGTACGAGGTTCACGCCGCGCTGGTCTGCGTGCACGAGGAACGCGGTCAGCGCCTGTGAGGTGCGGGTGCCGGCCGGTGCGGTGCGGGCGATGACGATGTGAAGGTCGGCGAGGTGGCTGTTGCCGACATGTGCCTTGATGCCGGTGAGGATCCAGGCGGTGCCGTCCCATTCGGCCGCGCTGACCGTCCCGCCCAGATGCCCGCCCTGGTCGGGTTCCGTGACGGCGATCGACAGCCGTACAGTCCCGTCCGCCACCTGAGGTAGCAGGGTGGTGTGCTGTTCGGGGCTACCGTAGTTGAGCAGGCCGGCGACGGGGATGAGACCGGCCTGAAGGATGGCCGCGGCGGCACCGGAGATGCGGGCCAGACGGTGGATCAGAATGCTTTTGGCCACGTGCCCTGCTGCCATGCCGCCGAAGGCTTCCGGCACCGTCACGCCGAACCAGCCGCGCCGTGCCAGCAGCCGCACCAGGGTGCGGTCCACCTTGTGCGGGGCGCTCTCCATGGCGTCGATGAGCGGCTGGACCTCTTGTGCGGCGAAGGTGTCGGCGGCTTCCCACAGAGTGTGGTGGGCGGGGGTGAGGAACCGGTCGAGGCTGGGCGGGATCGATTGCGGCGGCGTGGCCAAGGGGCGGAGTCCTTCCTGGTGTAGCAGCAAGGTGCACTGGCAGTTCAGGTAGCGGGTGGTGCAGGGATGCAGAGGAGATCGGCGGCGGTGTGGGCGGTGTCGCGGACGATGCTCTGCAAGCGGGTTGCGTCGGCCAGCGTGCGGGGTTCGGGGTCGACGATGCAGACGGTGAGCAGGGCCAGGCCGCTGGTGGGGTCGAGGAGGGGGGTGCCGAAGTAGGACTGGATGCCGATGGCGTCGACGACGGGGTTGCTGTGGAAGCGGGGTGCGGCGGCAACGTCCGGTAAGGGCAGGCCGCGTCTGCGCTGGATGACTTCGGGGCACCAGCCGTGGGCGCGGCTCATGGTGCGGCCCACGATCGGATAGCCCGCCTCGGGCGGGGGGTTGTGCAGGCCCAGGAAGGTCTGCTGGTCGCCGAAGGCGTTGACCATGGCGTAGACGAAACCGCTGCGCGCGGCCATTTCGCTGGCCAGGTCGTCGAGGATCTCTGATCCCTGCAGGGGGATGCCGAGTTCGGCCAGGCGTGTGATGCGGGTGGCCATCTGTGCCAGCTCGTCGGCGGGATCGTCGGTGACGGCCTGGATCTGCAGCTGCCGGCCGCGGGCGGGGGTGGGTGAAGGGGATGTCATCACGCTTCCAGGACGGTGGGATTGGCGGATTTCGTGTGCAGGGCGTGCTGGAGGAGGGTCAGCAGTACGCAGGCGATGGAGTCGGCGTCGCGGGCGTCGCAGAACATCACCGGCACGCGTTCGTCGACGTCGAACGCTTCCCGGATTTCGGTAAGCGTGCGCGGGGTCGCATCCGGGAACTGGTTGACGGCGATGAGGAAGGGCAGGCCGTACTGTTCGAAGAAGTCGGCGGCGTGGAAGCTGACGTCGATACGGCGGGTGTCGGCGAGCACGATGGCGCCGGCCGCGCCGTGGGCGAGGTCGTGCCAGAACGACCAGAACCGCGGCTGCCCGGGGGTGCCGAACAGATAGAGCTCGATCGGCTCGGGCACGTCCCAGCCGACCCGGCCGAAGTCGAACGCCACCGTCGTCGCCTGCTTGCCCTCGATGCCGTGCAGGCTGTCCGTGGCCGTGCTGCGCTCGGTGAGGAGTTCCTCGGTGCGCAGGGGCGGGATGTCGCTGATCGCGCCGATCGCGGTGGTCTTGCCCACCCCGAACCCGCCCGCGACCACGATCTTCACGATCGCCCGCGCAGCGGCCGGCGTGGGGTGTTGCGTCATAGCGGCGTCACCCTGCCCTCGCGCTGGCGTGCGGGAAGCGGGACTTCAGTGCGGCGGTCAGCCGCAGCAGCACAGCCGCGTCGCGGTCCTCGCCGGGCAGATCCGGTATCGGCAGGCTCAGGGCGCCTGCGTCGATCAGGTCCGACACCAGCACCCGTACCGCGGTGACATGCAGGCCCAGAATCCCGGCCAACTCGACCAGGGGCCTGCTGCGTTCCCGGCACAGGGCCAGGATGTGCCTGCTCTCCTCGGACAGGTCGCGTGGTGTGCGCGGGCCTGCGGCGAGGACAGTGTGCAGGGTGAGGGTGTGCCGGGGCTGGGTGCGGCCGTCGGTGACCGTGTACAGCCGGACGATGCCGGCCCTCTCCTGGGCTGGAGAGGCGGGTTGGGGGCGGGAGGTCACTGGACACCGGCGTCCTGGCCATCGCGGGTGCGGACGGGGGTGGTCATGAAGGGGGCGAAGCGCTGGATGAGGCGGCCCGCCGCGAACGCCACCGCGCCGACGTTCGCGTCGGTGCGGACGATGACCACCAGGATGGTGGCGACGGTGCTGCCGTTGCTGGTGAAGGCAGTGCCCGCTCCGGCCTCTGTGGCGAGGAACAGCGCGTCGTCGCGTTCGATGAGGACCTGTCCAGCAGGTTCTTGCTTGCTGCTGGGGCCGGTGACGCCTTTGGCCAGTCCCGCGATGCCGGAGAACGCGGCGGCGACCTCATCGGCCCAGTCGGGGTCCATGTGTGAGACCACGGCTTGTTTGAGGCCGTCGCGGGATGCGAGCAGGGCGTGCGTGACGCCGACGGTGTCGTCGACGAACTCCTCCAGCAGACGGGCCAGTTGCCCCTTCACCTCCGTGGGTGAGGTCGGCGGGGGTGTCGTGTCGTAGGGCATGGTCAACGCTCCAACGCGAGACAACAGGTGGGGATATCAGGGCTGGGTGGGGGAGGGGCCCGACGTCAGGCCGTGGTGCAGGCCGGTACGCCAGTCGGCTGCCGTGTGAGGGTTCGCCGCCGGGGCTGGCACGGCGGGCGCCTGGGGTGTGGGCATGGGCCGCTGGGTGCGCTCGCGTCGCGGCAGCCGGCCCGCAGGCGCGCCGTCGTGTGGCGAGGGGCCGGGTGCCGCAGCAGTGGTGGGCGTGGGGGCGGCGGCCGCCGCGGGCTGGATCGCGGCCGGCGTCCCGGAGCGGGCCGTAGGGGGCACGATGGCGGGCACGGTGAGGGTGCCGATCGCCGGCTGGCTGGGCACGAGGTAGTGGTTGGGGACGATGACGTTGGCGGTGGTGCCGCCGGTGGGGTTGACCGTCAGCCAGACCCGCAGCCCGTGCCGTTCGGCGATCTTGGCTGCGGTCACCAGACCGAGACTGCCCTTGCGGACCTGCTCCGCGACGTCCACGGAGCCGGGGTGGGCCAGCAGGGTGTTGAGTCTCTCCCGTTGGCCGGGGTCCATGAGCAGCATCGCGCGGTCTTCGACCTCAAGGTGCAGGCCCGCGTTCACTTTCTCCGCGCGCACCATGACTTTCGTCGCCGGGTCGGAGTGCTCCAGCGCGTTGTCGATCAGCTCGGCCAGCAGATGCGTGATATCGGGGTGCACATGCGCCGGCAGAGCGTAGGCCGAGCCGACCCGCCCGCTGGCGGTGGCCACCCGCGGATAGCGCAGCACTTCCGACTTCGCTCCGCGCAGGACCGTGCTGACAGCGACAGGGGCCCGCGTCTCCCGCAACGAGCTGCCACCCAGGACGACACAGACGCTTTCCACCATGCGGCGCAGCCGGGTCGCCAGGTGATCGATCTTGAAACTGTGGTCCAGCAGGACCGGGTCCTCGGTGGCGTGCTGCAGCTGGGTGAGATGCTCCAACATCTGCCCGATCAGAGCGTGCTGGCGGCGGGTGAGCGTCTGATGCATGCTGACCAGCACCGCTGCCTGCGACTCGTCATGCACCCGCAGCAACGAGGCCGCGCCCTGGATCTGGAGGTTGCTGATCAGCTCCAGCACGCGGATCAGGGAGTCGGAGCCCTCCCAGCCCGGCTCGGCCGGCAGCGGGGGCCGCATGCCCCGGCACAGTTCCTCGGCCGTCCACAGCAGACTCTTCTCCGCCGCCTGCGCGGCCTCGGCAATGCGCTCCAACTCGGCTTCACGGGCCGCGTGCAAGGCGGTGGCCACCGCCTGAATGCGCAGATGTCCGACGAGCACGCTGACGAGCAGGCTCGCGACGAGGCACGCGGCGACCTGGCCGGCGCTCAAGATGAGCACCCAGGTGCACAGTGCCGTCACCGTGTTGAGAACCGCCAGGGATAACAGCGGCCACACCACGATGTCGTGGAGCTGATGGAGAAGGTATGCGGGGGCTTGCACCCGGCGGCCATGACGACCACGAGGGGAGGGGGAGCGCTCCAGGGGCGGCGAGGACAACATCAAAGACTCCGGGAAAATAAGGGGGGAAGGGTCAGCGCAGTGAAGCGCGATGCGGCGCCCTGTCTCCGGGGGCGAGCCGGACGCAGGCCCAGACCCGGCTGCCTGACGCGCGGGTGGCCGCATGCCAGCGGGTGGCGAGAGCGTCGACGAGAAGGAGCCCGCGCCCGTCCTCGGCACCCTCACCCGCCACGCGCGCGGCGATGGGGGCGCGGGGGCTGCCCTGGTCGATGACGCTCACCCACACATGCCGTCGCGACAGCATCACGTCGACGGTGATGCGCGGGCCGCGGGCATGCATGACGGCATTGGTGACCAGCTCGCTGGTGATCACGGCGAGAACACCGGTGACGTCCTCGCCGAGCTGCCAGACCTGGCACACGTCGGCCACATGGGCACGGGCAAAGCCCGCCGAGCGCGGGCTGCGCCCCGGCAGGCTCCGGGAGATCGCCCGATATCCCTCGTAGTGGGGGTTCGCCGTGGCGCGCCGGTACAGGGGTGTCGCGGTGGTGAGGGGGCGCCAGGCGAGGGGGCCGGTGCGGGTGCGTGCGGGCGGGATCACGGAGCATCCTCCGGTTCACTGGCTGCGGGCTTGGATCCGGGGTGCTGGTGGACTTCCGCCCACAGCAGCGAGGGGCCGTTGCTGCGGACGTTGTGTCCGAAGCGGTCGGCGTTGGCGGTGAGGAAGTCGAGGATCTCTAACCGGGTGACTTCGCTCAGGGCGGGCGGTAGTTGGGTCCACACCCGGATCTGGCTGTCGGCCTCCTCCATGTGGACCGGGTTTGGTGCGTCGGGTCCGGTGACGGCAGGGTGGGCCGTGCTGAGGAGGGAGGCGATCGCGATTGCCCTGGTCTTCGGCGAGCTCACGGATCCTCCCGTACCCAGTCGGTCACTTACCGTACTTCTAATGCATTAGATTGAACCTGATGCATTAAATTGTCAATCGAGAGCAGAAAAACGGCAGTTGAGCAGCCCCGACCAGTACGGAGTCCGCGCATGGGCCACGACGCACCACCCCCGTACCAGGTCGTCGCAAACGACCTACGCCGCAGACTCAGCGACGGCGAATGGCCCGCCGGCGCCAAACTGCCCTCCCGCGCCCAACTCGCCCGCGAGTACGGAGTGGGCACCAACGTTCTGCAAAAGGCACAGGAACGTCTGATCTCCGAAGGGCTCCTCGAAGGCCGTGCCGGATCGGGCACCTACGCCACTGAGCCCCGCGAACGCCGCCGCATGATCCGATCCCGTCACCGCGAACGCCGCGGCACCAGCCCCTTCCGCGCCGACATGGCCGACCTGGGCCGCACTGCCACCTGGGAAGCCAACAGCCAGGCCCGTGTTCCCGCACTCGACGACATCGCCCACCGCCTCGGCATCGAAGCTGGCGAGCTGTGCGTGCGCACCCACTACGAGTTCCTCGCCGACGGCCAACCCACCCAGCTCTCCACGAGCTGGGAACCCATGACCATCACCGCCGACACGCCCATCCTGCTCCCCGAAATGGGTCCCCTCGCCGGCCAGGGCGTTGTCGAACGCATGCACTCCATCGGGGTGCACATCACCCGCGCCCTCGAAATCCCACGCCCCAGCCGCGCCACCCAGGAACAGGCCAACCTCCTGGGCATCAGCGTTGGTGATCAGGTTCTGATCATCGAACGGACCTACTACGACAACACGGGTCGCCCGGTGGAGACCGCGGACATCGTCGTTCCCGCCAACCGCTGGGAGGTCGCCTACGAGTTCAGCGTCGAGACACCAGTAACACCGTGATGAGCAACCGTGGCTACCGCAATGAGGCGTCAGCACGGCCCCAGTTGCTCGACGCGGTCCCGCACAACAGCTGGTAGGCCGGCCAGCGACGCCGGACATCCGACTCCCGCCGCAGCGGAGAAGTGCGATTTTGCCTGTACGCCGCTCTTGGTACGCCCGCCCGCTGCTGTCTGCGGTCAGCAGGAGCCACATCTTTACGGCGAGCGCGCTGTCCTGGCAGGTGGAGGAGACAGCTTCCGCCCGTGCTGAATCCTGTTGGCGGTTGCTGGAGGCGTGCACGAGCAGGCCCAAATGGGCCTTGATGGGCTCCGCAGCCCGGCGGTTGCCATCGCACGTCATGCTCGCACCCCCAGGGTGAAGCGGTAGAGCAGGCGGCATGGTGCCGTAATCCGTGTACGTCCCGTAATCACATATGGATGATGGATGGGCACTGCGACGAGAGAATAGGTCGTCCCGCGGCCATGCACGGCCACGTGGCGGCCATGTCCGGAATCAGGCGCGATGACACCTCACACTGATGCCATGAGCCGCAATGACGCCCTACGAGCCGCCCGGCTCCGCATCGGCTGGCGGACGATCGAGCAGGCCGCCGCCCGGCTTACTGAGCACGGCCAGGAGCTGCTTGACGACCGACAGTTCACCGTGTCGGCCCGAACGTGGCGGCGGTGGGAAGGCCAGCGTCCGGGCTGGCCGTCAGAGGAGACAGCGATAGTAATTCATGACGCGCTCGGCCAGTGGCCTGAGGACCTGGGGTTCACATCGCCACCAGGATGGATCCGCGCCGAGCACCACGAAGAGGAGCAGGTGAAACGCCGCGTCTTCGTCTCCGTCACTGCTGCCGCGCTTGTTGCTGGACCAGTAGCACCACAGCACGTCGACCCTGCCCTGATTGACTACTTCCAGACGCAATTGGAGGGCCACTACAGGGCAGACATGTTTCTGGGCCCGCACGACCTGATCGGAACCGTCTCGGCGCAGTATCAGCTGATTGACAAGCTGGTGCGTTCCGCCAAAGGAGAGACGCGTCGTGGCCTTCTGCGAGTAGGTGCGGCGTACGCCGCGCTCGTCGGCTGGCTTTACCAGGACGCTGGGGACATGGACGGCGCCAGTTTCTGGCGCGGCGTAACGCAAGAAATCGCCATGCGATCCCGGGATCCGCACCTGATCGGCTACTCCTTGGTGAACCAGGCGCAGGTGCGCACAGACCTCGGCGACGGCCACGCCGTCGTCGACCTGTGCCAGGCAGCACTCGAAGACTCCAGGCGGCTGGTCCCCAAGGTACGCATCATGGCCATGCAACAGCAGGCCCATGGCGAGAGCCTGAACGGTGACCGCGGCGCGGTCGACGCGCTCATCAATCAGGCCGGCCGACTACTGGACCGCGTCGATGACGACCTGCCCTGGGGGAACGCCTGCAGGCGCACGCCTGGATATCTGGAGATTCAACGGGCCACCTGTTACGGGCGCCTTGGTCTCGGCTCAGAGGCGGTCACATTGTGGGACCAGGTTCTGCAGATTGTTCCTGCGACTGCGCGCCGTGACCGCGGCGTGTACCTGGCGCGCCACGCTACAGCAGCTGCTGGCGCAGGCGAGCCGGACCAGGCCCTGGAGCTCGCTCGCAGTATGGCGGACATTGCCGTCGAGACGCGATCAGCCCGCATGCGGAGGGAGTTGGCCACGCTTCAGAGGGCGATGCGCCCGTGGCAGGATGCTCCGGTCGGCCGGAACCTGATGGAGGTGCTGGCGCCTGCGATGGAGGGGATCTGACCTGTGGCTGATGCTCTGGTGCCGCTGACGGAGGACGCGATCCAGGCGGCTTTGCGGGATCTACCGGGCTGGCGGCGTGAGGGAGACGAGATCACGCGTACGTTCGGGATCCGATATCACGGCGGCGTGGCGATGATCGTGCACGTTGCCGATATAGAGCGGCTGATCAGTCATCACGCGGACATCGACTTGCGGTGGGGGAAAGTGCGGTTCTCGATCACCACACACGACGCCGGGCATAAGCTGACCAAGGCAGACTTCGATCTCGCACGACGGATCGACTCCATCGCTCAGGCGCATATGGCCGAGCCGATAGACGACTGACGCCGGGTATAAGTAGGAACTGTGAGGGCCTCCTCCGAGTGGTGGATAGCCTCCCGTTTCGGTGAACCCTCCAGGTCCTCCGAGGGGGTCACGGTCGAGGACGTCGATGAAATGTTTGCGATCTCCGGCAGCCAAGAGGCAACGGAGCACTTGTGCTGCGAGCCCCGCGCCCGCGCACAGGTCTCCGACCTCGAACGAACTGGCTACATGCGCCGCGAACGCGACGGATGGCGCACGCGCTACATCCTCTGCCTGGACGGACCCTCCGCCACCCAGCAGAGGCACACGTCCCCGTTCCAGGAGCTGCTGGACGCCCTCATTTCTCGCGACGGCCATCGCTGAAGCCGCAGCTCACCCCCTACCGCACCGCGGGGTCGCCGAGCCGCACTCGACTACAGCGCGTATTCGACGTGTCGTCGCTGCATTAGAAACAGCTACTGAACGCTCTGTTCCGGCTGGCGCCGTCTTCGACGTACGCCCATGACTGGGCAGACCGGAGGCGAGAAAAATGGAGTCGAGCGTGACAAACGTGATCGACCTACGTCATTACGGACAGGGAGGTCTTCCCGAGGGCTTCAGGCAGATGCTTATCGACGTACACGCTGACGCCTACGCCGATGCGATGGACAACGAATTCAACCAGCGATTTCCATGGTTCGTCGATCACTGGTCCGCAATGCACGGCTTCACCTGCGTCGTAGCCTTCGACGGGGATGAGCCGACCGGCTTCGCGTACGGCGCCCCACTCCAGCCGGGTCGTGAGTGGTGGCGCTCCACAGAATTCGAGCCGAACAACAGGTGCACCGCCACCTACGCCGTCTCGGAAGTCATGGTGCGCCCACGATGGCGAAAAGCAGGGCATTGCAGATCGCCTGCACGAGGCACTACTCAAGGAGCGCAGCGAGGACCTCGCCGTGCTCCTCGTTGACGTGACCCGCCCAAAGGTGCAGCACCTCTACGAGACCTGGGGCTACCAAAAGGTGGGCGAACAGCAACCATTTGCTGACTCCCCACCTGCGCGGTCATGGTCAAGAGACTGCGCCCGTGAACAATCCCGCCCGTCTGTGAAGGAGCGCAGGGGCGGGCCTTTCGCGTCAGACCAGGCGGGAGCCCTCAATGAGAACCTCGTATTGGTGCTCCGGTCAGATGACTGGCCTGCCCCTGCGGCTGCACTTCACTGGCTGGCCGTAAAATTGGATGTAACGATCGGCGAAACAAGTGTGTAATCCTCGATTGTGGGCTCCGAGCAAGCGTTTGGGGGAGGTTGGGGCTCGCTGGTAGCTCTGTGTGCTTCCGGGCACGGGTGAAGCCCGGACCGTCATGATCCGGGCCTCGCCTTTCCAGAAGATCTGTAATCGCTCGGTGCGGAAAAGGGGTGGATGCGCTGCGCACCTGGTCGCAGAGCCGGTGATGTCACGGACGGGAGATCGTGATCCGTGAGACCCGGCCTGCGGGCACTTCGTCGGGTGTTCCGGTCGGGGGGACCTCGATGCGCGCCCGGTGGCCGCGGTGCACCCGGTTCCACCTCTGGTTCTCTGCGACCAGCCGCTCGGCGATTTCCCCGGAAGTCGTGACGCTCTACCGCGTGAGTAGAGTCCGCGTCATGTACCCGGTCAAACGGTCCAGCCAGCGACTCGTCCTCCGAGAGGTCACGGTCGAGGACGTCGACGCAGTGTTTGCGATCTATGGCAGCCAAGAGGCAACGGAGCACTTGTCCTTCGAGCCCCGCACCCGCGCACAGGTCGCCGAGATCGTCGCCAGGTCTGTCGCCTCCGCCGCAGCAGAACCGCGAACCGAGTACGCCCTCATCGTAGTTGAGCGTGCAACCGAGGACCCGATCGGCTTCGGCCGGGTCGCGCTCGACCCACACCAGCAGCGCGGAGCCACCTTCGGCTTCGCGCTGCGCCCGGATGTGTGGGGGAGCGGGTACGGCCTCGAAACCGTGAAGCTGCTCCTCGGCTTCGGGTTCGACGAACTCGGCTTGCATCGAATCTGGGGGGCGAGGTCCCCGCTCAACGCGGCATCGGCAAGGACGATGGCTGCTGCGGGCATGACGGAAGAAGGCACGATTCGGGAGCACATCCTGAAGGCCGGGCAATGGCGGGACTCTGTCGTGCACTCCATGCTCGACAGGGAATGGGCCACCGTCGCGCCCATCTCTGCCTAATCGTTGGTGGCCTTCCCGAAAGTAGCTTTGTGCGACCACCACGCCGCCCTCACCGGTGTGACGATGTGCCTGGCGTGCGATGAGCCGATCGTCGGCGGCGACGAGTCGATGTCGTACGACGTGCTCAGTCCCTCCGGCGGCGCGGCGCTGTCCGGCCGCATCCACACCTGCTGCACTCACATCATCCGGCGCAGCCGATGAGCCCCGCCGCCCCGCCCCGCCCCGCCCTCCAGGCGGGGCCGGCCGATGAGTGCAGGGTCAGGGGCACACCTCGTATGCGCCCGCCCTGCCGCAAGGCCGCAGGCCTGCGGCGGGACGGGTCCCACATCTCCCGCCCCGGGTTCCTGGCAACCCTGGACAGGTCGAGCGCCCGGGGCGGGCCCCATGCTCCAGCCCATCAACCGGAGGCTTCCGTTGACGACGGCGTTATCCCCTCACACCACCGAGCCGGCATTCGCTCGGTCGAACTGGAGCTCACCGGCCGGTGCCAGCTGACATGCGGTCACTGCTGCACCAGCTCCGGACCGAAGGCCTCCGCTGGCGCGATGACCCGCCAGGACTGGCAGCAGCTAATCGCGGACATCGCCGACCTCGCCATCCCTGCCGTGCAGTTCATCGGCGGCGAGCCGACGCTCACGCCCTACCTGCCCCAGTACATCGATCACGCCCTCGCCGTGGGCCTGCGGGTGGAGGTGTACTCCAACCTGACGCATGTGAGGCCGGGCCTGTGGGCTGCGTTGCAGCGGCCCGGCGTGTGCCTGGCCACCAGCTACTACAGCGACCAGGCCGGCCAGCACGAGCAGATCACCCGTGGGCCGGGCAGTTATAGGCGGACCCGCGCCAACATCGCCGAGGCCGTGCGCCGCGGTATCCCCTTGCGCGTGGGCATCGTCGAGGTCCTGGAAGGCCAGCGCGTCGCCCAGGCCCAGGAGGAACTGCGCCTGATGGGGGTGACGGCCATCAAGGTCGACCGGGTCCGCAAGGTGGGCCGCGCGGCCGACCCGCGGATAGCCCTGCCGAGCACGGGCGAGCTGTGCGGGAACTGTTTTCGCCACCGGGTGTCCGTCGACCCCGACGGCCAGGTCTCCGGCTGCATCCTGTCACGGTTCCTGGTCGCCGGGAACGTGCGCGCCCAGCGCCTGGCGACCATCTTGCACAGCGACCGGTGGCGGCAGCTGACCGATGGCGTTCCCCTCCCGCGGGGCGCCTGCACTCCGGATGACTCCGGCGACTGCGACCCAGCCAGCACCGAGGCGTGCAATCCTGCCTACGACGACATCGCGCCCGCCCCCGCTGCTGGCCTCGGAGGGACTGCGTGATTTGGGAAACCGCCGCCGCAGCCCTGGCCGACAGCGTCACACACCGTTCGTCCCGGTGGCGGGGCCCCCTCGCCCGAACGCCGCGCCACCTCTTCGTCCCCAAGTGGTGGGAGAGCGACGACGGACAGTGGACGCTGCGCGAACCGGTCAGCGACCAGGAGTGGCTGAGCGCGGCCTACCGTGACCGCTCGCTCATCACCCGTATCGGACCGCTACACGCCGACCGTGCCAAGGCCGACGAGCATCCCACGGGTAGGCCGACGTCCTCGGCCACCCTGCCCAGCCTGGTGGTCACCATGTTCCAGCACGCCCGGATCGATGACGGCGCAACGCTCCTCGATGTCGGGACGGGAAGCGGCTACGGCACGGCGCTCGCCGCACACCGGCTCGACTCCCAGGCGGTCACGAGCGTGGACATCGACGGCTACCTGGTGCAGGTCGCCCGCGAACGCCTCGATGCGATCGGGCTGCACCCCACCGTCGAAACGGTCGATGCGACCGGCCCGCTGCCCGCCGATGCCGGGCAGTTTGATCGCATCGTGGCCACGGTTGCCGTGCGCAGCATCCCAGCGAGCTGGCTGACCGTCCTCAGCCCCGATGGACGGCTGGTGGCCACCATCGCGGGCACCTCGCTGCTGGTCACCGCGAACAAGGCCGCTGACGGCGGCGCCGTGGGCCGGGTGGAGTGGGACCGGGCCGGGTTCATGCACGCCCGGCACGGCGAGGACTATCCGCCCGCCCTGTCCGCGCTGCTCGCTGCCGCGCACGATCAGGACGGGGAGCAGGTGACGATCGGCCCTTACCCGGTCGTGGACGTGGCGAACGCGTGGGACCTCGATTCCATGCTGGGCATCACCGCGCCGGGCATCGAGCACGCCTACCGCCAGGCGGGGGACCGGCGTACGGCCGTCATGGCGCACGCGGACGGATCGTGGGCCCGCGCCACCGCTACCGGCAGCGAGCGGCCGACCGTCCACCAAGGCGGTCCCCGGCGGCTGTGGGACGTGCTGGACGAGATCCGCGCCTACTGGCTCCAGCACGGTGAACTACCGGTGCGAGGCGCCCGCGTGCGGATCATGCCCGACGGCCGCACCCGACTCGCCCGCGGCACGTGGCACACCACGCTGTGAGCTTGTCCCTTGAGCGGCCCCACTCATCTGCTGCCCCCGTAGTGGTTGAGTGGGGCCTTCCGCATCGCACGGTCGTCGTCCTGCACGGCGCGTAAACCTCTCCCGCCGCCCCGGCTGTGCATGACAGAGTGTCATATGTTCGCTAGTGCGATCGAAGGGGGAGTAGGGGTGGCTGCGCCGTTACAGCTGACACGCACGCACCGGGTACTGATCGGCGTGGTTGTGTGCGGCGCAGTGATCATCGCGGGTATCGGTTTCGCAGGCTCGTACGCGGCCGTTCGTGAGCTGGCGCTTGAGAAGGGCTTCGGGAACTTCAGTTATGTCTTCCCGATCGGAATCGACGCGGGTATCTGTGTCCTGCTGGCCCTGGATCTGTTGCTGACGTGGATCCGTATCCCGTTCCCGATGCTGCGGCAGACGGCGTGGCTGCTGACGGCGGCCACGATCGCCTTCAACGGCGCGGCCGCCTGGCCGGATCCGCTCGGTGTGGGCATGCACGCGGTCATTCCCATCCTGTTCGTGGTCTCCGTCGAGGCCGCCCGCCATGCGATCGGCCGGATCGCCGACATCACCGCCGACAAGCACATGGAGGGCGTCCGCCTCACCCGCTGGCTGCTCTCCCCGCTGCCCACGTTCCTGCTGTGGCGCCGCATGAAGCTGTGGGAACTGCGTTCCTACGAGCAGGTCATCAAGCTGGAGCAGGAGCGGCTGGTCTACCAGGCCAGTCTCCGTTCCCGGTTCGGCCGCGCCTGGCGCCGCAAAGCGCCTGTCGAGGCGCTGATGCCCTTGCGGTTGGCGCGCTACGGGGTCCCGCTCGCCGAGACGGCGCCTGCCGGTCTCGCTGCCGCCGGCATCGTGGAGCCGCCGATCGACTTCACCTTCGTTGTCCACCGGGCACCCGCCCCAATACCCGCTGAGGATCCCGAACTCGAGCCCGCGCCAGACGCCGAGGGGGAACCGGCCGAGCTGAGCGGTGAGGCACCACGGACCACAGATCAAGCCCCGCTCATGGGGGCGGGACAGGCTCCTGAGGTAGTGCAGACGGACGAGGCCGAGGGGTTCGCCGCTGCCTATCAGGCCTGGGTCGCGAACTTCCAGACCGCGCCCACGGCCACCCAGTTCGCGTACTGGCTCCAGGACCACGGCATCAGCACCGCCGCTGGCGGGCTTCTCACCGACGCTCAACTGCAGCCCTTGCTCCAAGTCCTCAAGCAGCGCTACGGCCCGACACCCCAGGCCGCCGCGGAGCAGCAGGCGGACGACGAACCGTCCTGGCACGACTACTTCTACACCTCCTGGCTTGCGTATGCGCAGGAACGCGGCGCATACCCCGAGGCCGCTGCCCTCGCCTCCTACGTCTACGAACGGGACCAGATCGACGGCCCCGGTGGCCGCCCTCTCGCGGGCGCAGATCTGGAGCCCTTCGTTGAGGACTTCCAGCAGCGCGAGTTCACCGAGACGGACCCGCACACCGGAGGCCCAACCAACGACTCCCGTATGCAGCAACGCGATGACCTTGCGTCGGACGACGAAGAGACGACCGAGTCCGCTTCCGTCGGTGCAGGTGCACAGGCGGCCAAGGACCAGCGAGGCCCTCGGGTCAGCGCCGCTATCGATGAACCGGCGCCCCACGAGGACCCGTCAACCCAAGAGGTCGTTGGGCTCACCACCGTTGACCGCTACTACCTGGCGTGGGCGGAGCACCAGGCGCAGCGCAGTGAAGAACCTTCGTCCTCGACGTCGGAGGCTGAGGAGCTGTCTGCCTATCTTGCCGATGAGAAGGGGATGCGCGGCCGCGGCGGTAAGTCGGTCAGCGCCAGCAACCTGCGCCGCTACCTGCTGCCGTTCCGGATCTACCACCTGTGGGCCGAGGAACGGGTGCGCAGCGCGACACCCTCTCTGGATGCCGTTGCGCAGGAGTGCGCTGCGCAGGGGATCACTGCGCAGCACAACCGGCCCATCACCACCACCTACATCGCCGACCAGGTCGACGACTTCGAACGGCGCTGGCAGGCCCTCACCCGCCACGATGCGCAGACACGGCAGTAGCACAAGCCGGGAGCGGAGGCGGAGGTCGACTTCGGCGACTTGATGGTGCGGCTGGCCGGCGAGCTGGTGACGTGCTACTTGTTCGCATTCAGGCTGTCCTGCCCGGGGTAAGGCCGTTCACTGGATCTTCGCCTCGGCAGATCAGGAGGCGTTCGTCGGGGGCCACGTCCAGGCTCTCAATGTGCTGGCGGAGTGCCGACCGGGAAGGTCCGGTATGACAACCTTAGGGCGGCGGTCGCCCAATGCTGGGCTTCTCCCGGCATCGCGTCGAGGCCGAGCGCTGGACCGCGTTCCGCTCCCACTACGGCCTGGAAGCTCTCTACTGCCAGCCCGGAATTCGCGGCGCCCAGGAGAAGGGCGGTGTCGAGGGCCAAATCGGCTGGTTGCGCCGCAACCACCTCGCCCCGGTGCCCGAGGTCGCGACGCTCGCCGAACTCAATGCAGTGATCGACCGCTGCGGCGCTGAACTCCTCTTCCACCTGACCGACCGCGAGGAGAAGAACAGCGTCGTTCGTTGCCATCGTCTCCAAGGACCAGGACCTTCACCGACCCCCGCCTCTGCGCGACCATCGTCGACCGCCTCACCTTCGGCGGCAACATCATCGAGACCGGCACCGACTCCTACCGACTCGCCACCACCAGCGCCCGCGCCGAACAGCAGGCCACCGGCTGACCTCGATTCATCGGGGCAGGGCCCCGATCCGTCGTCTCGCAAGCGTGGGGCAGGATGGCACTATGGCAGAGCAGATCTTGCCCCCGTCGGAATCCTGGAGTCGGATCGACGCCTGGCTGGCGACACACGCGGCGTCCGATTTCGCATTGCTCAATCCCCCTGCGGCATGGGACGACATCCAGCAGGCGGAGCGGCTTCTCGGCACCCCGCTGCCCGGTGACCTTGCTGAGTCTCTGCAATGCCATGACGGGGTGAGCGCTTGGGCTACCTTCCTGCCGGAGCAGTCACCGCTCACGGTGAGCGGCATCGTGGACCATTGGCAGACCTACATGGATGTCGCGGCGGAGAACGACGGGCTGACCTGTCGGCCATGGGACGACGAGCCGTGGTGGCACCCTCTCTGGATTCCCTGGGCCGAGAGCGGCGATGGCGGGGCACAGGTGATCGATCAACGTCCTGGCCCGGACGTGGGCCGCCTCGGTTGGGCAGGCCACAGTGGTGGCGGCGACTTCACCGATTCCTGGCCCGATCTTGCGAGCCTTCTCCACGCGGTCGCCCATGTGCTCCACGAAGGCGGTGACGTGCGCGGACTGCATCCCTACCTCACCGCCAAAGGCGAGCTTTGGTGGGACGACGCTGACTGCGAGGAACTCAACGGTCAACCGCTTAGGGCAGCACCCATCGGACTGCCCTAACTATCAGCCTCGCAGATCTGCCGCCGAGCCGACACGGGGACAGTCGACCGCTACCGGCTGCCGGGCGAAGGTCCCGGACCGGGAGGCCCGGTCTGTCAGAGTCGATTTCTGGGGTGGACGGGCCCTGTACCGGGTCAGCTGACCGGTGTGCAGCCGGGACTCAAGCACACCACGGCCATCAACGCCCTGTTCGTCGGCTGGAACTGCGAGATGCGGGGAATATCCCATGTCTGTAACGTAGTTGACGTTCTCAATCGCTCTCACCGGCAGGAGCGCCTAGTCTTCCCCTATGGCAGGTGAAGAACCCCCTGATCCACTCCCTGATGGGCACTACGACGTGCGCAAAGGGGCTGCTGCCTACGCGCCGATTGTTGGCGCGTTCGGGGCCCTTGCCATCCCCACGGTCATGGTCCTCTTCACCTCGCCGAATCCAGGCGATAAAACACTCGTCACCTTGGCGACGGGGCTGCTCGTGATCGCCACGATGGCCAGTCTCACGGGATCGATCGGCTTGGCGGCTATAGGCGCGGAACAGCATGAAACCGCAAACCTGCCAGCAGCAGTGATGTACATAGCCGTGGCCGTGGTCGTGTCGATCGTCTCCGTTCTCGGTGCCTTCGAAGTCCTTGCGGCGATCTATGTGCCCGAATCCCGACTGCTCTTTTCCCTGATCACTGGAGCAGGCGGAATCGTGGGCGCATACTTCACGTCATTTGCGGTGGGGGACAGTTGGCGCACAGGTCCCACAGACCACGCCGTGCGTACTCCCTGGTTGGCCAATCAATGGATCAAGACACCCGAGGATGCCTACCGGCAGGCTTACCGGCTGGCCATGTTGGGGGCGATTCCCCCCGTGCCTGCCATGGTTCTTCGAGTCTTCGAAGTTCACTTCAAGCCGACCGCGCTGAATGTCAACATCGTGGTCGGGGCTGGACTCCTCCTGGCCATGGCGTGCATCTTCCTGGGAGTTCAGCGAACCGCGCACGCATTCCGGAACGATCAGCAGAAAGCGATCCGGTGGCCCGAGGCGTATGGCACCACCGTGGCTGTGAGCCTTTACACGGCCGTCTTACTCCTCTTCCTGCCGTGAAATAGAGGGGGAGAACCGGGTCACACGCAGCACAGCTGCCCTGCGGATACTGAACCGACGCGGTCCCGCGCGATGAGCGGTCTTGAGGACCGTGACGTCCTTCGTCCACGTCTGACTGCCCCCCAGCATTTCAACTCGAAGTGGTGTGCTTCGTGGACGAGTTCCACGTGCCGGGCCCCGTCTGTTGGCGGCATCGGTGACCGCG
The DNA here is from genome assembly GCF_055575395.1 of Streptomyces sp. NPDC034103. Taxonomy (NCBI): domain Bacteria; kingdom Bacillati; phylum Actinomycetota; class Actinomycetes; order Kitasatosporales; family Streptomycetaceae; genus Streptomyces; species Streptomyces sp. NPDC034103. Next base: position 10,659 of record NZ_JBVISS010000027.1, on the reverse strand, counting down.
ATGACGGTGGCGCTGGGGCGCCTCTAAAATGCTTCTGGGCTATGGCGACGTGGCACCGGCCGGGCAGGGCCCGACGTCCAGGCAGTTGCGGCACTCCAGTAGCTGATCGTTTCAGAATGAGGCTTGGAGTCGCCTCAAGCAGATGATGTTGCCAGGGGAGTTGGAGCACTGCGAGGTGAGGTCGTCGCGTATCGCGTGGCAAATCCGGAGTCGTTTGAACTGGTGGAGCCAGGCGAAGGTCCGCTCGACGATTCAGCGGTCTTTCCCAGTCCGGAGCCGTGCGCGGTGCCCTTGCCCCGCGCTTGGCCACCGGTTCCGCTGCCATCCGGAAGCCCCCCCGCACGCACACGACCACGGACAACTCGACCGTAGTGCAGGCCAGTTCGGTCCATTCGGCGCGCTCGCAACTGCCTGCATGTGACAGCGAGTCACCAGCTCACCTGTGCACGCGACTTCGGAAACTGACGGTTGATCATGTTCGACGGCGGCCGTTTCCGAGCCTAGCGCCGGCCAAGGTCGTCACCTCATGTGACACCAAACTGGCTGGTCCGTGCTTGATCTCCAAATTGCCAGGCTATAGGCAGGGGTTGGCGGTGTCAGCGGACTCGCCCGGTGAGACGAGTCCTGTCTCGTAGGCGAGGACGACGGCTTGGGCCCGGTCGCGCAGGGTCAGCTTGGCGAAGATCGCAGTGGACTCGCCGGGGCCAGACGTCGGCGCCATCGACATCACCATCGCCCGCCCCGGCAAGTGATCTGCCGGGACGGCCACCTCAGCGCATGCAGGCCGCTCAGCGGCGGTCCCATTCACGACCAAGATCACGATCTACAGCTGCAGTATTAGCGTGGTCCATGCGCACGCCAGGCAGTAGCGATAGTTTCCTCCAGCGCGGAGTCGTCGGTGCCGGGTGTCTCGGTCAGGGCTGACAGGTGGCGCAGGGTGGCCAGAGCATCAGCGGCGTCGGGGTGTTCCGAAGTGAGGAGGTCGACGAGGTCGTCTTCGGACAAGGGCTCGTCGAGTTCGGACAAATCGTGCAGGATGCCCTGCAAGGCCGGACCAGTGAGGGCGGCTGCTTCCAGAAGTTGGTTGGCACCGGCGGGTGTGGCGAGGGCGTCGTGCAGGGTGCGGCAGATGTCCGGTGCGCTGTGCCTCGTGGCGGCCAGCTCGGCGGCTTGATTGAGCAGCATTGGCCAACCACCGGTCGTGGCGAAAAGACGGCGACGGTCTTCCGGGGCGTTGAAGGCGGTCAGGACGTCGGTGGGGGTAACCCAACTGCGAATGCCGTCGGTGGTGGCGCGCTGCAGGGGGACAAGAATGTCCTCTTCCGCGTATCGGGACAGGACCTCTAGGTGTTCGCGATTCCCGGCGTCAATGAGGGCGATGACGCAGCGGGTAACACCAGAGGAGGGTTGGCGTGTGATGGCTTCGCGCAGAGCGGTATCGACGGCGTCGGGCTTGAAGCCTCGCATGTCACTGACGATCAGCCGGTGAGGGCCGCGAGCCTTGCCTGCGAGTAGCGCCTGGCGGTAGGCGTTGAGTGAGGCCGGTTGAATCAGGGGTGCCAGCTCGCTGGGGGTGCGTTGTTGCTGGTCGGCCAACGCGGTGGTGACGTCATCGAGGCAGGTGGCGTCGGTGCCGAGTACGATGCGCAGCGCGTTATTGCGGCGTACCAGACCTGCGATCTGCTGTTCCGTCAGGGGACTGATACGGGCGCCGGGAAGCGGACGCCGCGCCTGGCTGATGGACAGACGGGTGGAGGTGTCGTTGGGGTCGTGAGCATGCAGTTCTTCCTCAATGGCGTCTGGGGTACCCAAAAGCCGCAGGACGTTGGAGGAGCGTAGGCGCCAGCCGTCACGTTCGCCGGCCAGGATACCCAGGCCCACCATCTCTTCCAGCAGGACACGGAACTCGTCGGCCGTGTGGTGGGTGAAGCTCTCGGGCCACCATTCGGCGCATTGCTGGCGCAGGGCGCGCGTGGTCATGCTGTGTTCGACGCCGTTTGTGTGGGCGTTGTGTGCGATGAGCAGTGCGATGACCTTGTAGCGGGGGTCGAGGTTGAGGTTGAGCCGTACGGTGTCGCGGATACGACGTCGCAGGTCCGGGGAGCCGATTACGCGTTCGAGGATGTCGTTGTCGATGGTCCAGGGTGGTCCGCCGGGTGTGCGGCTGGCCAGTGCTTCGCTGACGAGGGCCTCGCCGGCGACCTGCAGGAGTTTTGGGTGGTAGTTGCAGTAAGCCAGCAGGCGGTGGATGAGGCTGTCGTGCGCGAAGTTGATGCCCAGGACTTCGGCGGGCTCCTGCAGCAGGCGGTAGGCAGGGCCGGGGGAGAGGGGGCCGATGCCCAGGGCTCTGCCGAAGTGCGCCTCAGCGAGGGGTTGGTTGGGTAGGCCGGCGAACCGCTGGACCTGGTGCAGGCCGGCGAAGACGGGTTTGAAGCGGCGTTCCGTCGCGCTCATCAGGTCCCGTAGGCGGGTGGTCTGGGGGAAGCCGGCGTCGGCTTCGGCGTCGAAGAAGGAGTCGCACTCGTCGAGTAAGAGCAGCAGCCGTCGGGTCCGGTCTTGATCGAGCCAGGCCGTGACGGCGTCCCGGACACGCCTAAACGCAGTGGAGGCGCGTCGGCCGGGGGCCAGGCCAATCCCTTCCCGACCCAGCTCGGTGGAGATCATGTCCCAGATTTCCTCTGTGCCTGAAGCCAGGCTGCTGGGCAACGGTAGGTAGAGCGCGATATGACCTTCGGTGAGGGCGTGGCGGCGACCAGCGGCCCGTAGGAGGGCCGATTTTCCCAGCCTGCGCCCGCCGTACAAGAGACTGACACCGTGCTGGTCAGTGACGGCGGACAGTTCCTCGGCGCGACCGTAGAACATCTCCTCCGGCACGGCTTCGTTGGCGTCGGGGGTGTAGGGATTGATGGCGCTGAATGGGGCCAGGATGCGTTCAGTCAAGGTGAACTGGCCGCTGCCGCGGGAGGCCAGGTAGGCCAGAGCAGCAGCGTCCAGTACCAGGACGGGTTTGGCGGGATGTTCGGCGCACGCGGCGGCCAGGGTTCTGCGTTGAGTGGGAGACATTGTGCCGATGAAGGCGATCATGACGGGGATGGAACTGGGATCTTGCTGGACCCAGGCGAGGAGCTTGGCTGCATCGGTGACCTCGGATGTCATCAGTAGCCGCAGCCGGCCGTCCGCCTGCGTACCGAACGCCGGCAGGCGAACCTTGCCGATCAGCGTCACGTCGCGAAGGTCGACCCACCGGCGCAGGTTTGAGGCGACCGGCAGACCGGGATCGGCCTCGCGCTCATATTCGATGCCGGCCAGACGCAGTGCCGGGCTCAATACGTAGGTGTTGGTGCGGACTTGGGCCCACCGGGTGGCAACGTGGTGCCAGGCAGTCAGTGCGGCCACGGCGATTTTGCGATCCCCGGGGGACAGGGGGCCGAAGTCCAAAGGGCCTAGGGTGGTGCCGTTCTCGACGGCGGTGATCACCGCGGGGGTGATGCCGTCGGCCAGGGCTTGTGGGACCGCAGGGAAAAAGGCGTCGAAGTCGGCCAGCGCGGCGTGCTGCGCACGCGGCGGTGTGTTCCCCTCACGGGCTGCCAGCAAGTACTCTTCGGCCGTCGCGAGGTCACCCTCGACGATCAGCTGTCGCACAGCGTCGGTCAGTTGGGTAGGCGCGTCAGCCTCGTTGAGCTCCACCGTGGCCCGCTCCTGGAGGGACCGAGCGGCCTCGGCACCCAGAACGGTGAGTTCCTCGCGAATGGCCTCACACTCGCGGCGGACAGCACCGAGAGCATCGCCGGCCAGCGCGCTGTGCGCGGCTTCCATCCGGGCGCTGATCCGGGCGCGCCCGGGCTCGGGCACCCGGCCCAGCCGGGTAGCGGTGTCGATATCGCGGGTCAGTTCGCCGTGCAGGGTTCTGATCGCGCTGCCACTATGGGCACGGCGGGTGTGCAATGTGGCACGCAGTTCGTCTGTGAGTGTGGGGGAAGTAGTGTCCGCTTGCTCCAATGCGTCCAGAGCGATCCGGGCGATGGCGTAGTTCTCCCGGTCGATACTCGAGCGCACCGCCTGGGCCCAGTCGGCGCGGTCGGCAGCTGCGACGTCGTCCAGTGTCGGGGTACGGGAGGGGACCAAACGGGAGTTGAGCTCCAAGTTGGGGGCCCTCAGCAGGTCACTGTTCAGGACGGTGGACGGTTCAGGCTCGGTGCCGGTGAGAGTTCCACCAGCCAGAAGTCGAACCGTTGTTTCAAGGCTGGCCAAGCAGCTCCGTGCAGCGGCCGCGGTGAGGGACTTTGGGTCGGTCTCGGTCAGGGCGGTCAGTTCACCGGTCATGCGTTGGTGGTGCGGCTGGATTGCCTCGTGCAGGAACGAGAGAGGGTCGGTTGCACGGGGTTGGGCCTGGGCGATGAGCACTAGCCACTGTTGGACTATGTCGAGGGAGTTGGCGGCGTACTGCAGGATTCGCGAGCGGGCAGCGTTCTTGAGTTTGCGGGATGTGCCTCGGGCTGCTTTGTCGTCAGCGTCCATGAAGGTGGACAATGCCCCGGGTGCCCCCAGGTCCCGCAACTGCTGTCGGGTGCTGGTTGCCAGGTCCCGTCGGTCATCGGCGACTGTGTGCAGCAGGGCGCCGATCCTGCCGTCGGATGCCCACCACTGTTCGGCGAATTGCTTTGCCCGCGGGTTGCTGAGGTTGGGGCCGGTGCGCAGTTCGGCGCGGGCGGTGTCGCAGATGACGGCGAGGTCGTCACCAGTCTCGGGGCGGGCGGCCAGGACGTTGAGAGTGGTTCGTCCAGACAACTGTCCCCGGGCGGACGCATGACCGATCGCGGTAGCGACCGCGCTGGTTCCGGGCAGGTTGTGCCACTGCGCAGCGATCTTCAAGGCGAGTTCGCCACTGTCGGGATCTCCTGCGAGCAGACCGGACCGGACGGCGGCGGCCAACACGATCAGCTGATCGGCCAAGGAGTCCGGCACCCCGTGTTGCAGCTGATCGGTCACCGCCGCACGTAGTTCATGGGCACAGGCGCCGGTGTCCGAGCGCATGGCCTCGGCCAGGGCCAGGGAGCGAAGCGCCGAGGCGGTGGTGAAGTGGCCGAGAGCGTTAGCGGCGTGGTGAGCCAGAGCTAGCTGGCCTCGCGCGGTCAGATCGGCAAGGAGGGGAGAGGCAGCAGGAGTAGGAGGACTAGCAGCTGTATCTGGCTCTGTAACTGCAGGTTCTGCCGTGGTCTGGGCCGCTGGTTGCACTGGTGTGCATTCCCCGACGGTCACCGTGCGGTCCGCCGACGCTGCCGCTGAGGGCTTGGACGAAGCAGCCGCCAGAGCTCCTGGCTCGACGTCGAACCCATGACGGGGGATTGGGATCAGCGATGCATCAGCGTCTGGGGACTCCGAGTTGTCGCTGGGCGGGATGTCACCTGGTTCCTGGAGGGGCGGGAGTTCGACTGAAGCCGATCCTTGTGGTGCCGGTTCGTGCACGCCTCCTGGATCGTTCCCGTTTGTCGGGTCGGCGCTGGTGGGAATAGACGGAACGACGGCCTTGCCGCGCAGTATCAAGGTCAACACAGGCGCGATGGCCGGGGGCAGTGTCTGACGCAGTCGTTCGGTCAATGCGTCGGCACCATCGTCATCGTCCGACTCCACCGCGTACGACAGTCCCGCGACCGTGGCCAGACCTTCAGCTTCCTGAACCTGTTGAGGCGTCCACTTGCCTACGGTCAACAACGACTCTGCGGTTGTACGAAGTTTTGCGATGGCTGGGTGCCCCACTGGGCCGGTCGCCGCTGCGACGCGCTGCAGGACTGCCCGTAGTGCGTGATCCTGGTCAGCCGCAGCTCCCAGTGTCTCCAGCGCATCCAGCAGGCCCGGAAGGTCCTGCTCCGGATACGGTCCGGGCTCGCGTAGTGCCAGCGCTACTGCCGCGTGCACCTCATCGACAACCTGCCCTACCTGTCCGACAGGTTGTAGCAGCTCAGGGGGCACCACTCTGCCTGATATCAGCAAGGTCGCAGCCTCGGATACGACTTGCGCGGCCGACGCAAAGGCATCACGCAATCGATCGGCCTGGGTCGTACAGGCTGCTGCGGTACTCAGATCGATGGTGCTGACAGATTCATCCGGTACCGCGGGTTCCTTGCCATCGACCGGCGGCTCCACCGGACGAGGGACTGGTTCGGACGGCGTGCTGTCGATCGGACGGCTTCGATGGGCTTCCTCGAATGCCTGACAGGCCCGCACAATGGCGTCGGCATCCTCGGCAGGCCACGACGACAGGGGATGGTCGCGCAGCACCAAGTGCAGCAATGGGACCGCAAGATGTGTGAACCTCCACTGCACCAGGCCGGTAAGCAGCAGTACGGTCCGGTCCGGAGCCAGCTCTTCCAATCTGGAGAGGCCTTGGTCAGACCCCTGTTCCAACCAGGTGGACAGCCCGTCCCGCATACCGTCGAGCGTGGGCTGAGTGAGCGTGCCGATGGTCTGTGTCTGCTGAGCCCCATCGCTGCGCCGCAACGCTCCCAGCGCCTGCCGCACCGCGTGGATGCTCGGTTGCCCGACCGATGGAGTGCGCAACTCCTGCAGAACCGCAGTGCGGCTCTTACGGCTGAGTCGTTCCAGCATTGAGGAGAGCTGTTCCTCGGTGACCAGTGCCAGCACATCCCCGACGGGGTTAGGCAGTTCTGCGACGGCCTGCTCTAGGGCCAAGTATTGGGTGCGTTGCGGCTCAGGAAGGGTGTGATGCGGGGTACGCGGCGTGCGGCGTGCCACAGGATTCCTTTCAGTAGTTCAGCGCTGCAGATGCTGGTGCCACGCAGGGGCCTGTCCCTCGCCCCTGCGATGGCCGCGTACAAATGTGTGTCCCTCGGGCAGCTCGGTGTCAGCTTCAGGGCCGTCGACCTCGATACGCCACTGGGCATATCGCGCACGTGCAGCGGGGGTGGCGTTGTGCCCGTCCGGCAGCCTCCGTTCCCAGGGGCGCCGCCAGTGCCGTATTTGCCGCACGGCCGTATCGGCGCCCAAGGCGATTCGCTGTGCCTCCCGGGCCTCTTCGGTGTTGGGCCACCAGGTGAACACCTCCGGCAGCACGCCGTCGTAAGCGACGATCGTGCGGGTAAGGAGACCAGCCACCGCCATGTCCTCGCAGGTGTGGATCACCGTCCACAACAAGGGCGGCGTGACGACATCTGGGCCGAACATTGCCGCACTCAACTGCTGGCCGTCCAACGACCGGGAGCGGGCCGTACCGATCCTTCCATCACGCAACAATGCCGCCACGATCAGTACCTCCAGTGCCGTCACCGGCGGCCGATGCCCCCCACCGGTCGGCCGCTGCGTCGACGATCCGGGACCCAACGGCGGGGGCGGGATATCCAGCAGCCCCCACGCCTCGGCCAGCAGTGCCGGGTCGAAGCACCAGGCCAGGAGAGCGTCTCCCAGCCGCACGGGATCCGGTAGGAGCGTCGTGGTGACTATCAACTGCCGGCCGGAGCGTGCAGCAGCCACTGTGACTTTGATGCCGGGGTAGAAGGTATCCGGCCATTTCACGGATACCAGCCCACCGGGCCCTCGTTGCGTATGTTGTTGTCGGGCAAGATCACGATCCAACAGTTGGCCGCTGTGATGTACCTCCAGCATCAAAGGCCCCTTGCCCAACAGCGACGGCACCGCATCCGGCAACGGCAGTCGCCCGGCCGACAGGTCCGCCTCTGATAGAGCCACCGAAACCACCAGCAGTGCTTCGTCCAGATGCTCCACGTACACCACAGAGTCGGTCTGCCTAGGGCTGGAGCTGCCCGTGCGTTTGGCAGCACCAGATAGGAGATGCTCCAGATGCCCCAGGCCGGCTGGCGTCAACGGGTCGCAGTCCGCCAACACCTCGTCGACCGGCAGCGTTTGAGCCCGCCAGATGCCGCCCTGCTGCCAACTGTCATCGATCCGCAAGTCTACGTTGCGGCGCAGACCGCCTGCGGTGGCCTGGAAGGCCAGCGCAAGGTTGGCATCAACCACTGCCGACGCCGCCGCGGTGAGCTCCAACGCGTGCTCATCACCTACTTCGCGTTCCCAGCCAGCCAGCACCGGCCATACCGCGGTGTAGCGTGGCGAACCTCCCGGGGCCGGTCGTGTGAACCGATCCACCATCTCTGCTGCCACCGGACCGGACGCGAACTGTTGGTGCCGGTCCACAGGCTGCGCATACAGGTCCCATACAGCCAACCCCGGAGCCTGGCGCAACAACTCCTCCAAGGTTCTGAAGCACTCCTGCAGAGCACGCTCCGCCGCCACGGTGTCCGTAGAATCCTGGAGTAACGGGCCCAGGGCTCCCGCCGCCAGCAACCCCTGTCCCGGGCCCACGAGGAACTGCCGGTACAGCCCGCTGTGGTCCCGCCCCGACATCAGACCGCTCGTGTCGGCAGTCCCCACCAAGTGGCCCCACCGGTCCACTACCCCAGCAGGGGACCTACGAATTCGGGCAAGTTCCTTGTGCTCAGCGGACGTCAACGCTCCAAGAGCGTCCCAGTCAATTACCGCACGCGCGTGCGCGACCTCCGACCCACCCGAGAACGGCGCTCCCGACAGCGCGCCCGGAGTCCATCCGTCTTCCTCGACATCAGGCGAGGCACCGAACGAAGCGCAGACCTCTCCCCACAATGAGTGCGCTCCACGCTCTATTCGCACAAATGAACCCACCGGTGGCAGCGGATTCCGGATATCGGAGCCCAGGAGAGTGAACGCCTCCGGGTCAAGGATGCCTGTGCTGTAGGCGCCAGCCTCAAGGTCATATCCGAAGTAGACGGCGTTGAAAGCGGTGCACACGTGTAAAGGCCCACGCCGCACCTGCGCCACGTCTTCGAGGAAGGCGATCAACTCCTCCTTCACCTCACCTGGCAGCGCGTCGCAGCCCAGCGTCAGCTCATGGAAGAATAACGGCGCACTCGCCGCTGGCAGCCCCATCACCGGTGGCTCCGTATCCGGCACACGGCTGCGACCCAGCGACGACCACGGATCGCAGTACAGGTGATTGGCAACATCACGTCCCCCCCGGCGCCTTCTGTCCCCTACTGATTTTTAGCGCACTACTCGGACATCCACCCCCCACTTGGTGCTCTTTCCTGTAAAAACGTGGCCGCGCTGCCCACCTAGCCTCGATCTTGCATGACGGTCCGCCGACGGAGTCGGTGGACCGTTTCGCTTTCTATGGTTGATGGCGGGCACGCTGGCGGCCCGAGTGTCGCGTCGGGTGGGCGCCGGGTTCCACTGCTCCGGTCTGTGCTGGCTTCCTCGTAGGGGCGGGAAGGCTGCTGGTCAGCCGGGGTTCGGCAGGAGTGCAAGACGTTCGAGGGCGCCTGTGACCTCGCCGGTCCAGGGCCAGTGGCGGGCGAGGCGGAGGATCCGTCGGCGCCCGGTGGTCACGAGCTGTCCGGCCGCGGTGAACAGGCGGAGCCGTAGTCGGCGGGGTTCCCAGAGACGGGCCTTGCCGGTCAGGGCGAGCATGGGCATCCAGGCCAACAGGTCGAGAGCGATCTGGACGATCTCCAGCCAGATCCGGTTCTGGGCGGTGTGGTGCAGGGGCAGGTTGCGCAGGCCGGTGGTCCGGGCGGCGCGGATGCGGTCCTCGGCCCGGGCCCGCAGCCGGTGACGGAGCTCGAGTGCGGCGATCGGCCGGCCCGAGGTGTTGGTGGCGAAACAGGTCAGCCGCATGCCGTCCGCATCCGTGAGCCCCAACTGGGCCCCGGGGTGCGGCCGTTCCTTCCTGACGATCAGCCGTATGCCCTTGGGCCAGCCGTCCAGAACGTCGCCGGTGAGTTCGGCGACCCAGGCGCCGTCGCGGATCTCGCCGTCCGCCTCGACGGCCGCCGTCCAGGCTGATGCTGGAACCTTCAGCACCTGCTGGTGGATCGCCTCGGTGATCACCATGCCGACCGAGTAGGACAGCCACCGTCCCCGCCGGGTGAGCCAGGCGACGAAGTCGTGGGTGCCGCCCCGCGGAGTCGGTGCGGATCAGGGTCCGGCGGCCGCGTCGGTACTTCTTCGGCAGTTGGGCCAGGGCCAGTTGGGCGGCGGTGATGTGGTCGGCGGCCGTGTTCGAGCCCGCGTTTCCCGGCCTGAGCAGGGCCGCGACCGGTTCACCCGTGCCGCCCGGTCCGTGGTCGACGAACCCCATCAGCGGGTGGTGGCCGTAGGTTCGCTTCCACGTGGGTGCGGCGTCCTCCTTGTCCGAGTGCGCGATCACCAGCACCCCGTCGAGGTCGACGGTCACCGTCCCGCCCGCATCAGGCGCTTCCCGGTCGGCCAACCGCCAGACGTGTCGGCGAACTTCAGCCCGCGCGGCACGGATGGCCCGCAGGGCTTTCTCTCCGGAGGCTGCGAGGGTGTCGATGAGGCGGGAGACCGTCGGATCGGAGACCACCGGCCCAAACACGGCGGGCTCGGCCCGCAGCATGGCGACATCCGCGAGGCAGTCCCCGCCCAGCGCGACCGCCAGGGCCACGTCCAGCAGGATCTTGCCCGGATCGTGCACCGCCCGCGCCTTCCGCCACGGCGTCAGCGCCGCTGATATCGCGGTGTCTAAGAGGTCCTAACAAAGGCGTTGGACGTGGCGGTGTGTGATGAGGCAGGTGGCGAGGCCGAGGAAGGCTTCGTGGATGTCGTCTCGTCTTTCCCAGCGGATCCGCA
>NZ_JBVISS010000026.1:0-60716 GCF_055575395.1 Streptomyces sp. NPDC034103 | reverse complement strand
ACGCGCCGCCGCTACGCGGCGGTCCCGGGCTTCGCCCGGAAGAGGCGGAACTCCGTTCCGCCTGCCCGGATCACTTCGTGATCCGGGGGTTCAGGCCTCCGGCCTGAACCTGTCCCGTACTGGCCTGCTTCGCAGTCCTGTACGGGACTCGGCATGCCCTCCGGGCCTGCCTGGAAGAGCGGCACCTACAGGAGGGGCGGTCTGGTGGGGCGTCAGGAGTGTTCCCGGGCTGGCGTTTGACCTCCCGTCAGCCTCACCCCTCCGGAACCGGCCACCCCTGATCAGTTTCGGTCACTTCCGGAGAAACCCTGTGCGTCACTCTGGCTAGCAGCTTGAGTCTGGGATGATGGCAGGGTTCCTCTCCGCTTGAACTTCCGGGTTGAGGGGGCGTCACTTTTGGAACTCGGATGGAATCTGGGATGACACCGGATTTCCTCTGAATACGCTGGAGAATGCGAGGTCTTGTGACTGGCATGGAATTGAGGCCGCATCAGGCTGAGGCGGTAGATAACGTCGTCCGTATTCTCGGCACACCACCCGGTGGACACATGCCGCCCGACGGATTGCGCACGCAGGTAATCGCTGCCACCGGTTCCGGGAAAAGCCTGATCGGTGCGGAGTCCGCGCGCCGTCTTTCTGCCCGCCGTGTGCTGGTGGTGGTGCCGACGTTGGATCTGCTGACGCAGATGGCTGGCGCGTGGCGTCGGGCGGGCCGGTCGGGGGCGATGATCGGCGTGTGCTCGCTGCGGGCCGAGGAGAGCCAGGGCCTGCCCTGCACCACCGACCCCGACGAACTGGTGTCGTGGTTGGAAGGATTGGAGACCGTCACCGTCTTCGCCACCTACGCCTCCGTGGGCCTGCGGATCCTCCAGCGAGCTCACGCCGCCGGCCTCGGGGTGTGGAGCCTGATGGTCGTGGACGAAGCACACCGGACCAGCGGTGACGGCATGAAGCCGTGGGCGGCCGTGCACGACCAGGCGCAGCTCCCTGCCGAGCGGCGGCTGTACATGACGGCCACGCCCCGAGTGTGGGAGGCCGACGGCCAGGATGAGCGGCCGCGGTTGGTGGCGTCGATGGAGGACGGCTCGCCGGTGTTCGGGCCGGTGGCGTACAAGCTGTCGCTGTCCGAGGCGATCGGTCGGGGCATCGTCGCCCCCTATCAGGTGCTGTGTCTCGACATCCGCGATCCGGATCTATACGCGGCGCTGAGCAGTGAGGACACCGGCTCCGACGCGGTCCGCGGGGCACGCCTGGCCGCTGTCCAGACCGGGCTGATGCAGGCCGCGGTCAAGGAGCGGTTCCGGCGGGTGCTGTCGTTCCATAGCCGGGTGGGCGAGGCCGAGGCGATGGCGGCCGCCGTGCCGGAGACGGCCCGCCGGCTCGCCGAGGACGACCCCGACACCTACCCGCCGGCTCGGCAGGTGTGGGCGGACTGGCTCTACGGCGACCACGCCCCCAACCACCGCCGCCAAGTGCTGGATGAATTTGCTTCTGATTTCCTGGGGGGACCCGCGTTCGAGGGTGAGGATGTGCGGGCTGAATTGCGGGTGCTTTCCTCTGTTCGTGTTTTGGGTGAAGGTGTCGATACCGCTGAGTGTGATGCGGTGCTGTTCGCGGATGCGCGGGGTTCGATGGTCGATATCGTGCAGATGGTCGGACGTGCACTGAGGCTGCATCCGGGGCGCGGGAAACTCGCCACGCTGATCGTGCCGGTATTCCTCGGACCGGGCGAAGGTCCGAATGAGTTGCTCACCTCGGATGCCTACAACAGCCTCAGCAGGGTCCTTGGAGCCCTGCGGGCGCACGATGCCGAGACGATCGAGGCGCTTGCCGATCCCCGTCTACGTAGCGGCAGTTGGGTGTCCGAGGACGGCGACGGCGTAGACCTGGCGCAGGACACTGAAGCTGAGGACGGCCAGGAGCAGGATCTTGTTCCGGCCGTCGGGGCCACGGCGGCGGGAGTGCTGCGGTTCACCGAGGAACGCGACCCGGCCGTCCTCACGCAATTCGTGCGGCTGCGGGTCATCGACCCCGAACGCGCCTACTGGCTCCGCGGCATCGAGGCCGCCACGAGGTGGCTACGCGAGACCGGCAACAGCGAGCTGCGCGTGCCCTACACGTACGTGACGCCGGAAGACTGGCCCGGTATCGGCGGGCATCCGCTCGGGGTCTGGGTCGCAGACCAGCGCCGCTACTACGCGGCGGGGACCCTGGAATCCTCGCGCGTGACGGAGTTGGAGAACCTCGGCATGGTCTGGTCGGTGCACGCGTCCGCGTGGGAGGCCGGCCTCGCCGTGGCCCGCGACTACGCCGCTGTACACGGCCATCTCCTGCCCGCTGCCTCGGTGGTGTGGGATTCGTATCCCCTGGGGGTCTTCCTGAAGAACGCGCGGGCCGGCGCCCGCAAGACGCGGGAGAACGCCGCACGCCGCACGAACGGTGAGCGTGGCGTCTCCTATGCCGGGGAGCTCTCCGAGAGCCGCATGGAGGCGCTCAACGAGATCGACCCCGGGTGGGCACCCGAGTGGGAGATCGGCTGGCAACGCGCGTACCGGCTGCTGCTCGCACACGTGCAGGCCGGCGGGACGCTCCCGGCCGGGCTTGGCGAGGTCGTCGTCCAGGGCGAGGACCTCGGGGTCTGGATCGCCGGACAATCGGCCGCGTGGGACAAGTTGCTGCCCGCGCAGCAGTACCTCCTAGAGAGTCTCGGTATCGACCCCGAGCAGGCACGGGAACTCCAGCCGGTACGCCGGTCCCAGGATGAGCTATGGGATCGGAACATGACCGCCGCACGACAATTCCACGCCCGCGAAGGACACCTCCGCGTACCCCGCCAACACCGCGAGAACGTCGAAGGCGAACTGCTCGGGCTCGGGTCGTTCATCGCCAACACCCGCCGCCGCGCCGCCAAACTGAGCCCAGAACGCCGTGACGCCCTCAACGTCTTGGGAATGCGCTGGTAGACGGTAAGGGAGCGGATGGTGGCGGGGTCACTCCCCGGTCCCAGGACTCTCCGGGTCCTCGCCCAACGACTCCAGCCATCCGGCAGTCCTCTGGGTATCGGGGTGGTCCTCGCCCAGCACCCGCCGCCGACGCTCCAGCGTCTCCTCACCCAACATCCGCGCCTCCTCCACCCGACCTGTATCCCGCAGATGCACGGCCAGATTGTTCGCGGTGGCCAGCGTGTCCGGATGCTCCGACCCCAACACCCGACGCTGCACCCCCAACGTCTCCTCCCCCAACACCACCGCCTCCTCCACCCGACCCACAGCCGCCAACCGGACGGCCAGGTTGGACGCCGTGTGCAACGTGTCCGGATGCTCCACCCCCAACACCCGACGCTGCACCCCCAACGTCTCCTCCCCCAACACCACCGCCTCCTCCACCCGACCCACAGCCGCCAAGTGGACGGGCAGTCCGGCCGCCGCGAGCAGCGTGTCCGGATGCTCCGGCCCCGACACCCGACGGCGCGTCTCCAGCGTCTTCTCGTCCAGCGCGAGAGCTTCCTCGAGCCGCCCCAGCGCTCGAAGCCGAATGGCAAGGCCGCTGGCGCTGGCCAGGGCGTCGGGGTGGTCGTCACCGTAGAGGCGTCGGCGGCGGGCCAGGGTGTCTTCGTCCAGGGCGCGGGCGCGTTCGTGATCCAGGGTGTCGTCGTAGGCGCGGGCCAGGTCGTTGGCGGTTCTCAGGGTGTCGTCGTGGTCGGGGCCGAGCTGCTGCAACAAGGCGTCGTACAGGAGCTGCAGACGCTCCCGGGCGGGGCGGGCCTCGCCGCGGTCCATCAGGTACCAGCACGCACCACGCAGCGCATACCGTCCTCCTGGGGTGGTGAGGGAGGCTGGGTCCACGGCCAGCAGGTGCGGCAGCAGCACCTGCCACACCGGCCACCCCACCGGATCGGACGCGTCCTTGGGGGCAGCTGCGGTCAGGAGGGATTCCGCATCCCGTTGCGCCTGCTCGCGCTGGGACGGGGCGAGCTGATCGGCCACCACCGCCTGCGTCAGACCGTGCAGCTGGACAGTGCCGTTCTGGGCACGGGCAAGGCTGTGCCGGGCGATGGCCTCCACCACACCCCCCGCACGCAGCCGCGACACCAAGACCTCGCTCAGGACGGGGGAGGCCTGATCAGGCAGGTTGCCCGCGCAGGCGGTCAGGGGAAAGGGTTCGGGAGCCAGCAGCGCGAGCGCGGCCAGCACGGCGGCAGCACCCGGATGGTCGGCCTCCAGGCGGGCACGAGTCAGACGGACCTGCGCCGCCAAGGCGATCGGGTAGCCGGGCGGGGGTCCCTCGCCCATCACCTGCGCCAGGCTCTGCATCAGCTCCGCCTTCAGATCCGCCGGCGACAACCCCCGGGTCAGCAGCGCCGCTGCCTGCGCAAGTGCCAACGGCAGATCATCCAAGGCCGCGGCAATAGCGTCGGCATCTTCGTCGACGAGGACCGCACCCTGGGCGCGCAGCAGTGCCACCGACTCGGCTCGAGAGAGGCTGTCGATGTCCAGAGGGAGGGCGTAGGTGTGCCAATGAGGATTGCGGGAGGTGATCAGTACATGGCCAGGGCCTCCGGGCAGGAACGCCACGAGCTCTTCTGGGTCTTCGGCATTGTCGAAGACCAGTAGCCAACGCGACATCGTTCCCAGCATGCCCAGCAACAGCTCGACCGCGGCAGCGGGCGCCGTGCCGGCGGGCGCGGCGCCAATCCCTACGGCAAGTACGGCGAGTTGGTTGGGGACCAGGGCTGGGTCTTCCGCCGCAATCCACCAGACGAGTTCGTACTCCCCGGCGAACCGGTGCGCGTACTCAATTGCCAGCTGGGTCTTGCCCACCCCGCCGCGGCCGTACAAGGCGTGAACCGCGATGCGTTGACGAGACGCGAGTTCTCGGCGCAGGTGGACCAAGAGGCTGTCGCGACCGGTGAACGCCGCGTTGCGAGCCGGCAGGTTCCACACCTGCGGCAGACTCCCGGGCAGACGGGGGCCGCTCTCGCCCGTCCGGGACCGCATCTCCTGCGGCCGCGCCGGCGGCGTCGTGGGACGCACAGCACCCTTCACCGCACGCAGCAGAACCTCACGGGCATCATGCTCGTCCAGACCGAACAGATCCGGGGCAAGCAACGGGCGCAGGCCCGCAGGCGGGGTGACCTCGGCGATACGGACCGGGACGATCTTCTCCCGCATCGCCATCATCGCCGTCCACTCCGGCGTCGTGAACCGCTCGAGCTCAAAGTAGGCCGGAGAGAACAACGCCAGCATCCGACCCCGCTCAAGCGCAGCGTTCATCTTCAGGACGAAGTTGTCACCGGTACCCCAATCCCAGTAATCCAGCTCAACCTCGTGGCCGGCGTCGAGTAGCTGCCAGGCCACCCACTCAGCCCAGGCCCGATCGGCCCATGCATGAGAAATCAACCACGGGCCCTCGCTTGCCTTTGCCGACGGCACGGAGATAGGTGCCCTCGCCGTGGGCTCGGGTGCATGCTTGCTCTTTTCTGGTTTGGTCGTTGTGCTGCGCAGGTCGATGGTGATGTCCGTTGGGTTCTCCTGCGTCGCGCTACAAACGGGAAGGTCGATAGATCGGAACGGAACTCCACCCTCGGTAATCATGGTGATTCTGAGGTGTGCCGAGTCGTCCATAAGTGCTTCTTCGGCATGTGCCAGGAATCGGGCAGGGCCGTATGTTCCGCCAAAGCGGTGGAGGATCACCGTGGTTGCACCCAGAGACTCAACTGTGATTCCGATGCTGCCTTCTACCATGCATCCGATCGCGAATTCTTCTTGGGAATAAGGCCAGGGCAGACTGGTGTCATCCAGTCGTACGTCGAAAGTCACGAGGTAGCGGCGGCCTGCCTGCATCTCGCGTGGCCAACTCACCATAGGGAGCAGCGGTACTGTTGCTTCGTTCATCAGGTGTCTCCCTCGCCGGGCTGCCGGATACGCACGGTGGCGTCGGGGTGGCCGTAGTAGAGGTAGAGGAAGGCTGCAAAGAAGCGTTGGAAATGTTCTTCGTTGCGGATGTCCGTTTCCCCGGCAGAAGGTTCGCGGGTCTTGTGAGCGTAGTAGTGCCGATGCTGTTGGAGGGCTTCAGCAAGATTGGTGGGCTGGCTTCCCGCGGTTGCCAAAAGTCGGGAGGCGAAATCGTCTGAGTGGTCGACGTCGATGTCACCGGATACTGCAATCACGGCGTCTGCGCCCTTCCGAAGAAAGAGTTCTACGAAACTGCGCACAGGCTTCCCTACGCCTCTGACGTCCTGGATCGCCCGTCCCGAGCTGCACGCGTTGAGCAGGATCGGCGTGCCGGATTTCCGGAGGGCAGACATTGGGAATCCCATCAGCCGGTTCAGGCTGATGCCGCCGAGGGTGAAATACCGTGCTTCTGGCGAGTAAATGCCATGACATCGAATCATTAACAGCCCTAAGGCGTCAGCAGGTTGGCTTAGGCGATGCAGTAGATCGTCGATTCGCTTGTAGACCGGTTCAGCACGGTAGGCGCTGAAGAGCTCTTCATTGCCGCGCAGCGACTCGTCCTCCAGCATCAGGAGACTGCCGTCGCTAGCCCTTCCGCCGAGCGGGAGGCGCCCTACTCTTGCTCCGTCGTGGATGCTGGTCCAGCGGATGACTGGAATTAGCGCTCCTAGCCAGCCAGCCTCACCACAGGGTGGGTCATGATAGACAAGTTCCCAGGGAATGTTGTGAGCGGTGTTGTCCCAGACGATGAGGCGTGGGCTGCGTTTAGCCATCAGCTCGGCTATCCAGTGCAGCAGTTCGTATTGAGCCGACCAGCAGCTCATCATCTCGTAGTAGGCGTCTTGCCAGGGCTTTTCCTCTTTCGGCCCGCCGCCTGCTTCGGCCACCATCGAGGCCAATGAAATGTTATGCACAGGAAGTTCGGGCACAAGCGGCTCACGGGGCAAGGCAGAGTCTGTAGCACCTGCTTGGTGCCAATTGAGAGAGAGCGCTGGCCCGTGAGCCGAGGCGGCGCTGGTGACGCACAGGAGTGCTACGTCGGACGGCAGTGAGGCACCCAGGCCAGTCGACGTGGGGTCGAATGGGGTTGGAGGCGGTGCCGGCACCACATCATCCGGAAGTGGTTCGGCAGATGCGCGGCTCTGCTGGTGCGAGTAGGGGGCGTCGGTGTCGGCGTTGAGCAACGACCGAATGCTGGGCACGCTGTGCTGTGCGCTGGGGTCAGGCGAAGTCATCGGCTCTGGACCGCCCTAGGGCGTTTCGTGCGGGCGGCTGCGGTGATGAGTTGGCCTCCCATCGCATCTGCCAGGTCGGCGGCTAGTTCCGGGTACACCTGGGTTTCGGGAGCGATCACGACCGGTCGTACGCGAGCGAGTCTGCGAACCGCGGCCGCGGCTGCGAGTGCGTCCGCCACTCCCTCGCGGCTGATTCCTGCTGGGAGCTGTCCCAGCAGGCTCGCGGTGAGGGGGACGTTGCCCCGGCCATCGGTCATGACCACGAGGACTGCCTCGTGCACTCCGTCGCGGTTGCGCCTGTAGCGGCGTAGGTCGCTCACTGCAAGGTCAAGAGCGTGCGCGAGGGGGCTGGCCAGCCCTGGGGTTCTGGCCAGGGAGATGGGGACTCGTGGGTCGAGCACGGAAGTCGCGCGATAGTGCTCGGCGACCAGTTCGTCTGCGGTGTCCTGGTGGCCGAACTCGATGACGGACACGACGGCGTTCTGCCGGTGTGCCCAGCGAAGGAAGGGTGCCAGGGCAGGCGTGCCGACCTGTGGCGCGCGGGAGGAGTGGTCGACCACAAGCACGAGGCCCCAGTTGCTCTGCTTGCTCGGACGGTACTCGCGCAGGTCCGTAGCGTGGACTACGAGTCTGCGGTTACCTGGCGATGAGTTTGCGATTTGCCGGACAGCCTGGAACTTCGCAGCTTCCAGCAGCGTGGCCACGACGGCGAGAGCACCAACAGTGCGGGCGGGCCGCACGCCCGCTGCGTGGCTGTGCGTTGCCCGGTTTCCTGAGGCGGGCTGGTATACGGACCGCAGGGACGCGAACGGGGCAACGGCTTCGGGGGCGTCCTCGGGATATGGCGATGAGCTGGGCAGTGAGGCAGGTGTGGCCTCGCCGGGAAGTGGTTGGGCAGGCCCTGGGTCGACCACCCGGCGGGATTCCGGGGTCTCGGGCTCCTCATTTCCCTCACCGCCAGCGGGAAGAGTGCCGGATGTCGAGATAGCAGCCGACCTGGGGTCGTTCCTGGTGAGGGCGGTGATTCCGAGGAGGTCTGCCGCATCACGCACGTGTTGTGCCGAAATCTCCGATGTACTGCCACTGAGTGCGCGAGCGGTTCGAGCCAGCGCAAGATCACGTCGTCGACTCGGGTTGCTAGGCATGAGCGATACGACCAGCTGGGCGGCCTCCCGCGACAGGGAAGCCTCGATCCGGCGAGCTGCGGAGAAAGACGCGGCAGCGCGGAGCAGGGAGCGCTCATTTTCGGATGCCGCAGCTGCGTTTCGCAGAGCTTGCAGGTCCGCACGAACACCGGATGCGTCCACGCGGAGGGCAAAGCGATCGAGTAGGTGGGGCGACAGGTGAGTTGCCGCGCTGCGCCGCAGGGAAGTCAGCCATCGAGCCCGAGGCTGCCAGTGGAAGCTGTGGCCGAGGCGTTCCACACTCGCGGTATCGGCGTTGAGGCAGGTCACGGCTGCCTGGATGACAGGCGCGCTCGCTCGTCCGAGATCGGGGACCACTACGACGGGAGGTGGGCCGCCATCGTCCTCGACGAGCACGCCTGGGCGCAGGGCGAAGCCGGCGTGCTCGGGGACGGCGTGCAGCCACAGGTCATCCGCGATCGTGCCAGCCCCTACAACTACGACACCCCCGGGGGTGTTCTCGTCGGCTGTCTCGTGGCCGAGGCGCTCGGCGAGGAGGTATCCGAGTTCAAGGAGGAGCGAGGGATCCAGATCGAAAAGGATCATCCCGCCGAGGTAATGGTCGGCCGCCATGCAGTCGATCAGGCTCAGTACCCGCGTAAGCGCCTGTGAGGGAGACTCTGCCACGGGCTACCTCGCGTTGTCGGGGAGTAGCTCTTCCACCACAGCGTCCTCTTCGGCCGTCCACTCGGGAAGGGAACCGGAGTCGCCCAGGGTGCGACGGTGGGCGAGCGCCGCCCTGGCCACCTGCTGGACGTGTCGGGGGGTGACGATCTTGGCGTCGTCGATCGCCGCAAGCGCACGGCTTGCGTGACCGAGAACGAGGTCCCCCCGGTGTCCAACCACGCGCAACTCGACAGCCAGGCGGGCACAGTAGTTGAGGGTGCCCGGGGCGTACTCCACTTGGGGCAGCCGGTTTCGGGCGGCCTCCAGCTCTGCCTTCATGGTTGCGTCTTGCGCTATCGCCTGCGCGAGATACTGCGACTTTGGGTTGTGACGTTCAGCTTCGAAGCGCAGGACCGTCTCGATGATGCGCAGGCGTTGGTCGGGATCATCTTCCGGAACGACCTCAGCCATGAGGCCGAAGCGGTCAAGGAGCTGGGGCCGCAATCCGCCTTCGTCGGGGTTCATGGTGCCGATGAGATTGAACTTCACCTGCGGCAACTCCTGGGCGCGGCCTTCGCGCTGCACGTGAAGAACACCCGTGGAAGCAACGTCCAAAATGATGTTCACGAGGTAGTCGTCGAGCAGATTGATCTCGTCGATGTACAGGATCCGCGACTCAGACCCCGCCGCCTCGACCAGCAGCCCGTCCTCTGGTTCGGCAACTCCGTCCATGAGTTTCTTGATCTGCCAACCACCAAGCACACGATCGTCTGTCGCCCCGATCGGCAGGGTCACCGGAAGCTTCCCGGAAACCATCCAGCTGAACGCGCGGACCGTCGTTGTCTTGGCGGTACCCCTGTGACCGGTGGCGAGGACGCCGCCCACCGCGGGATTTACATAAGCGATCTGAAGCGCAGACCGCAGTCTTTGCTGCCCGACGAGCAGACTGTATGGGAGCAGCGGCACGGCCGCTGCAGGGCTCGTCATGGTGTGCTCCCGTCATGTTTGTAGACCCGGGCCGGATCGATCGGCACGCCTTGCCGCCAGAAGTCACTGAGCTCAAAGTTGAGGGCACGTTCGGCCGCTTGCTGGGTCGGAAGCTCCAGACATAGCGCCTTGATAAGGTCGAAGCGGTGCAGCTCGAAGGAGACGTGCACCGATTCCCCGTAGGCGAGCCCGGCATGCACGGCGCCGCGATAGGCAAGCAGAGACAGGCCCAGCGGCACGAACACCACAGCCAGCCACCAGCCCGAGCGAGCCAGGAGCACGGCCGAAGCCGCAGCAGTCACCAGCATCGCCGCTGCCATCCGCGCCGCTGTGTCCAAACTGTCACGCCGGTCGTCCACCAGAGCACGAACATCAGCGCCAAGTACCGGGTAGAGCCGCGGCCAGGCAACCGCCGCATCCAGACCGTAAGCACGTCCAGCACTGTCTTGCGTGGCAGCGAGCACGTTACCCAGTGCCGTAGGACGGATCACATGGTCCGGCAGCGCAAAGCGCCGGCGTAACTGATACCCGGCTTCTCCCGCACGCTGAATCCGCTCAGTGGTCAGCAGCCCAGGATTGTTCTGCGGCAATTGCGCCGCGTCAGTCCACCGCTGCCTGCGCCGACGCTGGCGGCGTTCGGCAAGTCCGGACCCTAGCCACACCGGCCAGCCCTCTTCCAAGGCCCGGACGAGAGCCAGCTGAAGAGGATGCAGGAGCACCGCGCCAAGCGTGATTCCCAGGCCAATGGCTACCACCTCGCCGACTCCCAAGTTCCCGGCAGTGTTCCAAGCACGCCGGAAGTCCAGGCCGCCTCCTACCGGGGCAGCCCACCCGCGGGCCCCGGCCCAGACCAGGAACAGGAGAAAGATCATCGCCGCGCAGGTCGGTAGGTAACTAATAAGGAAGAACCGGCGACCCGCTCCAACCTCCGCCGGGGGCTTCAGCGCCCTGTGGAGACTCACCTCTGGACCACAAGCGCACCATGCGCGGCGATACCGCACACGGGAATCGCCCGCTCGTCATAGAAGGAACGAAGGGCCGTGGATCCGCATCCGGAAGCCGTGCAAACGAACCGGACCGCGATGAACCGCTGGGACGAGCTTGGCAAGGAGGCATGGTCCGCGGATCCGAGCGGCGGCTGGTCCCCGGCAGTTCCGGGCTCAGCAAGGACAAGACGACGGGTGGCAACACCAATCTCCTGACCATCCACACGCAGAGCAATCCCGGTCAAGGTAGAGCTCGCGCGGAACCTGTCAATGAGGAGCCCGCGTACCTCGTCCAACCTCTGTTCCGACGTGACATCTACGTGCTCGCTGGCGCTCGGCACACCGGAGTCGATCAACCGGCTGCGTAATACCCGTACCGACGCAACACTGTGGTCAGTCATGTCCCCCCCTAGAGCTGGACTACAGATCGTAGAGCGCGTCCAGCCCCAGATGGGGGCGAAACTGTTCAGAGCTCGCGCAGGCCCTACGCTTGGGCGCACAGGCCAGCCTCAGCCCACCCCCTGGGTCATCTCGCCCATCTCCAGGAGAGCGCATCCGCTGCGCACCTTCAAGCGCGCACTCCTCCGAAGATCAGGGGGACTCGGCGGCAGGAACATCCCCCTCCGCAGTAATCAGTTCGAGCGCCTCCCTCGACCCTGCAAGCCCCTTCACCCGAAACGCCGCAGACCCCAGGTCGGAGGCATACCAAACGTCCCTCACACCCAACCCACCCCCAGATAACAGCCCTGCGAGCGCACGATGCCGAGACGATCGAGGCTCTTGCCGATCCCCGCCTGCGCAACAGCAGTCGACCGTCCGACGACGATGGCGGTGAGGGCTTCGAGGACGATGTCGACGGCCAGGACGACGAGGGCCAGGAGCAGGATCTGGTGCCGCCGGTGGGGGCCCGGGCAGCCGGGGTGTTGCGGTTCAGCGAAGAACGAGACCCCGCTGTGCTCACCCAGTTCGTGCAGCTACGGGTGATCGACCCTGAACGTGCCTACTGGCTGCGCGGCATCGAGGCCGCCACCCGGTGGCTGCGCGAGATGGGCAGCACCGAACTTTGCGTGCCGTACACGTTCGTCTGTCCGGAGGGCTGGGACGGCAGCGCAAATCATCCGCTGGGGGTGTGGCTGGCGGATCAGCGCCGCTACTACGCGGCCGGGACCCTGGAATCCTCGCGCGTGGCCGAGTTGGAGGCGCTGGGCATGGTGTGGTCGGTGCATGCCTCCGCGTGGGAGGCCGGCCTCGCCGTCGCCCGCGACTACGCCGACGTCCACGGCCACCTCCTACCCGCCGCCTCCGTGGTGTGGGACGGGTTCGCCCTGGGGGTCTTCCTCAAGAACGCTCGTCAGGCAGCCAAGAGGGCGCGTGAGAACGCCGCACGCCGCGCCAACGGCGAAGAGGGCGTCTCGTATGCCGGGGAGCTCTCCGAGAGCCGCAAGGAGGCCCTCAACGAGATCGACCCCGGGTGGGCACCCGAAGGGTGGGAGATCACCTGGCAACGCTCGTACCGGCTCCTCCTCGCCCACGTGCAAGCAGGCGGGACGCTCCCGGCCCGGCCGGGAGACGTTGTCGTCCAGGGCGAGGATCTCGGGGTGTGGATCGCGGGGCAGGTGGCCGGGTGGGAGCGGCTCGTTCCCGCCCAGCAGTACCTCCTGGAAAGCCTGGGTGTGGACCCCGAGCAGGCGCAGGAACTCCGGCCGGCGCGGCGGTCACAGGATGAGCTTTGGGAACGCAACATGACCGCAGCCCGACAGTTCCACACCCGTGAGGGGCATCTTCGCGTGCCTCGACAGCATCGCGAGGACGTTGACGGCGAGCTTCTGGGGCTGGGCTCGTTCATCTCCAACGCCCGACGCCGGGCCGCCAAGCTCAGCCCCGAGCGACGCGCGGATCTAGATGCGCTCGGCATGCGCTGGTAGACGCCGAGGGTGGGAGGAACGCGTCACCGGGTTCACTCTCTCGACCCAGGCTCTCCCTGCCCCTTACCCAGCCTCTCCAGCCACGCGGCAGTGCGACGGGTCTCAGGATGATCCTCACCCAACACCCGACGCCGACGCTCCAACGTCTCCTCACCCAGAACACGCGCCTCCCCCACCCGACCCACATCCCACAGATGCACGGCCAGATTGTTCGCGGTGAGCAGCGTGTCGGGGTGATCCGCCCCCAGCACCCGACGCCGGCCCGCCAGCGTATCCTCCCCCAACACCACCGCCTCCTCCACCCGACCCACAGCCGCCAACCGGATCGCCAGGTTGGAGGCCGTACGCAGCGTGTCCGGATGCTCCACACCCACCACCCGCCGCTGCACCGCCAGCGTCTCCTCCCCCAACACCAACGCCTCCTCCACCCGACCCACATCCGGCAGAATGGCGGCCAGGTTGGACGCCGTGCTCAGGGTGTCGGGATGATCCACACCCAGCACCCGCCGCTGGCGCTCTAGCGTCTCCTCCCTCAACACCACCGCCTCCTCCACCCGACCCACAGCCCGCAGATCGAGGGCCAGGTTGTACGCCGTGCGCAGGGTGTCGGGATGCTCCGCACCCAGCACCCGACGGTGACCCGCCAGCGTCTCCTCCCCCAACACCAACGCCTCCTCCACCCGACCCACAGCCGCCAGATCGAGGGCCAAGTTGGACGCCGTCCGCAGGGTGTCGGGATGATCCTCACCCAGCACCCGCCGCCGGCCCGCCAGCGTCTCCTCGCGCGAGGCCAGGGCTTCCTCGTACCGCCCCAGCGCCCTGAGCCGGTTGGCGAGGTTGGTGGCGCTGGCCAGGGTGTCGGGGTGGTCGTCGCCGTAGAGGCGTCGGCTGCGGTGGAGGGAGTCTTCGTCCAGGGCGCGGGCGCGTTCTGCGTCCTGGGTGTCGTTGTAGGCGCGGGCCAGGTCGTTGGCGGCCCCCAGGGTGTCGTCGTGGTCGGGGCCCAGCTGCTGCAACAAGGTGTCGTACAAGAGCTGCAGGCGGCCTCGGGCGGGGTGGGGCTGGCCGCGGTCCATCAGGTACCAGCACCCGCCACGCATCGCCCACCGTCCTGCTGTGGTGGTGAGGGAGGCCGGGTCCACGGCCAGCAGGTGCGGCAGCAGCACCTGCCACACCGGCCACCCCACCGGATCGATCATGTCTTCGGGGGCCGCCGCGATCAGGAGAGCTTCCGCATCCAGTGCCGCCTGCTCGCGCTGGGCTGGGGTGAGCTGGTCGGCCAGCACTGCCTGGGTCAGACGGTGCAGCTGGACGGTGCCGTTCTGGGTACGGGCCAGACTGTGCCGGGCGATCGCCTCCACCACACCCCCAGCACGCAACCGCGATGCCAGGGCCTCGCTCAGGGCGGGAGAGGTCTGATCGGGCAGGTGGCCGGCGCAGGAGGTCAGGGGGAAGGGCTCGGGAGCCAGCAGAGCGAGGGCGGCCAGCACAGCGGCAGCACCCGGATGCTCAGCTGCCAGACGGTCGGTGGTGAGGCGGACCTGCGCGGCTAATGACACCGGATACCCCGACGGGCGGCCCTTGGCCAACACCTCGGCCGTGCTGCGGGCGAGTTCGGCCGTCAGATCGTCCGCCGACAGGGCCCGGGTGAGCAGGGCGGCGGCTTGGGCGAGCGCCAGGGGGAGGTCGTCCAGGGTGTGGGCGAGGTGGTCGGCGTCCGCGTCGGAGAGGTCGGCGCCTTGGGCGCGGAGCAGGGCGATGGATTCGGTGCGGGCGAGGGTGTCGACGTTCAGGGGGAGGGCGTAGGTGTGCCAGTGGGGGTTTCGGCTGGTGATCAGGACGTGGCCGGTGGTGCCGCCGGGCAGGAACGGGGCCAGGGTGCTGGGGTCTTCGGCGTTGTCGAAGACCAGCAGCCAGCGCGACATCGTTCCCAGCTCTGCCATCAGCAGCTCGACCGCCTCGGCAGGAGGCGTGCCGGCGGGCGCGGCACCAATCCGGGCGGCGAGAGCGGCGAGCTGCCCGGGGATCAGGGCCGAGTCTTCGGCCGTGATCCACCAGACGAGTTCGTACTCGCCGGCGAACCGGTAGGCGTACTCGATCGCCAGCTGGGTCTTGCCGACCCCGCCTCGGCCGTGGAGGGCCTGGATCGCGACGCGTTGGTCGGACGCGAGGGCTTGGCGTAGGTGGACCAGGAGGTTGTCGCGGCCGGTGAAAGCCGCGTTACGGGCCGGCAGGTTCTGTACCCGGGGCAGGCTGCCGGGCAGGCGGGGGCCGCTGGCGCCGACCTGCCGTAACACGCTGTGGGTGCCGGGGAAGGGCGGCTTCGTCTGCGGCCGGGCCGGTCCGTTGACCGCTTCCAGCAACACCTTGCGTGCTTCTGTCGCGTCCAGGTCGAACAGGTCCCGGCTGAGCAGCGGGCGCAGGATCGCCGGCGGATCCACCCTGGAAATGCGTACGGGGGTGATCTTCTCCCGCATCGCCACCATCGCGGTCCACTCCGGGGTCGTGAACCGCTCCGGTTCGAAGTACGCCGGGGAGAACAAGGCGAGCAGGCGACCGCGTTCGAGGGCGGCGTTCATCTTCAGGACGAAGTTGTCGCCGGTGCCCCAGTCCCAGTAGTCCAGCTCGACCTGGTGGCCGGCGTCCAGGAGCTGCCAGCCGACCCACTCCGCCCACGCCCGATCCGCCCCCGCGTGACTGATGAACCACCGCCGGTCCGACGTACCGTCAGATGCCTTGCCGAACCCGTCGATCACGCTCATCGTGTCCCCCGAAACCACGCCCCGTGCTGCGCACCAGCGTATGGCCCGCGTGCCCGCCGACACCTCCTCCTGCACCAGAAGGAGGTGTGACCGACCAAGTGGGCCGGGGCGAGCCGACATCATTTCTGAGGAGCGGTCGGCAACGTGGGCGAGTGCGACGGGATCGAGGAAGCCGTCGGTGTCGACGACGGTCCGGCGGCCGGCGGACCCGTGGGGACCTCAATGTCGATGCCAGACGCGAGGAAGCCTCCGATCACAATGACCGCCGCAGCTGCCGCTACAGCCCACCCGAGCCGCTCACCTTTGGAGGCAGGAGAAGCGGTGCCAGGCGTCGGCTCTGTCCAGCGGTACACCAAGCAACCGATCACTATCGCGACGCACGTCACGAGGACAGTCGCGTGGCTGGCGGTTACGTTCACTTAGGGCCCCTTGGGTCCGGGGGCCTGCCCGTCTCGACTCCACATCCAGCGGGCCGGCCCCACACTTTCCGGGCCCACCTCGGACCCGGTCCACCCCTGAGGAGGAGTCGGCCGAGTCCAGACAGGACGAAGGCCCAACTCTCCTTTGGAGAGGAGAGACGGGCCCAAGACCCGTATACACGACTTTTTGGATCCGTGGGGAAGTGCATCCCATATCTCCGGTCTCAGCACCCGTTCGTGTCGCCGAAAAGGGCGTCGGCCCCTTCCGATATCGGAAGGGGCCGACGCGCGGGAGCGACTCACCACTAGGGCGGCGGACTCCAGGCCGCTGATCCAGCACAGCGCCCACAATCTCTGCAGCCACTGGCACACTGCAGCCCTCGCCCACCGAGGCACCGCAAACTGATCAGTGCAGGCCAGACCACCCATTACTGATCAGAAAAACCGCTCCTGGACAGATGCGCTGGTAGGGGGTACGGGACGGCAGAACATGACACAGACTTCACCCACCAGCGCGTAACTCTCCCTGCCCCTTGACCAGCCGTGCAAGCCAGTTGGCCGTACGGCGGGTCTCAGGGTGATCCTCACCCAACACCCGACGCCGACGCTCCAACGTCTCCTCCCCCAACACACGCGCTTCTTCCACCCGACCCACATCTCGCAGATCCACGGCGAGATTGTGGGCAGTAAGCAGCGTGTCCGGATGCTCCACCCCAAACACCCGACGCTGCACCTCCGACGTCTCCTCACCCAACACCACCGCCTCCCCCACCCGACCCACAGCCGCCAGCCAGATTGCCAGGTTGGGCGCTGTAGTCAGCGTGTCCAGATGCGCCGGCCCCATCACCCGACGCTGCGCCTCCAGCGTCTTCTCACCCAACACCACCGCCTCCTCCACCCGCCCCACAGCCGCCAACCGGATCGCCAGGTTGGACGCCGAGCGCAGCGTCTCCGGATGCTCCGCCCCCAGCACCCGGCCCTGTATCTCCAGCGTCTCCTCCCCCAAGGCCAGCGCTTCCTCCACCCGACCCACACTCACCAGCCGGCCCGCCAGGTTGGACGCTGCGATCAATGTGCTTGGATGCTCCGCCCCCAGCACCCGGCCCTGTATCTCCAGCGTCTCCTCCCCCAAGGCCAGCGCTTCCTCCACCCGACCCACAGCCGCCAGATGGTTGGCCAGGTTGGACGCCGTTTGCAGCGTGTGCGGATGCTCCACCCCCACCACCCGACGCCGCACCCCCAGCGTCTCCTCACCCAAGACCACCGCCTCCTCCACCCGCCCCGCAACTGCCAACCGGATCGCCAGGTTGGACGCCGAGCGCAGCGTCTCCGGATGCTCCATCCCCAGCACCCGACGCCGCCCCTCCAGCGTCCTCTCGTCCAAGGCGAGGGCTTCCTCATGGCGTCCCGACGCCCACAGCCAAGTGGCAAGGTTGCTGGCGCTGGTCAGGGTGTCGGGGTCGTCGTCGCCGTGGAGGCGCCGGCGACGGGCGAGGGTTTCTTCGTCGAGGGAGCGGGCGCGTTCTGGGTCCTGGGTGTCGTGGTAGGCGCGGGCCAGATAGTTGGCGGCCCACAGGGTGTCGTCGTGGTCGGGGCCCAACTGCTGCAGCCAGGTGTCGTACAACTGTTGCAGCCGCTCCCGGGCCGGGCGGGGCTGTCCGCGGTCCATCAGATACCAGCACGCCGCACACACCACGTCCCGGCCCGGGCTGGTGGTGAGGCGAGCAGGGTCGATGGCCAGCGCGTGCGGGAGCACCACCTGCCAGGCCGGCCACCACCGCGGCTCCCCCGGGTCTCCGGGGAAGGCCGCTGCCAGGAGAGCTTCGGCATCCCGCATCGCGCCCTTGCGTGGGGCGGACGTGAGCTGGTTGGCCAGGACGGCCTGGGTCAGGCGGTGCAGCTGCACGCTGCCGCTCTGGGGGCGAGCGAGGCTGTGCCGGGCGATCGACTCCACCACCCCTGCGGCGCCCAGCCGGGACGCCAGCGCCTCTCTCAGCAGCGGGGAGGTCTGCTCGGACAGGTGGCCTGCGCAGGAGGTCAAGGGGAAGGGTTCGGGAGCCAGTAGCGCCAGCGCGGCCATTACAGCGGCCGCGCCCGGGTGATCAGCTTCCAGGCGGGTGGTGGTGAGGCGGACCTGTGCGGCCAGCGACACCGGATAGTCATCCGGACACCCCTCCGCTAGCACCTCATCCATGCTGCGGGCCAGCTCAGCCTCCAGGTGCGCCGCCGACAGACCCCGCGTGAGCAGCGCCGCCGCCTGGACAAGCGCCAACGGCAGATCATCCAGAAGGTGGGCCAGGCGGTCGGCTTCCGTATCGGAAACCACCGCGCCCTGCGCGCGCAGCAAGGCCACCGATTCGGCCCGGGTGAGGGTGTCGACGTCGAGAGGGACAGCGCGGGTGCGCCAGTTCGGGTTCCGGGACGTGATCAGCACATGCCCCGGCCCGCCCGGCAGGAACGGGGCCAGAGCGGCGGGATCCTCCGCGTTGTCAAACACCAGCAGCCACCGTGGTATCGCCCCCAACTCCGCCAGCAGCAGCTCCACCGCGTCAGCAGGCGGGACACTCGGGGGTGCGAGATTCATCCGGGCAGCGAGCGCAGCCAACTGACCCGGGATCAGGGCCGCATCCTCCGCGGCAATCCACCAGGCGTACTCGTACTCGCCCGCGAACCGGTACGCGTACTCCAGGGCGAGCTGGGTCTTGCCCACCCCGCCCCGGCCATAAAGGGCCTGGACGGCTACGCGTTGGCCGGAGGCGAGCGCCTCACGCAGGTGGACCAGGAGGCTGTCGCGGCCGGTGAAGGCAGCGTTGCGGGCGGGCAGGTTCCGCACCCTGGGCAGGCTCCCCGGCAGGCGGGGGCCGGGGCCGCCGTCCCGGGACAGCATCCCCGGCGGCCGCGGTGGCGCCGTTCCCGGGCGGGACGGGCCGCTGATGGCCCGCAACAGTGCTTCGCGGGCGGTGTGGTCGTCGAGACCGAACAGGTCCGGGGCAATCAGCGGCCGCAGGACAGGCGGAGGGGTGACGTCGGCGATACGGACCGGGGTGATCTTCTCCCGCATCGCCAGCATCGCTTCCCACTCGATCGTGGTGAAGCGCTCGGGCTCGAAGTAGGCCGGCGAGTACAAGGCCAGCATCCGGCCCCGCCCTAGGGCGGCGTTCATCTTTGCGATGAAACTATCGCCCGCACCCCAGTCCCAGCAGTCCAGCTCCACCTGCAACCCGGCGTCCAAAAGCTGCCAGGCGATCCACTCCGCCCACGCACGATCTGCACCCGCATGACTGATGAACCACACACCCTCTGACGTGCTGGCAGGTGCCTTGTCAGGCATGTCGATCGCGTTCATCGTGTCCCCCCGAAAGCACGCCGCGGTGCTGCGTTTCAGCGTAGGACTCCGGCACTGATCCGGGCCCGGCTTCACCGTCATCTGTCCAGGACTGATACGGGCTTCCCACGACACCGGATCCGGAGCTCGCGCGTCGGCAGCGCGAGCACCAGCAGCACCTTGATCAGGCCCGCGAAACCGCTGAAGCAGCCGAGGCGCTTCTGCGTGAGCGGGGCGCAGAGCACGACGCAGCGAAGGCTGCTGTAGCGAGCACGCGAGGATCTCCAGCGGGCCGACCAGGAGCAGCGGCAGACTGAGAAGACCCAACAAGCGGCCTCGGCAGCGCTGGGCCGGGCCGAGCAGGAAGCCCTCGAGGCCTCGGCCGCCGTCGACCGTCTCGCCAGTCCGCGCCGCAATGACGTGGATCCTGCCGGAGCCGATGCTCGCCGCGCCGACGGACCATAGGCGGAAGCCGCCATCGGCGTCGGGCTGTGACATCGGCGGTCGATGGCACCACCCGGCGCTTCCAAAGCAGCGGGGTGCGCAGCGTCAATCGTCCTCGTCGATCTCGTCGTCGGTCATCTTCTCGTCGAGGCCTCGCAATAGCGCATGCATGTTTAGCAGTGCTGGGACCAGGTACTCCTGCCGGATCGAGGTGTACGAGGCGGTGTGGCAGATCGCGTGTCGGTTGTGCTTCCCCTGCACGGTGGTGCTGTCGACGAAGGTCTCCGACAGCGGCCGGACTACGAGATGAGCGCGTAGCTCGAAGATGCCGACACTCCGTGGCGGTAGCGGCGCATGGCTGATGACGAACGTCACCGCCTTGCCCGGCCCGCGTTGGCCGATCTTGCCACCGGTAGCGTCGACGACGTCCTTGAATTCGTCGCGGTACCAGTGCAGTGCCTTTGTCTCCATCGCGGTATAGATGACATCAGTGGCCAACGACAGGGCTGCTTCCCACAGGTCGGCGCGCGCCGCATCGATGGCACGCTGTCCCAGACAAGCCAGTTCCTGCAAGTCCTCCTGCTGGACCTCGTCGAGGCCATCAGCGATCTCGACGAAGAGTGCCTCACGCTGGGCATACAAGTAGGAGTACCGGCTTTTACGGTCCGGTGCGTCGAGCAGGGCACGGAGATGTCGCCTGCTCGGCGCCCACATGAGGCCGATGCCGTCCGTCGTCGCCATGTCGATGAGCTGTCGCCACTCGGTCTCGTCAAAACCCTGCAGGTTGGGCGGAAAGAGCAGCTCCGCCAGCCTCTCGGCGAGTCCTGGGACCGCTGGTGACAGCGGACGCACCAGGTTTCCGAAGAGGTTCGGCAGTCGAGCGTCGACGCCGTATGGCACGGAGGTGATGAATCCCTGGCCGATACGGTCGAAGCGTGCGGTTCGGGCGGTGGTACGCCTCAGCGCATCAGCGATACCCGCGTCGAAGAACGCTGTTCCGAACGGGCCAGGCCCCAGGATGTCTCGCGCCCAGGCGCTCTGCCGAGCGTGCAGGTCGATACCTCGACCAAGGTAGCTGGTCCGTAGAACCGGAACATCAACCCTGATGCCAACGGTCGCTGTCAGCGAGTTCTGCTCGGCGATCCGGTCAATCACCTTCTGAACGCCCGTCCCCACGTTGATCGGCCGCGTTATCGCCGCAACAACGGGCGACCGCAGCACGTCGGCCACTCCCGATCGCTCCAAGAAGTCGAACGGAGATGTCACACGAGGCTTCTTCTGACGCATACGACCATGATTCCGCAGAGCACTGACACCGCTGGGGAGGTGCGAGGACCTTCCACCGGCTCAAGCCACCGCGTCAGCCGTCGGCGGTTGCGGCCATGTACTGCAAGGCGTCTGCGGGCGGCGCAGGGCGCGCACGGCGTCGTCGAGGCGGAGGTGCCGCTCGCGTGTCGACTGAACGTTCCAGGTTGTGTCGAGGTCGGTCTGTGCGTGAAGAGTGCCCATGTAGCGGTCGTCATCGTAGGCGGCCCAGCTGGGCCGGTCCGTATCGATGGGCCGGACCAGATGCAGCGGGCGTTCATCGACGCTACGTGTGAATAGGTCGTCTTGCGGGAGTTGAAATTCCTGACTCATGGGGGTCGTCCTGGTAGGGCACGAGGACGTCGTGCGCAGAGGCGGAGGCTGGGTGGATCCGAGAGTGGAGCGACGGCGATGGCGCTCGGTCAGGCACACCCGTGACGGCTGGCACAGCTTCGCCGTCAGAGGCCGTCCGGCTGAAAGCCCGGGTGCGGCAATCCGGCGACACAGCGGCGTGTCATCCAGGGCCTGCCGCTGTCGAGGTGGTGGAATCCGAAGCGGGCCCGGCGGGGCCCCTGCCCTGTGCCCGACCCGACATCGAGCACGTCGTGGAGAAGCCAACTCGGCTGGCACCGCCGCATGGTCCGGATGTTCCTCGTGGCTCTCTGCCGCGCGCGCTGTGTCGGGACGGCTCCGCGGTGCTGAGGGGCTTCGAGTCGTGAAGACAACCGCCATCGAACGTCGCGCTGTCCTGCTGCGTCTGTACACCGGGCTGCCCTGGCAGTCCGCCCTGCGCCGGGTCGAGGCCGCCGCACCCGGCACACTGCTGATCCCACAGCCGGACGCCGACCAGCTCCTGCTGGAGGCCCGAGTGATGGCCGCACCGGCCTGGCGCCGGATCACCACCGTGCACCCGTGGGGCATCGAATACGTCGACCCCCGCCCGGACCGCCTCCTGATCCGCTTCGAGACCAGCCCCAGCGAGCGGCACTACCCGGACGACACCCAGGCCCTGGACCTGGCCGGGACGCTGCTGCCGCGCGCCGACGAGCACGGCGACGTACTGGGGGTGCCCGGGGCCCGTGCCCGCATCGAGGGCGAGAACGTGGTGCTGCGCGTGCTGGACACCTCCGCCTCCGTCACACTGTCGGGTCTGGACCCCGAGGAGTGGCTGCGCGCGGTCGACCTTGCGGACCAGCGGTTGCGCCCCTACGGCATGACGCCCTGTCATCGCCAGGCACCGGACCAGTGGCACCCGGCCGAGCGTCCCTCCCGGCGGCAAGGCCGCCGGGGCGCTGCGGCCTCGGCCTGGCTGACCAGCGGGCTGCTGCGGCGGATCGGCCTGATCCGCACTCTGGGAGTGCCGCTGGCCGTGACCGGCTGGCTCGGCGACCGCGAACGTGGCGGCAGCGAGCGCTGGGTCATCGACCCCACGTTCGCCGCAGGTGACGGCGCAACCGGCCACCGACGGCTGACGGCGCTGCTCGCAGCGCCCGGATGGGGCCTGCCCCTCGCTCCCGTGGACGAGGCATGCAACTGCCATCTGCCACCCGGCTGCAGCGACCAGTGCACCACCATCACCGCCGGCCCGGCCCGTCAGCCAGGAACGCTGGAAGTCCGCGCGATCCGGCGGCGCGGCGACCGACTGAAATGGATCCAGGAGCACCGTCCAGCAATCTACGCGGCCCAGCAGCACCTCGCCCTCCCCGTGCCCGCCTGGGTCGACCGCTGGCTCGCCACCGGCGGACCCTCCGCTCCGGAGGCATCAGCCGGCGACACGGTTCGGACACCGTCCACAGGGCTTGGCTGAGCCGGGCCAGAGCGCTCAGCGCTTGACGCGGTTACGGACGTCCTGGAAGGTCGCCGACCTGAACCAGGCGGTGTCCTTGAAGGTCGTCGACTCGAACCCGGCGGAGCCCTTAAAGGTCGCCGACCCGAACCCAGCGAAGCCCTCGAAGATCGCCGAGCCGAACCCGGCAGAGCCCTCGAAGATCACCGAGTCGAAACCGGCGGCGCCTACGCGGGCGTTACTGGTTGCGGGGTCACGGAGGGCGTTGAGTAGGGCGTTGAGGAGGGTTCGGTGAAGGTGGTGCCCCGGTGGTCGATGCTGGCGCCGGGAGTCAGGCCGGCCAGGTAGGCGTCGCGGTCGGCGTCGGCCAGGTGGGCGAGGCACTCCGTGTGGCCGGGGACGTGGATACCGCGGCAACCAACGGGGTCGGCAGCAGGGTCTGCACCGTATGCGCAGTGCGGCCAGGTTGGCGGTACGGATCAGGCGGGCGAGTCGGCAAGCATTCCGGCGGCCTCGGGGTTGAGCTCGTTGCGGCGACGGTGCAGCTCCTTGATCTTCTCGTGCAGTTCGGGATCGTCGTCATCGCGGACGTCGAAGGTGTCCAGGCGCTCCACCTCGAACTGAGCTGGACCTTCCTCTCGCTCGCTCTCACCCGGTACCCGGCCAGGGTTGACACTGTTGGCTATGTACATTAGCTTTTAGCTAGTCGCATTAGCTTATAGCTATTGCGCTTAACGAGCAGGGAGATGTCATGACTGAGCTTGTCTCCGTCCCGGGCGGCACCATCGCCTACGAGGCCGCTGGAGAAGGCCCCTTGGTCGTCCTGGCCCACGGCATGGGGGACAGTCGCACGGCGTACAGGTTCGTCATGCCGCGTCTAGTGGCGGCGGGGTATCGAGTGGCCGCGGTCGACCTGCGGGGCTGTGGCGAGTCGAGCGCGCAATGGCCTTCCTACTCGCGCACTGACATCGCGGGCGATCTGCTCGCGGTGATCCGTCACATCGACAGCGGTCCGGCCGTCCTGGTGGGCCACTCGATCTCCGGCGGCGCCGCCACCATCGCGGCCGCCCACGATCCCGATCTGGTCAGGGGCATCATCGAGCTGGGCCCCTTCACTCGCGCGCAGTCGATCAAGCTCGGCGACTTCCGCTCGAAGAGCTACCGCCAGGGTGCCTTCCGACTGCTCGGCGCCAGCCTCTTCGGAAGGGTCGGACTGTGGTCTCGCTATCTCGACCATGCCTACCCGGGCCGCAAGCCGGCCGACTGGACCGACCGGCTGGCCCGCATCGAGGCGATGCTGGGCGAGACCGGCCGGATGCGGGCGCTGCAGAAGATGGGACAGTCGGCGCCGACGGACGCCGGCGCACAGTTGGGCAACGTACGGTGCCCCGCCCTGATCGTGCAGGGCTCGCTCGACCCCGACTGGGTCGATCCGCGCGCCGAGGGCGAGGCGATCGTGGCTGCGATGCCGGCCGGTGTCGGAGAACTCGCAATGGTCGAGGGAGCCGGCCACTACCCGCACGACCAGTACCCCGAGGAGACGGTGTCCCTGATGCTGGCCTTCCTGGAAGCACACGTCCGTGCCTAGGGCGGGCCTCGATAAGAGCGCCGTCGTCGCGGCGGGAGCAGCCCTCGCCGACGAGGTCGGTCTGTCGGGTCTGACCATGGGCCTGGTGGCCGACAGGCTCGGCGTACGGCCGCCGTCCCTGTACAAGCACGTCGGCTCCCTGCACGAACTGCGGCACGGTATCTCCGTCCAGGCCAAGCGCGAATTCGCCCATCAGTTGGCCCGGGAGTCCGTCGGCCGTTCCGGTCCGGACGCTGTCCGGGCCTTCGCCGACAGTTACCGCCGCTGGGCCCTGGAGCATCCCGGCCGTTACGCCGCCACCGTCCCCGCGCCAGCAGCCGATGACGAGGAGGACCGCCGCGTCAGCGAAGAGGCGTTGCAGGTGCTGCTCGACGTCCTCGCCGGTTTCGGCCTGCCCGACGCGCGCGTGGTCGACTCCGCACGGGCGATGCGATCAGCACTCCACGGGTTCGTCACCCTTGAGGCCGCCGCCGGCTTTCAGATGCCCCGCGATGTCACGCGGAGTTTCCACTTTCTCATCGACACCCTGATCGCCGGCTTCCAGGCCGACCCTCCTGACCGCGCCTCCGAAGGATGACATGGCCGCCACCGATCCCTCCCCATCCCCTCCACAGGTATCAAGCACCGTGAGGACCAGGACGCAACGGCCGGGGCACGACTATGTCCGAGGCGGCGTGCGCGTGGCCGCTGAGGTAATTGCTTGGGTGGGCAGCCCGTGGGCTCTGTGGTCGCACTCCGTCCCGCTGGCGATCGGCGCCGTTCTGCTGCTGATCGGGCTGCCTGCCGTTTTCAGCACGCCGGGCGACCGGCCCGGCGCAGACGCGCCCGTTGCGGTGCCGGGCATCGTCACCATCTTGCTGGTCGTGCTCCATCTGGTGGCGGCGGCAGCGTCTGCGTGGGCACTGTGGGGGACGTGGATCGCCGCAACGGTGACTCTCCTGTGTCTGGTCGTGCCGTTCACCGAGCTACCGCGCTGGCGAGCTCTGCTGAGCACGACCCGCGATCAAACTGAGCGCCCAGCGCGCCGGTGACCGCGCAGACCTGGGCTCTGTTCTGCGCTACAGGCGGCCCAGCCCGACATCAGCCACGCCTGCGGAATCTCCGAGACCCGCCGGATCGCCGCGATGACCGAGGCGTACGACCGCATGGTGGCCCCGAACTGCCCGCTCGGCCCGATCGCGCTCGCGGCCAGCCTGCAACTCGACTTCGCGATCGCCGACTCCTCATCCAAGAACAGGCACTGGGCATCAGCTACGGCGACAGCAGCGGCCTGCTGGACCACCTCGCCGGCACCACGCCCTTCACGTTCCGCGACGGCTACATCCACCGCCTGGCCGCGCCCGGTCTGGGCATCACCATCGACTAGGACGCTAACGTCTGAGGGCTGCAGCCAGTACACCCGGACGGTCTTGGTCGTGGTCGGGCCGCCGCCGGTGAACTGGGACCGGATGGTGGGCAGCCGCAGTATGCGGCATGCGGCATGCGGCATGCGGCATGCGGCACGAGCACCGGTCGAACGAAGCGTCGCGAGACTGAAGTCCTGGCGCGTCTTCCGCGGAGCCCGCTGCAGCCCCAACCGCATGACGGTCATCGCCGCTGCCATCCTCACCCTGGAGCGTCAACGCTGAAAACGCTCACTCACCGTATGACCGCCGCACCTGGTTGGGGGAGTTGTTCGCCCTCACCAGGACAGCTGCGCATCGCAACGGCAGAGTCAGCTGGTCTTGAGAAGGTGCCCGCCGCTGTCGTACACCTGGCCGGTGACGGCGTTCACGCGGTACACGTCAACCGCTGCCGCCTCCTGCGGAGCCTCGCCCCTTCCGCTGCTGGGCCACGTCACGTTCACAAGCCAATTCGGCAGCAAAGCACCGTCTTGCTCGACTGCTTTCACAGTGACCGCTTTGCTGTGCCATTCTGCGCCAGTTTTTCCATTGGATCGAAGTTGTGCCGCTACCGCTTTGTCTACTGCTTTTTCGGCCTGCCCGGCGTCGAGTTTGACCTTGGGAAACTTTGCCCGGGTCGGGCCAAGGGTGACGTCAATCTGAGATACACGTCCGGCCCTGTCTACCTGAACGTCCAACATCCTGGGCATCAGAACGTTGTTGTGCGTCCATCTCCAGGCCGTGATCCAGCCAAGTTCGGCCTTCTCACCCACGGGGACCGTTTCTGTCATGGTCGCACCCATCGCCCACGGATACTTTCGCTGGGCGTACGAATTCGTGATACGAGAGGCTGTTGCATCGCTGGAGGGGACTTTCACGCCTTCCACCGGGTATCCCATAACGGTAGACCGGTCGCTGTTCTCCAGCTGTACGTTCAGGTGCTTCTTGTCCGGCCAGGAAAGGCTGCCAGTGCCGAAGTCTTCGGAGTGTTCCTCTTCACGGCTGTGCAGGTGGAAGATGATGTTGGTGCATGAGGAGTCCCCACACGGCTGCTCGTACAGCTGCCCGATCTTGTAACGGTCACCGAATGCCTCTTTCACGGCGGCCTCAACGGCCCGCTTCTGCTCGGAGTCTGTGCCGGCGAGGCTTGTGCCGTCAACGTTCGTGAGGTCGAGCATCGGACGCGCGAATCCCGATCCCAAGAGGAGCAGTGCCGCGAAGGCAATCAACGTCCCTTTTATACCCGCTTCCCAGGCGAGCGAGTGGCGGATCGCGAGGACAATTGCAACAATGGCGAGCCCAATCAAACCTCCGACAATATTCATCTCGGCATCTGAGCTATCGCATACGCGCCCTAGGCCATTGACGGTGGCCTGAGTGAACTCAATGGCCAGGGGCAGTGCGATGACGCCGAACAGGACAGGTAGCGGGCGACGGATGGCCAAGAGGGCACATGCGCCAACGGGGACCATCATGGCAAGGTTCCACAACCCTTGCGTGGTGAGGAAGGGCTCGGCGAACCTATGGTTAAGGACGCATGCGCCGCTGGCCGAGCCGGCGCCCATAAACGTGACACCGAGGACGCCGGTGAGAACAAAGGCGAGTCCGAACCACCATACGCCGTGAGGGTTCCTTCGTTTATTGGCTAGCGTCCACGCTGCACCGCCGCAAACGAGGCCGATCAATGTGCACACGGCCAAATAGCCAATGTGGTGCTGGAAGATCGCGGAAAACACGGCGCGGTTCCTTGCATGGTCAGGTCAAGACTGGGGGAAAGGCCCCGCCCTGGCAGGCGGGGCCTATGAGGCTCTGGTTCAGCAGTGCGAGGTAGGCGTCTGGTACGTGCTGCCAGTGGCGCTCATCAGGCCGATTATGTTCGAGCAGTAGGCGCTTTCCCCCAGCGACCAGGTGTGGTACTTCGTCTGGCCCGAGCTAATGGAGACGGCGCTGGCGTAGTGGCTGGTCCCCGAGCGCGAGTAACCAAGCTTGATGGAGACGGCAGATCCGCTCTCCTTGTAGTACTCGGTGGTCATGATGCCGCTCGAAGCCTGCTTGATGGCCAGGATGCCGTTGGTCAGCGTGGTACACCGATGCATGGGCTCGCTCGAGGCGGTGAAGCCAGCACTGTCACAGTAGGTGACGGCCGAGGCGGTCGGCGCGCTGACCATGACAGAACCTGCTGCGAGAGCAAGAGCGGTGAGAGTGGCGTTGGCAACTCTGCGGCGCATGGGATCCCCTTAGATGTATTGCATATGCCAACCTCCCCGGCGCGCGGAGAGGTGGTGCTGGGTGGAAGGTGTTGTGATCACCTGATCGCGCGCTGCCTCTCGGACGGATTGGGTGATCCGGGGGCGAGGGGCTGCGCATGATCAACGTTGCCATGGACCTGAA
Source organism: Streptomyces sp. NPDC034103 (assembly GCF_055575395.1). NCBI lineage: Bacteria > Bacillati > Actinomycetota > Actinomycetes > Kitasatosporales > Streptomycetaceae > Streptomyces > Streptomyces sp. NPDC034103. Next base: position 32,440 of record NZ_JBVISS010000026.1, on the reverse strand, counting down.
CAGCTGTGGTGCGCACTCCGTCCACGGCTTCCTATGCAATGCGTCCACGCCGGAGAGGCGCCTGCCAACAGTGGAAAAGGTGCCTGCAGCCAGGCCAACACCGCTTTCACCTTCCGCCCGGGAGTAGCAACGTGGACTTCGTCGTGACGATCGTGCGGGACCGGTGTCCGAGCCGGTCGAGCGCCTCCCCCAGAGCGACAACAACGCCGAGCCGCTGCCCGACCGGCGGTACTGACGGGGACGGTGCTCGAAGAGCCTCTGGCACGCTGTACGAGGGGTCGTGAACACCCTCTTGTGCGGGCTCCGGTCTGTCCGGGCCCTTCAATTCACAAGGTCACGCGAACCCCAGCCGTCCCCGGCGCAGCCTGCTGCCGAAGAGCGCGAGCCGGCCGAGGAAGCTGCGTGGAGGGGCTGCCCAGCAAGCAGTCGAGACAGTCCCCTCATGTGGACCTGCGCTCTACGCATCAGCTCATCCCCACCGATCGCGCGCCGCCCTCGCTATATCCGTGCGCGGTACTCCATGGGCGACACTCCGTACGCGCGCCGGAAGGCTCGCCCGAAGTCGGAGGCACGGACCATGCCCCAGCGCGTGGCGATGGTGTGGACGGGCGTGGAGGCGAGGTTGGGGTCCGCCAGGTCGCGTCGGGCGCCCTCGAGGCGCAGGTCGCGGATCCAGGCCGCGACCGTTTCACCGGGAGCGTCGTCCTTGAAGATCTGGTGCAGGTAGCTCAGCGAGATGTGATGTGCGGCGGCTATCGCGGGCGGTGACAGCCCCGGGTCGTGCAGGTTCTGACGGATGAATGCCCGTACGCGCGTCGTCAGCGCCCGCTGGCGGGTTTCCGGGGGCAGCGCGTCTTCCGCCTCAAGCACCTGCGCGAACCAGGTAGACAACAGGTCGATCAGGACGGTGCCGAGGCGGGGCGCGTCGGACGGCTGGAGTACGTCGGCCTGTTGCTCCAGTCCGGTGAGGAAGCCCGTCAGCAGGGCACCCACCCCCTCTCGACCCGGCAGCCGCCGCCCCAGCAGCTGCTGAATGCGGGCAGACGGCAGGGGCACCAGTGCCTTGGGGAAGTCCACGCCCACCCCCCTGTTCACCTGGCGGCATCCGTCGGCCGGCGGGTGCACTTCGTACGGCCGTGACGTGTCGCTCACCCAAAGGTCGCTCGGCCCGTACGCGTCGGACCGCCCCGCATGCTCGAACCCCAGGCCGCCGCCGAGCACCAGTGACAGGTGGTACATCTCCGGATCGGACTGCCGCACCAGCTTCTCGGTACGCCGAAAACCCGTCGGCAGGTGCGACGTCGGCCACACCAACACCGGACCCAGCTCCAGCAGTCGCTGTTGCGCCCAAAAGTCACCGGCGAACCGGCTGCTCATGTGACTGGGCGCGATCGCCCGGTGCATCAACTCGCACCAGTACTCGAACCGGTGCTCCTTGGACACGTCGTCGCTCCGAAAGATCGTTCCGATCATGCCAGGGTCAGTCCTGAGCGGTGTACGGGCGAAGTCCGCCCAAGCTGGCAGGGGAGACGAGGAGTTGGGGTCGATGGTGTTCTTGGAGCCCCGGATGCGCCGCATCCTGCCGGGCCCCAGCATCGGTATCCCGCACGTCCACATCGAGAACCAAGGCGACAGGCCCGGTCTCCTGCTCGTCGAGAGTCAACAACGGCGGACAACACGCCCGCCCCTCCTCGGGTTTCCGGCATGAAACGACCGCCACTACGATACCGCTCTCCAGCTGATCGACCCGTGCCACCGACAACGTCGGCCACCTCCAGTGAACTTCGGCTGGCCGCCACCGATCACCGGGCCCGCCGGTCACTCTGGTCGAACCCGAACTGGTCATGGAAGTCGGCGGCGACACCGTCACCGACGGTTTGCCGTCTTCACACACCTGGCACCCGCGCCTTGTCGATTCGGACGACGGGCTGTCCAGCGTGACCTCCATCCGGGTGAGGTCGCCTGGTTCCTGCCGCATACTGACCTGCAGACAGTTTGCAGGTCCCGAGGGCCTCAGCCCCATCGAAGGAAAAGCTGAGACGGTGCCGGAGGCGAACAGGTCGCGTGGGCCGCTTCATCGGCTGCGAGCAAATAGAACTCGCCCGCGAAATGGGATGGGTGCGGCTCCATGGAAGGGAACGTCGCACTGACAGAACGTCATTGTCACGAAGATGACCGCCACTGGCTCCCAATGTCGCCATGCTTCTCCGCCGCCTTGGCTCGCTCATCCGTGACGGCCCAGATGGACCGCCATGCAGATTCGGCGGCCTGCTGCTCCGCCTCCTTCTTGCTGCGGCCGCTGCCGGTTTCGTACGAGACGCCTCCGACGCGGGCGGCAACAGTCAAGGTCTTCTCGTGGTCGGGGCCGGTCTCCGAGACCTGGTACTCGGGCACGCCGAGGCCTTCGGTCTCGGTGAGCTCCTGGAGACTGGTCTTCCAGTCCAGACCGACGGCGAGGTTGGAGGACTTCTCGACCAGCTGGTCCAACAGGCGGCGCACCAATTCGTAGGCTGCGTCCAGGCCGTGGTCGAGATAGACCGCGCCGATCACCGCTTCGAGGGTGTCGGCAAGGATGGATGCCTTGTCCCGGCCGCCCGTACCCTCTTCAGCACGACCGAGCCGGATGAAGGCGCCCAGGTCGAGCCCACGGCTCACCTCCGCCAGCGCACGAGAGTTGACCACCGCGGCCCGCAACTTGGCCAGCTGGCCTTCGGGCAGGTCGGGGTGGGTGCGATACAGCGTGTCCGTGACCACGAGGCCGAGCACGGAGTCCCCGAGGAACTCCAGGCGCTCGTTCGTGGGCAGACGGTCGCGGCCCGATTGGCCAGGTAGCCGCCGTAGGACCAGCCGGCGAGGCCGGTCCTGGTCGCGTCGAGGTCGTCGCGTGCCAGCGCCGCGTCCGCTAACGCGATGAGATCACGGTAGGGCTGACCGCCGTACTGGCCCCGGCCGCGCTCCTGCATGCGTTGCCCGTAGCCGGTGGACAGCGCCGGATCGGGTAGCAGCACTGCGTAGCCGCGGGCCGTGAACGGCCATGGGTTCCACAACCACGTCCAGGCGCTCCAGGACATCTGTGGTCCACCGTGCGGGGCGATGATCAGCGGCGCTGGGTGCCCGGCCGACGCACCCTCGGGCAGCGCGAGCCAGGCGCGCAACGGGAAACCGTCGTCCGCCTCGACGTGCACTTCGGCCAGCGTGCCGGGAAGCGGGTCGAGGTCGCCGGGGGCCCTAAGGAAGGCGGGTTGTTGATCGGCTGTGACGGCGTCCAGCCGGACCACTCGAGGCGGGCTGTCGATCGTGCTGCGCAGTGCATAGAGGGTGGTTCCATCGGGCGACACGCAGAGCGAGGCGTGTGCGCCGGAGGCGGTCAGGCGGGTGATCGTGCCGTCCGCGTCGCGACGGAAGATCGGGCAGTGGCCTCGCTCGTCACCGGTGAACCACAGCGTGGCGTCCCCACGGATCGGCGAGAGGACGGCCCGTCCCGGCCACGGCCAATTGTCGAACTCCGGCAGGAGGTCGGTCTCTTGACCCGAAGCCAGGTCGAGGCGCCGGCGATTTCCGTCCCGGCCTCCGCCGCCCGGCTGACGGCGGCGAGGCGCGGCGGCCCCGGCCGACGCGCAACCGGCCGAGCGCGCCCCGATCCCCGGCCGCGGCCGCGCCGCCCATGCCTTCCTCCTTCACACCAGCCAAGGGACATGGGCAGAGCGGCCGCAACGGGGATGTCAGCGGCCGACCACGGAAAAACCGCGTGGTGACCTGCGAGGACACGGGGACGGTTCTGCGGGCCGCGCAACATCCAGCGCAACAGATAGGCGCAACCCTTGGCGCGCCCCCGTGCTCCTGGTCGACCCAGGCATGCGGTCACGCCGCCTGGACGGCCCGCCGGGCGCGGGCCAGCTGCCGCAGCTCGGAGCGCGCCGCCGGCGCCGAGGGGACGGTTTCCCAGTAGGGGTGCCACCACAACCGTACGGACAGGCGCAGCAGACGGCGGCGCAGGGCGGTGGTGTCGCGGGGGCGGGGTGCGGCGAGCGCTTGGTAGGTGGTGTTCCAGGCTGCTTGCGTCTGCACCAGGTCGTCGGGGAAGTCGGTCTCGTCCATACCGGTATTAGATCGCTTGTTCGAATCTTGTGTCACTTCGACACGCCACTCGGGGCCGAAGTCGGGGGTCGCCCCGGCGTGGTCGGCCTCATGGTCGGGGCGACCGCGCGGGCTCAGCGGCGGCGGAGTTCCCCAGCCCCGTTCCGAAGCAGTCCTTCGATAACCAGGTTGTCTCCGCGGGCCACGGTCTGGAGCAGCTGAGCGCACACGGTCGCTTCGGCGGCGAGGCCGACCGGACTGCCCAGCACGGGGAAGACGGCGCGGACGCGGGCGGCAGTGTCCGGCTGGAGTAGCGAGTAGGCGTAGAGAGTGGCGGCGTCGAACCCCTCCGGGGCCATTGCCCCATCCTTCCCAGTCCAGCAGGCTCACCAGTTCGGTGAGCTTCGCCCAGTGCACATCCGCATGGGCTGTTGTCCAGCAGGAGACGGCCGGGGCCGGGATGCCCACGAACTCGGGGATGACCCGCTCCACGTACTGCTGCCGTACGGCGACGCGGCCGGTGTCGACGGCCGCCACTTTCTCCAGCGTCCCGGCAAGGTCGTTCCACCATGAGTCCGGCAGCTGGGCCTCCTGCTGGAGGATCGGGTCGCCGGACAGGACCGGGCCATCGACACGGACCGACAGCTCCGCTCGGTAGGCGATGCCGTCGTCGACGGCGTCGTGCACGGCCAGGAGCGCGGGCCGGTGACCGTCGAGGGCACCGAAGGCGTGTCGTGCGTCCAGGGCGCACCGCGTCCTGCGTTGCAGCAAATGGCATGACCAGCCGCCCTCGGCTCACTCAGGTGCACCTCAGTACCGGATGAGGGATCCGGTGCCGCATACGCGATGATCGCTGGTGCCCTTGGCAGCTCCGAGTGCCATTTCAGTGATCAAGCAGCGGAAGGACAACGGGGACATGAGTGAGGCGAGCCGGCCGGTGATGCCGGAGACGGTGGACAGTCCCGCCTTGCGGGCCGAGCCGACAGGCAGAGCGGCACGGTGGCTGCTGCGTCACCGAGTGCAGCCGGTGGGACCCGCGGCCGGTGAGAGTCATGCCGAGCCGCATGCCTGGTGGAAGGTCATGTGCCTGACCGGTGTCGACTACTTCTCCAGTTTGGCCTACGTACCGGCGATCGCCGCCGTGGCCGCAGGAGCCGTTTCTCCTCTGGCGACACTGCTGATCGTGGCGTTGACGCTGCTGGGGATGCTGCCGATGTACCGCAGGGTGGCCAAGGAAAGCCCACACGGTGCGGGGTCGGTGGCGATGCTGGAGGATCTGCTGCCGTTCTGGTGGGGCAAGCTGTTCGTGCTGGTCCTGCTCGGCTTCGTTGCCACCTCGTGGATCATCACCATCACGCTGTCCACAGCGGACGCCTCGGTGCACGTGGTGGAAAACCCCTTCTTCCCCGCAGTACTGCACGGCCATGAGGTCGCGATGACGGTAGCGCTGCTGCTGATTCTCGGCGGAGTGTTCCTGCTGGGCTTCAGCGAGGCGGTCAAGGTGGCCATCCCCCTGGTGGTTGTCTTCCTCGCCCTCAACGCCATCGTCATCGGCGTGGGCGTGGCGCATGTGCTCACCGATCCCGACGCCTGGTCGGCGTGGACCGGCTCCCTCACCGACCTGGGCGGCTTCGGTGATCTGGCCCGCCCTGCCCTGCTGGCCTTCCCCCTGCTGGTACTGGGCCTGTCCGGCTTCGAAACCGGTGTGAGCATGATGCCGCTGGTGGCCGCCGACGGCGCCGATGCCGAACAGCGTCTCAAGACCCGCATCCGCAACACCCGCAAGCTCCTCACCACCGCCGCGCTCATCATGAGCGTCTACCTGCTCGCCGCCAGCTTCGTTGCCACCGTTCTCATCCCCAAAGCCGAGTTCGAGCCCGGAGGCGCCGCCAACGGCCGCGCCCTGGCCTGGCTGGCCCATGAGCATGTCGGTGAGGCGTTCGGCACCGTCTACGACATCAGCACCATCCTGATCCTGTGGTTCGCCGGCGCCTCCGCCATGGCAGGGCTGATCAACATCGTGCCCCGCTACCTGCCCGACTACGGCATGGCCCCCGAATGGGGACGCGCGGTACGCCCGGTCGTCCTCGTCTACACCGCCCTATGCATCATCATCACCATCACGTTCGACGCCGACGTCGACAAACAGGCCGGTGCCTACGCCACCGGCATCCTGGCGATGATGGTCTCCGGCGCCCTCGCCGTCACCGTCTTCGTCGCCCGCCACCGGCGGCGCGCGGCCACCACCGGGTTCGCCGCGCTCACCGCGGTCCTGTTCTACGCGCTGATCGCCAACATCGTCGACAAGCCCGACGGCATCGCCATCTCCGGCTTCTTCATCCTCGGCATCATCGCCGTGTCACTGGTCTCCCGCGTATCGCGCACCACCGAGCTGCGCGCCGACCGCCTCGTCTTCGACGAGACCGCCCGCCGGTTCATCAGCGACACCCTCGCCCACGACCAGTCCATCAACATCATCGCCAACCGCCGCCAGGCCGGCGACGCCGCCGAATACAGCGCCAAGGAACGCGAACAGCGCGGCACCAATCCGGTACCCGGCCCGGCCGACGTGCTCTTCCTGGAGATCGACGTCGTCGACCCGTCCGACTTCAGCGAGACCCTCACCGTCCACGGCGTCGAAGTCGACGGCTACCGCATCCTGCGCGCCCAGGCCCCGGCAGCGCCCAACGCCATCGCCGCAATCCTGCTGGCCCTGCGGGACGGCACCGGTGTGCGGCCGCACTGCTACTTCGCCTGGGCCGAAGGCAGCCCCCTGGTGCACATGATCCGCTACTTCCTCCTCGGGCGCGGCGACACCGCCCCCGTCACCCGGGAGATCATCCGCAGGAACGAACCCGACCCCGACCGCCGCCCCGGCATCCACGTCGGGGACTGAGCCCGTCCCTCCGCAGCTCTGCACAGCGACGACCAAAAGGGGAACAGAAAAGTCCAGAAACGTGCTGTGGCCAGCCACCCCCAAGGACTTTAGCGGCCCTTTGCCGTTAAGTGAAGGAGACTTCCTCTCCCGCCGAAGACGTTCCGCCCCCGCGCCCGGGGGCGGGTGAGTGATGAAGGAGCAGCAGACCCGCAATGGGTGAACCTCCCAGTACGAGCCGTGCCATACCCCGCCCGACGAGCTGCGAATGGGGGGTGGCACGGTGATTGAGCTGCTGCTGCTCCTGCTCGCCCTGGCGCTGGCGCTCGAGTCCTATGGCTGACGGTGGTCAGGCAGTCGACGCCCGTCGGAGGGGTGCCGCCTGGCCCTGCTTGCCGCCGCCCCGGGCCTGGCCGAGGCGCAGTCGTCGGCCAGCTGCGGGGAGACTTCCAGCGTGGCGGTGGCCACGCGACGGGTGCCGTGCATGAGGTCCAGGCGGATCCCGTGAGCCTGCCAAAGGGCACCAGGCCCCGTCGCTCAAGCGGCACCGACAGTACAGGCAGAGCCCCGTAAGCTGCTCGGACGCAGGACGACGCGATCTTCAGCAGGGGCACCCATGGCAGGCGGCAACAAGCCCGGCACGGATATCAGCGACGGCCACATCGGACTGGCCCTGACGATCATTGCCTTGATCGTCATCGCTCTTGCCTCAGGTCCACGGTGGACTTTGATCGTCGCGGGATGCTTCACCGCCTGGTTCGTCCTGGCGTTGATCGTCGTCCACATCAGGGGCGGGCGAGGCGGCGAGGCACTTGGACGGGCCTACGTCGCAACCTTCTGGTGGGGCGACTACATCAGTCCCTGATGGAGTTGCGCGACAAGCTGACCTTGAGTTTCAAACTTCGCGCACATGCGGAGGAGGCCGCCATGGAGACCGAAGCGTTCTGGCGCGTGCTCGACGCCGCAAAAGACAGGGGTCTGGTGCAGGTTTGGGTGGCAAATTTGGTCACGCGGCCTGGAGGGCCGGGGAGCCCCTGATCAACCCCGACTTCCCCGGCTGCACAGCGACCGCATCCTCAACCTGCTGCGCACCCACCCGCCGACCAAGCTGACACTGAGCCAGTACGGCGCGACCTATGACCAGATGACGCGCCGCCGCAGCGGATTCGACCGCTTCACCCGCGGCCTCGAGATGGCGCTCGCGGCGGGCCTGCACCTCGACCTGAGCCTGATCACCGTCCGGGACAACGAGCACGAAGCAGACGCCATGCGCACCTGGGCGCGCCACCGCCGGGGGTTCGGTGACGGCACCCTTATGTTTCGGGCCATCAGTGGGCGGCGTCGACCCGGCTGTGTGGCGTCGGGGCGGTGTGTCAGACCATGGCGAGCCGGTCCACCAGCAAGACGAGTCGGCCACCGGGGGCGAGGTCGACGGGTTCCTGCACCGCGGGTGAGGTCGTGTATCTGGTCGACGTGGTCACCGGCTCCGCCGCCACACTCACTCCGAGGGCCGGTGTGAGGTCAGCGAAGGCAACGCGGTGAAGCTGTGGAGGATGCCAGGCTCAGCGCCTCCCACGAGGTGGGCCGCCCGTGGCCGGAGATGTTCACTCTGCACGGATACGACGCGGGCAGCGCCTGCGGCGTCCGCACGTGCCCAAACTGCCGCTGCCAGGGTTCTGATTGGCGAGGACTTGGGCCTGATTTAGCAGAAGGGGCGGGGAGGGTGACGGTCCCGCCCGGACGCCAGTCATGCTCGGGCACCTGAATTGTGATCAACTCCGGAGACGACCACGGTTCTACCGATCTCGGGCGGGCTTCCAGATGATCGCCTGGATCGCCCGATCCCTGGTCGCACACGCGGCGACCGGCATCGTCCACGGTCCGGCCTGCACAGCACGACCTTCGCCGCCGAGGCGCCCGACGCTCGACGCGCCAATGCGCTCGCCCAGGCCCACGGGTGAGCGGGCTGATCTCCCCTCCCTTCGGCCAAGCGGGCGAGCGCCGACCGGATGCTGCGCGGGTTCAGGGGCACGGTCAAGCCCCTCCTCCCGCAACGCTGAGACGCGCCCCGGTGCCTCTCAGGGAGTCCGTCCCCCCAAGCACCCGCACTTAATGAAAGCCAAAAGAAAAGTCGTGTCCGGAACCTTGACCGCGATTGGCGTGACAGGCAAGGTTCCGGAGAGCGCTCTCCCGTTTCAGTCCCATGTCGAGGAGTCTCCTCATGCACACAGTCGGCATACCCCCAGCGGCGCTGCCACGCAGACCCGGCCGCCGCCGCGGCCTCGTCGGCGTGATGGTCACCGCACTGGCCGCCACCCTTCTCGCCCTCGCCCCCGCCAAGGAGGCCCAGGCCGCGCCTGTGCTGCTGTCGCAGGGCAAGCCGGTCGCCGCTTCCAGCCAGGAGCATTACGGCACCCCGGCGACCGCGGCGGTCGACGGCGACAACGGCACCCGCTGGTCCAGCGCCGCCGCCGACCCGCAGTGGATCCGCGTCGACCTCGGCGCCCCCGCCTCCCTCACCCAGGTCGAACTGCGCTGGGAGGCCGCCTACGCCAAGGCCTACCGCATCGAGACGTCCCAGAACGGCACGGACTGGTCGACGGCCTACTCCACCACCACAGGTACTGGCGGCACGGAGACCGTGAACGTCTCCGGCACAGCCCGCTACGTCCGCATGCTCGGCACCGTCCGCGCCACCGGATACGGCTACTCCCTCTGGGAGTTCAAGGTGTACGGCACCACCGGCGACGATCCCGGACCGGTCATCCCCGGCGGCGGCGACCTCGGCCCGAACGTCCACATCTTCGACCCGTCCACGCCCGGCATCCAGGCCAAGCTGGACCAGGTCTTCAATGCGCAGGAGTCCGCGCAGTTCGGCTCCGGCCGACACGCCTTCCTCTTCAAACCGGGCACCTACAACAACCTCAACGCCCAGATCGGCTTCTACACCCAGATCGCCGGCCTCGGCCTGCGCCCCGACGACACCACGATCAACGGTGACGTCACCGTCGACGCCGGCTGGTTCAACGGCAATGCCACCCAGAACTTCTGGCGCGCCGCGGAGAACCTCGCCGTGAACCCGGTCAGCGGTACCAATCGTTGGGCGGTCTCACAGGCCGCCTCGTTCCGCCGGATGCACGTCAAGGGCGGTCTCAACCTCGCTCCCAACGGCTACGGCTGGGCCAGCGGCGGCTACATCGCCGACAGCAAGATCGACGGCCAGGTCGGCAACTACTCGCAGCAGCAGTGGTACACCCGCGACAGCTCCATCGGCGGCTGGTCCAACAGCGTCTGGAACCAGGTCTTCTCCGGCGTCGAGGGTGCCCCGGCCACCAGCTTCCCGGAGCCTCGCTACACCACGCTCGACACGACGCCGATCTCCCGCGAGAAGCCCTTCCTCTACCTGGACGGCACCGAGTACAAGGTCTTCGCCCCCGCCAAGCGGACCAACGCCCGCGGTACCACCTGGGCAAGCGGCACCCCGCAGGGCGAGTCGATCCCGCTGAGCAAGTTCTACGTCGTCAAGCCCGGTGCCAGCGCCGCCACCATCAACGCCGCACTCGCCCAGGGCCTGCACCTGTTGTTCACCCCCGGCATCTACCACGTCGACCAGACGATCAACGTCAACCGGGCCAACACCATCGTGCTGGGCCTCGGCCTGGCCACGATCATCCCGGACAACGGGGTGACCGCGATGAAGGTCGCCGACGTCGACGGCGTGCGGCTCGCCGGCTTCCTGATCGACGCCGGACCGGTCAACTCCCCGACCCTGCTGGAGGTCGGCCCGCAGGGCGCGTCCGCCGACCACGCCGCGAACCCGACCACCGTGCAGGACGTCTACGTCCGCATCGGCGGCGCGGGTGCCGGCAAGGCGACCACCAGCATCGTCGTCAACAGCGACGACACGATCATCGATCACACCTGGGTGTGGCGGGCCGACCACGGCGAGGGTGTCGGCTGGGAGACCAACCGGGCCGACTACGGCGTGCGTGTCAACGGCGACGACGTGCTGGCCACCGGCCTGTTCGTCGAGCACTTCAACAAGTACGACGTCGAGTGGTACGGCGAACGCGGCCGAACGATCTTCTACCAGAACGAGAAGGCGTACGACGCGCCCAACCAGGCCGCGATCCAGAACGGTGACACCAAGGGCTACGCCGCCTACCGGGTCGACGACTCGGTGAACACCCACGAGGCATGGGGCCTGGGCAGCTACTGCAACTACAACGTCGACCCGAACATCCGCCAGGACCACGGTTTCAAGACGCCTGTCAAACCGGGGGTGAAGTTCCACAGCCTCCTCGTGGTCTCCCTCGGCGGCATGGGCCACTACAACCACGTCATCAACGACACCGGCGCCTCCACGGTGCCCGCCGGCACCTCGACCGTGCCGTCCACCGTCGTGTCCTACCCCTGACCGAGCCACCACAACTCCCTTCCGGGCCGGATGACATCCCCGCGACCCGGCCCGGAAGGGCCATCACGCGGTGCTCCAACAGCCCCGTCCCATCGGCTCTCCCCAACCCGCCAGGAGCAGATGTGTTCAGAGCCTCCTCGTATCGCAAACCAGTCGGCCGCCGTGCCGGCGTGCCCCTGCTCGCCCTCGGCACCCTGCTGGCGTCGTCGCTCGTCCTGACCGCTCCGTCCGCCCAGGCCGCGGAGACCCTGCTCTCCCAGGGCAAGCCCGCCACCGCCTCCTCCCAGGAAGGCGCCGGGTACGCAGCCTCGGCGGCCGTCGACGGCAACCTCACCGGCACCCGCTGGGCCAGCCAGTGGAGCGACCCGCAGTGGCTCCAGGTCGACCTCGGACAGCGCGCCGACCTCAGCCGTGTCGTGCTGACCTGGGAAGGCGCGTACGGCAAGAGCTACCAGATCCAGGCGTCCGACAACGGCACGGACTGGCGCACCCTGAAGACCGTGACCGGCGGCGACGGAGGCACCGACGAGGTCGCCGTCTCCGGCGCCGGCCGCTACGTACGCATGCTGGGCACCGAACGCTCCGGCGGCTACGGCTACTCCCTGTGGGAGTTCCAGGTATACGGGACCACGGACGGCACACCGCCCGCCGGAGGAGGAGGAGGAGCGGTCAAGGTCACCGGCTCCCAGGGGAACTGGCAACTGACCGTCGGCGGCCAGCCGTACACCGTCAAGGGCCTGACCTGGGGTCCCGCCATCGCGGACGCCCCGAAGTACATGCCCGACGTGAAGTCCATGGGCGTCAACACGATCCGCACCTGGGGCACCGACGGCGGCACCAAGCCACTGCTCGACAGCGCCGCCGCGAACGGCATCCGCGTCGTCAACGGCTTCTGGTTGCAGCCCGGCGGCGGCCCCGGCTCCGGCGGCTGCGTCAACTACGTCACCGACACCACGTACAAGAACAACATGCTCACCGAGTTCGCCAAGTGGGTGGAGGCGTACAAGAGTCACCCGGCGACCCTCATGTGGAACGTCGGCAACGAGTCGGTCCTCGGCCTGCAGAACTGCTACAGCGGCACGGAGCTGGAGACGCAGCGCAACGCCTACACCGGCTTCGTCAACGACGTCGCCAAGAAGATCCACTCCATCGACCCGGACCACCCCGTCACCTCGACCGACGCCTGGACCGGAGCCTGGCCGTACTACAAGCGCAACGCGCCCGACCTCGACCTGTACTCGATGAACTCCTACGGCGACATCTGCGGCGTCCAGGAGGACTGGGAGGAGGGCGGCTACACCAAGCCGTACATCATCACCGAGGGCGGACCGGCCGGGGAGTGGGAGGTACCGGACGACGCCAACGGCATCCCCGACGAGCCGACCGACGTGCAGAAGGCCGCGGGTTACACCAAAGCCTGGGAGTGCGTCACCGGGCACCGGGGCGTCGCCCTCGGCGCCACCCTCTTCCACTACGGCGTCGAGCACGACTTCGGCGGCATCTGGTTCAACCTCGTGCCCGACGGGCTGAAGAGACTGTCCTACTACGCGGTCAAGCGGGCCTACACCGGATCGACCAGCGGTGACAACACGCCCCCGGTCATCACGAACATGGCCGTCAGCCCCGCCTCGTCCGCCCCGGCGGGCGGAGAGTTCACCGTCCGCGCCGACGTCCGCGACCCCGACGGGGACCCGATCACCTACAAGGTCTTCCTCAGCGGCAACTACGCCAACGGCGACAAGCGCCTGGTCGAGGCCAAGTGGCGCTCCACCGGCACCGGGACGTTCGCCGTGACGGCCCCCGAGAAGCTCGGCGTGTGGAAGGTGTACATCCAGGCCGAGGACGGCCACGGCAACGCCGGCATCGAGACGAAGTCCGTCAAGGTCGTCGCCCCACCGGTCACCGGCACGAACGTGGCGCTGAACAAGCCCACCACCGCTTCCTCCTTCCAGGCGTCGTACGGCGACTGCCCGTGCGAGCCCGCCAAGGCGACGGACGGCAGAGCCGACACCCGCTGGGCCAGCGACTGGAGCGATCCGCAGTGGATCCGCGTCGACCTCGGCGCCCCCACCGCCATCCGCAAGCTGCAGCTGGTCTGGGACCCGGCCTACGCCAAGTCCTACGAGGTCCAGGTGTCCGACGACGGAAACACCTGGCGCACGGTGCACACCACTACGACCGGCAACGGTGACATCGACACCATCGACGTCGCGGCGACCGCACGACACGTACGACTGCACCTGACGGCGCGTGGCACCGGCTGGGGCTACTCGCTGCACGAGTTCGGCGTCTACAGCTGACGCACCACGCCAAACCCCGGCAGGGGGCTGCGCTCAGCCCCCTGCCGGGTCCCCACCCTCCCCACCCAAGGGCTGGAGGCCCTCCATGAGATGGCGTTCAAAACGACTCCCCACACTCCTTGTCGGCGGCTCTCTCCTCTCCGTGATCCTCGGCCTGGGCACGGTCGCCACCGCGGCCGATCCGGGCAGTAGCGCCTCGGCCGGCACTCACACCGGGCACACCATGGCGGTGTCCAACCAGGCGTCCGCCGACGACCCCGACGGCGACGGATACATACCGGCCGTGCCCCAGGTCACCGGAGTGACCCCGTCCACGGCCACACCTCCGCCGCGCTACCACAAGGAGTTCCAGGCCAACTGCTCCGTCACGCACACCGCGCCGGACGACCCGATCGTGTACCCGGGGCAGCCGGGCAAGTCCCACGACCACACCTTCATGGGCAACACGACGACCAACGCCGGCAGCACGACATCGAGCCTCTACGGGGGCAACACCACCTGCCTCGCACCGGCCGACGCCTCCGCGTACTGGATGCCGTCCCTGTACAAGGGGGACAAGAAGATCCTCCCCGTCGGCCCGCAGGTCATCTACTACAAGGCCGGTGTCACCGACTACACCAGCGTGCGGCCCTTCCCCACGGGACTGCGGTTCGTCGTCGGCGACCCCATGCAGAGCGCCCAGGAGTTCCGCAGCCACAAGGGGTTCGTCGAGGGCTGGGAATGCGGTGACAGTTTCTTCAACGTCGACTTCCCGGCGAGCTGCCCGAGTCGGCCCGACGTCCAGCTCAACATCCGCTTCCAGGCGCCGAGTTGCTGGGACGGCAAGTACCTCGACACCCCCGACCACAAGAGCCACATGGCGTACACGGTCGTCAAACCCGGCACCAACGACAACATGTGCCCGGCCTCCCACCCGGTCGCCCTGCCGATGATCGAGTTCAAGATGGCTTTCCCGGTCAACGGCGACATGAGCGACGTCCGCCTGGCCAGTGGACGCGGCTACTCCTTCCACTACGACTTCTTCAACGCCTGGGAGGAGCGGACCCTCAAGGCGCTGGTCGACCACTGCATCGTGGGCGGCCTCCAGTGCGACACGCGCGGCTACGACCAGAACCACCCGGAGCGCGGCGCGGTGTTGAACGCGGACCACCGGCTGCCCTGACCTGCCGGTTCCCAGGGGCCCGGCCACCCGCTCAGCACGGGTGTCGCCGGGCCCCTTCCGGCTGCCCAAGACCCTCACCTCGCCGGCGGACGGAGGGACTTGACGGAAAGAGCGCGTTCGTCGGACTGTTGGGAGAGCGCTCTCCGATGCGGTGGAGGGGCAGCCGCCGCGGTCTCGACATCGCCCTGCTTCGCCCGACCACCCGAGAGAGGCCCTCTGTGTCCGACTCGCTTGACCTCGCCGCCTTCCCCGCCGACTTCACCTGGGGCACGGCCACCTCCGCCTACCAGATCGAGGGCGCCGTCGCCGAGGACGGCCGGGCACCGTCGATCTGGGACACCTTCTCCCACTCCCCCGGCAAGGTCGACAACGACGACCACGGCGACGTGGCATGCGACCACTACCACCGGTGGCCCGAGGACATCGCCCTGATGAAGCGACTCGGCACCGACGCCTACCGCCTGTCCATCGCCTGGCCCCGCGTCATACGCGGCGGCGACGGACCGGTCAACGCGGCCGGCCTCGACTTCTACGACCGGCTCGTCGACGGTCTCCTCGACGCGGGCATCACACCCAACGTCACCCTCTACCACTGGGACCTTCCACAGGCGCTCCAGGACCGCGGCGGCTGGACCGTGCGCGAGACCGCGGAACACCTCGCCGACTACGCCTCCGTCGTCGCTGGCCGGCTCGGCGACCGCGTCACCCACTGGGCCACCCTGAACGAACCCCTGTGCTCCGGCTGGATCGGCCACCTGGAGGGCCGGATGGCACCCGGCCTCACCGACCTGACCGCCGCCGTGCACGCCTCCTACCACCTGCTGCTCTCCCACGGCCTCGCCACCCAGGCGATCCGCGCGGCGGCACCGGGCGCACAGATCGGCCTCGTCACCAACCACTCCACCGTCGAGGCCGCCTCGACCCGCCCGGAGGACATCGCGGCGGCCACCCGCATGGACGGCCACACCAACCGCTGGTGGCTCGACCCGGTCTACGGCCGCGGCTTCCCCACCGACATGCGCGAGCTGTACGGAGTGGACCTCCCGGAGCGCCCCGGTGACCTGGAGACCATCGCCGTGCCGCTCGACTGGCACGGCCTCAACTACTACTTCCCGGCCACCGTCACCGACGACCCCGATGGCCCCGTCCCGCACGCCCGCGAGGTCCGGCTGCCCGACGTACCGCGCACCGTCATGGACTGGCAGATCGACGCCGGCGGCCTGGAGGCCCTGCTGCTGCGTCTGACCGACGACTACGGGGTGCGCAAGCTGTACGTCACCGAGAACGGCTCCGCGTTCTCGGACACGGTCGGCCCCGACGGCGAGGTCCACGACCCCGACCGGGCCCGCTACCTGGAACAGCACGTGAACGCCTGCGCCCGGGCGGTCCGCAAGGGCACACCCCTGGCCGGCTACTACGCCTGGTCCCTGCTCGACAACTTCGAGTGGGCCTACGGCTACGACAAGCGCTTCGGCCTCGTCCACGTCGACTACGCGACCCAGACCCGGACCGTCAAGACCAGCGGCCTGCGCTACGCGGAGATCATCCGCGCCCACCGGGAGTCCCTCACCTGACCGCACCGACCGGGCATGGCCCTGCCGCCGGCTGCCGCGAAGGCACACCCGTCGGCAGGGCCACGCCCGATCTGCGCCCGGCGGAACGCGTGCCGGGTCAGGCGGACTCGCGTACGACCAGTTCGGGTGCGAAGACGAGGCTACGGGGTTCGGTACAGGCGCCCTGGACCTGCTCGTCCAGCATCCTGGCCATGGCCGCCGCCATGTCCTCCACCGGCTGGCGCACCGTGGTCAGCGGCGGCCGGCACGTCACGGCGATGCTCGAGTCGTCGAACCCGACGACGGCGACGTCCTGCGGTATGCGCCTGCCCAGTTCTCGCAGAACCTGGCAGGCGCCCTGGGCCATCAGGTCATTGGCCGCGAACACGCCGTCTACCGCAGGGTGATCCCGCAGCAGCGTGGCCATGGCCGCCGCCCCGCTGTCCAGCGTGAAGACGCCCTCGGCCACCGGAGGACTGTCATGCCCAGCGTCCGCCAGGGCATCGCGAAATCCGGCAAGGCGCTCCCGCCCGGCCCTGAGAGCCAGCGGAGCGCTGATCGCCGCAATACGGCGGCAGCCCCGAGCCAGGAGGTGTTCTCCGGCCAGGCGTCCGCCCGCGTAGTGGTCCAGGTCGACGCAACTGACCGGCGCCGACCGGGCAGGACCTGCGAACAGCACCGTGGGAACACGGGCATCCAGGAGCATGTCCGGCAGCGGGTCGTCCGATTGCACCGACACCACCAGCGCACCGTCCGCACTGCCCTGCCGCACGTAGTCGACCACCTGCTCCTTGGCCACCTGCGACTCGGCGAACAACAGCACCGGCTGCATCGCGCGCGCCCGGAGATACCCCACGACGCCGTTGACGACACGGCCGAAGAACGGGTCGGCGAACACGCGGCTGGCGAAGGCGTCGCCCGCACCGGAGACGATGAGAGCCACGGCCCCGGTGCGCCGGGTGACCAACGCCCTCGCGGCCCGGTTCGGCGTGTAGCCCGTCCGCTCGATCGCACTGCGGACCAGCTCCTGAATGCTGGGATCGACGTTGCGCACGCCGTTCACGACCCGCGACACAGTGGCGCGGGAGACCCCCGCCTCCCGCGCGACATCCTCCAGCGTCGGAGCCTGCCTGTTCATACGGGCACTCTAATGCCGGGCCCTCCCGCGGGCACAGGGCGGCCGGAGGTCCCCGGTCCACCCCCGGTTCTTCACCGCCCGGCGTGATACAGCCATCCAGACCCCCAAGCCGGGGCGAGCATCCCCCAGAGGATCTGCATCGGCCGTCCGGGGCCAGGGTGCCGTCCCACGGTGCTGGGGATGGAACACGTCGACCATGCCCTCACCGTCCCCCGCCAGGTCCTCCCCCAGCCGATGCGCGCCGTGCCGGTCAGCGACCCGGCGCTGCCCGCGGTCCACGCGACGCAGCCCAAATGGCACTGCCACCGGGCGCTGGCCGACCGGTGGGCCGACGGCCACGTCGCCGTGCGCAGCCGTAACGGAAACGACCTGACAGCCGCGTTCCCGACGATCGAGGAAGAGGGGCGGCAGCTGCTCGACGACACGGCTGTCGACTGCGTTATGTGTCCCGTACACAGTACGGGTCTTTCAGCCTCAGCGTGTCTCAGACAGTGGGCTTCCTCCGACGTCCTGCCGCAGCGGGTCCACGCCGAACTGGCGTGTCAAGGAGCCTTCCAGCGGCAGCAATCGGGTACTGCTGACGCTCCCTGGACTCGCCCGTCTGATCGGGGCTGTGGCGGGGCAGCGGCCTCGTTGCACCGGTGGCGCTCCGCTGCCACGCACGGCAGCATTGGCAGTCCCTGCACGCGCGCACTGCTACAACAGGAGCTGTGCCTGAGCCCAACGAACCTGCCAGAGCAGGCCACAAGAGCGTGGCCCGGCGTTTGTGCCGGCGCTTGGAGAGGGCATTCGAGAGCTAACGGCGTTTCACCGCCGGGGGTGACATGGACGCAGCGCTAGCGGGGTTGATCGGTAGAAACGCTGCGAGATGCGGTCATGCGCTCAGTCTGCCCTTGCCCACTGACACCACCTGAAGCGCTAGGCCACCTAGATGAATATCCGAGCCTACCGACACGAAGCACACCGGGTCGACGGGCTTCGCGGAGCTGCAGACGGCCGGGCTGAACGGCACGTACTTGACTGACCTTCTCTGCACCAACGGCACGAGTCGACTGCGCTCCTTCTTATGTGGCGAACGGGGCCGGGGGACGCTGGATCTCCAGGACAACTGCCGTGCCTGCCACCGATTGGTCCTCGTGCATGGTGATCACTTGTCCGGGCTGAAGGTGCTGCCACTGCGCGGGGTCCAGGGGCGCGAGTCGTACCGAGGCATGTTCCCCGGGCTCCAGGAGAGGCATGAACTCCACCCAGAGCCGGGCAATGTTGAGAACCGGTTCGCCGGTCGCGGTCCGGTGGCCGATGTCCCACATCGGTCGCAGGACGCCAGCGCCAGAGATGGGCGTCTGTCGTCGCGCTTCGGTGGCCGGGCGGAGGGTGAGGTCGGCTCGGAGAATCCCGTGGCGGGTCTCGAAGGCGCGCCAGTGGCACCAGGCCGCGCTCTTCTCCAGCCGCATCTGCTCGGCAGCGGTGGCTAGGGTTTCCCAGAAGCTGAGCGGAAGCGGGCGGACGTCGCCGAGTTCTTCCAGCAGATCGAGGGCCACTTCCCACTCGTCGTGAGCGAGGTACTCCCAGACGTCGCTCACCGTGATGTCGTTCTCAGTGGCGATCTTCTCAGGAACCAGCAGGGAAGCGGTTTCCAGGAGCTTGGGGACGTCCATGCCCTGATTCTGGACCACGGTCTCCTGACGGCAGGAGGTGCCCGATGACCTCCATCGAGCAGCTCGCCGGCGACCCTGGCGACCTTCGGGGCGGTGTGGGCGGTTCTCTCCGTCGGTCACAACCTCGTGGACCACGTGATCGGGCAGACTGACCAGCAGGCCGAGGAGAAGGCGGCGCCGTCGGCGGCCGAGGTCGCCGACGGCGTGAGCCCGCAGCGGGGCTGGGGCGCGTGCCGGGGACACGTAGCCCAGTACCACCTGGTAATGGCCGTGACGCTGGCACTGGTCTCGGCCGTTATTCCGCTCCAGATGTCCTGGACCGTCTTGGCCGCAGGGTTCGCTCTGTCCGCAGTGACGCACACGTTCTTCGATCGCCGATGGCCGGTGCGCTGGTTGGTTGGAGCACATCAGGCCGAAGGGCTTCGCGGAGCGGAAGGCAGCGGGGATGAACGGCATGTATTCAACCGATCAGGCCCTGCAACAGCCAGCGCTTCTGACCTTCGCTCTCCTGATCACCCTCCTGTGAGCTGGGGATTCCGGTGAGAACCTGCGGGAAGTCCGAGCGGGACCGGACCGGTTCACGCAAGCGGCAGGCCTGTGGCGGTGGCTGGCTGGCTCCTGGCTTCGAGGAAGGCCGCGGCCCGTACCTCCGCCACGACGGCGAGCGCAGTGGCGGCCGCCAGATACAGTGCTCGGCTTCCGGCAGCGCCCGCGAGCTTCTTGTACCGGCTCTGCTCCCCAACCACGTACATAGCTGAACCCGTCGATGAACAGCAGGTCTCCCAGAACCGCGTCCACGGTTGTCGACCAGGGATAGGCGATCAGCTGGCGGCCGTCGGCGTTGAGCGTGATCTGCCCGGCGTCCAACCGCGCATGGCCGCCTACTTCTGGGGCACGCCGCCGGCATCAACACCCAAGTCCGTGCGAGCCAGGAAAACGTCGGGGCCCTGATCGGCAAGCCCGGAAGATTTTGGTAGATAAAGAACAAGCTCAGAATCGGCGTTCACCCGGATCACACTCACGAGTTGGCAAGTAGAGATAGTGTTGTCTGCTCCGGTTGGCACGTGGTGGCCTAAGGAGCAACGACAGTTCGCACTGGCCGTCACCCGTGCATGGCCCCCTGGCACGACCACGCTGAACTAACAAAAGGGCCGGGTTAGCTCGATCGCCAACCCGGCTCACGGCTCCATGTGTCGGCATGGCCTAGCTGATACCAGCCCGCTTCCTCGCCCAACTGAAGAAAGCATCCTTCGAATCGAAGGTCGCGTTCCGATCGATCGTGCTCCCGTTGGTATCATTCACGGTCGCGCCAGTCATCTTGCCGCCACTGACCTGTCCCGTTGCCTTGTAATGACTCCGCGGTTCGATCCAGCCTTCAAGTGCCATCTTTGGTTTCCATCCTCTGGTTCGAGCGTTGCGATTCGTACCTATTCGGCCGGCACGGGTGGGACTGGCGGGACTAGCCTCGGCGTTTCGGCTTGACCCTGCCGAAGAATGGGACGGGGTGATCCCCGGTCGCCGGTTCGATGATCTGTCAACCTCGTGCACCACCCGGGTTTACCCCAATTACCCTTACCTGCTGATCTGACTGTAGTTCAGGGGTGGGAGGCGGTTGTGGCATCGCGGTTCGGTTTGGTCGATGCCCCAGGTCGGTGTGGATCCCGAGCGCGCCGAGCTGATCAGTTGGATATTCGTGGCCTTCGAGAACGGTCTGTGGCGTCCCTGGCTACTGACCTGAGAGCTTGAACTGCAACTCGTGGATCTCCGGATAGATTTCTTCGGTCACTCGGTTGATCGCCCGTAGTGCGAGAGTGCTCCGTTGAACCTGTCGAACCTGCTCAATCCACTCCTGCTCTTGTTCCTGTCGGCTCTTTCCCTTTACTCCCCCAAAAAGTCCTTTCTTCGCCTCGGGGATGGGGAGCATTCGCGCAACACTAGAAGCAATACGCTGTTCGTCGTCGTGCTCGCCCCGTTCTGCAGCCTCCGCAAATTCTCTCAGGGTCGCAGCCTCGGCAGTCAGTTCTGCAATCCTTGCGCGCATTTCATCTGGACTCATAGATGGTGCCCTCCGAACCGTCGCCGTAGCTGTTCATTTGGCTAGTGCACAAGTGCTGTAAAGGATCAAGCTGATGTACCGTCAGCGACAGAATTCCAACATACCAGCCACCCAGGCAGAGAGGGATCCCTTTCCAACTTTCAGCAGCAGCAAGACGTTTGGGCTGACAACGTGGTGAAGCCCCTGGTAGATGGGCTTTCGACCAAGAGAACCGTCTCCACCAGAGGCTTCGCATGCTTGCCTACCCGTCGGACGTCGACGTGTCCAGCTCTACCCTGCGTTTCCTGTCCGCCCGTCTGCCGCAGCACCGTCGCGCGATCGGCTCCCGCTGGAGGCGTCTGAACCCCGTCCGCCAGGCCCTGCTCGCACTTGCCCAGCTCGCGGCCGGATTCGGTATCGGAACCACGACCGCCGACCGGTATGCCACCGAGGCTGTCGAACTCCTGGCAACTCTCGCGCCCACCCTGACCGAAGCGATCCGGGTCCCATCGACGGAGGCATTCGTGATCCTCGACGGCACACTCCTGCCGATCAACCGCATCGTGTCGACGCCGTTGGTCGTCGTGGAGGCGAGGCCGAGCGCGGTGTGGTGGAACCACGTCGAACACGAAAGGAGGTCACGCTCAACGAGGCAAATGGTGTTCTGGGACAGGCCGGTGCAGTCCTACGCTCCTTGCGCCCGGCACATCGGATCGGACGATGGCCGGCACGGGGCTCGCCTGAGAGCCGTGCCCACTCATCATGACGCAGCGTGCCGCCCGGAGGCGGCCGACACCAGCGCGGCCGCCTCCCAACGGAGTACTACCGAGCCAGGGTGACCCGGAGCTATCCGGCTGGGCGCGTCGTCATCGGAGTCCAAGGTCACGAGCTCGGCCGGCTGCCGGACGTCGGCAGTAGGGCGATGGCCTGCGTGCCCGCCGAAAGACAGGCCGACCCAGTCGAGCAGGTCAGGATGTGACAGGTGCACAGATGATGGCCACAGCCAGCCCGCAAAAGTTGCGTACGGTTGCGAACCTGTCAGCCTTCCCCGATTCTGCGCAGATCCGCAGATCAACGCTTTCGTTTGATGAGTTCGTGGTCAGTCACCATGGCCAGTGCGGCGTTTGAGCCACCACACAGCGACGTAGCCCTCCAAGGCGAGACCGCGGGGGAGAGTGTTGATCCACGCTCTCCCCCGCAGTGACCGATTGGGACTGCTGCGTCAGCGTTTGCGGTTCTTCGCCTTCACCACCAGCAGTACCGCCGCGATGAACACGATGCCCAAGATGACGCTGATCACCGCGCTGCCGCTGCTCGCCCCGCCCGCCGCAAAGGTCATAGTGCTGACTCCTTAGCTCGTGATCAGTTTGTTGGCCCCATATCCGAGGAGCGCGTATCCAGCGTCCACACCTGTGGCGGCTCGGCCGGCGACCGCGCTCCCCTTCGACAGGGCCTTGGCGCCGCCTCCGACACCGAGTGTGAAGGCGCTGACTACGGCCACCCCAGCGATCTCGGAACCGGACGCCCCGCTGACGGCCGCACCGGCGACGTCCGTACCGGCCGCCGCGAGGCCGAGACCGATTCCCAGCGGGCCGGAGGCCGCCAGTGCGCCGACCGTTAGGGCAATACCCGCCACTTCCAGGGCACCACCGAGGGAAAACAGACCCGAAGGGTCGCTGTTGCTCACCGGGTCGCCCCCTGCATAGAGGTAGGGATTCGGTTCCTGGCCGGAGGGGTCGGGTTGGGTGAAGCGGCCGATCTGGGGGTCGTAGTAGCGGTGGCCCATCTTGTACAGGCCGGTCGGGTCGAGGTAGGCGCCGCTGTAGCGGAACGGCTGGGGGATGGCCTCGGTGGTGGTGCCGCGGGGCAGGCCGGTGGGGCCGTACGCGTAGGTGTGCGTGCGCTTGCCCGCGTCGTCCACCAGGCCGAGGACGTTGCCGGTGGCGTCGGTGAGGTAGTAGTAGGACTTCCCCCCAGTCGTCATAAAATTCAGCGTGCCCGCAGGTTCGCGGATGAATCCGGTGTCGGCGCCGTTGGTCGTCGTGGACGCAAGTCCGAGCGCGGTGTGGTGGAACCACGTCGAACCCAGCTTCGTACGCTCGGAGTTATCGGTTCCGGCGTGCACGAGGTCGTGGTTCGTGCCGCCGTGCGTGATGGCGGACAGCTGGCTGTAATCCGTCCACGTCTCGTTGCTGCGGGCGGTGGCGGCGGTGCGTCCGCCGGCGGTCTCGTTGCCGGCCTTGTCGTAGGACCAGCCGGTGGTGGAGCCGTTCTGCGCGGTCAGCTGGCTGGCGTCGTTGTAGGTCCAGGTGGGGGTGGTGGGGCAGGTGGTGGCGGTGCCGTCCTGGGCGGTGAGGTTGCCGGCCTTGTCCCAGCAGTACAGCCAGGACGCCGTGCGGGCGCCGGCCGCGTCGGCCTCCAGTGCGTAGGACAGCCGTTCCTGGCTGTCGTAGGTGTAACTCGTCTTGCGTCCGGTGGCGTTGTCGGTGCGGGTGCGGATCTTGGTGGTGTCCTTGCCCGCGCTGGCGTAGCTGTAGGCGAGGTCGACCAGCGTCGTCGTGCCCGAGGTGGTCTTGATGGCTGAGGGGCGGCCGTTCTTGTCGAGGGTGAACGACTGGGTGGTACCGCCGGGATAGATGGTCGTGGTGCGCTTGTCGTTGTTGTCGTAGGTGAAGTCGGTCTTCTTGCCGGCCGGGTCGGTCAGGTAGTCCAGGCGGCCGGCCTTGTCCCAGGTGTAGTCCGTCTTGCCGGTCGGGTCGGTGTAGTGGTCGACGTCCCCGCCTGGCGTGTAGGCGAGGGCGGTCTGCGCGCCGTTCTGCAGGGTTCGTACGTGCTCGCGGTTGAGCTTGTCGTAGTCCCAGCCGGTGGTACCGGAAGCGTCCGTGCGGGACTTGAGGTTGCCGTCGCCGTCGTAGTCGAAGGTGACGGCCCCGTTCGTCGAGGACACCTTCTTCACCCGGTCGCGGGTGTCGTACACGTAGACGGTCTTGATGCCGCGGCCGTCGGTGGCCGTGTCGACGCGGCCGAGGTCGTCGTAGGTGTACGTGGTGGTGCCCAGCGGAGCGGGCGGGGTCACCTTGGACAGGTTGCCCTTGGCGTCGTAGGTGAAGGAGGTGGTCTTGCCGTTGCCGTCCTTGGCGGTGCAGCGCTGCCCCTCGAAGCCGCCGCAGGTGGGGGTGGCCTTGTTGTAGGTGTACGAGCGGGTGGCGCCGGCGGTGCCTGAGCTGGTCACCGACATGGTGTTGCCGTTGGTGTCGTACGTGAAGCTGTCCTTGCGCCCGTCCGCGCTGGTGAAGTCGTTGGGCAGGTCGGTGCCCGCGACGGACTGGTACGCGGTCACGGACGCCGTCGCCCCCATCGGGAGCTTGGCGGAGGTGGCGTTGTTGCGGGAGTCCCAGCCGTACGTCGTCACGTTGCCGCCGGTGCCGTCCGCGCCCGTGCCCATGGCGTCGGTGGCCGTCTGGGTCAGGTGGTTGGTGTACTTGGTGTGGCGCGAGTGCTGCAGCGGGTCGGTGACCTTGGTGACCTCGCCGTCCGCGTTGTACGTGTACACCGTGTCGTCGCCGTCCGGATCGGTCACCGTCGTCGTGCCCGCGGCCGCCGGGGCGGCGGAGTAGTCGAAGCGCCACGTCGGGCCGGTGTGACCGCTGCTCGTGGACTCCGTCGCGCGCAGCATCGAGGTGACGCGGTTGTGGTCGTCGTAGGTGAAGACCGTGACCGTGCCCTCCGGGGTGGTCACCTTTGTCACCCGGCCGTCCCCGTCGTACCCGTAAGCCGTGGCCTTGCCCGCCGTATCGGTCACCTTGGCCAGATAGCCGGAGGGGTCGAGGTCGAAGACGGCGGTGCGGCCGGTGTGGTCCTTGGCCTGCCACTGGTTCGGGTACGTCTTGACCAGGTCGATCCAGCGTCCGGAGCGGGTCTCTGTGAGCTTGAAGCCCTTGTGCTCGCCGGTCTCGTCGTGCTGGTCGACGGTGATCGTGCCTTTGTTCTTGTCGGTGACCTTGGTCAGGGTGCCGTTGGCGTCGTAGGTGTCGCGGCTGCCGGACTTGCGGTCGGTCAGGGTGTAGGTGCCGTCCGCGTTCTTGGTCAGGTCCTTGGAGTAGCCGGTGGGGGTGGTGTAGCCGCCGCCGGTCTTCGCGGTGAACCGCAGCAGGTCGCCGGTGGCGTCGAAGACGTCCACCTCGCCGTCGTTGACCTGGAGGTAGCGTTCGTAGCCCTGCCACCAGTGCTGGGAGACCTTGCCCCACGGGGCTTCCAACGAGTTGTAGGTGCGGGCGAGTTGGAGTTTGTGGCCGACGCCGGCGATGTCGAAGTCGGTGGCCGCCAGCATCAGGTTGCCGTTGGACAGGTTCACCCGCGCTACCAGCGCATCGTCGAGGCGGGTGTCGAGAATGCGGTGCCAGGGCACCTGCCCCTGCCCCTCCGGCAGGTACGGGGTGGCCACTGCGGCGTTGCGTGACGAGGCCGCGGTGCCGGTGGTGCGGGCCTTCTGCGCCGCCCGCCAAGCGGAGACCTCGGCCGGCACCCCGGCCTCCGCCTCGGAGGCCGGGGCCTTCGTCACGCCCGTCGGCGTCGCAGGCTTGTCGACCTTCGTCGGGCTGGTCCACGGGCTTTCCTGCCTGGGCAGTTCGGGTTCGGACGGGGCCGCCACAGCGGGTGCGGCGGCCACGACTAAAGCCGCGGTGGCGATGGCGGCGGTGAGGATGGTTCTGGATGATCTCCGGGCATGCCGAGAAGGCGTGCGCGCAGCACGTGACTGCATCAGCTTCCCCCCACAGGAAGTCAGAAACCGTGACCCCAGCGGTCACAGACGACGCACAAGCTGTCACAGGAGACACACAAAACGGCGCTATGTGCCCCCCGAACGCGTTCTGATACGGGCCGGAATCGGCCCTACCTCTTCAGAACGCCAGAACAGGGCAAGCGGGCACGAACCTGCGCCCAAAACCTGAGGAATACTCAGTTCCAGCCTTGGATGTGACAGGCGACTTGACTGAAAGCGCTTCCTTTCCCTGCTTTGAGCACTCCGACCTGCCTCTTTCCGCCGGATTCCAGACAAGTTCAGTCCGCTCGACTGCGACTTCGACCATAAGAGACGACACACTGTGTCCTGGTTCATGCGGAAACATCCCGAGAGGAAAGTTGTCTCGTAGGCCGCGCCCGCCCCAAGAACGCCCCTGTGCACGGCACTTCACCGAATGCACACTTACGGCGTCCGGTGAGCCCGACCGCATCCGCGGCAGCAGCCGCCGCTCGAGCAGAGGACTTTCCCGCGATGACCGATCCGGGCAGACCCACGCCCGCATGCCGCGCGCGCAGCCCACGCCGCACCACGCCCGGCCGGCTCACCCGCGCCGTCCAGTACACCGGCCGCCTGCTGTGCTGGAGCCTCGCCACCGCCATGGCGACCGCCGCCGCCGACCTCCTGCTCGACCCCCGCACCCCCTGGTGGCCCTACACCTGGCCCACCCCCTGGTTCCTGACCGGTGCGGCTGCCCTCGCCTGGGCGGCACTGCGAGCCTGCGAGAAGAACGCCGACGACCCGCCGGCCGACGACGAAGACCCACGCCGGGACGAGTGGGAACATGCCGCCTGAACCGGCGGTTCGGCTTTCGCCAACCCGAGCCTGATCCGGAACGCGATCGCCGGCGCCCGCCACAGCTCCCTGCGCGGCACTCTTTAGTCCAGGGAGACGGGCTCGCAGACGTGTGGTGGGCAGAAGCCCTCCAGCGCGGTGTCCAGCAGTTCCAGTTCGTCCGTGCCGCCGTTCGCCTGCGGGCCGTAGACGGCTATCGCGAACCTGTCGCCGCCGTCCACGACGAAGCGCGCGTCGTAGACGTGCCAGATGCCCACGTCGGGGGCGTCCTTGACGGAATTCGCGAGGTACTCCAGCCGCAGGCCGGTGAACCGGCCGTCGGTCAGGGGCTGGAGGTCGGGTTCCCGGAAGCCGGGTGCCTTCCCGACCCGGTCGGACAGGAACTCGTCGAAGGACGCCTGCGGGGTGGCCTCCTCCACCTGGTACACCTGGATCCGGTGCTCGCGGTCGGGGCTGTCGTAGGTGACGACCGCGATGCCGAACTGTGACGGCGCGGTCGTGCGCGACCACCCGACGGGGCGCCCGACGCGGAAACCCTCCTGGTCGTCGTACAGCTCGTACCCGGCGTCCAGCTCGGGCACCGAGGCGGACGCCCCCACGGTCGGCTCGGCCGATGTCGATGCCGATGCCGACTCCGACGCCGTGTACGGATCGCTCCGCTGCGAGACGGTGGCCACCGGCGACGAACTCGCCGCGGTCGACGGCTTGTCACCGCCCCCGACGACGGTCGTCAGCACCAGCGCCACGGCGACCCCGACAACGACGGCTCCACCGACGACGGACCACACGAGCCGGCGGTTGCCGCCGCCGGGGCCGGTCCCGGGACGAACGCGGGCTGCCCGACGATCGGCTCGTCCGGCGACCAGACGCCGTCGCCTCCGTCGTGGGCTCTCGGCCCCTGCCAAGTGCTCCCCTCACCGGTTCCGGGCCAGTCGGCCGAAGGAGGAGGCGGGGGCGCTGACGGGGACGGGGGCGGGGGCGATGCCTGCCACGGCCCGCTCGGCGAGGGCGGTGCATACCCCGGCCGGCTCGGCGGCGGTGCCGTCGGCGCCGCCGAGCCGCCCCCGCCGTCGGGCTCCTCCCAGCGCTGGGTCTCGTCGTTCCAGTACCGCGCCCCGCCCATCCCGTCCCCCTTCGCTCCGCGCCGGCAGCAGGCCGGCCTACATCCCCAGTAACCCGGCCACCGCCCCGGCCGACGCGACCAGACCCACCAACGCCTGCGAGTCGTCCAGGAGTTGACGCAGCCGCTCACGTCGCGTCGGCGCCGCCCGGCCGGTCGTGACGATCTCCTCCTCCGTCTCCGCGAGGGCCCTGTCGAGGGCGGCCGTGGCCTCGGACGCCCGCAACCTCGTGAGATCCGCGCGGAGTTCTCGTACGGCGATCAGGAGCTCCTCCGCGGCCTGGTCCCGCGGGACGGCCGCGCCCTGGTTCATCTCGGCGCGCGCGTGGTTGCCGACGGCGAACGCGCTGCCGTGCACCCCGCCGCTGATGTGGATGCCCGGTTCGTCCCTGGCCATCAATACCCGCCTCCTTCCGTGACGCGGCCCCGTGACACGACTCCCGTGCCGCCGCTCATGAGTTGAAGATCGCGGTGGCCCCGTCGCCCGCCGCGAGACTGCTGTTGTGTACGTCGCCCTCGTTGTAGATGCCGTAGTTGTGCACGACCCTCTGGACGAACTCGCCGGTCTCGTAACCGCATTCGGCCAGCGCGGTCGTCACTCCGTTCGCCACCCGGTCCTGGATGCTCCGGAGGTAGCGGGCGCGGTCCATCCCCTGGAAGAGCGACGAGTCCTCCGCCGAGCCCAGTTCCCGCACCGACAGCGCCGGACCATCGGGCAGCGCGCCCGCGTACCCGCCGGTCAGCAGCCGCCACACGGAGCCGAGCCAGTGGCCCAGGACGACGAGCGAGCGCACCGCGGACCCGGGCACCCGCACCAGGGCCCAGACGGCCTTGCCGAGCACGTTGTTGTGCCGGTGGTTGTGTGCCGTGCGGTCGGCGTCCTTGAAGTCCTCGCGGACCGGCAGCAGTACATGCGGGGCGATCTCCAGCATCAGCATCCGGCCCTGGGTGTGCACGCGCACGAACACCGTGACGACCAGCTCCTCCTCCCAGCCGCCGACGCGCACACGCAGGAAGTGCCGGCGGCGCTCGCCGCCCTCCTCGACCGCGCGGGCCCGGTGTTCTTCGAAGACCTGCGGGTGGTACGGCGCCTCCTCGCGCCGGCGCAGCCCCTCGACGGGCAGGAACACGCACTCGTCGATCTCCAGCCGACGCAGCCGGTCCCGGACCGGATACCCGGCGAACTCCGAGGGCAGCCGCAGCTGTTCGAGCAGCGGCCGGATCTTCTCCAGGATCGCCCGGTTGTTCAGGGGCAGTTGCTTCTTCTCCTTGTCGGGCTTCAGCTCGACGGCGATCACCCAGGTGTCGAAGGCGAGCCCGGCCCCGCAGAAGGGGCGCTGCTCGTGGTACATGACCAGCGGGGCGTGCTGCTCGATCCGGATGCGCTCCTTGAGGCGCTGGAACCGCGGCGACTCGTCCTGCTCGGCGGGGTCGCCAGCCGTGTCCGGGAAGCGCCGCGGGGACAGCTCGGCGTCCAGCGCGCGTGCGAACCGGCCGCGCTGCACGGCGATGCACAGGGCGATCAGCGCGAAGAGGACGAGCACGAGCCAGGCCCGCCAGACCTCGATACCTCCGGCCGCCGCGGCCAGGGCGCGAAACAGCCCGTCGACCCAGCCGTCCACGTCGCCGCTCGACGAGTCGTACGGATCGTTCTCCTTCCCGGCCCCGAACGCGGCGACGAGGGTGACGAGCAGGAACAACGCGAAAGTGAACCGGCCCGACCAGCGGAGCCAGAGAGCGGGCAGCCAGCGGTACAGCGGCGGCTGCGCGGCACGGCCCCGGATCCGGGAGGCGAGGGCGAGCATCAGGCTGGGCACGAGGAATATGAACAGCAGTCCGCCGGTCAGCGGCAGCCCGACCACCCACAAGCCCAGGATCAGCCCGGCCCACAGCAGCTCCTGGCGGCGGGCGCGCAGGGCGTGGGCGAGGACGCGGGCCGCGTCCAGGCCCAGCGAGGGCGCCACGATCCGCTGTTCGTTGAGATGCAGTTGCTCGATGACCTGGTCGCGGTACCGCGGATCCAGGTAGGTGCCCGCGCAGAGCAGCCTGGTCGCCTCGCTGGCGTGCGGTGGTGTGGTACTCACGCCGCGTCCCCCGATGCGTGCGAAACCTCGCATCAACAGTGTTGTTGACGAACCATCAGCATAGGGCGGCGGACCGTCCGGGGGGACCGGATCGACAACCATCGAATTCTTTGACTAAGCAAAGGAATGCTGGAGCCAGGGACCCCTTTTCAACTTGCCTTTGGGGTACGGCGGTTGGGCTGACGACGTGGTGAATCCCCTGGTAGATGGCACTGGGCGAGGGGTTAGCACTGGGCGCTGACAGAAGCCCCGCTGCTATGAGCCGACTGTCTGGGACAGGTCCAGGTAGCAGCGCAGCCGGACGCCGGGCTCCCCCGCATCCCGCGTCGTCCGCTCCGCTACCGCCGTCGCCCACCGTTCGACGAGCAGCCGCTGAAAGGTGACGGCGGTGGCGTCGTCGGCGGCCGCCACGTCGACGACCAGGAGGCCGGACTCACCCACGTGCGCCTCGTTATTGGGGTCCATGTACGGCCCTACGCCCGGCGTCTTGGGAGGGTTCCGCCCTTGCCATGTCATCACCCGGCCGAGTGGAGGGCGGCCCCCTTGAGTCCGATCTGGGACACCCAGGCCGCTGGTTAGGGTGCTGATCACTGCTGATTGTTGTGAAGCATGGCCGGCGCCCGCCTTACCCGGCCCGACTTCCGCGCCGAGGTGCCCCTGCTGGCCGCCTCCCTCACCGCCAGTTGGAATGCCCTGTTCCGAGGTGGCCGTCTGCGCGAATTGGGCTCGCCGCATTCACCGCGCCGACGCGGTCGGCAGTGCGGCCGAGCGTCCTCCGGAGGCGTCGGCCAGCGGGGAGGGGACCGGCGGCACGGGCGTGGGAGTTGGGCTGGTCTGCGCCTACCGTGTGTTCAGGGCCGCTTCATCGACTTGGTGAGGGCCGCCGATGGCGAGGCTGTCCAGTTCGTCTTCCGTCTCCAGGGCTGAGTCATCCCACGCGGGACACAGTGGCCCGTACTTATCGCCCTGGAAGTCAACCCACATACCGCGCCAAGCAGGGTGACGGTTCGTTACGGCATGCCCGCAGGCATCGCAGCTGACCGCCGGAATACCGTGCCGCCGCAGAATGGTCACGGCGTCCGCGTGGCCGGCGGCACGGGTGTCCATCCGGCCCACGGCGTCCTGGAGGGGCTCGAAGCGGCGGTCCTGCTCCCATAGCTCCTTCCACCGCTCCACGCCCGCTGCGCAAACGCGGCATCGCGCAGACCATCCCGGAGAAGACCGACCAGCAGCGACACCGCCACAACCGCGGCCGCCGCGGCGGGCGACCGCCAACGTTCGACCGGCAGATCTACCGCCAACGCAACGTCATCGAACGCTGCTTCAACCGACTCGAAAACGATGAGCACGCCGACCCTGGTGAGCCTGTCCTCGCGGACCAGGGAGGTAAATCGAAGGAACTCCGCGGCGCTCAGGCTCTTGGGGTAGGCCGCGGCGATGTCCTGCCGCAACTGGCCACGGAACTCGGCAAGAGCTTCGATACTCGGGGTGGTCGACGACGTGGTCTGGTCCATGTAGTCCACGGCGTCTTGTGGTTGCGCGGGGTCCGACGGAGCGGCCTCCTTCGGGAAATGCGCATCCAGAGCGGCTATCAAGCTTTCGAGGGAGGGATCCTCGTAATGCCGGGCGTGGACCGTCCCGAGTGAGAAGCGGTCGAGATCGAGGCCCGGAACCATCTCCACCACGAAGACCTTGCTGTCGTCGATGGCGTGCGCGGCTTCGACGATCTTCCTGGCCCATTTGAAGGCGACGGCATACACAGTGGCGCACAGAACGACCGGAACCCCGCCGCTGAGATGTCTGGTCGCAGTACCGATCAACGAATCGCCCACGCCCACGGCCTCGTTGTGCACGACGTCGAAGTCCGCATCCTTGAGCGGTGTCACCACTTTCAGGACGCAATCCCTGTCCCGCTGATCCGAGACGACGTAGACCGTACGTTTCATCGCAACGTCCCACAGAGGGCGTCTACGTGCCGCCCCAGCGATCTCCGTGCAGGGGCGGACGTCCGCTGGTTCTCCCGACGGCCCCCCCAACGGGGCGGAATCGCCTTGTCGTTCGGACAGAGCTCGTACCCGTGCGTTTGCGGTCCGGGTGGTGTTCGGGCCGCCGGAAAGCAATCTGACGCCCAGTAACGGATGAAGACGTTCGTGCATCGTTGCCTCCCCCCGGTCGGCACGTGGCCGCATCATACTTCCCAGCGGACGGCTCAGAGGTCATTTCCTCCCGTACTATCATCCCGTGATGCGCGTTTGATCCGCTTATGCCGGGTCGCGCCAGGAAATGGTGGCCTCGCCGAAGTCGTCGAGCGAGTCGAACGCCCGGTAGATGGAGGCGAATCGCAGATAAGCGACCAGGTCGAGCTCCTGCAACGGGCCGAGTATGGCCAGCCCCACGTCATGGGTGGTCAGCTCGGCGCTCCCGG
>NZ_JBVISS010000025.1:0-70820 GCF_055575395.1 Streptomyces sp. NPDC034103 | reverse complement strand
GATAGCGCTTCCCCTCCGCGGGTGGTGTGTCCCCTCCCCTCTCGCGCCCCCCCCCCCCCACGCCCCTCACTCCTCGCCGTCCCGCTCCTCGGTCTGCTTCGCCTTCGCATCGATCGCGGACAGTGACTTCCGGACCTGGTTGCGGTCCGTCGTGTACCAGAAGTCAGGGAGCGAGGCCTTCAGATAGCTTCCGTACCTCGCCGTCGCGAGCCGCTGATCCAGTACGGCGACCACACCCCGGTCCCCCGACGCCCGTACGAGACGACCGGCGCCCTGTGCCATGAGCAGCGCCGCGTGCGTGGCGGCGACGGCCATGAAGCCGTTGCCTCCGGCGTCCTCCACCGCCTTCTGCCGGGCGCTCATGAGCGGGTCGTCGGGGCGCGGGAACGGGATCTTGTCCATGACGACCAGCTGACAGCTGGGACCGGGGACGTCGACGCCCTGCCAGAGCGACAGCGTGCCGAAGAGACAGGTCTTCGGGTCAGCGGCGAAGTTCTTGATCAGCTCGCCGAGGGTCTCCTCGCCCTGGAGCAGGATCGGGAACTCGGGGATGCGGGAGCGGAGTTCCTCCGCGGCCAGCTGGGCGGCTCGCATCGAGGAGAACAGGCCCAGGGTGCGGCCGCCAGCCGCCTGGATCAGCTCCGTCAGCTCGTCGAGCATGTCCGCGCGATCGCCGTCCCGCGCGGGGCGCGAGAGGTGCTTGGCGACGTACAGGATGCCCTGCTTCGGATAGTCGAAGGGCGAGCCGACGTCGATGCCCTTCCACTGCGGGAGGTCGTCTCCCTCGATGCCCTCGGCGGCGAGACCGAGCGAGGCGCCGACACCGTTGAAGTCGCCGCCCAGCTTCAGGGTCGCGGAGGTGAGGACGACGGAGCGGTCCGCGAAGAGCTTCTCCCGCAGCAGGCCGGACACCGACATGGGGGCAACGCGCAGGGAGGCGCCGAAGCGGTCGTGGCGCTCGTACCAGACGACGTCCCACTCGGAGCCGTTGGTGATCCGCTCCGCCACGTCATGCACGCTCTCGACGGACGCCAGGGCCTGCTTGCGGACCGCGTCCTCGTCCTGGACGGACTTGTCACGAGTGGCGCCCATCGCCGAGATGACATTGCGAGCGGCGTCGCGCAGCGCCATGAGGGCGTAGCCGAGGTCCTCGGGGATCTCCTCCAGGCGGCCGGGCAGAGCCAGTTCCATGAGCCGCTCGAAGCCCTCTGCGGCGGTCTGGAGCTGGTCGGCGATCTTCTCGTTGACAAGCTTCGCCGCACGGCGCACCGCGCGGTTGACCTGCCCCGGGGTGAGCTCGCCGGTGGCGACCCCGGTCACGCGGGAGACCAGTTCGTGGGCCTCGTCGACGATCAGCACCTCGTGCTGCGGGAGGACCGGGGCGCCCTCGATGGCGTCGATGGCGAGCAGCGCGTGGTTGGTGACGACGACCTCGGCGAGCTTGGCCCGCTCACGAGCCATCTCCGCGAAGCACTCGGCGCCGTACGCGCACTTCGTGGCACCCAGGCACTCGCGCGACGAGACCGACACCTGGGCCCAGGCCCGGTCGGAGACGCCCGGCGTGAGGTCGTCCCGGTCGCCGTTCTCCGTCTCGTCCGACCAGTCACGCAGGCGCAGCAGGTCCTGGCCCAGCTTGCTCGTGGGCGCCGCGGCCTCGAACTGGTCGAAGAGCCCTTCCTCCTCTTCCTGTGGCACGCCCTCATGGAGGCGGTGCAGACACAGGTAGTTCGACCGGCCCTTGAGCATCGCGAACTCCGGGCGGCGCCGCAGCAACGGGTGCAGCGCGTCGACCGTGCGCGGCAGGTCCCGCTCGACCAGCTGGCGTTGCAGGGCCAGGGTGGCCGTGGCGACGACGACTCTCTCCCCATGTGCGAGCGCGGGCACGAGATAGCCCAGGGACTTTCCGGTGCCGGTGCCGGCCTGGACCAGCAGATGGGAGCCGTCGTCGATCGCCTCCGCGACGGCTTCGGCCATGGTCACCTGGCCGGGGCGCTCCGTGCCGCCGACAGCGGCGACGGCGGCATGCAGGAGTTCGGGGAGTGAGGGCTTTGTCATAGCGCGACAACCCTACGGCCCACCACTGACAAACGAGAGGTCACGGGGGGACGAGGGGCGGGATCAAGACCGGGGGCGGGTGGGGGCGGGGATCGGGATGGTTCGTATGGGGCCGAGTGGGGTCGAGTTTGGACGGTTCGAGATCGGTCCCGGTCTGCTCGGGGGTGGAGTGGATTCGGTTTGCGGTGCGACGCGTCGGAGGTGGGCGGGATCGGTCGGTTTCGGACGGGGGTGGTCGGAGGGGGTGGGGCGGGGTGTGGGGGTGAGGGTGGGGGTGAGGGTGGGGGTACGAGGGCGGTCTGCGGGCGGGGGCAGTGCGGACGCGGGGTGGGGTGGGTGGGCGGGGCGGCGCCGGGGCGAGGGCAGGGGGCCTTCCGGGCGGAGGGCGGGGCCCGTGACTGGCCGCGGTCGCGGCGATGTCGGTCGGCTGGAAAAAGGTGGGAGGTAAGTGGGAACCGAGCCGGGACCGGCGGTGTACCAAAAGTGATGACACTGCGACGGTGCGTCACATCAAGAGAGCAGGGAGCGGGCTCGGACCATGAGGGCGGCTCGCTTGTCGGGCAGGTCGATCTCGGCGGTGTTCCGGAAACCGGCGCGCAGGAAAGCGGAGACGGAAGGGGTGTTGCGGATGTCGGGTTCAGCGATGACCCGTGCGCAGGCGGGGCGTTTGTGGAGTGCGAGGTCGGCGACGGCTCTGAGCAGCGCGCTGCCAAGACCTCGTCCACGGTCTGCGGCCGTGCCGATGAGGAGGTGGATACCGGTGTCATGCGGGCGAGCGGGATAGTGACGGGCCAAGGGGTCCAGGTCGGCCCGGTAGATCTCCCAGTAACTCATCGGCGTGCCGTCCAGCACACCGAGGCAGGGCACGCTTCGACCGTCCCCGTCGAGTTGGGCCCGGACGTGGTGCTCGGCCAGGCTCCGAGAGCCGGACAGTCCCCAGTACTGCGCGACTACCGGGTCGTTCATCCAGCGGCCGACGAGTGGAAGGTCCCGCTCGGCGTGTACAGGGACGAGATGGAAAACGCCCACGGGTGTGGCCACCGGCCCCCAGTCGGCGACGCGGTCGAGGAGGTCGTCGCGGGTCCCGGCGACCGGGTCGGACCCACCTGCGCGGCGCCCGCCATGACCGTTGGCACTGCCGTGGTCGGTCTCGCTCGCGATGAGTGCGAGGAACTCGTCGGGCAGGCGCAGCTCGAGGGTGTCCTCACTGTCCGTGGACCACGTGGCGTCACGGTCGATGCCGGCCGAGCCAGGGTCGAAGGCCGTGGGCCGGCCGGCCACGCCTGGGCTGGTGTGGTCGCCGACGTCAGGGGTGGGGGCGGTACCGGTGTCGGCAGTCGCGTCGGTGGGAGACACGGCGGCGTTCCTCTCAGAAGACGGATTGGGACATGTTCCTCAGGGATGCGGGAGGTTGGAGGGAGGCGGGAGGTGAAGGACGCGGGAGGTTGGCGGTGATCACTCACGAAGGGGTCGATGGTGAGCTGTGCGATCTGGCGGTGATCACGAGAGCAGGGGGTTGGCGATGGTGACATAGACGGACTGGGTGTCGACCGGGCCGACGAGTTCGTCGAGGCCGTGCAGTCGAGTGAGGAGGTTGGCCTTGCAACGGAGGACGGGTGAGTCGAGGAGGCGGGACGGCAGTGACGTGCGCAGTCGGGCGGGCCCGGAGGCGACCTCGCTCAGGAAGCGGCGGAAGGCGGCGAGCAACAGGCGTTCGTCAGCAAGGCGCTGGGAGCCGAAAGCGCCGATGAGACCGAGGACGTTGTTGATGCCGAGGTAGTACGCGAAGCGCTCATCGGTGACGTCGTCGGAGACGAAGGTGTCGCTGCGCGCGCCGATTCCGGGGAGCCTGGCCTCGAGTTCCGCACGTCGGGACTCTCGGAAGTAGTAGCCCTGGTTGTCCCGGTAGCGGCCGCCGATCGGCCAGCCGTCGCCGTCCAACTGAACCAGCGTGTTCTGCTGATGCGCCTCCAGGGCGATGCCTGCCTCCGCGTCGAACCACAGCACCGGACGGACGACCTGCTCCAGGTAACGCAGGAACCACTCCGCGGCGACAGCGCCCAAGGGCCGACCGGTCCGGGTGGCGAGGCGCGTGATGATGTCGGCGAGTCGGGAGCGCATGGCCGGCAGGTCAGCCGTCCCGACGTTCGAGGTGGTGCCCGTGGCGATGCCTGGAGTGGTGCCGGGCTGTGCGAAGGGCCGGGGAGAAACAAGCCCGGCCACACAGGAGACGTCGTCCGTGGGGCGGAACGGGTTGTGCCGGATCATCACGTCGAGTCCTGGCACGGGGGCGCCGTCCGGCCCGTCGACAGCCAGCCAGGCCGGGTCGCGGACGATGTCGAATCCAGGGTGGACGGCTTGCCACTACTCGACGAGGCCGCTGCGCAGAAGACGGTGGACCTCGACACCGCGATGGAGTTCCTTACGGAGGTTTTCACGACGGGAGTTGGTGATGCGCAGGCCCAGCGAGAGCTTGAGCATGGCGGAGGCGCCGGAGCGGTACACCGTGCGGACGGAAGAGGTGGGGTGCCAGGGAGAGCCGTGCGCTCCGAGATCCCGGAGCAGCCCGGCGTCGAGCAGGGAGGCGGTCACGGGGTGATGCCGGACCTCTCGTGACTGCCAAGGGTGCAGAGGCAGGGCCGCATAACCGGCGGGCAGGCGCGGCTCGGTGCCAAGGAGGCGAGCCGTGAGCCGTGCCGCCGGGACCCGACGCCCTCGCTCGGTCCAGGCCGAGTCGGTGGCGAGTACGGAGGGAGCGACAGCGAGCCAGTGCAGGGGGAAGGAGCCACGCAACTCAGGTGAGTACAAAGACGCTTCCGCCTCGGACAGCCCTTCACGACTCTTGGGCGCCGGGTGCAGGGAGTGGCCCAGCACCAGGGCCTGTTCGGCGGCGAGGAAGAGGTCCGGTGCGTCGGAAGGCCGCTTCCGTCGGTCGTCGATGAAGGTCACGGTTCGGCGTACGGAGTCGGCTACGCGGGCGACGAGGTCGGTGCCGTGGGTGGGTTGGGAGCGGTGGCTGGGCGGATACGGCTCTACGTCGACGGGGTTGGGGGGTGAGGCCGAGGTGGTGAGAGCCGTCAGGGTGGGGATGGCGTCGTGGGTGGGGGTGGCGCCGTGGGTGGGGGTGGCTGGCTTGGCGGCCGTGACCGACGGCTCGGCAGTGGCCGGCTTAGGAGCCGTGTCCGATGGCTCAGCCGTGGCCAGCTCGGCGGCCGTGACCGACGTCGGGGCTACGGCCGGGATGCGGGCGGCGGTTGGCGTGGGAGCAACCGCCGGCCCGTGGACAGCCGTTGGTGTGACGACGATGCTGCCCGCTTCCGGGGCTTCCCGGGTGAGCAGGGCAGCGAGGGTGACGGCGTCGAGGGGCGGGGACTGTTGGGGAGCGTCGGGCAGGCGGGGAGGCCCGAAACGGTGCCACCCCGTCGGCGACCAATAGTGGACGGGGGTGAGCAGAGCGGTGCCGCTGGCGGGCAGAGGAATGCGCAGGGTGCCGTCGATGGGAGCGGGAAGGTCGGTCTCGCGCACCCAGCAGCGCAGCAGGTTCTCCACGGCTGCGGACTGGGCCGCGGTGTGCGGGTCCGGGTGGTCCAGGGGGTCTGGGGTCGCGCCACGCAGCCACTCGGCGTTCCTGCGGTTGCCCGGCGTGCAGGTCCCGGCCTGCCCCGGAACGCGTCCTTGCCCTCGGCTGTCACCCCGGCTGGAAGGCCTGTCCTGCAACGGGCCGCGCCCCTGTTCCGGGACCCGTTCCTGGGGACGAGGGGTCGTGGCGGCGGTCGCACCGACTTGAGGCTGCTGGGAAGCCTCCGTGGTGGAGGTGCCTTGAGTGGGCGTGCGGACGACACCATCGGGGGCGGGGGTGGAGTTCAAGGCTGTTCCTCGTGAGCGGGTTCCGGGTCGTGGGAGTGGGGCGGGTCGAGTGCCGGGGGGTGGTGCGGAGGGTGTTGGTCTGCCGCGGTTCGGTGGGATTGGCAGTGCGTCGGTGAGCAAGGCCTCAGGTGAAGACGGGTCAAGTGGAGGCGGGTCAAGTGGAGGCGGGATGTGGTTCCGGAGCTGGAGGAATAGGTGGGGACTGGTTCATGTGGCGTCGCGTGGAGGGGGGTTGCGTGGAGCGGCGCTGCGTGCGGGGCCCTTGAAGGTAGCCAGGTCACCGATCGGCAGGTTGGCCCTCCCGTGGGGCGCGATCGGCGGGCCGGTCACGCGTCTGGCCGGTTGGGCTCTTTGGACTGTGAGGAACCCGGCCGCGAGGGGTCTCGCCGCAAGCCAACGCCTCCACTGCCTCCACCGCCTCGGACAACCGCTCCAGCACCGCGTCCTCCTGCTCGTCGCTGATCGTCAGGGGCGGGAGGAGGCGTACGACGCTCGCGTGGTCTCCACCGAGTTCGACGATGAGACCGCGTCGCAGGCACTCTCGCTGGACAGCAGCGGCGAGTTCAGGGGCGGCAGCACGGGTGCCGGCGCCCACACCCCCGCCCTCCACTCTCTCGACGCCGGCCCTCCCGGCGCCCACGCCCCCGGCATCCGCACTTCTAGCCCTCTCCCACCGAAAGACACCGGCCCCCGGGCCGACACCTGCACCGGCACCGGCACCCACACCAGCCCTCCCGCCCAGGAAGCGCGCACTCCTCACCAAGCCGCCTCCACCCCCGTCCCCCGCGGCCGGATCCACCAGCTCAACCCCCACCATCAACCCCCGCCCCCGCACAGCCCCCACGCACGCGAACCGCTCCCCAAGCTCCCGCAGCCGAGAAAGCATTCGCGCCCCCAGGAGCGCCGCACGCTCGGCAAGCCCGTTCTCGCGCACGTGGGCGAGTGTCGCCGTGCCCGCGGCCAGGGCGAGTTGGTTGCCGCGGAAGGTGCCAGTGACAGGGGCGCCGTGTTCCCGGACGTCGAGGTCGTCGCGGTGGACCAGCACGGACAGGGGCAGGCTGCCGCCGATGGCCTTGGAGAGGACCATCACGTCGGGGGTGACGCCACTGTGCTCCACCGCCCAGAAGGCACCGGTGCGGCCGACGCCGGTGTGCACCTCGTCGGCGATCAGGGGAACGGAACGGTCCGCCGTCAGTTGCCGCAAGCGCCGCATCCAGGCACCCGGCGCCGAAATCACCTCACCTTCCCCCTGGATGGGCTCCACCAACGCCCCGGCAGGGAGCGGAGCATCCGACGCGGGGCCGCCGAGGAGGAACTGCGCCCAAGGGCCGACGAGCTCTTCCCCACTCGCGCCGCCCGATCCGAGACCGACGCCACCACCGACCCCACAGCCACAGCCACAGCCACAGCCACAGCCACAGCCACAGCCACAGCCACAGCCACAGCCACAGCCACAGCCACAGCTGACGCCGCCGGCACCCGCACAGGCACAGGCACACGCACCCTCACAACCACCGTCGCCGCGACACCACCCCCGCGCAAAACGCACCCCCGTGACGTCACCGTCACCGACGCCCACCACGCCCCGCCCGCCCCCGGTGAACGTGACGATGCCCCTGCGCCCGGTCGCCGCTCGGGCGAGGTCGACGGCGGCCCGCATCGCGTCCGAACCGCTCGGCCCGCAGAACCGCACGCGCGCGTGGTCGGCGAGGCCGGGCGGCAGGGTGCGGAGCAACTCGGTGACGAAGGCGTCCTCGACGGGTGTCACGAGGTCCAGGGCATGCAGGGGCGCGCCGGAGTCGAGGACCTTGCGGATCGCCTCCAGGACCGCGGGGTGATTGTGCCCGAGGACCAGGGTTCCCGCACCGGAGAGACAGTCCAGGTAACGGCGGCCGTCCGCGCCCTCGATGGTGAGTCCGCGGGCCCGCACGGGCACGATCGGCAGGGCACGCGCATAGGTGCGCGCCGTCGGCTCGCGTGCCGACTGACGCCGAGGACTCCCCTCGGACACGCACCCGCCGTACGAAGACTCGGCCACGTCACCCTGCCCTCCCGCCGCCGTCCGCGCCCAACGGCGAGCCGGAGTCGCAGCATGGGCACAGGGGACCGCACACACAGCAGGCCCCCAGGGCTACCAACCCCGGACGGTTCACCGGGTTACGGGTTGCCGCAAGATCCTTGCCGTGACGGAACCGTTGCCGTTCCGTGGGAAGTCCCCCACAGCGAGCGCATAGTGTGTGTTGCCGTTCCAAGAGGCCGTGCGCGCACAGGAGATCGGCACCGGACGGCAAGAGCCGCCGGGG
The DNA here is from genome assembly GCF_055575395.1 of Streptomyces sp. NPDC034103. Taxonomy (NCBI): domain Bacteria; kingdom Bacillati; phylum Actinomycetota; class Actinomycetes; order Kitasatosporales; family Streptomycetaceae; genus Streptomyces; species Streptomyces sp. NPDC034103. The sequence goes on along the minus strand of NZ_JBVISS010000025.1, from coordinate 62,595 downwards.
TGTCGACGTGGGATCACGGCCACGCACCGAGTTCGTTCACCCCAGGGGGAGTCAGATCATGCGATCCATACGGCCGTTGCCCACCGTCCGCCGGGAAGGGGGCACGCGCCGCAGGACCTCCCCCGTGCTGGCCGCCGTGGCCCTCGCCTCCGCGCTCGCGCTCACCGCCACCGCCTGTGAGTCGGGCGACGCCGACGCCGACGCGCAGGCCTCCGCCACCGCCGCGTCCGAGGGCGACGGCAAGATCACGATCCCGGACGACATCAAGGACCGGCTCAAGGAGCACGGGATCGACGTCGACAAGTGGAGGGACGGGGCCTGGAAGGACTGGAGCAAGGACGACTGGCTCCGCGAGGCCGGGGACTACATCAACCCGATCATCGAGGGGCTGTGGGACGCGGACCGCATGCGGGAGGCCGAGGAGCCGGACCAGGAGGTCGACGACAGCGACCTCGACGGTGACCAGGGAGTGACCGACCCGGAGCCGGCGCCCGTGGACGCGAAGGCCGTGTCGCCTGCGTACCACGACAGTGTTCCCGAGGCGGGCAAGGTGTTCTTCGACTCCCCCGAAGGACAGATGGTCTGCTCGGCCACGGTCGTGCAGGACCCGGCGCACCCCGGCAAGTCCAACATGGTGTGGACGGCGGGCCACTGTGTCCACGCGGGCAAGAGCGGCGGCTGGTACCGCAACATCGCGTTCGTGCCCTCGTACAACGACAAGGCTCTGGCGACCTCCGAGTTGGAGAGTGTCACCAGGGAGGAAGTCGCGCCGTACGGCGTGTGGTGGGGTGACTGGGCGCAGACCTCGGACCAGTGGATCGAGCAGGGCGGTGCGACGGGTGGCGACGGTGCCTCGTATGACTTCGCGGTCATCCATGTGACGCCGGAGGAGGGCGGCTCGGGCAAGTCGCTGGAGGAGACGGTCGGTTCGGCCCTGCCGGTGGACTTCAAGGCTCCGGCGGCGGCGAAGATCCAGAGCATGACGGCGACGGGTTACCCGGCGGCGGCGCCGTTCGACGGTCAGACGCTGTACCAGTGCCAGGACAAGCCGGGGCGGTTGTCGCTCAAGGCGTCGGACCCGACGATGTACCGCATCGGCTGCACCATGACGGGCGGTTCGTCCGGTGGCGGCTGGGTCGCGACGGGCTCGGACGGCAAGCCGGCGCTGGTGTCCAACACCTCGATCGGCCCGGTGTCGGCAGGCTGGCTGGCCGGACCGCGACTGGGTGAGGTGGCCAAGGGCGTGTACGACTCGGTCAGCAAGAAGTTCGCCGGCCAGTAGCGGCCCGGCACCGGAGAGGCGGGGCGGCTCTCGGAAACCTTCACCGTCCCGCCGCCGTTCGCCCTCAACTCCACGGGCATAGTGGGGTGTCGCGTGACTCGGGGGCTCACGTAGAACGCACGCCCCCTCGGATGACACGCCCATGACATCAGCGCGTTGTGCAGTACTCGCGCGCAGTGAAACACCGATCGCTCCAACGGGGGTTACCGCACCATGCGTTCCACACGTACGCCCGCGACAGCGCGGCGTCGGCATCGTACCGCTCTCGTCGCCACCGGCCTCGTCGCCGCCCTGGCGCTGACCACGACCGCCTGCGAAGGTTCGGACACGGCGAGCGACAAGCCGGCCGCCACCACGTCCCAGGCCGCCGACAGCGGCAACGACAAGATCCAGATACCTGCCGACCTCGCCGGCAAGCTCAAGGAGCACGGCATCGACGTCGACAAGTGGAAGGACGGCGGCTGGCGGGACTGGGACAGGGACAAGTGGCTCAGCCAGGCCAAGGACTTCGTCAACCCGGTGATCGAGGGCCTCTGGAAGCCCGAGCGGATGAAATCCGCGAAGGAGGCCAACAAGACGTACTCGACGAAGGACGCGGCAGCCGAGCAGGGCGTCACCGACCCGGACCCGGCACCCGTCGAGGCCTCGGCCGAGAAGACGCCCTACCACCAGAACGCGGCGCCGGTCGGCAAGATCTTCTTCGACACTCCTGAGGGACATGCCGTCTGCTCGGGCACGGTCGTCAAGGACGTGAACCACCCGGGCAAGTCGAATCTGGTGTGGACGGCGGGCCACTGCGTGCACGCGGGCGACGGTGGTGGCTGGTACCGCAACATCATGTTCGTCCCGGCGTACAACGACTACGGCAAGTCCGAGGCGCAGCTCACCAACTCCAACCCCACCGAGATCGCTCCGTATGGCCAGTGGTGGGCCGACTGGGCCTCCACCTCGAACCAGTGGATCGCGGGCGGCTCGGAGACCGGCGGCGACGGGGCCGCGTACGACTACTCGATGCTGCACGTGAAGCCGGAGTCGGGCGCCAAGTCGCTGGAGGAGACGGTAGGTGCCGCGCTGGACGTGGACTTCTCCGCCCCCTCCGCGACCGAGGTCGCCAAGATGGGCGCCTGGGGCTACCCGCAGGCGGCGCCGTACAACGGTCTGAAGATGTTCAAGTGCATCGACCAGCCGGGCCGGCTCTCGCTCAGCACCACGCTGCCGACGATGTACCGCATCGGCTGCACGATGACCGGCGGTTCGTCCGGCGGCGGCTGGTTCCGGGTGGTGGACGGCAGGACCAAGCTGGTCTCGAACACCTCGATCGGCCCGGCGGACAACACCTGGCTGGCGGGCCCGCAGCTGGGCCAGGAGGCCGAGGCGATCTACCAGAACATGAGCAAGACGTACGGCGGTAAGTGATCCGTACACGCCGGAAGGCCCGCCCCTCACGACGAGGGGCGGGCCTTCTCGCTGTCCTGTGACGGACGGCTGTCCTGCGCCGGGCGAACGGCAGGCGGCCGGCATCAGCCCAGCTGACCAGCACCGGCCGAGGCGCCCGGCATCAGCTCAGCAACCCGACACCGGCTCACGCGTGGGAACCGAAGCTCAGGCGACCGGCACCGGCTCCGGCACATACGCCGCCAGCTCCGCCGCCAGCTCCTCGTGCACCCGGACCTTGAGCAGGGTGCCCTCCGGGGTGTGCTCCTCGGAGATCACCTCGCCCTCGTCGTGGGCGCGGGCGACGAGCTTGCCGAGCGTGTACGGCACGAGAGCCTCGATCTCGACCGAGGGCCTGGGCAGCTCGTTGTCGATGAGCGCGAGCAGTTCCTTGATGCCCCGGCCGGTACGGGCCGAGACCGCGATGGAGCGCTTCTCGATCCGCATCAGCCGCTGGAGCGTCAGCGGGTCCGCCGCGTCGGCCTTGTTGATCACGACGATCTCGGGCACGCCGGTGGCGCCGACGTCCCTGATCACCTCGCGCACGGCGGCCAGCTGCTCCTCCGGGTTCGGGTGCGAGCCGTCCACCACGTGCAGGATCAGGTCGGACTCGCCGACCTCCTCCATGGTGGAGCGGAACGCCTCGACCAGGTGGTGCGGCAGGTGCCGTACGAAGCCGACGGTGTCCGCCAGCGTGTACAGCCGGCCGCTCGGGGTCTCGGCCCGGCGCACGGTCGGGTCGAGGGTCGCGAACAGGGCGTTCTCGACCAGCACGCCCGCGCCCGTGAGGCGGTTGAGCAGCGAGGACTTGCCGGCGTTGGTGTAGCCCGCGATGGCCACGGACGGCACCTTGTTGCGCTTGCGCTCCTGGCGCTTGATCTCGCGGCCGGTCTTCATCTCCGCGATCTCCCGGCGCATCTTCGCCATCTTCTCGCGGATCCGACGCCGGTCCGTCTCGATCTTGGTCTCACCGGGACCACGGGTGGCGAGGCCGCCGCCCTTGCCGCCGCCCATCTGCCGGGACAGCGACTGACCCCAGCCGCGCAGTCGCGGCAGCATGTACTGCATCTGCGCGAGCGCGACCTGCGCCTTGCCCTCTCGGGACTTGGCGTGCTGGGCGAAGATGTCCAGGATCAGGGCCGTACGGTCGATGACCTTGACCTTCACGACGTCTTCGAGGTGGATGAGCTGGCCCGGGCTGAGCTCACCGTCGCAGATCACGGTGTCAGCGCCGGTCTCCAGGACGATGTCCCGCAGCTCGGTGGCCTTGCCGGATCCGATGTAGGTGGCGGCGTCGGGCTTGTCGCGGCGCTGGATCACGCCGTCGAGCACGAGTGCGCCCGCGGTCTCCGCGAGGGCGGCGAGCTCCGCGAGGGAGTTCTCCGAGTCCTGCGCGGTCCCCGAGGTCCAGACGCCGACGAGCACGACCCGCTCCAGACGGAGCTGGCGGTACTCGACCTCGGTGACGTCCTCGAGTTCGGTGGAGAGGCCTGCCACGCGGCGCAGGGCCGCGCGCTCGGAGCGGTCGAACTGGTCGCCGTCCCGCTCTCCGTCGATCTCGTGGCTCCAGGCGACGTCCTCTTCCATCAGGGCATCGGCCCGAAGACCTTCGGGGTGTGAGTGCGCGAAGCGCTGCGAGTCCTGGGAAGAAGATGAAGAGGAGGTCATTGGGTCCTTACGTCGTTGGGGATGTCGATACGGCGATCGTCACGGCGATGACCGCGATGGTCGGGCCGATCACTGTGCTCAACGCACGAGTACCCCGGGAGATTCCCGTGTCCCGTGCCGCCGACCCGAAGATGGTCGCACGGCACGGCCCGTCTCGTCATCGCCTTATTTCGCGGGCGTCCCGGCGGGTGCCTTCGCGGATGCCTTGGCGGGCGCCTTCGCCGGCGCCACCGACTTCCACCCCGGGTGGCCCGGCATCGGCGGCGTCTTCTCGCCGTAGAGCCAGTCCTGGAAGAATCCGCCCAGGTCGCGGTCGGAGATCTCCTCGGCGAGCGCGACGAAGTCGGCGGTCGTGGCGACCCCGTCCTCGTGGCGGTTCACCCAGGCCCGCTCCAGTTCCGCGAAGGCCGGGCGGCCGATCTCCTGGCGCAGGGCGTAGAGGACCAGCGCGGCGCCGTCGTACACGTTGGGGCGGAAGATGCTGATCTTCTGGCCGGCGTCGGGCTCCTTGGGCTCGGCCGGGGGGCCTCCCGCGGCGCGCCAGCGGTCGGAGGCGCCGTACGCGGCCTTCATCCGCGCCTCCATGGACTTGCCGGCCTTCTCATCGGAGTACAGGGCCTCGTACCAGGTGGCGTGTCCCTCGTTGAGCCACAGGTCGGACCAGTTGCGGGGGCTGACGCTGTCACCGAACCACTGGTGGGCCAGTTCGTGGACCATGATCGACTCGACATACCACTTGGGGTAGGCGGGCTCGGTGAACAGCTTCCTCTCGAAGAGGGAGAGGGTCTGCGTCTCGAGTTCGAAGCCGGTGTCGGCGTCGGCCATGAGCAGGCCGTACGTCTCGAAGGGGTAGCGCCCGACCTTGCCCTCCATCCAGTGGATCTGGTCCGGCGTCTTCTCCAGCCAGGGTTCGAGCGCCGCGCGGTGCTTGGTGGGCACCACGTCACGGATCGGCAGTCCGTGCGGTCCGGTGCGGTGCAGCACGGTGGAACGGCCGATGGAGACCTGCGCGAGCTCGGTCGCCATGGGGTGCTGGGTCCGGTACGTCCAGGTGGTCTGCCCGGCGACCCGGTCCACGCCGGTCGGCAGTCCGTTGGCGACGGCGGTGTACCCGTCGGGCGCGGTGACCCTGATGGTGAACATCGCCTTGTCGGAGGGGTGGTCGTTGCACGGGAAGACCAGGTGGGCGGCGTCGGCCTGGTTGGCCATGGCGAGGCCGTCCGTGGTCCGGACCCAGCCGCCGTCCCGGTTCCCGGCGGACACGGGGTCGCTGGTGTGCCGCACGGTGATCCGCGTCCAGCTGCCGCCGGGCAGCGGCTCCTCGGGGGTGACCACCAGGTCCTCACCGGCGTCGGCGAAGGACGCCTGGTCGCCGTCGACCTCCACGGACTCGACCGTGCCGTGCGCGAAGTCGAGGTTGACGCGGTCCAAGGAGGTCGTCGTCCAGGCGTCGATCGTGGTGACGGCCTTCAGTGGCTTGCTGTTGGAGCCGGGATAGGTGAAGGAGAGGTCGTACGACGCCACGTCGTACCCGGGGTTGCCCAGGTGTGGGAAGAGGCGGTCGCCGACGCCCAGCGGGGTGGCGGGGGCGCTTGCGGCGACGAGGCAGACGGACACGGCGGAGGCGAGCAGCGCGGCCGCCTTCAGCCGGCGCGGGCTCCTGGCGTGGGGGGTGAGCAGCATGCACCACCGCTACCAGTGCGCGCGCGCCGCACGGCGCCGACTCGCGCCCGGCCCACCCGAACGAGTAACGGTCTGGTGGGATGCGGGCGTGGACGCTCAAGGGTGTCCGGAGTGACGCCGAGGGGGCGCCGGGGGCGCGGGGCGCGCGTACCGCGCTCTCACGCGTTCGTCGTCTGCGCCCTGCTCACGTCGTACACCCCGGGGACGTTCCGCATGGCCCGCATGAGTGTGGGCAGCAGGGCCGCGTCCGGGAGTTCGACGGTGTAGGTGTGGCGGACCCGCTGCTGGCTGGGGGGTTCGACGGTCGCGGAGACGATCTCGGCGCCTTCGAGGGCCATGGCCTCGGTGAGGTCGGCGAGCAGATGGGGGCGGCCGAACGATTCGGCGAAGAGTGTGACCCGGCAGCCGGCGGTCTCGCCCCAGCGCACGGCGACCTCCGCGCGCCCCGCCTCCGTCATGCGCGCCACCGCCGGGCACTCGACCCGGTGCACGGTGACCACTCCCCCGCGCACCGCGAATCCGGTGATGTCGTCGGGCGGTACGGGGGTGCAGCACCCGGCGAGCCGCACGGTGGCGCCCGGCGGGTCGACGAGGACGTCGGCGCCGCCCGGGCGCAGAGCCGGGGTGTCCGCGGCCGGCGTCTCGGCGGCCGCGCGCGGGGCGACCTCGCGCTCCGCGGGCGCGTCGGCCTCCTGCGGCTCCTCGGGCGAGGGGTGGGTCGCGATCCAACGTTGGATGGCGATCCGCGCGGCGGGTGTGTGCGCGTGCTCCAGCCACTCCCTGGAGGGCTCGGAGGCCGGGTCCTGGCCCATGAGGAGCTGGACGGTGTCACCGTCCCGCAGAACGGTGCTCAGGGTCGCCAGCCGGCCGTTCACGCGGGCGCCGATGCACGCGTGCGCGTCCTCGCCGTACTGCGCGTAGGCGGCGTCCACACAGGTCGCTCCCTCGGGCAGGCCCAGGGTCCCGCCGTCGGGCCGGAACACGGTGATCTCGCGGTCCTGGGCGAGGTCCTCGCGGAGTGTGGACCAGAACGTGTCCGGGTCGGGCGCGGCCTCCTGCCAGTCGAGGAGGCGGGAGAGCCAGCCGGGACGGGTCGGGTCCTCGCGCTCGCCGTCCAGGGGCTCCTCCGAAGGGGGCGCGTAGGGATTGCGGAGCGCGACGACACCGGCCTCGGCGACCTTGTGCATCTGGTGGGTGCGGATGAGGACTTCGGCGATCTGACCGTCACCGCGCGCGACCGCGGTGTGCAGTGACTGGTACAGGTTGAACTTCGGTACGGCGATGAAGTCCTTGAACTCCGAGACGACGGGCGTCATGCAGGTGTGGAGCTCTCCGAGGACGCCGTAACAGTCGGCGTCCTCGTTGACCAGGACCAGCAGTCGGCCGAAGTCGACGCCGCGCAGCTGGCCGCGCTTGCGGGCGACGCGGTGCACGGAGACGAAGTGCCGTGGCCGGATGACGACTTCGGCCGGGATGCCGGCGTCGCGCAGCACGCCACGCACCTCGTCGGCGATGTCGGCGAGGGGGTCGTCCGCGCGGGAGGCGTTGTCGACGATCAGCTCCCGCGTGTGCTCGTACTCCTCGGGGTGCAGGATCGCGAAGACCAGGTCTTCCAGTTCGGTCTTGAGCGCCTGCACGCCGAGCCGTTCGGCGAGCGGGATGAGGACGTCACGGGTGACCTTGGCGATGCGTTCCTGTTTCTCGGGCCGCATCACGCCGAGGGTGCGCATGTTGTGCAGCCGGTCGGCGAGTTTGATCGACATCACGCGGACGTCGTTGCCGGTGGCGACGAGCATCTTGCGGAAGGTCTCCGGCTCGGCGGCGGCGCCGTAGTCGACCTTCTCCAGCTTCGTGACGCCGTCGACGAGGAAACGGACCTCCTCGCCGAACTGCTCCCTGACCTGATCGAGCGTCACCTCGGTGTCCTCGACGGTGTCGTGGAGCAGGGAGGCGGTCAAGGTCGTGGTCTCGGCGCCGAGCTCGGCGAGGATCAGGGTCACGGCGAGCGGGTGCGTGATGTACGGCTCACCGCTCTTGCGCATCTGGCCGCGGTGCGAGGACTCGGCGAGGACGTAGGCGCGGCGCAACGGTTCGAGGTCGGCGTCGGGGTGGTGGGCGCGGTGGGCCTCCGCGACATGGCCGATGGCGTCGGGCATCCGGTCGCGCGCGGTCGGGCCGAGCAGGGCGGCGCGGCCCAGGCGGCGCAGGTCGATCCGCGCCCGCCAGCGGGCCGCGGGTCCCGTTACCGGACCTGGGGTCGCGGGGTTCGTGGCCTCCGCACTCATGGGCACCTCCGGCTGCGTCAACCGGCGGACGGGGTGCCCCAGGGCGGACACGGCTCAGGGGATGGCATCAATCCCCCGTCCGGGCCGGTGCTTGATGCTACCGAGCCCACCACGTGCGGCTGACCGCCTCTCGTCGAGCGTGAAACGGATCACCCATTCGAGCGACGATTTCCAGGTTTACGGTTTCGCGCCAGCTGACCTGCGGTTGTCCGTCGTTTCAGACGGTCCCGGCACGCCCCGAGCTGCGAATCCGAGCACCCGCTACCACCGGACCCGTCGATTTACACGGTCAGCGGGCCGCGCTTTCCAGCCATTCCGTGTCGATCGTGCCCTCGGCCACGATCACGGCGGGGCCGGTCATCTCGATCTCGCCGTCGGGCCGCTCGGTGATCACGAGGGTGCCGCCGGGCACGTCGACGGTGTACGTCACCGGGGTCCCGGTCACGGCCGGGTCCGCGCCGTCCCTGCGGGCGGTGGCCACAGCGACCGCGCACGCGCCCGTGCCGCACGACCGGGTCTCGCCGGAGCCGCGCTCGTGCACGCGCAGGGCGACGTGACGGGGGCCGCGGTCCACGACGAACTCCACGTTGACCCCTTCGGGGTACGCGGCGGCCGGGCTGAAGGGCGGCGGGGAGTACAGGGTGCCCGCGTGGGCGAGGTCGTCCACGAAGGCCACGGCGTGCGGGTTGCCCATGTTCACGTTCCGCGCGGGCCAGCTGCGCTCGCCGACGCTGACGGTGACCTCGCCCTCGGGGAGGCGGGCCTTGCCCATGCCGACGGTGACGTCGCCGTTCTTGGCGAGGTGCACGGACTTCACGCCCCCGCGCGTGGCGATCGCCAGGTCGCCCTCGGTGACATGTCCGGCGTGCTGGAGGTAGCGCGCGAAGACCCGGACGCCGTTGCCGCACATCTCCGCGATCGAGCCGTCGCCGTTGCGGTAGTCCATGAACCACTCCGCCTCGGCCGCCATGTGCCGGGCCTCGGGGTGCGCGGCGGACCGCACGACGTGCAGCACGCCGTCGGCGCCGATACCCGCGCGGCGGTCGCACAGGGCGGCCACGGCGGCCGGGGACAGGTCTACGGCGTTCTCGTGGTCCGGGACGATCACGAAGTCGTTCTCGGTGCCGTGGCCCTTGAGGAAGGCGATCCGCGTGCTCATCCCTCGATCGTACGGGGTGGGTACGACACCGGGTCACGGACCGTCGCGCGGCGTCCGTACGCGCGCGTGGCCGTACGTCGTGCCACGCGCGTGCAGGTCAGCGCAGCCGGGCCACGCGGAGGACGGCCAGCGCGATCACGGCGGCGACGGCCACGGCGTACAGCAGCACCACGCGCCAGTCCGGGCGCCGCCCGGAGCCCCGCTGCGGCCAGCCGGGCCACGTGTACCCGACGCGACGGGCGGCCATCATGCCCCAGCCCGCCGCGCACGAGCAGATCAGCAGGCCGAGCATGGCGATCACGGCCCCGCTGTCACCGAAGTCGAAGGCGAGCGGGAAGGCGAACATCAGGGAGCCGACCGCGGCCAGGGAGACGATGGGCGCCAGCTGCCAGATACGCATCCGGCGCTGCGGACGCAGCTCGACCTCTACCTCCGGGCCGCCCGGGAACATCTCCTCGGGCTCGGGACCGTCGGCTGTGACGCCGTCCGGCGTCTCGTCGGGCCCGTCAGGGCTCAGACGGTCCTCGTCCTGCTCCGGTTCACCGCTGTCGACGGTGAGGGGCTCGGTGCCGTGTGCGGTGTCGCGAGGGCCGGCCTCCATCGCCACGCGCCCTCCCAACTCGGACTTCACTTGGTCGATCGAAGCTCGATAATGGCACGGCGCCGGAGGCCGGGATGACGGCCGGAGCGTCCCGATGCCAGGACGTGATCAGGCTGTAACCGGTCGTTCGACCAACGCCAGTGCGAGCCGCGGAAGTTCTGTGAGATCCGCCGCAGCCCCACTCAGCCAATGCACCCGGGGATCGCGCCTGAACCACGAATCCTGGCGGCGCGCGAAGCGCTTGGTGGCACGGACGGTCTCCTCCCGCGCCTCCTCGAGCGTGCACTCCCCGGCGAGCGCCGCGAGCACCTGCTGGTACCCGAGCGCGCGCGAGGCCGTCCGCCCCTCGCGCAACCCGTGCGCCTCAAGCTCCCGTACCTCGTCGACCAGGCCCGCGTCCCACATCCGGTCGACCCGGCGCGCGATGCGCTCGTCGAGCTCGGGGCGCGCGACGTCGACGCCGATCTGGAGGGTGTCGTAGACCGAGTCGTGGCCGGGGAGGTTGGCGGTGAAGGGCCGGCCGGTGATCTCGATGACCTCGAGCGCCCGAACGATCCGACGGCCGTTGCTGGGCAGGATCGCCCGGCCGGCCTCGGGGTCGGCGGCGGCCAGGCGGGCGTGCAGGGCGCCGGAGCCGCGGAGCGTGAGCTCCTCCTCGAGGCGGGCCCTGACGTCGGGGTCGGTGCCGGGGAACTCGAGGTTGTCGACGGCGCCGCGGACGTACAGGCCGGAGCCGCCGACGAGGATCGGCCAGCGTCCCTCGGCGAGCAGCGCGTCGATCCGCTCGCGCGCGAGCCGCTGGTACTCGGCGACGGAGGCGGTGACAGTCACGTCCCAGATGTCCAGCAGATGGTGTGGGACGCCGTCGCGCTCCTCGGGCGTCAGCTTGGCGGTGCCGATGTCCATCCCTCGGTAGAGCTGCATGGAGTCGGCGTTGACGACCTCGCCGCCGAGACGTCGGGCCAGGAAAACTCCCAGATCGGACTTTCCGGCCGCGGTCGGTCCGACGACGGCGATGACGCGGGGGGCGGGGGGTGCGCTGCTCACCGCCCCAGTCTCGCAAACGTCAGGGTATGGCCTCGAACGAGTTACGTGACGGCACGCGCTCGGGGTCGTTGCCTGTTGCGTGGTTTTCGCCGCCGGTTTCGAGAGGCGGCACCCGGGATGGCGCAAACGGACGCACCGGGCAAGGCGGGTTTTCCCCCGCACAAGTACCGTATGGAGTGGATATGGGTGTTTTCGCACGACTTCTTCGGAGGTCGAAGGCTACGGAGGAGACGTCGACCACCGAGGCGGGAGCCGCCCCACTGACGGCCGAGCCCGAGGTGGAGGAGGCGACAGCGGCGAAGGAGCCGGCCGGGACAGAGCCCAAGGCCGAGTCCGAGGCCGGGAAGCCGGCCGAGCCGACGGCTACGGAGTCCGTCGAGTCCGGTGCCGCCGAGGGCGTCGACATCCCCAAACAGCAGTCCGCCGAAGAGGCGGCCGACCGTGACGCCGGCGACAGCGCCCGCACGTAACTGCCCCCGCGCGGGAAGGTGAACGATGGGTCTCCTGGACAATTTGAAAGCCAAGCTCAGCCCGGCCAAGGGAAAGGTCTCCGGCCTCGCTCAGCAGCACGGGGACAAGATCCAGCACGGTCTCGACAAGGCCGCGAAGGTGGTCGACGAGAAGACCAAGGGCAAGTACAGCGGCAAGATCCAGACGGGCACGGGCAAGGCCAAGGACGCCATGGACCGACTCGCGCACAAGGACGACGGCATGGGCGGCGGCATGGGCGGCGGCATGAGCGGCGGCCCCACCACGCCCCCGTCCGCACCACCGCCCGCTTCCTGAACGGCACATCGACGGACGGCCGCGAGGTTTCGGACCTCCCGGCCGTCCGCCGTTTCCCGAGCCGTCAGGACCAGGCCGCGACCAGGTACCCCACGCCGTAGGGCGCGTCGTCGTACAGCAGTCGGCCGTCCAGGCCCGCGCCCTCGGCCGCGCCCGCGAGGACCTGCCAGGGGGCCCGCCCGGACGCCTTGAGCTCGTACGCCAGCTCGGTGTCCAGCGCTTGGAGGGCCGCCACGTCCGCCGCCGCCAGCGCACGCGCGACCCGCGCGTCGAAGGGTGCCGCCCGCTCGTCGAGGTAACCCGGCGCCTTGAGCGTGCGGCAGGCGCTGGCGTCGCCCATGACCAGCAGCGCCACACGCTCGGCCCGCGCGGCGATGTCCCTCCCGACATGGATACACCGCTCGGCGGCCAGGGGTTCCCCCACACCGAGTCCCTCGATCGGGGCACCCGACCAGCCGACGCGTTCCAGCAGCCACGCGGCCACGGCGAGCGAGAGCGGCAGGGCGCGCGCGGACACCTCGCCCGGGTCCGCACCCGGTCGACCGCCCGGGTCCGCGCCCGGCCGCCCGTCCCGGTCCGCGCCCAGTCGTACGTCGAGGTCGACACCGAAGCCCCGGAAGGAGCCGCGCGTTCCCTCCGCGTGCGTGCCGCGACCGTTCTCCTCGGCGGGGCCGATCACCACGAGCAGGTCCGGCCGGGCGGCGGCGAGCACGCCGAGGGCGTCCGTGCACGCGGCCCGCGCGGAGTCCAGCTCGGGTGCGGCACCCGCGGCGACCTCGGGCACGAGGAGCGGCGGACAGGGGCAGACGGCGGCGGCGACCAGCATGATCGGCAGCCTACTGCCAGGGGTTCGGCTCGGTGTCGGTGCTCCACGCCAGTTCGGCCAGCCGGTACAGCACGTGCTGTGTGACCAGCCTGCCTTCGATGGTGGCGTAGTACGCGTCCCCGTCGCCGATCCGGTAGACCCGTCGGCTCTTCTGCCGCCGCCGGGACCGCGGGCTGTGGGTGCAGGCGATCTCGTACAGCCTCGCGCGGGCCCGTTCGAGGGTGTCCTCGATGTGCTCCACCTCGTCGAGGCTGTACGACTCCCCGTACCCGGCCTGCACCACGACCACCCAGCGCGGCATGCCTCTCCCCGTCCCTCGTCGCCACGACGAGTATGGCGCGCGCTCAGTCGACCGCGCAGCCCCCCGTCGCCGCCGGCAGCGGTTCCGGTACGCCGATCTTCGGCAGGCCCAGCAGCACGCCCGCCGGCTTCGCCGCCTCGGCGGCGTTGCGCTTCTCCCAGGCGTCGCCCGCTCGGGTGCGGCGGACCTTCAGGACCTCGCCCTCGGCGAGGAGGTGGTGCGGGGCGGCGTAGGTGATCTCGACCGTGACCACGTCGCCGGGGCGGACCTCCTCGGCCGGCTTGGTGAAGTGGACCAGGCGGTTGTCGGGAGCGCGGCCGGAGAGGCGGTGGGTGGTGCCGTCCTTGCGGCCCTCGCCCTCGGCGACCATGAGGTCGAGCGTGCGGCCGACCTGCTTCTTGTTCTCCTCCCAGGAGATCTCCTCCTGGAGGGCGACGAGACGCTCGTAGCGCGCCTGGACGACCTCCTTGGGGATCTGGCCCTCCATGGTGGCCGCGGGGGTGCCGGGGCGCTTGGAGTACTGGAAGGTGAAGGCGTTGGTGAAGCGGGCCTCGCGGACCACGTGCATGGTCTGCTCGAAGTCCTCCTCGGTCTCGCCGGGGAAGCCCACGATGATGTCGGTGGAGATCGCCGCGTCCGGCATCGCGGCGCGCACCTTCTCGATGATCCCGAGGAAACGCTCCTGCCGGTACGAGCGGCGCATCGCCTTCAGGACCGTGTCCGAGCCGGACTGGAGCGGCATGTGCAGCTGCGGCATCACGTTCGGTGTCTCGGCCATGGCCGAGATCACGTCGTCGGTGAAGTCGCGCGGGTGCGGGGAGGTGAAGCGCACGCGCTCCAGGCCCTCGATCTTGCCGCAGGCCCGCAGCAGCTTGCTGAACGCCTCACGGTCGCCGATGTCGGAGCCGTAGGCGTTGACGTTCTGGCCGAGCAGCGTGATCTCCGAGACGCCCTCGGCGACCAGGGCCTCGATCTCGGCGAGGATGTCGCCGGTGCGGCGGTCCTTCTCCTTGCCGCGCAGCGCCGGGACGATGCAGAAGGTGCAGGTGTTGTTGCAGCCGACGGAGATCGACACCCAGGCCGCGTAGGCGCTCTCACGGCGGGTCGGAAGGGTCGACGGGAACGCCTCCAGGCTCTCGGCGATCTCGACCTGCGCCTCCTCCTGCACGCGCGCGCGTTCCAGCAGGACGGGCAGCTTGCCGATGTTGTGCGTGCCGAAGACGACGTCGACCCAGGGCGCCTTCGACACGATGGTGTCGCGGTCCTTCTGAGCCAGACAGCCGCCGACCGCGATCTGCATCCCGGGGCGCTTGGTCTTCATGGGCGCGAGGCGGCCGAGGTTGCCGTACAGCCGGTTGTCGGCGTTCTCCCGCACCGCGCAGGTGTTGAACACGACGACGTCGGCGTCGCCGTCGGAGCCCTCGGGCGCGCGGACGTAGCCGGCGTCCTCGAGCAGACCGGACAATCGCTCGGAATCGTGGACGTTCATCTGGCACCCGTAGGTGCGCACTTCGTAGGTCTTGGAAGAGGAGGAGACGTCCACTGCCTGGCTCCGGTCGATGCTGCTCATGTGACAAGGGTAGGCGGTGCCGGGGCGGGCTCCGGTCGCCCTGTGGACAACCGGGGGGTCAGGGCTCGATCAGGCCCGCGCGTATCGCGTACCGGGTGAGTTCCAGCCGGTCGCGTATGCCCAGCTTCTGGAGCAGGTTCGCGCGGTGCCGCTCGACGGTCTTCGCGCTGATGAACAGCATCTCGCCGATCTCCTTGGAGGTGTGGCCCTCGGCGACGAGCTTGAGGATCTCCTCCTCGCGCTCGGTGACGGCCCGTTCGGGCAGGGCGTCGCCGCGGTGGAGGCGGTCGAGGTAGGAGCGGACCAGGGCGCGTTCGGCACCCGGGTAGACGAACGGCCGGTCGCGCACCGCCGCGCGGCACGCCTCGACCAGGTCGCGGTCGGCGACGGACTTGAGGACGTAACCGCTGGCGCCGGCCTTGAGGGCCTCGAAGAAGTACTGCTCGTTGTCGTACATCGTCAGGATCAGGATGCGCAGGTCGGGCAGGCGGCGGGAGAGTTCGCGGGCCGCCTGGAGGCCGGTCATCCGGGGCATGGCGATGTCCAGGACCGCGAGATCGACGTCACGCGCGCGTGCCAGCTCGACGGCCTCCGCGCCGTCACCGGCCTCGGCGACGACCGTGAGGTCGTCCTCGCCGTCGAGGATGAGGCGCACTCCTCGTCGTACGAGGGTGTGGTCGTCGGCGAGCAGGACACGGACAGGGGTTTTCGGGGTCACCGCGGGCCCCCGACGCACAGGCGCACGTCCGTGCCGCCGCCCGGTGCCGGGCCGACCGTGAGGGCCGCCCCTATGAGCAGCGCCCGCTCCCGCATACCCCGTATCCCGGCGCCTTCCGGTGCGTCGCCCAGCCCCTTGCCGTTGTCCCGGACGAGCAGCTCGACACCACTGTCGACCTGCTGGAGGCGGACCTCGGCGTGGTCGGCGGCGGCGTGCCGGGCGGTGTTGGTGAGGCCCTCCTGGGCGACCCGGTAGAGCACGAGTTCCGACTCCTCGGTCAGGGGCGGCAGACCGCCGGGGACGTGATGGCGCACGGTCAGGCCATGGGCGCTGAACTCCCCGGCGAGCGAGCGCAGGGCGCTGGCCAGGCCGAGTTCCTCCAGGACGCCGGGGCGCAGCCGACGGGCGATGAAACGGATCTCGTCGAGCCCCGCGCGGGTGGCCTCCTGGGCCTGCGCCACCTCCTCGCGCAGTCCCTCGGGGGCCCGGTCGGCGACCCGCTTGAGTTGGAGGAGGACGGCGGTCAGGGTCTGGCCGACCTCGTCGTGCAGCTCGCGCGCGATGCGGTGCCGTTCGCGCTCCTGTGCGGACAGGGCACGGGCGGCTCCGGAGGCCCGCTCGGCCTCCAGCCGGTCGAGCATGGTGTTGTACGTCGTGATGAGCTCGGCGGCTTCGGCGGGACCGGCGACGTCCGCGCGGGCGCCCGGGCGCAGCAGGTCGGCGGTGGACATGGCCCGGCCGAGCCTCTTGAGCGGGGCGAGGCCGATCCGCAGGACCAGGGCGTTGGCGACCAGCAGCACGACCAGGCCGAGGAGTACGACCAGGGCCTCGGCCCGCCGGACCGGGGTCGACACGGTGACCGGGCCGAGCAGCAGGGCCGCGGCGACGACGAGACCGGCGGCGTTGAGCGAGAAGATCCGCCAGAACAGTGACACGTGCCCGGTCCCGCCCTTCTCTTCTCGTCTCTCCCGGACCAGTCTCATCGCCCCGTGCGGGTCGCGTATATGCGTGCCGTCACCCATATCGCCACCGTACGGGCGGATGGAAGCATGGCGGACTCGGCACCCACCATCACGCTCAGTACATGGGCCCAGTACCGGAGGAGAAACGTGTCTGTACCGCGCCTGAGGGCGACGCCGCTGCCGGGGATCGGGGTCCAGTACGACCTCGTGACGCGCGAACACCGCCATCTGTCCGTGGTGGCGCACCGCGACGGTGCCCGGACGGTCAGCGTGTACCGGGCCGACGACCCCGACTCCTGCGCGCAGTCGCTGCGGCTGACCGGAGCGGAGGCGGGGTTCGCTGATCGACGCCCTGAAGCCCTCGCACCACAGCCCGAGCCTGCTCTACACCACGGATCTGGGACTGGTCGCCGAGCGGATCGAGGTGGCCGCGGCCTCACGCTGGAACGGGCGGGTACTGGGCGAGACCCGGATGCGGACCGATACGGGCGCCTCGGTGGTGGCGGTGCTGCGGCGGGCCGAGGCGATCCCGTCCCCGGCTCCGGACTTCCGCCTCGCGGGCGGGGACACGCTGATCGTCGTCGGTACGCGTGAGGGCGTCGACGCCGCCGCGGCGATCCTCGGGCGGGAGTGAACCGGTGCACTCCGCGGTCCTGCTGATCGAGTTCGGTTCCATCATCCTCGGCCTCGGCCTGCTCGGCCGGTTCGCCGCCCGCTTCCGGATCTCCCCGATCCCGCTCTACCTCCTCGCCGGGCTCGCCTTCGGTGAGGGCGGGCTGCTGCCGCTGGGCGCGAGCGAGGAGTTCGTCTCCATCGGTGCCGAGATCGGCGTCATCCTGCTGCTGTTGATGCTCGGCCTGGAGTACTCGGCGGGCGACCTGGTCACCAACCTCAAGGCCCACTACCCCTCCGGGCTGGTCGACTGCGCCCTGAACGCGGTCCCCGGTGCCCTGGCCGCGCTGCTGCTGGGCTGGGGCCCGGTGGCCGCCGTGGTCCTCGCGGGCGTCACCTGGATCTCCTCGTCCGGCGTCATCGCGAAGGTGCTCGGCGACCTCGGCCGGGTGGGCAACCGGGAGACGCCGGTGATCCTCAGCGTGCTGGTCCTGGAGGACCTGGCGATGGCGGTGTACCTGCCGATCGTGACCGCGCTGGTGGCAGGCGCCGGGCTGCTGGCCGGCAGCCTGACCCTGGCGATCGCGCTGGGGGCGGCGGGTCTGGTGCTGTTCGTGGCGGTCCGCTACGGCCGTCTGATCTCCCGTTTCGTCTCCAGCGACGACCCGGAGAAGCTGCTCCTCGTGGTGCTGGGACTGACGATCCTGGTCGCGGGCGTCGCCCAGCAGCTCCAGGTGTCGGCGGCGGTGGGTGCCTTCCTGGTCGGCATCGCGCTGTCCGGGGAGGTCGCGGAGGGCGCGCACACGCTGCTGAGCCCGCTGCGGGACCTGTTCGCGGCGGTCTTTTTCGTCTTCTTCGGGCTCCACACCGACCCGGCGAGCATCCCGCCGGTCCTGCTGCCCGCGCTCGCGCTGGCGCTGGTGACCGCCGCGACGAAGATCGCCACCGGGTACTGGGCGGCCCGGCGCGCCGGGATCTCCGTCAAGGGCCGCTGGCGTACGGGCGGGGCCCTCGTGGCTCGCGGCGAGTTCTCCATCGTCATCGCCGGCCTCGCGGTGACCGCGGGCATCGAGCCGTCCCTCGGCCCGCTGGCCACGGCGTACGTCCTGATCCTGGTCGTCCTCGGCCCCCTGACCGCGCGCTACACGGAGCCCCTGGCCGCCCGCTGGGCGGGGCGCCTCGGAAAGCGCCGGGAGACGGGGGAGACGGCGACGGCGGTGCCGGAGGCTTCGGTGGCGGAGGCTTCGGTGGCGGACTGAGGTGGAGGGGGCGCGGAGGGTGGAGTGGGCGGCGCGGGCGGCTGGAGGGTTGGAGAGGTGAGCCGGCGCGCAGGGCGTAGACGGCCAGGAGTGTGGTCCGCGCCCCCTCAGCCCGCACCCTCCTCAGCCCGCACCCCCCTCAGCCCGCGCCCCGTCAGCCCGCCTCCTCCGGCACCCACCCCTGCCGGCGCAGCACCCCCGTCACGTCCGGAGCCTCGTAGTGGTCCCCCTTGAGGACCTTGCCGTCGGCTCTGCGGGTGACGTGGCCGTCGGGGCCCAGCTTGGTCATGTTGGAGCGGTGGATCTCGGCGATGACCGCGTCGAGGTCGATGCCGTGGACGAGGGCCGTGCCGTAGGCGACGTAGACCACGTCGGCGAGTTCATGCGCCAGCCGGTCCAGCGGACCCTCAACGGCCACCTCGGCGACCTCCGCGGCCTCCTCCGCGAGCAGTTCGCCCCGGTGCGCGGCCAGCTTCGGCGAGACGGCGGTCGGCGTACTGCGCGCGTCCAGCCCGAAGGCCAGGTGGAACTCACGGACCAGGTCGGCGGGTGATGAACTCATACGGCGACTCTAACGATCACCACTGACAGCCCGGCTTCCTCCCCGCCCCCAGCCACCCGACACCGCCGGGCACCGCCCCCAGCCACCCGACACCGCCGCGCACCCCGCCCAGGCCGTCCCCGCCGCGCACCCGTCGCGCGCCGCGCCCAGGCCGCCCCGCCGCGCCACTCGCCGCCCCCGTAGCCCCTCCCCTGTGACCCCCGCCCTGGCCACCGCCACTCCCAGCTGGCAGGATCCCCGCATGTCCAAGCTGTTCCCCCGTATGAGCAGGAGCCGGGCGCTGCAAGGTGCGGCCGCCGGTTTCGTGGTCTTCGGGCTGCTCCTGTGGTGGCTGCTGCCGGGCGAGGCGCCGCCGGGCGGAAAGATCGTCTTCAGCACCGGTTCGACGGGCGGGGTCTACGAGGAGTACGGCAAGGACCTCACCCAGGCGTTCGCCAAGGACATGCCCGACCTCCAGGTCGACCTGGAGACCAGCGACGGGTCGCAGGACAACGTCGCGCGCGTGGCGTCCGGCGAGGCCGACTTCGCCATCGCGGCGGCGGACGCGGTGGAGTCGTACGCGCTCAAGAACCCGGAGCGGGCCGCCCGGCTGCGCGGTGTCGCCCGCCTGTACGACGACTACGTCCAGCTCGTCGTCCCGCGGAACTCCGCCATCGACTCCGTCGCCGATCTGAAGGGCAAGCGGGTCGCCATAGGGCTGGAGACCTCGGGCGTGCGGCTGATCGCCACCCGGGTGCTGGAGGCGGCGGGCATCGATCCGGCCGAGGACATCAAGCCGTTCGCGTACGGGATCAACGACGCCGACCAACTTGGTCACACCATCGACGCGTTCTTCTGGTCCGGCGGGCTGCCGACGAACGGGCTGAAGACGCTCGCGCGGACGTCCTCCTTCAAGTTCGTCCCGATCGAGGGCGACTTCGTCACCAGGCTGCACACCCAGAGCGCCGCCAACCGCTACTACCGCCCCACCAACATCCCCGAGTCGGCCTACCACGGCCAGGACGCCTACGCCGTACCGACGATCGCCGTCTCCAACCTGCTGATCACCCGCAAGGACCTGGACCCGCGGCTCACCGAGTGGCTGACCCGGACCGTGATCCGCAGCCGGGACGACATCGGCGCCAAGGTGCACTCCGCCCAGCTGGTCGACCTGCGCACGGCGATCTACACCTCCCCCCTGCAACTCCACGAGGGCGCGCAGCGCTACTACCGCTCGGTCAAGCCGTAGCGCCGCTGCGGGGGACCGTCACCGTCACCGTCAGGCCGTGCGGTTCGTGATGGTCGTAGGCGATCGTGCCGCCGCCCGCGTGCAGCAGGGTCCGCGAGATGGACAGGCCCAGGCCTGAGCCCTTGATGTTCTGGTGGCGGTTGCTGCGCCAGAAGCGGTCGCCGATACGGGCCAGCTCCTCGTCGGTCAGACCGGGACCGTTGTCGGTGACGACGACGGTCGTGGTCTCGCCGTTGGAGGAGACGGTCACCTCGACGCACTCGCCCTCGGGCGTGAACTTGACGGCGTTGTCGATGACCGCGTCCAGCGCGCTGGACAGGGTGACCGGATCGGCCCAGCCGGTGGTGGGCGGGCAGTCGCCCACCAGCCGTACGCCCTTGGCCTCGGCGGTCGGGGCCCAGGCCGCGACGCGTTCGGAGGCCAGCGCGCCGATGTCGGTGACGCGCAGGTCGGCGTCCGTGTGCTCGGCGAGGGCGAGGTCGAGCAGGTCGTCGAGGACCTGCGCGAGGCGCTTGCCCTCGGTCTGCACGGAGGCGATCTCCTGGTTGCCCTCCGGGAGTTCGAAGGCGAGCAGCTCGATGCGCAGCAGCAGCGCGGCGAGGGGGTTGCGCAGTTGGTGCGAGGCGTCGGCGACGAAGGCACGCTGCTGCTCCAGGACGTCCTCGACGTTGTCCGCCATCTCGTTGAACGACCGGGCCAGGCGCCGGAGTTCCGGTGGCCCGCCGGCGGCCGCGACCCGGGACTTCAACCGGCCGCTCGCGATCGCGTGCGTGGTGGCGTCCAGCACGCGCACCGGGCGGAGCACCCACCCGGTCAGCCTCAGGGCGGCGCCGACGGCCACCAGCATCGCGGCCATCAGGCCCGCGCCGATGACCAGCCAGCCGTGCAGGATCCGCGAACGCATCTCCCCCGTCGGCGAGTCGGTGACGACGACCGCGACGACGTCACCGTCCCTGATGACCGGGGAGGCGACCACGATCCGGCCCCGCTGCCAGGGAAAGACCTGCGGCGGGTCCTCGCTGCGCCGGCTGAGCAGCGCCTCGTCGAACGCCTCCCGCACCTCGCCCGCGTCGGGGATGAACAAGGTCATGGGAGCGTTGGCCATGATGCTCTTGTTCTGGTAGAAGACGCCGACGCGGATGCGGTAGACCTCGTAGTAGCTGTCGAGTTCGCTCTGCAGCGTCCTCTGGCGCTCGCCGCCCTCGCCGGTGACGTACTGGGCGAGCGCCGCGAAGTGCGCGGTGTCGTCGATCCGGTCGACGACCACCTTCTGCTGCTGGGCCGCGGCCACCCCGACGGCGAGCGGGACGCCGAGCGCCAGCAGCACGGCCGCCATCAGGACGATGAGCAGCGGGAGAAGTCGTGTGCGCACCCGGCCCCGCTACGCCGACGGCGCGACGAGCCGGTAGCCGACGCCGCGTACGGTCTCGATGAGGGCCGGCATGCGCAGCTTGGCGCGCAGGGAGGCGACGTGCACCTCAAGGGTGCGCCCGGTCCCCTCCCAACTGGTGCGCCACACCTCGCTGATGATCTGTTCCCGGCGGAAGACGACTCCGGGGCGCTGCGCCAGCAGGGCGAGCAGGTCGAACTCCTTGCGGGTCAGCTGGACGGCCGCACCGTCCACGCTGACCCGGCGGGTCGGCAGCTCGATCCGGACCGGGCCGAGGAGCAGCGCGCTCTCGCCGTCCGCGGCGGCGTCCTCGTGGACGGTGCGACGGCTGACGGCGTGGATGCGGGCGAGCAGCTCCCCGGTGTCGTACGGCTTCACCACGTAGTCGTCGGCGCCGAGGTTGAGGCCGTGGATGCGGGAGCGGACGTCGGAGCGGGCCGTGACCATGATCACCGGGGTGCTGGTGCGCTTGCGGATCTTGCCGCAGACCTCGTACCCGTCCTGGTCGGGCAGGCCGAGGTCGAGGAGGACCACCCCGAAGCCGGCGCCCTCCGGGACCAGTGCCTGGAGGGCTTCCTCGCCACTGCGCGCGTGGGTGACGTCGAAACCGTGCCGTGCCAGAACCGCGGACAGAGCGGCGGCGACATGATTGTCGTCCTCTACGAGAAGCAGTCTCATCCGGGCCTCCTTCGGTTCATCGGCCGTACGATCGGAATAGGTGAAGAACTTACGTTCCAGGTGTGTACAACGACGCCTGCACACGCGCGCGTGCGCCCTGTGCAGTCACGCTGATGGAAGAGGACGGCGTCAAGTGGGTTCCGGTTGCGAGCCGCTTCCGTTACCCGGCCGATATGCGCCCTGCTCACAACTGCTACGACACGTGTCCGATTGCTATCGGATCGTGATGCTCAGATTCCCCTCAAAGGTAATGACGCAGGTCGCGTGGGGTCACTACTGTCCTCCGAAACCGAGGAGGACGGAGCCCGATAGCGATGACCGAAGTATCGGTGGCCAAGGAAGACATGGCCGCGACCGGCGAACTGGTCGTCCTGAAGAGCGTCAACAAGCACTTCGGCGCGTTGCACGTTCTCCAGGACATCGATCTCACGATCGCCCGCGGCGAGGTCGTCGTGGTCATCGGACCCTCCGGGTCCGGCAAGTCCACCCTGTGCCGCACCATCAACCGCCTGGAGACGATCGACTCCGGGACGATCGCCATCGACGGCAAGCCCCTGCCCGCGGAGGGCAAGGAGCTGGCCCGGCTGCGCGCCGACGTCGGGATGGTCTTCCAGTCCTTCAACCTCTTCGCGCACAAGACCGTGCTCGAGAACGTGATGCTCGGCCAGATCAAGGTCCGCAAGGCGGACAAGAAGCAGGCCGAGGACAAGGCCCGCTCCCTGCTCGACCGGGTCGGTGTGGCGAACCAGTCGGACAAGTACCCCGCACAGCTCTCCGGCGGTCAGCAGCAGCGTGTCGCCATCGCCCGCGCGCTGGCCATGGACCCCAAGGTCATGCTCTTCGACGAACCCACCTCGGCGCTCGACCCCGAGATGATCAACGAGGTCCTCGAGGTCATGCAGCAGCTCGCCCGTGACGGCATGACCATGATCGTCGTCACCCACGAAATGGGATTCGCCCGTTCGGCGGCGAACCGGGTGGTGTTCATGGCGGACGGCCGCATCGTCGAGGAGGCTGTGCCGGACCAGTTCTTCAGCGCTCCGCGCAGCGACCGCGCGAAGGACTTCCTGTCCAAGATCCTGCACCACTGACGGCGTACGGCACGATCCTCGTCATCCGCCGCCCGTCTCGACGGACCGCATCTCTCTTCACACAAAGGATGTTCACCATGAAGCTCCGCAAGGTCACCGCCGCGGCCGCCGCTGCGCTGGTCCTCTCCCTGACCGCGACGGCGTGCGGCGGGGACGACGGCGACAGCGACAGCTCGGACACGGGTTCCGGCGGCGGCAAGATCAAGATCGGCATCAAGTACGACCAGCCGGGTCTCGGCCTCAAGGAGCCCGACGGTTCCTTCTCCGGTTTCGACGTGGACGTGGCGACGTACGTGGCCAAGGAACTGGGCTACAAGCCGGACCAGATCGAGTTCGTGGAGACCAAGAGCGCCGACCGTGAGAACGCGCTCGCCCGTGGCGACGTGAAGTTCATCGCGGCGACCTACTCGATCAACGACGAGCGCAAGCAGAAGGTCGACTTCGCCGGCCCGTACCTGCTGGCCCACCAGGACCTGCTGGTCAAGGCGGGCTCCGACATCTCCAAGGCCACCGACCTCAACGGCAAGGACCTCTGCTCGGTGACCGGCTCGACCTCGGCGCAGAACGTCAAGAACGACTTCGCCCCGAAGGCCAACCTCAAGCAGGTCAGCGGCTACTCCGAGTGCATCGCCGGCCTCCAGAGCGGCACCGTGGACGCGCTCACCACGGACGACTCGATCCTCGCCGGCTTCGCCGCGCAGGACCAGTACAAGGGCAAGTTCAAGCTCGCCGGCCTCAAGCTGAGCAACGAGAACTACGGCATCGGCGTCAAGAAGGGCGACACCGCGACCGTGGACAAGATCAACAAGGCCCTCGAGAAGATGGTCGCCGACAAGGCCTGGGACAAGGCGGTCCAGGACAACTTCGGCCCGGCCAACTACAAGAACGAGCCCGCCCCGAAGATCGGCGTGATCGTCAAGTAACGCAGGGATCCACTGGCGCGCCGCCGCCCGCCGCGATCAGGGCGGCGGCGCGCCGCGCCCCTCCACGTACCCCAGACACCCGGAAGCGCGGGAGATCGTGTTCGACTTTCTTGATGGTTACGACGTCCTAGGGGCGTTCTGGATGACGGTGAAACTCACCGCCCTCTCCGCCCTCGGCTCCCTGATCTGGGGCACCCTGCTGGCCGGGATGCGGGTCAGTCCGGTCCCGCTGATGCGCGGGTTCGGCACCGCCTACGTGAACATCGTCCGGAACACCCCCCTGACGGTGATCATTGTCTTCACCTCGCTCGGTCTCGCCGACACGTTCGGCGTGACGATGGGCTCCAAGGACTTCGACGTCCAGGGCTTCCGGCTGGCGATCCTCGGCTTCGTCGCGTACACGGCGGCCTTCGTCTGCGAGGCGATCCGCTCCGGCATCAACACCGTGCCCGTCGGCCAGGCGGAGGCCGCGCGTGCCATCGGGCTGAGCTTCAGCCAGGTGCTGCGCCTCATCGTGTTGCCACAGGCCTTCCGTTCGGTCATCGGCCCGCTGGCCAACGTGCTGATCGCCCTGACCAAGAACACGACCGTGGCGGCCGCGATCGGCGTCGCCGAGGCCGCCGCCCTGATGAAGACGATGATCGAGAACGAAGCCCAGACACTCGCCATCGGCGTCGTCTTCGCCCTCGGCTTCGTGATTCTTACCCTGCCGACCGGTCTCATCCTCGGGTGGCTGAGCAAGCGACTGGCGGTGAAGCGATGAGTTCCGTTCTGTACGACGCCCCGGGCCCCCGCGCCAAGCGGCGCAACGTCCTCTTCTCTGTGATCTTCTTCGTCCTGCTCGCCCTCCTCGCATGGTGGGTCTGGCAGGTCATGGACGACAAGAAGCAGCTGGAGTGGGCCCTGTGGGAGCCGTTCACCACTGAGCAGGCGTGGACGACCTACCTGCTGCCAGGGCTCGGCAACACCCTCAAGGCCGCGGCGATCTCCATGGTGATCGCCCTCCCTCTGGGTGCGGTCTTCGGTATCGCCCGCCTCTCCGACCACCTCTGGGTGCGGGCCGTGGCCGGCACAGTGGTCGAGTTCTTCCGGGCGATCCCGGTGCTGCTCCTGATGCTCTTCGCCTTCTATTTCTACGTCCGCTCCACGGACATCAGCAGCGAGCAGCGGCCGCTGTACGCGGTCGTCACCGGCCTGGTGCTCTACAACGCGTCCGTCCTCGCCGAGATCGTCCGGGCGGGCATCCTCTCCCTGCCCAAGGGCCAGACGGAGGCCGCCTACGCGGTCGGTCTGCGCAAGGGCCAGACGATGAGGAGCATCCTGCTTCCGCAGGCCGTCACCGCGATGCTGCCGGCCATCGTCAGCCAGCTCGTCGTCATCGTGAAGGACACCGCGCTGGGCGGCGTCATGCTCGGCTTCACCGAGCTGCTCAACGCGCGCCAGACGCTGGCGGCCAACTACGCCAACGTCATCCCCAGTTTCCTCGTGGTCGCGGTCATCTTCATCGCCCTGAACTTCGCCCTCACCACGTTCGCGAGCTGGCTGGAGGGCAGGCTGCGCCGCAGCAAGAAGAGCACGGGCGCGGTTCTCGGCGAGGACACGGAGATGAACCCCGCCGCGATCGCCGGCAGCTACGGCACCGGTGAGAACACCGGTGGCGGCGGCAAACTCTGATGATCGGTCAAAAGGCTTGAACCGTACGGAGGCAGTGGCATGATCGCCACTGCCTCCGTCACTTGACGCAAGCACCGGCAATGGGTTGCATACGTTCTGTGATCGTGCACCCTGCTCCAATCTCCTGTTCACCCACGTCTCTCGGGACGCCCTCGCGGGCAGGGGGCGCCACGCCGTGGACCCGGTGATCATCGTCGGAGCGGGGCCCGTCGGGCTCACGCTCGCCCTCGCGCTGGCCCGTCAGGACGTGCCGTCCGTGGTCCTCGACGAAGGTCCCGGCAAGGACGAACCCCGCCCCGCCCGCACCGTCGTCCTGCGCGAGGACACCGCCGCCCTCCTGGAACGCCTCACCGGTGTGCCCCTCGCCGAAGTGGGCTGCCGCTGGGCCGGATGGCGGTCGTTGCGCCGCAAGCAGGTGATGCGCGAGATCACCTTCGACGACACCGCCGACACCCCCGACAGCGCCGCGAGCGAGCCCGGGTCCGCGCCGCTGCACATCGCCCAGCACACGCTGACCGGCGCCCTGCGCGACGCCCTCGCCGGCGAACGTCTCGTCAAGCTCGCCGCGGACAGCCGCCTCGACACGATCGAACAGGAGCCCGGCGGCGTCACCGCCCACACCCGCGGCCCCAAGGGCACCTGGTGGCGCGGCGGTTACCTGGTCGGCTGCGACGGCCCGCGCTCGACGGTGCGCAAGCTCCTGGACATCCGCTTCCCCGGCCGTACGGCGGTGGAACGACACGCCGTCGCCGCGCTGCGCACGGAACTTCCATGGCACGGCGAGGCGTTGCTCCATCGGATGCCGCCGTGGCGGACGTCCGGTCCCTCCGTCGGGGAGGTCACCGGACGCCCCCTCCCCGACGGCGTCTGGCGCCTGGACTGGCTGCTGCCGCCCGGCAAGGACCTGGTCACACCCGAGCTGCTGGTGTCCCGCGTCCGAGAGACCCTCGCCGGCTGGACGGACGGACCGACGCCGCCTTACGACCTCCTCGACACCGGCGTGCACACCGTCCACCACCGGCTCGCGCGCCGCTGGCGGGTGGGCCGGGTCTTCCTCGCCGGGGACGCGGCGCACCTGCTCGGCGCGCTCGGGACCCAGGGGCTCGACGAGGGGCTGCGGGACGCCGACAACCTCGCCTGGAAGCTGGCCTCGGCCTGGCACCACGGCCCGCACGAGGCGCTGCTCGACAGTTACCAGGCCGAGCGGCGCGCGGTCGTCGCCGCCCGACTGCGCGCCGCCGACCAGGCGCTGCCGCTGGTGCGGGGCGGCGGCGGACTGCGGTCCGTCGTCCCCGGCTCGGCCCGGGGCCACGACGCGCTGCTCACCGACGGTCACCTGGGGCGCGGCACGCTCGGCGCGCCGGGAACGTACGCCACGTCGCCGCTCGCCCCGCGGCACCTGGAGGCGGAGGTACCGGTGGACACCGCGCCGGGCGCGCAGGTCGCGGATGTACGGGTCACCGCCGAGGACGGCTCCTTCGTACAGCTCCGGGACCGGCTCGGCCGTGGTGCGCTGCTGGTGGTGCTGATCGCGCCGGGCACCGGGGTGTGGGAGCGCAAGCACTGGGTGGGCGCGGGCCTCATGCCCCGGCTGGCGGCCGCGGTGTCGGCGCTGCCCCATCCGGCCGAGCTGCTGGTCGCGGAGGCGTATCCGGGCGCGGCGGCCCACAGCGTGCTCCTGGTACGACCCGACGGCCACCTGGTGACCGCGCTGAGCGGGGTACGCCCGGCCGACCTGTACGCGGCCGCGGAGGCGACCCTGGGCGGCCCGAGGAGGACGGAGGCTTCGGCGGGGGTGCGGTGAGGTTGGGCGGCAGTACGGGGCGGGGGCTGTGACCGGGTCGCGGGGAGGGTCAGCGGCCTGGGCCTCGGTCGGGTCGCGAGGAGGGTCAGCGGCCTGGGCCTCGTTCGGGTCGCGGGGAGCGGTCTGACGACGAGGCGGGCCTCGCCCGGAGCACGTGAGCGAGGTCGCCGTTGACGGGGGCGTGACCGGACCGGATCGCGGGGAAGCGGGCCGGCGACCGGCTGCGGTCGGCGCACGGTGAGCGGCACCTGCCGTTGCTGTGGGGACCGCACATGTGTGCGTTCCACATAGTGACGGTGAGTTGACCGCTCTGTACCGCCATGGTGTACTCCGCGTCATGACCGACACCTGTGTGCGCCTGTGGCGGAGGGTCCATATGGACCTCGTCCGTTACGCGGGCTGCGTGTGTCGCGAGTCCTGCTGAATTCGCATCCCCCTTCCGCGCGCGCCGCTCCGGCGCTGCCGCGCGCTTTCCGCGAACACTCATCAGGACGGTACCCGTGTCTGTCTCCCCCTCCCTGTCCGCCGTTTCCGCGCCGACGCAGGCTGAACTCCTCGATTTCGTACGGCGGACCGCCGCCGACGCCGAGCTGATCTCCTCTCTCCCGCTCGACCCCGAAGGCCGCACCTGGGTGCGTCTGGAGGGGCCCGGCGGAAGCGAGGCGTGGCTGATCGGCTGGCCGCCCGGCACGGGCACCGGCTGGCACGACCACGCCGAGTCCGTCGGCGCCTTCGTGACGGCCGCCGGCGAACTCAAGGAGAACTCGCTGGCCGCTCGACTCCCGGCGGACGGCTGGAGGACCATCGAACTCACCGACGGCGTGGACCGCGAGCGACGGCTCCCGGCCGGCACCGGACGCTCCTTCGGGCAGCACCACGTCCACGAGGTGCTCAACGAGTCCACCGAGCGGCACGCCGTCTCTGTGCACGCCTACTACCCGCCGCTGCCTCAGATCCGGCGCTACAGCCGCACCGGGCCGGTCCTGCGCCTGGAGCACGTGGAGCGCCCGGAGGACTGGCAGTGAGCCCCGGATCCCCGCTCGGCATCGACGAGTTGCTGGAACGCGTCCGCGAGAGCTACGAACGGATCGAGGCACGGGCGGCCCACGACGCCGCCGCGCAGGGACAGGCGCTGCTGGTGGACATCCGCTACGCCGCCCTGCGTGAGCGCGACGGACTGATTCCCGGCGCCCTCGTCGTCGAGCGCAACGAACTGGAGTGGCGCCTCGACCCGCGCGGCAGCCACCGGGTGCCCGAGGCGACGAGCCACGACCTGCTCGTCGTGGTGATCTGCGACGAGGGGTACGCCTCGACGCTGGCCGCCGAGTCCCTGCACCGGCTGGGACTGCGCCGGGCCACGGACCTGGTGGGCGGGTTCCAGGCGTGGCGAGCCACGGGGTTGCCGGTGGTGGCGCCCGTGGCGTCGTAGGGGCGAGCCCGCGGGCTCAGTCGATGCCGGGGGCGCGGTGGAGGGGGGCCGCGTCCGCATTGCCCTTGGTGACGGGCACACCGGGGTGGCGATCTCGTCGGTGTCATCGTCGCCGCGCGGCAGGTCGAAGCGTCGGTCACCGCCAACTCGCCCGTGCTCTCGGCCGAGTTGGCGACCGTGGCCGCGAAGCGCCAGTCTTTTAGCGCGGCGGCCGGGCCCTCGCCGTGCGCATCAAACCCGCGCGCTGCAAGACCCGTGGGCTGCAAGACCCGTGCGCTTCAAGGCCCCTGCGCTTCAAGACCCGCGCGCTTCAAGACCCCTGCGCCTCAGAACCCCTCCCCCTCCAGGAACTCCGCGTCCTCGCCCTCCTCTTCGAGCGCCTGCCGGACCACCCTCAGGGCCATGCCCTCGGGGTACCCCTTGCGGGCGAGCATGCCGGCGAGGCGGCGTAGTCGCTTGTCGCGGTCGAGGCCGCGCGTGGAGCGCAGTTTGCGGGCGACGAGCTCACGAGCTGTCGCCTCCTCCTGCTCGGAGTCGAGCTGCGAGACGGCCGCGTCGATCAGCGTGGAGTCGACCCCCTTGGTACGCAGTTCCTGGGCCAAGGCCCGCCGGGCCAGACCCCGCCCATGGTGCCGGGACTCCACCCAGGCGTCGGCGAACGCGCTGTCGTTGATCAGCCCGACCTCAACGAACCGCGACAGCACCTCCTCCGCGGCCTCGTCCGGAATCCCCTTCTTGCTCAGGGCGTCCGCGAGCTGCTTCCGCGTACGCGGGGTCCCGGTGAGCAGGCGCAGGCAGATGCCGCGCGCCCGCTCCACCGGGTCCCCTGAAGACTCCCCCTGCTCGGCCCTCGACGAGGAGGAGGTGCCTTCGTCCGTACCGGACGGCTCCCCGCCGCGTCGCTGCCGACGCCCCCGGGATCCGCCCACGCCACGTGCCGCGCGGCCCCCGCCGCGCCCACGGCGGGATCCGCCGCCGGACGGGACAGCGGAGCCGGTCGTCGCCGAGTCGTCGTCCAACCACTCCCCGCCGCCCGGTCCCCCGCCGTCCGGCTCGTCGCCGTACGGCCGGTCACCGCCCCCGTCCGCGCCGTACGCGCGCCTCGTGCCGTACGACGTCGCGCGGCCGTGTCCCCCGTCCGCGCCGTACCCCCCGCCGTCCCCGTACGCGTCGCCGTCCGGCCCCGAGGTTCCTCCGTCGCCTCCCCCGGCCCGCTCACGCGGGGCGTCCTGGTAGGCGTACTCGGCCCAGTCCGTTCGTCGAGTCACGGGTCAGCTCTTGGCAGCCGCGGCCTTGGTCTTGGCCGCCTTGGCCGCCGGCGCGGGCACCGTCTTCGCGGCGTCGTCCGCGGGGGCGGTGACCGCGGCGGCGTCAGCACCCGGCTCCGCGGTCGGCTCCTGCGGACGCACGCCCACGCCCAGCTTCTCCTTGATCTTCTTCTCGATCTCGTTGGCCAGGTCGGGGTTGTCCTTCAGGAAGTTGCGCGCGTTCTCCTTGCCCTGGCCGAGCTGGTCGCCCTCGTACGTGTACCAGGCGCCGGCCTTGCGGACGAAGCCGTTCTCCACGCCCATGTCGATCAGGCCGCCCTCGCGGCTGATGCCCTGGCCGTAGAGGATGTCGAACTCGGCCTGCTTGAAGGGCGGCGCGACCTTGTTCTTGACGACCTTGACCCGGGTGCGGTTGCCGACCGCGTCCGTGCCGTCCTTCAGGGTCTCGATGCGACGGATGTCCATGCGCACCGAGGCGTAGAACTTCAGCGCCCGGCCACCGGTCGTGGTCTCCGGGGAGCCGAACATCACACCGATCTTCTCGCGGAGCTGGTTGATGAAGATCGCGGTGGTCTTGGACTGGTTGAGCGCGCTGGTGATCTTCCGCAGGGCCTGGCTCATCAGACGGGCCTGCAGACCGACGTGGCTGTCGCCCATCTCGCCCTCGATCTCCGCACGCGGGACGAGCGCCGCGACGGAGTCGATGACGATCAGGTCGAGGGCACCGGAGCGGACCAGCATGTCCACGATCTCCAGAGCCTGCTCGCCGTTGTCCGGCTGGGACAGGATCAGGTTGTCGATGTCGACGCCGAGCTTCTTCGCGTACTCGGGGTCGAGGGCGTGCTCCGCGTCGATGAAGGCGACCTGGCCGCCGGCCTTCTGCGCGTTCGCCACCGCGTGCAGCGTCAGGGTCGTCTTGCCGGAGGACTCCGGTCCGTACACCTCCACCACTCGGCCGCGCGGGATGCCGCCGACGCCGAGCGCGACGTCGAGCGCGGTCGACCCGGTGGGGATGACCTCGATGGGCTCGTTGGGCCGCTCGCCCATGCGCATGACCGCGCCCTTGCCGAACTGCCGTTCAATCTGTGCGAGCGCGGCGTCCAACGCCTTCTCGCGGTCGGTTCCTGCCATGGGTTCCACCCGATTTGCTTGAGTCGATCGCTTCACGTCAAAGACGCTAACGCCTGCCACTGACAATGCGCCCCGACGCCCGCCCGGCCTGTGGATAACTCGGGGACTTCTCCACTCAAACCGTGCCGAAATCCCCGCCAAGAGCCTCGCCGGAACTTCCATAAGAATGGATGTTCGATTTTCGTGTCAAGCGCACCACGCGGCACTTCCGGAGCAATCCGCACGGCACCGTCAGCGCCCTGCCGCCACCCCTGCCGCCACCCCTTCGCGCCCCCTCAGCCACCCGGCGCTCCACCGCCTGCACCGCCCGCACCGCCTCACCCTCTGACCCCCGCCCCCCGACCCGTCGGCCATCCGGACCTGCGAAAGTGCCGCCATGCTGCTGACTCCTGAACAGACCCTGTTCGTCCGGGGCGCCACCCCCGCCCTCCTCCTCGCAGAGGCTCCGATTCACGACGATCTGCCGGTCCTGAGCGCACAGGAAGGGACCGTGCCCCGGTGCGAGGGATGGAGCCTCGTCCCCAAGCTCACCCTGTGTGTCGTGGACGGCCCCGGCGAGGCAGGCATGCTCATCCCCTCCCTCGCGGCCCCGGTGATGACCGACGGCGCCCCTGATCCGGACGGCATGACCGACTGGTGCGCGGATGCCGAGCGGGCGGGCGGCGCGGTCGTACTGTCCCTCGCCCAGCTGCCCCGGACACTGGACTGGTCCCACCTGCTGAACTCCGGATCGGCGCGCGGCGGTTTCATACCCACGCTCACCTGACGCCCTCCCGCGACCGGGGCTTGCCGCTCCTCGCCACGCCCCTCGGCGCACCACGTACCGCGTATCGCGTACCGCGAGTGCCTTCCGCCGGACGACGACGGAACGGTCCCGGCGCGCGCCCTGAGGCATGGAGCCCCCGAAGAGCACGCCCCCGGTCACGAAAGGACATCCAGGAGTCCGCGCAATCTCGCGTGGGTGACCGAACCCACCGCCTCGCCGGGCTGCTCACCGCCGGAGCCACAGCGACTCCCCGCAGGGAGCGCGGCCTGAGATAGCGCCCCTCAGGAGCCCCCTCCCTCGGAGCCACCCCCCGAACTCCCCTTGGAACCGCCCCTCGCACCACCCTCGGGGCCTCCCTCTGCCCCGCCCCTCGAAGCGCCCCCGGAGCCACCCTCCGAACCGCCCCCAGGGCCACCCTCCGAACCACCCCCGGCATCACTCCCGGGATCACTCCCGGGATCACTCCCGGAACCCCCCGCAGCTCTCCCCGAGGTGCCCCCGGCCACATCCCCGGAGTCCCGCTCCCCAGAAGAACGCTCCCCGGAGTCCCGCTCCCCTGACTCCGGCTGCTCCCCCGCCTCCCGGGCCACCAGCCCGCGCGCGCGCGTAAGGAACCCCGACTCCCCGCCCAGGCGCCGATGCCCGAGCACGCGCGGGTCATCGGTGACGTCGTAGCGCTTCACATACGCGCCCAGGAACGCCTGCAACGTCGCGACCGCCGGGATGGCGATCAGCGCGCCCACGGCCCCGAGGAGGGCCGTACCGGCGATGACGGAGCCGAAGGCGACCGCGGGGTGGACGTCGACCGTCTTCGAGGTCAGCTTGGGCTGGAGCATGTAGTTCTCGAACTGCTGGTAGATCACGACGAAGATCAGCACCCACAGCGCGTACCAGGGATCGACCGTGAAGGCGATCAGCATCGGCAGGGCGCCCGCGAGATACGTGCCGATCGTCGGGATGAACTGCGAGACCAGCCCCACCCAGACGGCGAGCACGGGCGCGTTGGGCACGCTCAGCGCCTGCAACAGGACGTAGTGCGCGACACCGGAGATCAACGCCATCAGACCGCGCGAGTAGAGATAGCCGCCGGTCTTGTTGACGGCGATCTCCCAGGCCCGCAGCACCTCCGCCTGCTTGGCGGGCGGCAGCACGGAGCACAGTGCGCGCCGCAGCCGGGGGCCGTCGGCGGCGAAGTAGAACGAGAACAGCCCGATCGTCAGCAGTTGGAAGAGCCCGCCGAGGACCTGGGCGGACACGTCCAGGACACCGGTGGCGCTGTTCTGCACGTAGTTGCGCAGCCAGTCGGAGTTGAGCACGCCCTCCTGGACGTCGACGCGCTTCAGCTCGGTGTGGAAGTGCGTGTTGATCCAGTTGATGACGGAGTCGAGATACGCCGGGAAATCCTCGACGATCTTGATGATCTGCCCGGCGAGCATGGTGCCGAGGAGCGTGACGAAGCCCGCGGAAACGATCAGTACGGCGAGGAAGACGAGGAAACTGCCGAACCCCCGGCGCACCCCGCGCGAGGCCATCCAGCTCACCGCGGGTTCGATGGCGAGGGCCAGGAAGAACGCGATGAGGATGTTGATCAGCAGCCCGGTCAGCTGGTGGAAGGCCCAGGTGCCCAGCTGGAAGGCGGCGTAGAGGGCGAGCGTGAGCACCACGGCACGCGGCAGCCAGCGCGGCATGCGGGAGTTCACCCCGTCGGGGTTGTCGGCCGGGGGCCGGGGGGGCGGAGTCATGCCGAACGGGGAAGCGTGCTGGGGGACCTCGTCGGTCTCGTCGGTGGGTGCCACGGTGCAAGTTTCGCCCACGTGGCTGACAATCCGCTCCTCCCCCTGCGATCTTCGTGACCGGTCAGCGCTGTTCTCGTGGCACGTTCATGACCGTGCACACCACGCGCCACACGTCCTTGGCGTCCCAGCCGCCTTGCAGCGCCTCGTGCACCGTGCGCCCGCCGAGCTCCGCCATGACGTGGTCGCGCGCGAAGGTGTCGGCGTAATCCGGACCGAAGTGATCCGCCATCCGCTCCCAGAAGACCGTCAACCGCATGACACCAGTATCCCGCCCCTGAGAGTGGGCCTCGGTCGGGACCGCTTGTCGAGAACGCTTTCCGTCCTACGGTCTGACCCATGGCCGAAACAGGAGCTTCCCCACTCCCCCCGACGTCCCCGGCGCACTCCCCGCTCTTCCGCGCCGAGCACTTCGTCTGGCTCACCGCGCGCGTGCTGGAGCAGCGCCTCTTCGCCCACCACTTCCTGAACGGCGCCGCCGACCCGGTGGAGACCGCCCTGGACGCGTACCGCAACGAGGACGGCGGTTACGGCCACGCGCTGGAGCCCGACCTGCGCGGCCCGGTCAGCCAGCCGCTGCACGCCGGGCATGCCCTGCGCGTCCTGGACGCCATCGACCGTTGCGGCGGACAGCGCGTGGAACGGGTGTGCCGCTATCTGACCTCCGTCACCACCCCGGACGGCGCCCTGCCGGCCATCCATCCCAGCCAGCGCGGCTATCCGGCGGCCCCGTTCATCCCGATCGTGGACGACCCGCCCAGTGAGCTGCTCGCCACCGGCCCCGTGGTGGGTCTGTTGCACCGCAACGAGGTCTGGCACGCGTGGCTGTTCCGCGCCACGGACTTCTGCTGGCACGCGATCGAATCGCTGCGGACCTCCCATCCGTACGAGGTGCAGGCCGCCGTGGCCTTCCTGGACTCCGCTCCCGACCGCCCGCGCGCGGAGGCCGCCGCCGACCGACTCGGCCGCCTGGTGCGCGAGCTGCGGCTCGCGGCACTGGACCCGGAGCGCCTGGACACCCACCCGGTGTCCCCCGGCTACGCCCCGGGCGAGCACCACTTCCCGCACGACTACGCCAGGACGCCGCACTCACTCGCGCGCGCGTGGTTCACCGACGAGGAGATGGAACGCTCCTTGGACTTCCTCGCGGGCGACCAGCGGGAGGACGGTGGGTGGCCGGTCCGCTGGCGCCAGTGGGCCCCGGGCACGTCCCTGGAGGCCCGCCCCATAGTCACGATCGAGGCACTGCGCACCTTGAGGGCCTACGGCCGTCCGATCGGCTGAACCGCTCCTGCCGCGCGTCCCTCACCCCAAGGCCCGCACGCCCGCCGTCACCGCCACGGCCGCCGCGACGACGACGAGGAAGGGGGCGCGCAAGAGCAGCGCGACGGCGGCCGCCGCCAGTCCCGCGCCCCTGGCGTTCAGCACCAGGGCGCGACCGTCGGCGAAGGCCTGCTGAGCCGTGAGCGCGGCGAGCAGCGCGACCGGCAGCAGCGCGGCGAGCCGCTTGACGAGGGGCCGTTCCAGGGCCCCGGTGGGCACCAGGAGCCCTGCCAGCTTGGCGGCGTAGCAACCGAGCGCGGTGAGGGCGATGGCGATCCAGACGTTCACCGCTCCGCCTTCCTGCACCCCTCGGCCCACAGCACGACGGGCGCCGCGAGGGCGGCCACCAGGACCGGCACCCCGGCCGGCAGTACCGGCAGCAGACCGAGCCCGAGCAGCACGGCGAGCCCGGCGACGGCACGCTCGACGGCGCTCTTGAGCATGGGCGCGAGCAGTGCCAGGAAGACGGCGGGTCCAGCGGCATCGAGGCCCCACGCGTCCGTGTCGCCGATCGCCTCGGCGCCCAGCGCACCGAGCAGGGTCGTGAGGTTCCACAGCACGTAGAGGCTGAGTCCCGTGACGGTGAAACCGATCCGCGCGCCGTGCCGCGTGCGTTGCGCCAGCGCGACGGCCGCGGTCTCGTCGATGACCCACTGCGCGGCGAAGGGCCGCACCGCGCGCGGGAGAGCCAGCAGCTGGGACAGCCGCAACCCGTAGAACGCGTTGCGCACCCCCAGGAAGAACGCCCCGGCGGCCGCGGTGAACGGGTTGCCACCGGCGGCGAGCGCCCCCACGAGCGCGAACTGGGACGCCCCCGTGAACACCAGCAGGCTGAGCGCACAGGTCTGCGCCACAGTGAGCCCACCGCCCGCCGAGGTCACCCCGAAGGCGAACCCGGACAGTCCTACGGCGACTCCGACCCCGAGGGCGTCTCGTACGACGGTGGCGTCCGGCCTCCCTCCGTCGTCGGAGCGTGTGTCTGGGATTGCTGTCTGTTCTTCCACGCGTCGGACGCTATGTCGGGTCCCCGCCGGTCGTCTTGTACGTTCTTGCGCTCCCGCTGGTACGCACCGGGAGGCACGCCGACGATCCGCGTGAAATGCCGGTTCAGATGCGGCTGGTCGGTGAACCCCACGGCGACGGCGGCCTCCGCCGGGGACGTCCCCGCGTCCAGCAGCAGCCGCGCTCGCCGCACCCGCGCGTCGATCAGCCAGGTGTGCGGCGGCATCCCGTAGGCGTCCCGAAAGGCCCGCAACAGCGCGAAGGGCCCTACTCCCAGCTCGGCGGCCAGCCTCTCCAGGGACGGCGGCCCGGTCATCCGCTCCTCCAGCGCCTCACGCGCCCGTGCCGCCACCCGCGCCCCGGCCGTCCGCACCTCCCGCCGCACCAGCACCCCACCGTTGAGCCGCAACAGCCGAGTGACGGCGACCCGCAACAACGTGTCGGCGGCCAGCGCGTTCCCCTCGTCCACGGCACGCAGCACCTGATGCACCAGCCCTGCCGCATAGGGATCGTCAAGGACCGGACTCACGAACCCCGGGGTTCCCCGGATGCCGGTGGTCTCCGCGGCTATCCCGGCCACCACCTCCGGCGCCGGGTACACCGCCCCGTACCGCCACCCCTCAGGCACCCCCGCCCGCCCGGTGTGCGGGGTGTCCGGATTGACGAGCGCCAGCGAACCCGCCCCCGCGTACCGATCAGCCCCGCGGTAGTGGAAGACCTCCACACCATCGGCGATGGCCGCGATCACGAAACTCTCATGGGTGTGCCGCACGAAGTTCTTCCGGATGTACCGGGCCCGCAGCAGATCCACCCCGGGCAGCTCGGCGTACCGCCAATGCCGCGCCCGCTCACCGGATCCCACCATGCGCCCATTGTCCGCCGCCCAGGCGCCACCCCCCACGCCCGCCGGACCGCACCCCGCCCCCACCGGCGGCCGCAAGCACCGACGCACCCCCACCGGCGGCCACAGTCACAGCCGCACCCCCCACCGGCCGCCCCGGTCACAGACGCGCACCCACCCCGGAAACCCCAGGTCAGACCGATTGTCAGTACCCGGGTGCAGGATGGACCCATGGCCAGCTCCACTCACCGAGCCCTCTCCGGCTTCTCCCCCGCGACCCAAGGCTGGTTCACGGGGGCCTTCGACGCGCCCACCGCGGCCCAGGCAGGCGCCTGGCGGGCCATCGCCGAGGGCTCGGACGTCCTGGTGGTCGCGCCCACCGGTTCCGGCAAGACCCTGGCCGCCTTCCTCGCCGCACTGGACCAGCTGGCCTCCACACCTCCGCCCGCGGACCCCAGGAAACGCTGCCGAGTCCTGTACGTCTCCCCCCTGAAGGCCCTCGCGGTCGACGTGGAGCGCAACCTCCGCAGCCCTCTCACCGGCATCCGCCAGGAATCCGTACGCCTGGGCCTGCCCGAGCCGGAGATCAAGGTCGGCATCCGCTCCGGCGACACCCCCGCGGCGGAACGCCGCGCACTGGCCACCCGCCCTCCGGACATCCTGATCACCACCCCGGAGTCCCTCTTCCTGATGCTGACGTCGGCCACCCGCGACGCGCTGACCGGCATCGACACCGTCATCCTCGACGAGGTGCACGCCGTCGCGGGCACCAAGCGCGGCGCCCACCTGGCCCTCTCCCTGGAGCGCCTGGACGAGCTCCTGCCGAAGCCGGCCCGCCGCATCGGCCTCTCCGCGACCGTGCGCCCGGTCGACGAGATCGCCCGCTACCTCTCCCCGCGCCGCAAGGTGGAGATCGTCCAGCCGAAGTCCGGCAAGGAGTTCGACCTGTCCGTCGTGGTCCCCGTGGAGGACCTGGGCGAACTGGGCGGCTCCCCGGTGGCCGACGGCAACGAGGGCGCGGAACGCCCGTCGATCTGGCCGCACGTGGAGGAGCGGATCGCCGACCTCGTGCAGTCCCACCGCTCGACGATCGTCTTCGCCAACTCCCGCCGCCTGGCGGAACGCCTGTGCAACCGCCTCAATGAGATCGCCTACGAACGGGCGACCGGCGAGCCCCTCTCCGAGAACCACACCCCCGCCGAGCTCATGGGCGGTTCAGGCGCCGCCCAGGGCGCGCCCCCGGTCATCGCCCGGGCCCACCACGGCTCGGTCTCCAAGGAGCAGCGTGCCCTCGTGGAGGAGGACCTCAAGGCCGGCCGCCTTCCCGCGGTCGTCGCCACCTCCAGCCTCGAACTCGGCATCGACATGGGCGCGGTGGACCTGGTCGTCCAGGTCGAGTCACCCCCCTCGGTGGCGTCCGGCCTCCAACGCGTGGGCCGCGCGGGGCACCAGGTCGGAGCGGTCTCCACCGGCGTGGTCTTCCCGAAGTACCGAGGAGACCTGGTCCAGTCGGCGGTCGTCACGGAGCGCATGCGCAGCGGCGAGATCGAGTCCCTCAAGGTCCCCGCGAACCCTCTGGACGTCCTGGCCCAGCAACTGGTCGCCATGACCGCGATGGACACCTGGCAGTTGGACGACCTCCTGGCCATGGTCCGCCGGGCCGCCCCCTTCGCGTCCCTGCCCGAGTCCGCCTTCACCGCGGTCCTGGACATGCTGGCCGGCCGCTATCCCTCCGACGCCTTCGCGGAACTGCGCCCGCGCGTGGTCTGGGACCGGGTGGCCGGCACGATCACCGCCCGCCCCGGCGCCCAGCGCCTCGCGGTGACCTCCGGGGGCACGATCCCTGACCGCGGCCTCTTCGGCGTCTTCCTGGCCGGCGCGGACCCCAAGAAGGGCGGTGGCAGGGTCGGCGAGCTGGACGAGGAGATGGTCTACGAGTCCCGCGTGGGTGACGTCTTCACTCTCGGCACCAGTTCCTGGCGCATCGAGGACATCACCCGTGACCGCGTCCTGGTCTCCCCCGCCCCCGGCGTCCCGGGCAGGCTCCCGTTC
The DNA here is from genome assembly GCF_055575395.1 of Streptomyces sp. NPDC034103. Taxonomy (NCBI): domain Bacteria; kingdom Bacillati; phylum Actinomycetota; class Actinomycetes; order Kitasatosporales; family Streptomycetaceae; genus Streptomyces; species Streptomyces sp. NPDC034103. The sequence goes on along the minus strand of NZ_JBVISS010000025.1, from coordinate 23,447 downwards.
TGGAAGGGCGACCAGCTCGGCCGGCCCCTCGAACTGGGCCGCGCGGTGGGCGCGTTCCTCCGCGAGGTCGGCTCGCTCCCCAAGGACAAGGCCCGCCCACGACTCCTCGCGGCGGGCCTGGACACCTGGGCCGCCGACAACCTCCTGGCCTACCTCGACGAGCAGCGCGAGGCCTGCGGCCACATCCCCGACGACCGCACGATCGTCGTGGAGCGCTTCCGCGACGAACTCGGCGACTGGCGCGTGGTCGTCCACTCCCCCTTCGGCGCCCAGGTGCACGCCCCCTGGGCCCTCGCCCTCGGTGCCAAGCTCTCCGAGCGCTACGGCATGGACGCCCAGGTCATGCACGCCGACGACGGCATCGTCCTGCGGCTGCCCGACGCCGACCTGATGGGCCTGGACCTGCTCGACCAGGAACCGGCGAGGCTGGGCACGGAGTACGACGCGGACCAGGCCCCGGTCGGCGCCGCGGACGTCGTGTTCGACAAGGGCGAGGTCGATCAGATCGTCACCGACCAGGTCGGCGGCTCGGCCCTGTTCGCCTCCCGCTTCCGCGAATGCGCGGCACGCGCGCTCCTGCTCCCCCGCCGCAACCCGGGCAAGCGCACCCCGCTGTGGCAGCAGCGCCAGCGGGCCGCCCAACTGCTCCAGGTGGCCAGCGAGTTCGGATCGTTCCCGATCGTCCTGGAGGCGGTCCGCGAGTGCCTCCAGGACGTTTTCGACGTCCCCGGCCTCGTCGAGCTGATGGGCGACCTGGAGTCCCGCAAGGTCCGCCTGGTCGAGGTCACCACCCCCGAGCCGTCCCCCTTCGCCCGCTCCCTCCTCTTCGGCTACGTCGCCCAGTTCCTGTACGAGGGCGACTCACCGCTGGCCGAGCGCCGCGCGGCCGCACTCTCCCTCGACTCCCGCCTGCTGGCCGAGCTGCTCGGTCAGGCGGAGCTGCGGGAACTGCTCGACGCCGAGGTCCTCACCGAGCTGGAGCGGGAGCTTCAGTGGCTCACCGAGGACCGTCGGATCAAGGACGTCGAAGGTGTCGCCGACCTCCTCCGCGTCCTCGGCCCCCTCACCGACGCCGAGCTGACCGAGCGGGGCGCGGAGCCGCCGTGGGCGCGCGATCTCGCCCGGGCCCGGCGCGCGATCAAGGTCCGCATCGCCGGCACGGATCACTGGGCGGCGATCGAGGACGCCGGCCGCCTGCGCGACGCCTTGGGCACGGCGCTGCCGGTCGGGGTCCCGGAAGCCTTCATGGAGCCCGTCAAGGACCCCCTCGGCGACCTCCTCGCGCGGTACGCCCGCACCCACGGCCCGTTCACCTCGGCGACCGCCGCGGCCCGCTTCGGTCTGGGCGCCGCGGTGACCGAGGGCGCCCTCCAGCGCCTCTCGGCGTCAGGCCGCGTGGTCCAGGGCGAGTTCCACCCCGCGGGCATCGGCCAGGAGTGGTGCGACGCCGCCGTACTGCGCCGACTGCGCCGCCGCTCCCTGGCCGCCCTGCGCCACGAACTGGAGCCGGTCTCCCCGCCCGCCCTCGCCCAGTTCCTGCCCCAGTGGCAGCACATCGGCAAGGGGCACGGGCTGCGCGGCATCGACGGACTGGTGCGTGCCGTGGAGCAGTTGCAGGGCGCCTCCGTCCCGGCCTCCGCGCTGGAGAAGCTGGTCCTGCCGTCCCGCGTCGCCCAGTACACCCCGGCGATGCTCGACGAACTCACCTCCGCCGGGGAGCTGGTGTGGGCCGGAGCCGGCTCCCTGCCCGGCAAGGACGGCTGGGTCTCCCTCTACCTCGCGGACGCGGCCCCCCTGCTGCTGCCCCCACCCCACCCCCTGGAGCTGACGGCACTCCACGAGTCCGTCCTGAACGCCCTCTCCGGCGGCTACGGACTCTTCTTCCGCCAGATCGCCGACCAGGTCCGCGCGACCACCCACCCAGAGGTCACCGACCCCCACCTCGCCGACGCGGTCTGGGACCTGGCCTGGTCCGGCCGCCTCACCAACGACACGCTCACCCCCCTGCGCTCCCTGCTGGGCTCGGGCCGCACCGCCGGTTCCACGGCCCACCGCGCCAAGCGCACCATGCCGCGCGGCCGCTACGGCTCCCTGGCCGCCGCCGCCCGCACCGCTTCCCGGGGCGGCCCGCCGACGGTCGCCGGCCGCTGGTCCCTCCTCCCCGACCGCGAACCGGACCCCACCCTGCGCGCCCACGCCCTGGCCCGCACGCTCCTCGACCGGCACGGCGTGGTGACCCGGGGCGCGGTCTCCGCGGAGGGCGTCGAGGGCGGCTTCTCGGCGACGTACCGTGTCCTGTCCGCCTTCGAGGAGACCGGCCAGGCCCGCCGCGGCTATGTGGTCGAGGGCCTCGGCGCCGCCCAGTTCGCCATGGACGGCGCGGTCGACCGCCTCCGCGCGGTGGCGAACGCCCGCGAACGGGGCGAGGGCATGCCACACCCGGCCACCTCCGGCGCTCGCGACGCATTCGAGACCCCCGACGGCGCCACCCCCCACGACCCTTTCGGCACACCCGCCCTCACCACCCCCCAGGACCCCTTCGGCACGCCCGGCCTCCCCGCCCCCGCCGACGACCCCGACTTCGACTGGTTGGACGACATCCCACCCTCCGCCGGCACCGCCCCCTCCCCCGGCGACTACATCTCCCCCCGAGACCGACCCGGACCCGGACCCGGCACCCCCCGCCGCGGGCCATACAGCCCGTACAACCCGGCCCACGCCCCCACCCCCCACCGTTCGCCCACCCGCACCCCCGACTCCCGAGCCGTGGTCCTCGCCGCCGCCGACCCGGCGAACGCGTACGGCGCCGCCCTGCCCTGGCCCGAGCCCCCGACCGGCGCCGGTCACAAGGCGGGCCGCAAGGCGGGTTCCCTGGTCGTGCTGGTCGACGGCGAGCTGACGCTCTACATGGAGCGCGGCGGCAAGACCCTGCTGGCCTGGGCCGAGGACCCGGAGGGCAAGCCCGCCGACGATCCCCGCCTCCAGGCGGCGGCCGACGCCCTCGCCGCGGCGGCCCGAGCGGGCTCGCTCGGCACGGTCACCGTGGAGCGCGTCAACGGCGCCCCGGCCCTCACCTCCCCCATCGGCACCCTCCTGGAGGGAGCGGGCTTCATCGCCACCCCACGCGGCCTGCGCCTACGGGCATGACCAAACCCCCCACGCCTCACTCGACCGCCCCGCCAAAGGCGCGCCCCACGGCCCCCACACCGCACGCGACCACCTCACCTGACGCCCCCTCGCGCCCCCGCCCAGCCGTCGCCCCCACCCCATGCCACCCTTGACCCATGCCCGAAGGAGACACCGTCTGGCAAGCCGCGAACCGTCTGCACAGCGCCCTCGCCGGCAAGGTCCTCACCCGTAGCGACCTCCGCGTCCCCAAGTTCGCCACCGCCGACCTGACGGGCCGCACCGTCCTGGACGTCACCCCGCGCGGCAAGCACCTGCTCACCCGCGTAGAGGGCGGCCTGACCCTCCACTCGCACCTCAAGATGGACGGCTCCTGGCGGGTGTACGCCAGCGACCAGCGCTGGACCGGTGGCCCCACCCACCAGATCCGCGCGATCCTGGGCACCGCCGACCGCACGGCCGTCGGCTACCGCCTGCCGATCCTGGAACTCCTGCGCACCACCGACGAGGACCGTGTCGTGGGCCACCTCGGCCCCGACCTCCTGGGCCCCGACTGGGACCCAGACCGCGCCCTCGCCAACCTCCTCCAGGACCCCGCCCGCGCCCTCGGCGAGGCCCTCCTCGACCAGCGCAACCTCGCCGGCATCGGCAATGTCTACAAGAGCGAGATCTGCTTCCTGCTCGGCGTCACCCCGTGGCTCCCGGCCGGCGCCCTGCCCGAGGACCGCGCCGCGAAGCTGCCCGTCCTCGCCAAGAAGCTCCTCGAGGCCAACCGGGACCGCCCGGTCCGCATGACCACGGGCCGCCGCGGCCAGGACCTCTTCGTCTACGGCCGCGCCCGCCGCCCGTGTCTGCGCTGCGGCACCCCCGTCCGCCTCGCCAACCAGGGCGACGGCTCCCGGGAACGCCCCACCTACTGGTGTCCCGCGTGCCAGACCGGCCCCACCCCGGCCGCCACCCGGGGCCCGGGCCCGGCCCGAACCTCCCGGAACCCCACACCGTACGACTAATTGACGACCCGTCAGAATGACTCGTACCGTCCCCCTCATGACCGTCAGCGCGTACGACCTGACCGGACGCACCGCATTCGTCACCGGGGCCGCCGGCGGGATCGGCCGGGCCTCGGCGGTCCTGCTCGCCGAAGCCGGTGCCACCGTCCACTGCGCGGACCGGGACCCGCAGGGCCTGCACGAGACAGCGACGCTCATCAAGGACGCGGGCGGCACCGCCCGCACCCACCAGCTCGACGTCACCGACCGCGAGCAGCTCCGTCAGGCCGTCGCCTCCTGCGGGCGCCTCGACGTGCTGGCGGCCATCGCCGGGATCATGCACAGCAGCCCGGTCCTGGAGACACGGGAGGAAGACCTCGACCGTGTCCTGAACGTCAACTTCAAAGGGGTCCTGTACGCCTGCCAGGAGGCGGCCCGCCGGATGCTCGAGCACCAAACCAGGGGCAGCATCGTCACCATGGCCTCCGGCGCCGTGGACACCGGCGGCCCCGGCCTGCTCTGCTACGGCGCGGCCAAGGCGGCCGTCGTCCAGCTGACGAAGACCCTGGCGACCGAGGTCGGCCGGCACGGCATCCGCGTCAACGCGATCGCACCGGGCTGGATCCGCACACCCATGACCGACCGCCACGGCGAGGCCCAGGAGCGGACCGAGGCGATGATGGCCCGGATGTCACCACTGAACCGGGTCGGCGAGGCGGAGGACGTCGCCCACGCGGTGCTGTATCTGGCGTCCGACGCCTCGTCCTTCATCACGGGCCAGATCCTGCGTCCGAACGGTGGGGTGGCGATGCCGTGGTGACCCGCCAGGCCGCCCGCCACCGCCCGGCGGCGAGCGCCCCGGCCGCCCGCCCCCTGGGCACGCAGTGCACCGGCAGCAGGCTCAGCCCCCACCCACCGGCCGCGACCGCGCCTTCCAGCACCCCCGCTCCGGGAGCCAGCGCCAGCCGCAGCACCGCCCACCACCACAGCGCCCCCAGCCCGAGCACCACCCCCCAGCGCACTATCGGTCGCGCCATGAACCGACCTCCAGCCCGAGGAACCGATGAGCCGCCGCGGGCAATGAGCCGACAGCCCGAACCCAGGCCACCTCGATCGCCCAGGTCGCGGGCGCACCGGCAGCGCGGGGAGTCACGCCCGCACATCCACCACCGGCGGCCCGGGCCATGTCACTCCACGATGCACGAAAGCCCCGACCAACGCCTCTCCGGATGATCCGGAGAAACCCGGTCAGGGCCTCCCGCGCTTCTCAGCGCGTCGTCAGCTCATGTTCGAGCGCGTCTCGAGCGCACACGCCGTGACGCTCACGCGGCGACGACATCCACCGCTTCGGCGGGCGCCTTGATGGTCACCCGTTCCGGTGGCACACCGGCCACCGAGACGGAACCCAGCATCGGGCGTACCGGCGTGGGCACAGGCTCGTTGGGGGTGGCCGCAGCGGACTGGGCCAGCTCGGCGAGGGCGAGCTCGTCGCTCACTTCCCGCATCAGTTCGGACATCCGTACGTCCAGCGCGTCGCAGATGGCGGAGAGCAGCTCGGAGGAAGCCTCCTTCTGCCCCCGCTCCACCTCGGAGAGATAGCCGAGCGAGACTCGGGCGGACGAGGAGACTTCGCGCAGAGTACGGCCCTGGCGCTGGCGCTGCCGACGCAGCACGTCACCCAGCAGGCGACGGAGCAGAATCATCGGTGGCTCCCTCCTCGGACCGCGTAGCCGCATCCATTACGCCCCACCGTACCGCCTTGCGCCGCGGCCGTGCGGGGAGCGATGTCGTGTTCACTCAGGGCTGCAAACATCAAAACCCCCCGTTCCGTTCCGTATCCTGTGCCCGCTCATTCCCGGTCTGTTCGCCCGCAAGCTCCTGAAGGAGCAGTGCGAGTACGCTCCGTACACTCTCCATACGAATTTCCGCCCGGTCGCCGTTCAACCGCAGCGACAACACTTTCTCGCCATCCGGCAGCTGCGAGGGCGGGCCGGCGACCGCCACATAGACCGTCCCGACGGGCTTGCCGTCCTGTTCCACCGGACCGGCGACACCCGTGGTCGAGATGCCCCAGGCCGCACCGAGTGCCTTGCGCACTCCGGCCGCCATCTGGGCCGCGACCTGCGGATCCACCGCTCCTCGCTCCGCCAGCAGGGTGGCGTCCACCCCGAGCAGTTCCTGCTTGAGCTCGGTGGCGTAGGCGGTCACCGAGCCTCGGAACGCCTTGGACGCCCCGGGGGCCGCTGTGATTTCCGCCGCAACCAACCCACCGGTGAGCGACTCGGCGACGGCGAGCGTTTCCGCCCTCACCGTGAGTAGTCGCACCACTTCAGTGGCCGGGGAATTCACGCTTCCGTCTCCTCCAACGCCGCCGCGCGCGCGGCGATTCCCTGCCGGCGCAGCACAATGGCCTGTCTTACATAGTCGAGGCCGGTCACCACGGTCAGCACGACCGCCACGGCCATCACCCAGAACCGCGCGGTGGCCAGCCACCCCGTCAGCGCCAGGACGTACATCCCGACGGCGATGCCCTGGATGAGGGTCTTCAGCTTGCCGCCGCGGCTCGCCGGGATGACGCCGTACCGGATGACGATGAAACGCAGGAGCGTGATCCCGAGTTCTCGGCCCAGGATGACGCCGGTCACCCACCACGGCAGGTCCCCCAGCGCAGACAGACAGATGAGCGCCGCCCCCATGATCGCCTTGTCGGCGATGGGATCGGCGATCTTCCCGAAGTCGGTGACGAGGTTGTAGGTGCGCGCCAGATGACCGTCGAACAGGTCGGTGATCATGGCGACGGCGAAGGCCGCCCAGGCGAACGAGCGCCATGCCGGGTCGTATCCGCCGTCGGCCAGCATCAGCGCGACGAAGCCGGGCACCAGCAGCAGCCGCAGCATCGTCAGGAGGTTCGCGATGTTCCAGAGGCTGGCCTGGTCGACGGCCGCCGCGACGATCTTGCCGCTCCGCGCGGACTTGGCGTCGGCGTCGGTGCCGGCCGCACCCGCCGGGGAGGGACTACCCGCGGCGGACGCCGGTGCTCCGGTCATCTGCGCGCCTCCTCACTACCTGCGAGCGAGCTCGTCACCGGCTCGGCGACCAGGTCGACCCCCTCGGTGCCGACCACCTTCGCTTCGACCATACGACCGACACTCAGTCCTTCGCCGCTCGTGAGCAGCACCTGGCCGTCCGTCTCCGGCGCCTGGTGCTCACCGCGCCCGTACACGCCCTCCTCGTCCACGGACTCCACCAGCACGTGCACGGTCTCGCCCACGCGCTCCTCGGCCCGCTGCGAGACGAGTTCCTCGGCCAGCCGGGAGACGCGCGCGAGGCGCTCGGCGACGACGTCCTCGTCGAGCTTGTTGTCGTACGTGGCCGCCTCCGTGCCCTCCTCGTCGGAGTAGCCGAAGACACCGATGGCGTCCAGGCGCGCGCCGTTCAGGAACCGCTCCAGCTCCGCCAGGTCGTCCGCGGTCTCGCCGGGGAAGCCCACGATGAAGTTGGAGCGCACTCCGGCCTGCGGGGCCTTGCTCCGGATGGTGTCGAGCAGTTCCAGGAAGCGGTCGGTGTCGCCGAAGCGCCGCATCGCGCGCAGCACGCCGGGGGCGGAGTGCTGGAAGGACAGGTCGAAGTAGGGCACGACCTTGGGCGTGGAGGTCAGCACGTCGATCAGCCCGGGCCGCATCTCGGCCGGCTGGAGGTAGCTGACCCGCACCCGCTCCAGGCCGTCGACGTCGGCGAGCTCGGGCAGCAGGGACTCCAGGAGCCGGATGTCGCCCAGGTCCTTGCCGTAGGAGGTGTTGTTCTCGGAGACCAGCATGATCTCCTTGACGCCCTGCTCGGCCAGCCAGCGAGCCTCGTTCAGCACGTCGCTCGGGCGCCGCGAGATGAAGGAGCCGCGGAAGGACGGGATGGCGCAGAAGGTGCAGCGGCGGTCGCAGCCGGAGGCGAGCTTGACCGAGGCCACCGGGGCGCCGTCCAGACGGCGGCGCAGGGGCGCGCGGGGGCCGGAGACCGGGGCCACGCCTTCCGGGAGGTCGGCGGGCGCGCCGTGGCCCGGCAGGGCGACGTCGGAGGCCGACTGCCGCTCGGCGGGGCTGATCGGCAGCAGCTTGCGCCGGTCGCGCGGGGTGTGGGCGGCGTGGACGCCACCGCTCAGGATGGTCTGGAGCCGGTCGGAGATGTCGGCGTAGTCGTCGAAGCCGAGCACGCCGTCGGCCTCGGGCAGGGCCTCGGCGAGGTCCTTGCCGTACCGCTCGGCCATGCAGCCCACCGCGACGACGGCCTGGGTTCGGCCGTGCCCCTTGAGATCGTTGGCCTCCAGGAGGGCGTCGACGGAGTCCTTCTTGGCGGCGTCGACGAAGCCGCACGTGTTGACGACGGCGACGTCCGCGTCCGCGGCGTCCTCCACGAGGTCCCAGCCGTCCGCCTCCAAGCGGCCTGCGAGCTCCTCCGAGTCCACCTCGTTACGGGCGCAGCCAAGAGTGACGAGTGCGACGGTACGGCGTTCAGGCATGGACTCAAGACTACTTCGTTCCACTGACAGCCCACGTCGACGGGGTTGGCGATCTTGCTCCGCCAACCCCGTCCCCGCCTACGGCACCGCCTGTCCGGCCCTAACCGACCGTCGGGTCGCCCTTGGTGTACGTCAGCCGCTCCACCGCGCCCGGCTGCCAGTCGTCCTCGATCTTCTTGCCGTTGACATACAGCTGGATCGCCCCGGCGTCACCGAGGACGAGGTTGATCTTCTCGCTGTCCTGGAAGGTCTGGGAGGCGCCCTGCTGGAGCAGACCGTCGAACAGGATCCGGCCGTTGTGGTCCTTGGCGGAGATCCAGCTCTTGCCGTCGGGGGCGCTGACCTGGACGGTCACCTTGTCCTGGGGCGCGGCCGCGATGGCGCTGTCGGACGGGGCCGGCTTGGTCGACTCGGGCTTCTCGCTCTTGGGCTTGGGTGAGGAGGTCGTGCTGGTCGACGGCGTGGCGTCCCCGGCGACCTGTGCCGCGCCGCCCTCGTCGCCGCCCTTGAACGCGGTGAACCCGACGAACCCGACCACGGCGACGATCGCGGCGACCATGGCCGCGGTCCAGTTGGGCCCCCGGCGCTCGGGACGGATGCGTTCCGCCTCGAACAGCGGGGCCGCCGGGGTGGGCGCCGGACGTCCTCCGCCGTGGTCGGCGGCGTACTGGTCCAGGAGCGGGGCCGGATCGAGGTGGACGGCCTTGGCCAGGGTCCGGATGTGCCCGCGCGCGTAGACGTCCCCGCCGCAGGGGCCGAAGTCGTCGGCCTCGATGGCGTGCACGATGGCGATACGGACCCGGGTGGCGTTGCTGACGTCGTCGACGGTCAGCCCGGCCGCGATCCGTGCCTGCTGAAGGGCACGGCCGACGGAGATACGGGCTTCCTCGCGGTCGTCTTCGAACGGACGCTCGTCTTCAGGGGAGTTGCCGATGGACACGGGGGCGCCTTTCGAGCGTTTAAGCCACCTGTGCTGGAGGTTCAGTCTAGGGGGGGTACGAAAGGGTGGGGCAACCGGGCGGTGGGACTTTGTACGCCATCGGTATGGCCGGACACGCCGATGGTGGAGCAAAAGGTTTCCGCTTCCCTCAACTTGACGTACACCGAAGGGAAACGGTTGCTCAATGATCCCTTACGGGTGAGTCACGATCGAACACCCATCGGCGGCTCACCCGTGGGCCCGGCGACCACTGCGCCCCGTTTCCTGCCTTTAAGCCTCCCCGCGGATCACCGCGAGCACTCCGTCCAGCTCGTCAGCCTTCACAAGAACGTCACGAGCCTTGGATCCTTCGCTGGGTCCGACGATGCCCCGGGACTCCATCAGGTCCATCAGCCGCCCCGCCTTGGCGAACCCGACCCGCAGCTTGCGCTGGAGCATCGACGTCGACCCGAACTGCGTGGAGACCACCAGCTCGGCCGCCTGGCACAGCAGGTCGAGGTCGTCGCCGATCTCCTCGTCGATCTCCTTCTTCTGCTTGGTGCCGACGACGACGTCGTCCCGGAAGACCGGCGCCATCTGGTCCTTGCAGTGCTGGACCACCGCCGCGACCTCGTCCTCGGTCACGAAGGCGCCCTGCATACGGGTGGGCTTGTTGGCGCCCATCGGCAGAAAGAGCCCGTCGCCCTTGCCGATCAGCTTCTCGGCGCCGGGCTGGTCAAGGATGACCCGGGAGTCGGCGAGCGAGGAGGTGGCGAAGGCGAGCCGCGAGGGGACGTTCGCCTTGATCAGACCGGTCACGACGTCGACCGACGGCCGCTGCGTGGCGAGCACCAGGTGGATGCCGGCCGCACGCGCGAGCTGCGTGATGCGCACGATCGCGTCCTCGACGTCGCGCGGGGCGACCATCATCAGGTCGGCGAGCTCGTCGACGATCACCAGCAGATACGGGTACGGCTGAAGCTCCCGCTCACTGCCCTCGGGCAGCTTGACCTTGCCGCTGCGGATCGCCTCGTTGAAGTCGTCGATGTGCCGGAACCCGTACGCCGCCAGGTCGTCGTAGCGAAGGTCCATCTCCCGTACGACCCACTGGAGCGCCTCGGCGGCCCGCTTGGGGTTGGTGATGATCGGGGTGATCAGGTGCGGGATGCCCTCGTAGGCGGTCAGCTCGACCCGCTTGGGGTCGACCAGGACCATACGGACGTCCTCGGGGGTCGCGCGGACCATGATCGAGGTGATCAAGCAGTTGATGCAGGACGACTTACCGGAACCGGTGGCTCCGGCGACCAGCACGTGCGGCATCTTCGCGAGGTTGGCCATCACATAGCCGCCCTCGACGTCCTTGCCGAGCGCGACCAGCATCGGATGGTCGTCCTCGGCGGCCGCCGCGAGCCGCAGCACGTCACCGAGGTTGACCATCTCGCGGTCGGTGTTCGGGATCTCGATGCCGACCGCGGACTTGCCGGGGATCGGGCTGATGATCCGTACGTCCGGGCTGGCGACCGCGTAGGCGATGTTCTTGGCCAGCGCGGTGATCCGCTCGACCTTCACGGCGGGGCCGAGCTCGACCTCGTAGCGCGTGACCGTCGGGCCGCGGGTGAAGCCGGTGACGGCCGCGTCGACCTTGAACTCCGTGAAGACGGTCGTCAGCGAGGCGACGATCGCGTCGTTGGCCGCGCTGCGCGCCTTGCCCGGGCCACCGCGCTCCAGGAGGTCGAGCGAAGGCAGCGCGTACGTGATGTCGCCGGACAGCTGGAGCTGCTCGGCGCGCGGCGGCAGCTCGCTCGGGGCCTCGGGCGCGGGTTTGGTGAGGTCGGCGACCTCGGTCTTCAGCTTCTCCTGCCGGGGACGCGCGGCGGGCGCGGGCACGGGTGTCGGCACCCGGGTCGGTGTCGATGTCGTGTCCTCGCGGTCCCCCGCGCTGACGCCCTGGGTGAGGTCGGCGACGACCGGCGACGGCGGCATCCCGTGCAGCACGGCACCGTCGAGCGCGGCGGCAGCGGCCGCGGCGACGTCCACGGCGTCCATCGGCCGGTCCATGTCGGGCTGCGGCACCGCGGAGCGCCGGGGGCGACCACGACGCCGCGTGAGCGCCTCCTGCTCCGCGTTGTCGGGGTCGTACGCCTCGGGCGCCGGAGCACGCCTGCGACCGCGCGCGGGCAGCGCCTCACGCCACTGCTCGTTGTAGCGCTCGTCGTCCACGGGGAACTCGTCGAACTCGTCCAGGGCCGGGTCGTGCACGATCCCGAGCCGCACCCCGAGCTCGCGCAGCCTGCGCGGGATGGCGTTGACGGGCGTCGCGGTGACGACCAGCAGCCCGAAGACCGTGAGCAGCACCAGCAGCGGTACGGCGAGGACGTCCCCCATGGTGTACGTCAGCGGGGTCGCCGCGCTCCAGCCGATCAGGCCGCCGGCGTCCCTTATCGCCTGCATGCCGTCGCTGCGGGCGGGCGCGCCGCACGCGATGTGGACCTGGCCGAGCACGCCCACCGCGAGCGCCGACAGGCCGATCACGATCCGGCCGTTGGCCTCGGGCTTCTCCGGGTGCCGGATGAACCGCACGCCGATGACCGTGAGCAGTATCGGCACGAGCAGGTCGAGGCGGCCGAAGGCGCCGGTGACGATGATCTCGACCAGGTCGCCGACCGGGCCGCGCAGGTTCGACCAGGTGCCGGCCGCGACGATCAGCGCCAGGCCGAGCAGCAGCAGCGCGACGCCGTCCTTGCGGTGCGCCGGGTCGAGGTTCTTCGCGCCGTTCCCTATGCCGCGGAACACCGCGCCCACGGCGTGCGCCAGGCCCAGCCAGACGGCGCGTACGAGTCGGTAGATGCCGCCGGTGGGGCTCGGCGCCGGCCTGGGCGGCGGCGCGGCCTTCTTCGCCGCGACCCTCTTGGCGGGCGCCTTCTTCGCCGGAGGCTTCTTCGCAGCGGCCTTCTTCGCCGGAGCCGCCGCCTTCTTCGCGGGCTGCTTCTTGGCAGCGGAGGGACGTGAGGCCATAGGTGTGAGGTTACCGGGGGAGACGACAACGGACACGTGTGGCCGGTGCTTCACCCGTTCGTGTCGCCCTTTCCCCGGCGCGGAACTGACGCGCGCTCACCCGCAACGGGCCGGGCGGGCAGGTCAGTTCTGGGAGGACATCGACTGCGTACTGCCTGTCCCAGGCTCCAGAGCGTCCAGCGCCCGCCTGAGTCCGGTGAGTTTGCGTTCGAGATGGGCCGCGGTGGCCACGGCCGCCGCGTCCGCCGACTCGTCGTCGAGTTGCTTGGACAGGGCCTCGGCCTGCTCCTCGACCGCGGCGAGCCGCGCCGAGAGCTCGGCCAGCAGCCCCGCGGGCTCCTTCGTCTCACCGGCCGGGGCGGTGCCGCCGGCACCGCCCTCCAACTGGAGCCGCAGCAGCGCCGCCTGCTCCCTCAGCTGGCAGTTCTTCATGTACAGCTCGACGAAGACGGAGACCTTCGCGCGCAGCACCCACGGGTCGAACGGCTTGGAGATGTAGTCCACCGCGCCGGCCGCGTACCCCCGGAAGGTGTGGTGCGGGCCATGGTTGATCGCGGTGAGGAAGATGATCGGGATGTCCCGCGTGCGCTCGCGCCGCTTGATGTGCGCCGCAGTCTCGAACCCGTCCATTCCCGGCATCTGCACATCCAGCAGGATCACCGCGAAGTCATCGGTGAGCAGCGCCTTGAGCGCTTCCTCCCCGGACGATGCCCGCACCAGCGTCTGATCGAGCGCGGAGAGGATGGCCTCCAGCGCCAGCAGATTCTCCGGCCGGTCATCGACCAGGAGGATCTTGGCCTTCTGCACCATGGCCCGCCCTCCTCGCCCCGGCGTGGGGCCTCCCCTGTCCTCAGGACTCGTGGTGACACCCGCAGGTGCCGCCCCGGGGGACGGCTCCCTGGCGCCGCCCGTCCTCGTGCCGGTCATGGTAGCCGCACCCCGCCCGTCGCCACACCCTGTCACCGCGATGTCACTGTGTACGTAGCAGAAACGCAGTGAGAGACCAGAAGGTTCCCCGAATCCCGTACTTTTACACGGCTTCGAGCACACTGAGTCAGCAACTCCGTGTGAACACGGACGGTTCTCGCAGCATCCACCCGAAGCCCGACCGATCCGGTCACATGCAGCGCGGCCCGCTCCGGTCACGCATCCCGCGCCCTGATCCGCTCACGCGCCCGGCTCCCGTCACGCGCCCCGCATCCACTGCTCCATCACCGACAGCAGATGATCGGGATCGACCGGCTTGGTCACGTAGTCGGAGGCGCCCGACTCGATCGCCTTCTCCCGGTCGCCCTTCATCGCCTTCGCGGTCAGCGCGATGATCGGCAGGCCCGCGAACTGCGGCATCCGGCGGATCGCCGTGGTCGTCGCATAACCGTCCATCTCGGGCATCATGATGTCCATCAGGACGACCGTGACATCGTCGTGCTGCTCCAGCACCTCGATGCCCTCGCGGCCGTTCTCGGCGTACAGCACCGACAGCCCGTGCTGCTCCAGGACGCTGGTCAGCGCGAAGACGTTGCGGATGTCGTCGTCGACGATCAGCACCTTCTCGCCGCCGAACCGGATCCCCGGCCGCACCTCCGGCGCCGGGCTCTGCCCGGTCGGCGACCACTGGTCCGGCTGGGGCCGCTGCTCCACCTCCGGCAGGGTCCTGCGGCGGCGCCTGAAGAGGGCGGCGGCCCCGTTCTGCGTCTCCTGGTACGACTTCACCTCGGCCGGCGTCCCGGCCTCCGCGTCGGCCCGGCCGTTCTCGGAGGCGAGCAGCTCCCCGACCTCCAGGGCCGTCACGGACTGCTGATAGCCCTGCGGAGGCAGTTCGCTCGGGTGCAGCGGCAAATACAGCGTGAACGTCGATCCACGCCCCGGCTCGCTCTGGGCGTAGATCTCACCGCCGAGCAGCTGCGCGATCTCCCGCGAGATCGACAGCCCGAGACCCGTGCCGCCGTACTTGCGGCTCGTCGTGCCGTCGGCCTGCTTGAACGCCTCGAAGATCACCCGCATCTTGCTGGCCGCGATCCCGATACCGGTGTCGGTCACGGAGAACGCGATCAGGTCGGCGTCCGCGTCCCGCAGCGAACCGGTCTCCAGGAGCTGCTCGCGGATCTGCGCCGGCACGTCCGCGCCGGCGGGCCGGATGACCAGCTCCACCGAACCGGAGTCGGTGAACTTCACCGCGTTGGACAGCAGGTTGCGCAGCACCTGCAGCAGCCGCTGCTCGTCGGTGTGCAGCGTGGCCGGCAGCTCCGGGGAGACCCGTACGGACAGGTCCAGGCCCTTCTCCGCGGTCAGCGGGCGGAAGGTCGCCTCCACGTAGTCCACCAGCTGGACGAGCGCGATGCGCGTCGGTGAGACGTCCATCTTGCCCGCCTCGACCTTCGACAGGTCCAGGATGTCGTTGATCAGCTGGAGCAGGTCGGAGCCCGCCCCGTGGATCGTCTCCGCGAACTCGACCTGCTTCGGCGAGAGGTTGGCGTCCGCGTTGTCGGCGAGCAACTTGGCCAGGATCAGCAGCGAGTTGAGCGGCGTACGCAGCTCGTGCGACATGTTGGCGAGGAACTCGCTCTTGTAGCGCATCGACACGGCGAGCTGCTCGGCGCGCTCCTCCAGGACCTGCCGCGCCTCCTCGATCTCGGTGTTCTTCACCTCGATGTCCCGGTTCTGCTGGGCCAGCAGCTCGGCCTTCTCCTCCAGTTCGGCGTTGGACGCCTGGAGGGCCTTCTGCCGGTTCTCCAACTCGGCCGACCGCTCCTGGAGTTGCTCGGTCAGCTCCTGCGACTGCTTCAGCAGCTGCTCGGTCTTGGTGTTGACGGAGATGGTGTTGACGCTGGTCGCGATCATCTCGGCGATCTGGTTGAGGAAGTCCTTCTGGATCTGCGTGAACGGGGTGAAGGACGCCAGCTCGATCACGCCGAGCACCTTCCCCTCGAACAGCACCGGCAGGACGATCACCTGCGCCGGGGGCGCCTCGCCGAGCCCGGAGGAGATCTTCAGATAGCCGCTCGGCGCGTTCTCCACCAGGATCGTCCGCTTCTCCTGGGCGGCCGTCCCGATCAGCGCCTCCCCCGGCCGGAACGACGTGGGCATGGAACCCATCGAGTAGCCGTACGACCCGAGCATGCGCAGTTCGTACGAGTCCTCCCCGGCGGCGCCCG
This sequence comes from Streptomyces sp. NPDC034103, assembly GCF_055575395.1. Taxonomy (NCBI): domain Bacteria; kingdom Bacillati; phylum Actinomycetota; class Actinomycetes; order Kitasatosporales; family Streptomycetaceae; genus Streptomyces; species Streptomyces sp. NPDC034103. The sequence goes on along the minus strand of NZ_JBVISS010000025.1, from coordinate 7,730 downwards.
CGTCCTTGCCGTCGAGGTGCGGCATCGCCAGGAAGAACGCGCCGTGCTGCGCGGAGACCACCGGCGTCAGCTCGCTCATGATCAGCGAGGCCACGTCCGCGAGGTCGCGGCGGCCCTGCATCAGCGCGGAGATCCGGGCGAGGTTGCCCTTGAGCCAGTCCTGCTCCTTGTTGGCGATCGTGGTGTCGCGCAGGTTGGCGATCATCTTGTTGATGTAGTCCTGGAGCTCCTGGATCTCCCCGGACGCGTCCACGTCGATCTTCAGGTTCAGGTCACCGCGGGTCACCGCGGTCGCCACGCGCGCGATGGCACGCACCTGCCGGGTCAGGTTCCCGGCCATCTCGTTCACGGACTCGGTGAGGTCGCGCCAGGTGCCGTCCACGTCACGCACGCGTGCCTGGCCGCCGAGCTGTCCCTCGGTGCCCACCTCGCGGGCGACCCGGGTGACCTCCTCGGCGAAGGAGGAGAGCTGGTCGACCATGGTGTTGATGGTGGTCTTCAGCTCCAGGATCTCGCCGCGCGCGTCGATGTCGATCTTCTTGGTCAGGTCACCCTTGGCGATGGCGGTGGTCACCATGGCGATGTTCCGCACCTGACCGGTCAGGTTGGACGCCATCTGGTTCACGGACTCGGTGAGGTCCTTCCAGGTACCCGCCACACCGGGCACCCGCGCCTGTCCGCCCAGGATGCCGTCCGTACCCACCTCACGGGCCACCTTCGTGACCTGGTCGGCGAACGAGCTCAGCGTCTTCACCATGGTGTTGAAGGTGTCGGCGAGCTGCGCGACCTCACCGCGCGCCTCGATCGTCACCGTCCGGGTCAGGTCACCGTTGGCGACGGCGGACGCGACCTGGGAGATGTTGCGCACCTGCATGGTCAGGTTGTTGGCCATCAGGTTCACGTTGTCGCTGAGGTCCTTCCAGATGCCCACGACACCGGGCACATGGGCCTGGCCGCCCAGGATGCCCTCGGTGCCCACCTCACGGGCCACCCGGGTCACCTGCTCGGCGAAGGACGACAGCTGGTCCACCATCGTGTTGACCGTGCTGACGAGCTCGAGGATCTCGCCCTTGGCGTCGACGGTGATCTTCTTCGACAGGTCGCCCTTGGCGACCGCGGTCGTGACCTCGGCGATGTTGCGCACCTGGATGGTCAGGTTGTTCGCCATGAAGTTCACGGACTGCGTGAGGTCCTTCCAGGTGCCGGAGACCCCCTGCACCTCGGCCTGGCCGCCGAGGATGCCCTCGGTGCCCACCTCACGGGCCACGCGCGTGACCTCCTCGGCGAACGACGACAGCTGGTCGACCATCGTGTTCAGGGTGTTCTTCAGCTCCAGGATCTCGCCGCGCGCGTCCACGGTGATCTTCTGGGACAGGTCACCCCGCGCCACCGCCGTCGCGACCTGCGCGATGTTGCGCACCTGGCCGGTCAGGTTGGACGCCATGCCGTTCACCGAGTCGGTGAGGTCCCGCCACACACCGGCGACGCCGGGCACCTGCGCCTGACCGCCGAGGCGGCCCTCGGTGCCCACCTCACGGGCCACCCGGGTCACCTGGTCGGCGAAGGCGGAGAGCTGGTCGACCATCGTGTTGATGGTGTTCTTCAGCTCCAGGATCTCGCCGCGCGCGTCGACGTCGATCTTCTGGGACAGGTCACCCCGGGCCACCGCGGTCGTCACCTGGGCGATCTGCCGCACCTGCGAGGTGAGGTTGCCACCCATGAAGTTCACCGAGTCGGTGAGCTCCTTCCAGGTGCCGGAGACCCCCGGCACGACCGCCTGACCGCCGAGGCGGCCCTCGGTGCCCACGTCCCGGGCCATCCGCGTCACCTGGTCCGCGAAGGCCGACAGCTGGTCCACCATCGTGTTCACGGTGTTCTTCAGCTGGAGCATCTCGCCGGAGACGTCCACGGTGACCTTCTGCGACAGGTCACCGTTGGCCACGGCCGTCGTCACCTGGGCGATGTTCCTCACCTGTCCGGTGAGGTTCCGGAACGCCGTGTTGACGGAGTCGGTGAGGTCCTTCCACGTCCCCGCGGCACCTGGCACCTGCGCCTGACCGCCCAGCTCACCCTCGACGCCGACCTCGCGCGCCACGCGCGTGACCTCGGCACCGAACGCCGACAGCTGGTCCACCATCCCGTTGACGGTGTTCTTCAGCTCCAGCATCTCGCCGGCCACATCGACGGTGACCTTCTGCGACAGGTCACCGTTGGCCACGGCCGTCGTCACGGCGGCGATGTCCCGCACCTGCGTGGTCAGGTTTCGGAAGACCGTGTTCACCGAATCGGTGAGGTCCTTCCACGTCCCCGCCGCGCCCGGCACGTTCGCCTGCCCGCCGAGCTGGCCCTCGGCGCCGACCTCGTTGGCCACGCGCGTGACCTCGTCCGCGAAGATCCGCAGCGTCTCGGTCATCTGGTTGATCGTGTCCGCGAGCTGCGCGACCTCACCGCGCGCGGATACCGTCACCTTCCGTGACAGGTCACCGTTGGCGACCGCGGTCGTCACCTCGGCGATGCCACGCACCTGGGCCGTCAGATTGCCGGCCATGAGGTTCACCGAATCGGTGAGGTCCTTCCACACACCCGCCACACCGGGCACCTGCGCCTGACCGCCGAGCTCGCCCTCGACGCCCACCTCGCGCGCGACGCGGGTCACCTCGGAGGAGAAGGACGACAGCTGGTCCACCATCGTGTTGACGGTGTTCTTCAGCTCCAGCATCTCGCCGGCCACGTGCACCGTGACCTTCCGGGACAGATCTCCCTTGGCCACCGCGGTGGTCACGAGCGCGATGTCCCGCACCTGCGCCGTCAGCCGGTACGCCATGGTGTTGACGGAATCCGTCAGGTCCTTCCAGGACCCGGACATCCCGCGCACCTTGGCCTGACCGCCCAGCTTGCCCTCGGTACCCACCTCGCTGGCCACCCGCGTGACCTCGTCGGTGAACGTCGACAGCTGGTCGACCAGGTTGTTGACGGTCCGCCCGACCTTGAGGAACTCCCCGCGCAGCGGATGCCCGGACCCGTCCGGCGCCTGCGTCCGCAGCTCCATGCGCGGCGAGAGATCACCCTCCGCGACCGCGGAGAGTACCCGGCCGACCTCGGAGACAGGTCGTACGAGATCGTCCACCAGGGCGTTGGAGGCGTCGATGGCGGTCAGCCAGGAGCCCTCGCACGCGCCGATCTCCAGCCGTTCCGTGAGCTTTCCCTCACGGCCCACCATCCGCCGCACCCGGGACAGCTCGCCCGTGAGATGCAGATTACGGTCGGCCACTTCGTTGTAGACCGCCGCGATCTCGGACAACACGCCGTCGCCCGAGACCGTGAGCCGCTTCCGGAAATTCCCGTCCCGCATCGACACCAGAGCCGCCAGCAGTCGATTCAGGGCAGCCGTGTCCACCGCGGTGGTCCCACCGCGTGGTGTGCGCCGGTTGTTCAGGGACTGTCCGCCCTTCGCGCGCGTCTTCGTGCCCCGCGTCGCTGCGCCAGACTCCACTGTGTCCCTCCCGCAGGGATCGACCGTTACCGCTGTGCTCCGGTACTACTGCTCGGTGCCCGGGCGTACCCGTTACCGCCACTGTTACAGCTGCGCATGTCTGCCGGATGTACCAGGCCGCACCCCGGGCTGCTGCCCGCAGTACGCGGACCGCACTCAGTCTGCCCGGACCTTCTTGAGAAGCTTGCCCAGTGTTTCACCCTGGCCGAACCAGGCCATAACAGTTCGGCAGCTTCGCACATCGTCCGCACACCCTCCGGGCGGAAACACTGGCGACCGGCATCCGCATGGACGGGGAAGGTAAGTAACCTTGCATGCGGCTGTCCAGCCGCGCCGGTCCGTCCGGCCTGGGCGGTGGCACGAGTACGAGCGGGCATCGGAGGGGCGGCCGCACAACATGACCACCGGACTGATCCCTGGGGAACACCCCCCGGACCGCCGGCCGACGGGCGGCCTGCCGCACCAGCGGCACGAGCCGGTCGGCCAGAGAGCCCTGCACGTCGACAACAGGCCGAGGAGTTCTGTGATCACCGCGCGCGCGGCCGCCAGCTTCGAGCCCGTCGGGCGATCGGTCGCGAGCGCCCGCTCCTTCGTCCGCGACACGCTCCAGGGCTGGGGCTTCGCCGACATCGTCGACGACGCGGTCGTCCTCACCAGCGAGCTGGTCACCAACGCCGTGGTCCACGCGGGCACCACCGCGGACCTCCTGTGCCTGCGTGCGGGGGACGGCGTACGCATCGAGGTAGGCGACCGCTACCCCGAGCGCGAGGTCCCCCTCCAGGGCTCCCTGGCCGGCATGGGCAGCCCCGACCGCGAGGGGGGCCGCGGTCTCCAGCTGTGCGCGGCCCTCGCCGCCCGCTGGGGCGTGGAGTACACCCCGACGCACAAGCAGGTCTGGTTCCAGCTCGACCTCCCCGAACGCGCGGTGGGCACCCGGGCCGCCGGCCCGTCCCTCCCCCTGGACCTCCTCCCCCTCGCCGACGGCCGCGTCCGCGTCGCCGTCGTCCAGATCGACCGTACGGCGGCCATCACGGCCTGGAACGAGGACGCCGAGGAACTCTTCGGCTACCCCGCCGAACAGGTCACCGGCAAGCCCCTGACCGACCTCGCGGCCTGGCCGCACACCCCGGGCACCAGCACCGGCATCGCCGAGGCCCTCCAACTCTCGCGCTGGGAGGGCAGCTACGGCATCCGCGGCGCCGACGGCCGCGTCACCCCCGTGTACGCCTCCCACCTCCGCGTCCGCGACACCAACGGCGAGCCCTCCACGGTCTGCCTCCTCGTCCGCGACCACGAACGCGCGGTCCTGCAGACCCCGTTGCGCATCCCGACGTCCGACACGTCATCCGGCTCCGACGGCCAGAGCACCGACCCCTTCGAGGTGTTCATCGGCTCCCCGGCCCCGGACGACCTCGACGGCCTCCTCCAGCGCACCGTCGAACGCGCCCGCGACATGCTCGACGGCGACTCCGCCTTCCTGCTCCTGGCCACCGACGACGAGACCGAGTTGGAGGTCCGCGCCTCCACCGGTCTGCCCTCCGCCCGCCAGCGCTTCGCGCGCGTGCCCGTCGAGGCAGGGCCCGGCCGCTACGGCTCCGCCCGCATGCCCGCCGTCCACGACGACCTCACGGCCGTCCCCGGCGCCGTCCCGCTCCTGAACGGCACCGGCATGCGCTCGGTCGTCACCGTCCCCCTGAAGGTCGAGGGCCGCCTCACCGGCTCCCTGGGCGTCGCGGCCGAAGGCCCCGGCAGATACTCGAACGAGGAGGCACTGCGCCTCCAATTCGCGGCGGACCGCATCGCGTTGGCCGTCGAGTCGGCACGCCTCGGCGAACTGGAACGCCTGCGCCGCGGCTCCCTGAGCTTCCTGGTCGAGGCCTCCGACCTCCTCGCGGGCACCCTGGACCGCGACCAGACCCTCGCCCTCATGGCCCAGATGACGGTGCCGACCCTGGCCACCTGGTGCGCGGTCTACACGATCGCCGACCAGGCCTCGGAGCCCTACCTCTCGTACGTCCTGCACGAGGACGAGGAACTCATCGACGGCATCAAGTCGTTGCTGTCGAAGATCCCCTCCCCCGACCCGGTGCCCACGCCGGGCGCCCGCGTCTGGTCGGCCCCCGCCGAAGCCGCCCACCAGGCCGCCCTGCGCACCTCCATGCGCAGCCTGGGCCTGGGCGAGCCCATCGGCCGCCTCAGCTCGGGCATCGGCCCCACCCTCGCCACCGCGTCGGCAGTGGGCGGCGAGACGGTCGTCCTCCCCCTGGTGGCCCGCAACCGGGTCATCGGCATGCTGACACTGGGCAAGCCGACGGACGAGCACTTCCGTCAGGAGATCCTGGAGCTGGCGGAGGACCTCTCGCGCAGGGCCGCCCTGGCTCTCGACAACGCCCGCCTGTACTCCGAGCGCACCGCCATCAGCCAGGCCCTCCAGCGCAGCCTGCTCCCCCCGGAACTCCCGCAGATCGACGGCGTCGAGGTCGAGGTCATCTACCGCGCGGCCGGCGAGGGCAACGAGGTCGGCGGCGACTTCTACGACGTCTTCCCCATCAGCGACGGCGCCTACGGTTTCGCCATCGGCGACGTCTGCGGCACCGGCCCGAACGCGGCCGCGGTGACGGGCCTCGCCCGCCACGCGCTGCGCCTGCTGGCCAGGGAGGGCCTGAGCGGCCCGGCGGTCCTGGAGCGCCTGAACTCCGCCATCCTCGACGAGGGAGCCCGCAGCCGCTTCCTGACCCTCCTGTACGGCGAGATGCGCCCCCAGGAGGACGGCAGCGCCGAACTGAAGGTGGTCTGCGCCGGCCACCCCCTCCCGCTCCGCCTGCGCCAGGACGGCACCGTCGAACCGGCCGCCGAGCCCCAGCCGCTCCTGGGCGTCATAGACGATCTGGAGCTGTACGAGGAGACGGTCACCCTGGAGCCGGGGGACGTCCTCCTCTGCGTCACGGACGGCGTCACCGAACGCCGCGAGGGCACCCGCATGTTGGGCGACGACGGCCTCGCCGACGTCCTCACGACCTGCACGGGCCTGACCGCCGGCGCGGTCGCCGCCCGCATCATGCGCGCCGTGGAGCGCTTCGCCTCGGACGCCCCGTCCGACGACATGGCGATCCTCGCCATGCGGGTCCCGGACCTCCACAAGGACTGAAAGCGGGCACGAAAAAGGCCCCGCCCGAATGGGCGGGGCCTTTCTGGTGGAGCCCCCTAACGGAATCGAACCGTTGACCTTCTCCTTACCATGGAGACGCTCTGCCGACTGAGCTAAGGGGGCCTGTCACTTTTCGAGGTTTCCCTCGCGGCAACGGAATAGATCATACCCCGAACAGACCGGTGCTCCCAACCACGCCCGCCCGCCTCAGAAGGCCGCCTGCAACAGCCCTCCAAGTGCGTTGCACGCCCCCACGATCCGCTGCATGTCCCTCTTGGTCAGCGCCGCGTCCACCGGCAGCGCCAACGTCTCGTCCGACGCCAACTCGGTCTCCCGCAGCGACACACAGCGCCGGAACTCGGGCAGCCGATGCACCGGCGTCTTCACCGGCACATGACACCCAACTCCCTTGCCCCGCAAGGCTCGCGCGAAGGCGTCCCGGTCAGGCCGCCCGTTCCCGGGAACCCGCACGACGTACTGCTGATAGGTGTGCCCGTCCCCACCGTCAGGCGTCCGCACACCCTTCAACTTCCCATCCAGATAAGCGGCCCGCTGCCTGCGCTGAGCCACCTCGTCATACGGCGCCTCGGACTCCCCCTGCTCCAGCACCAGCAACCCGTGCCGCTGTCCCAGAGCATGCAGCGCCCCGATATCGGCCCGCCGCCCGAAGCGGTGTACGACGACGACGGCCGCGGTCCGTGACGTGACGGCCGCCTCGACCGCGGATGTATCGAGGCAGTAGCTCACCGGATCTATGTCGGCGAACACCGGTAGCCCACCGGCCTGGACAACGGCCTCTGCGACCTCGACGTTCCCGAAGGCCGGCACCACGACCTCGTCACCGACTCCGACGCCGGCGGCCCTGAGCATTGCAGCAGTACCCATACTGGGGATGGTGATTGCGCAACGTGAACTTCAAGTGACGCAGAACAAAAAAGGGTTGGACCCTGAACCGAAGTTCAGGGTCCAACCCTTTGAATGATTGTTCGGCGGTGTCCTACTCTCCCACAGGGTCCCCCCTGCAGTACCATCGGCGCTGTGAGGCTTAGCTTCCGGGTTCGAAATGTAACCGGGCGTTTCCCTCACGCT
>NZ_JBVISS010000024.1:0-75160 GCF_055575395.1 Streptomyces sp. NPDC034103 | reverse complement strand
CCCCGCACCGTGCGGGTCAGACGTTTCTCGACCACCGTCGTCGGCGCGGCCGCCCTGGTCGCCCTCAGCGTCGGCGCCGCCCTCGCGGCGACCTCGGACGAGGAGCCCACCGCCGAACCCTCCGCGGAGATCAGCGTCCCGGCGGACGGCGGCACGGGCGGCTCAGGCTCCGACGGCGGCACCACCGGCGGCGGCGACCCGAGTCCGACGTTCACGGAACCGGACGAGCCCACCGAGGAACCCACCGACGAACCGACCGTGGAACCCACCGACGGGCCGTCCGCACCCAGCGAGCTGGACGAGCTCAACCGGCGTGTCGCGGAGCTCGACAAGAAGGTCGACGAGCTGCCCACCAAGAAGGAACTCGCGGACGCCCTGCGCGCGTTCGCCGACGAACTCGACAAGAGCGACCCTTCCGGCGAGCACCCCGACCCCACCGGCCAGCCCCGGCCGGACTCGTCCCTGCCGCCCGGCGATTCCTGACGCGCCGGCCCGGGGTCAGTTGGACCGGTCCGACCCCTCGGCCGGGCGCTGCGTCAGGTGGGCGAACGCGTCCAGGTTGCGCGTCGGCTCACCCCGGGCCACCCGCCACTCGTACTCCTTGCGGATCGCGGACGCGAAACCGAGTTCCAGCAGGGTGTTGAAGCTGCCGTCCGCCGCCTCCAGCGTCTGGCCGAGCAGGCGGTCGATCTCGTCGGGGGTCACGGCGGCCAGCGGGAGCTTGCCGGTGAGGTAGACGTCGCCGTGCTGGTCGACGGCGTAACTCACGCCGTACAGCTTGAGGTTGCGCTCCAGGAGCCAGCGGTGGACGCCTTGTTCGTTCTCGTCGGGGTGGCGGATGACGAAGGCGTTCAGGGAGAGGGAGTGCCGGCCGACCAGGAGGGAGAGCGTCGTCTTCAGCTTGCGGGTGCCGGGGAGCTGGACGACGTAGTTGCCGACGGCGGGGCTCTCCCACTCCAGCTCGGCGTCCTTCAGGACGCCCTCGATGACCCGTGCCGCCTTCTCCGTCTCCGTGTCAGCCATGGTGGGAGCGTACGCGACGCCGGTGCGCCTGCATCGCGGCCGTGTAGACGTCCGCGGTCGCGGCGGCCGCGGTGTCCCAGCCGAAGGACTGGGCGTGCCGGGCGGCCTCCGCGCCCATCCGGGTCGCCGTCTGCGGGTCGTCGGCGAAGGCGCGCAGCACGCGCGCGTAGTCGGCGGGATCGTGCCCTCGTACGAGGAATCCCGTACGGCCGTCCCGGACCGCGACCGGCAGTCCGCCGACCGCGGCCGCCAGGACGGGTGTGCCGGCCGCCTGGGCCTCTATGGCGACCAGGCCGAAGGACTCGCTGTACGACGGCATCACGAGGACGGACGCGGCGCGGAACCAGTCCGCGAGCTGCTCCTGGCCGACGGGCGGGCGGAACCGTACGACATCGGCGATGCCGAGCCGGGCCGCCAGCTTCTGCAGACCCTCCGGTTTGGCGAGACCGCTGCCACTGGGGCCGCCGACCACGGGGACGACCAGGCGGGAACGCAGTTCCGGGCGCTCGTCGAGCAGGACGGCGACGGCTCGCAGGAGGATGTCCGGGGCCTTCAGGGGCTGGATGCGGCCCGCGAAGAGAGGGATCAGCGCGTCCTGGGGCAGGCCGAGGCGGGCGCGGGCGGCGGCGCGGCCGTCGGCGGGGCGGAAGCGGTCGAGGTTGACGCCGGGGTGGACGACGGCGACCTTGCCGGGGTCGGCGCTGTAATGGCGTACGAGCTCGTCGGCCTCCTCGGCGGTGTTGGCGATGAGGCGGTCGGCGGCGTCGACGATCTGGGTCTCGCCGATGACGCGGGCGGCGGGCTCGGGGGTGTCGCCGTCGGCGAGGTTGGCGTTCTTGACCTTGGCCATGGTGTGCATGGCGTGGACCAGGGGCACGCCCCAGCGCTGGGCGGCGAGCCAGCCGACGTGGCCGGAGAGCCAGTAGTGCGAGTGGACGAGGTCGTAGTGGCCGGGGCGGTGGCCGGCCCAGGCCTGCATCACGCCGTGGGTAAAGGCGCACAGCTGGGCGGGGAGCTCTTCCTTGGCGAGACCCTCGTAGGGGCCCGCGTCGACGTGGCGGACGAGGACGCCGGGAGCGAGCTGGACGGTGGGCTCCAGGGCGGCCGTCGTCGCGCGCGTGAAGATCTCGACCTCGATGTTGATCGCGGCCAGGCGCTGCGCGAGCTCGACGATGTAGACGTTCATGCCGCCCGCGTCGCCGGTGCCGGGCTGGTGGAGCGGGGAGGTGTGCACGGAGAGCATCGCGATACGGCGGGGGCGGCGGTGCAGCCGCAGGCGCGGGGGCGTGGCCGGGGAGCGACGCCCGAGCCTGCCGACGTACTGGCTCACGTGGCGGTCCTCCTCGCTGCGGGCATGTCGGACGGAGGGCGCGCCCTCCACGGGGGTGCAACATCGGAGGGGCGGCTTCCCATTCCGGGCGCGGCGAATTTTGCCTGGGTATTACCGGATGTCGCTCAACTGTTCGGGGCTGGGGTGCGTAGGGGGTGTACTCGGGCCGGTGGGGCCGGGGTGTTCCGGCCGCATACCCTCGTAGGCATGACAGCCCGCGCAGCGCACCGCCCCGTGGGCACGGTCACGCGCGGGACGACCAACCCCAATCGGCTCCGGCGCATGGACCGCTGGATCGCCGCGACCCACGGGGCCGCGCTGCGGCGGGCCGGGGAACCCGTCGCCGTCGACCTGGGGTACGGGGCCGCACCCTGGACCGCCGTCGAGCTGCTCGCGCGGCTGCGCACCGTCGCTCCCCGCGCGCGGGTCGTGGGGGTGGAGATCGAGCCCGCGCGCGTGGCGGCCGCGAAGCCGTACGAGCGCGAGGGGCTCGAGTTCCGGCACGGGGGGTTCGAGATCCCCGTGACCGGGCGGCCGCTGCTCATCCGGGCCGCCAACGTGCTGCGGCAGTACGACGCGGGCGAGGTCGCCGAGGTCTGGGCGCGGCTGTGCGCACGGCTGGCGCCGGGCGGGCTGCTCGTGGAGGGGACCTGCGACGAGATCGGGCGACGGCATGTGTGGGTCGCGCTCGGGCAGGAGGGGCCGCGGACGGTCACCTTCGCCACCCGTCTGGGGTCACTGGAGCGGCCCTCCGACCTCGCCGAGCGGCTGCCGAAGGCGCTGATCCACCGGAACGTGCCCGGCGAGCCCGTGCACGCCTTCCTGCGGGACTTCGACCGCGCCTGGGCCGCCGCCGCCCCCTACGCCTCCTACGGCGCCCGGCAGCGCTGGACGCGCGCGGTGCGGGACCTGACGGCCGACTGGCCGGTCCTGGACCGGCCGGTGCGGTGGCGGCAGGGGGAAGTGACCGTGGCGTGGGGGGCGTTGGCGCCGCGAGGGTGAAGTCCCCCGCGGGCTCCCTCGCGGGCTCCCTCGCCGGCTCCCTCGCGGCCTGCCCCGCGCCCTGCCCCGCCCTCTGACCCGCGCCCTGCCCCGCGCTCTGAGCTGCGGGGAACGATCTCCGTGAGTCGTTCGTCACACAGGCGGGGAGATCGTCGTGCGGGGGCCGGAATCGGGGGAAGCACCATGTGAGCGGCGCCGAAGCCGCACCGAGGCACAGCCCCTGTCGCTTTACGGCGCGACATGGCACGATCCCCCAAGCGTCCGTAAGTTACTGACGGTAAATCAGATGTGGGGGCAGGGGTATGGGTGCGGGCAAGCGCGGGCTGATCACAGCCGCCGTCACCGTGGTCTGCGCGGTCACCGTACTGGCGGCACCGGGCACGGCGTTCGCCGCCCCGGGCCCGACACCCTCGCCGTCCGCGACCCCGTCCGGCGCCCCGACCACCGCGGCGGACAAGGACCTTGAGGCCGTACGCGCGAAGCTGGACGCCCTCTATCACGACGCCGCCGTGGCCACGGACGCGTACAACGCCGCCGAGGAGGCCGCCGACCAGCAGTCGGCCGCGATCGTGGCGCTGGCGAAGAAGATCGTCAGGGGTCAGGAGAGGCTGGCCGAGCTGAAGAAGCGCGCCGGCAGCGCGGCCGCCGCCCAGTACCGCACCGGCGGACTGCCCGACGAGGCCCAGCTGATGCTCAGCGACGACCCGCAGGAGTTCCTCGACGGCACCGGACGCGTGCTCCAGGGCCAGCGCGCCACCAAGGGGCTCATCGCGGAAATGACCCGCACCCAGGAGGACTTGGAGCAGTACGCCAAGGACGCCTCCGCCCAGTGGGACAAGCTCGAGGCCAACCGCAAGGCCAAGGCCGTCGCCAAGAAGAAGATCAAGAAGCAGATCGCGGCGGCCGAGGACCTCGAGTCCCAGCTGGAGAAGGAGGAGAAGGAGCGGCTCGCCCGGCTGGAGCAACAGGCCGCCTCCCAGGCGCAGACCGCCTGGCTGGACTCCGGGATCCTCGACGAGATCAGCAGCAAGGCCTCCGCCCAGGGCAAGAAGGCCGTGGAGTACGCGACCGCCCAGATCGGCAAGCCGTACGAGTGGGGCGCCGAGGGTCCGGGGGCCTACGACTGCTCAGGGCTGACCTCACAGGCCTGGGCGAGCGCCGGACAGGCGATCCCGCGGACCTCGCAGCAGCAGTGGAAGCAGCTGGAGCACGTGGACGTCAGGGACATGCGGCCCGGCGACCTCGTCATCTACAACTCCGACGCCAGCCATGTCGCGATGTACATAGGGGACGGCGCGATCGTCCACGCCCCGCGTCCCGGGCGGACGGTGACGGTCGCCGGCGCGGGATCGATGCCGATCCTGGCGGTCGTACGGCCGGACGCCTGACGCCGCGCGTGGAGCGCCGGAGCCCGAGACCGGGGTCGGTCGTACGGCCGTACGCCTGACGCCGCGCCAGGGGCGCCGGAGCCTGAGACCGGGGTCACGTGACGCAGGGCACCCGGTGCGTCGGACAAACCCCTCGGCGACGTGACGTTCGTCATTCCCGCACCTCGGGCGGGGTGTCCAACTGCGGGGGAAAACGCGGCATATGACAGTGGCCCCGTGCCGAGACGGGTGCCCCGCACCATTCCGTTGCGGCGCCGAGTACCGCTATGGTCCCCGTCGGTGGGTCGAGGTCCCTCGCCCCGCCATGCCCTCGGGGGGAGGGAAGGAACCCAAGACGATGCCCGTACCCGTACCGCGGCAGAGAGCGATCCCGGCCGTGGAAAGTGGTCAGGCGCCGGCCGCACCCGCACCTGGCGGCCCTTCCAGGGAAGAGGCCCCACGCACGGACGGCACGGCCGAGAAGCACAACGGCACCCAGTTGACGCTGCTGGTGATCGAGGACGATCCGGGCGGCTCCACGGTCGTGCCCGAGCTCCTCGACGCCGCCGGCAACCCGATCCGTGTCCGTACCGCCCGCAACCTCACCGAGGCCGAGCGGCTGCTCACCGACGACGTCCACTGCATCCTGCTGGACCTCGCCCTGCCCGCCCCCGCGCGCGGCGCCGCCGACGACGAGCTCGCCGTGCTCAAGCACGTGCTGGAGCTCGCGCCCCGGCACGCCGTCCTCGCCCTCACCGCCGCCGGCGACGCCGAGCGCGGCGCCGAAGCGGTCCGGGTGGGCGCCCAGGACTACCTCTTCCGGGACGAGCTGGACAGCCGGCTGCTGAGCCGAGCGATCCGGTACGCCGTGGAGCGGAAGCGCTCCGACACGGCCGAGCGGCGACTCGCCGAGGGCCGGTTGCGGGTGCAGGAGAACCGGCGCCTGGAGCGCGGGCTGCTGCCCACCCCGCTGCTCGAGGGCTCCTCGCTGCGGTTCGCCGCGCGCTACCGCCCGGGCCGCTCACGCGCGCTGCTCGGCGGCGACTTCTACGACGTCGTCCGCACCCCCGACGGCACGGTCCACGCCATGATCGGCGACGTCTGCGGGCACGGCCCCGACGAGGCGGCGCTCGGCGTCGAGCTGCGGATCGCCTGGCGGGCACTCACGCTCGCGGGACTGTGCGGGGACCAGCTGCTCGGCACCTTGCAGCAGGTCCTGGAGCACGAGCGGCCCGACGACGAGATCTTCGCGACGCTGTGCACGGTCGACATCGCGCCGGACGGGCGGCGGGCGGGCCTGTGCCTGGCCGGGCACCCCTCGCCGCTGGTCGCCCGCCCCGGACGGCCGGCCCAGCTGCTGCCGTACGACAACAACGGCCCCGCGCTCGGGCTGCTGCCCGGTGCGCGGTGGCCGCGGACGCAGGTGGAGCTGGGGCGCGAGTGGAGCCTGATGCTCTACACCGACGGTCTGATCGAGGGCCGGGTCGGGGCCGGCGGGGAACGGCTCGGTCAGGACGGCATGGTGTCGATGGTCCGCCGGCAGCTCGCCGAGGGGCTGGGCGGCGAGGCGCTGCTGCGGGCGGCCGTCAGCGAGGTGCGGGAGCTGAACGGCGGCGAGCTGACGGACGACGTGGCGGTGCTGCTGCTGGACCGGACGGCGTGAGGCAGCCCGTCACGGGCCGCCCTCGCTTCTAACGGCCGCCGTTGTAGGGGCCGTACGGGCCGTCGCTGCTGCTGCCGCCGCGGCCTCGGCCGCCGGAGACCTGGCGCAGGGCGGGGCGGACGTCCACGAGGAAGACGATCGAGGCGACCAGGCCGGCGAGCTGGAGGAAGAGCATCGGCACCAGCAGGTTCACCGCGACCGCGACGCCGAGGATGATCAGCCAGAAACCCTTGTTCTGCTTGCTGGCGGCCCGGTACGCGTCCTCACGGAACACGGCGGCCATCACGAAGGCCACGACCGCGAATCCCAGCATCGCGAGGTAGAGAATCCACATCAACCCCGCGAACCCCTGCATCAGCACAGCGTCCACCACCTGACTCGGCTCGTCGTTACGCGGTCACCGTACCCGGAGAACGGGCCGGGCACCCCAGGGGTGCCCGGCCCGTCCCAGAAGTGCCGTGGGTCTCGCTTACTTGGCGGGCGGCGTCGTCTTCTTGGCGGTGGTCTTCTTCGCCGGGGCCTTGCGGGCGGGGGCGGCGGGGGTCTTCTTCGCGGCAGGGGCGGTCGCGGCCGCAGGGGTGGTCACAGGCGCCGGGGCGGGAGTGGCCGCGGCGGGCTTGACCTCGGCGACCTTGGCCTCGGTGGGCTTCGGCTCGTCCTTGACCTCGACCGGCCGGGCGTTGGGCTCCACCGCGATGGCGAGCTCCTCGATCTCCTCGGCGGCCTCGCCACGCCAGGTGCGCACGGCCTGCTCGCCGTGCTCGGCGACCTTCTCGTAGGTCTCGCGGGCCTTCACGGCGTACTCGGCGGCAACGCCGACACCGCGCAGGGCGAGGTCCTGGGCGTTCTCGCCGATCTTCTTCAGGTCGGCGTCGAGGGTCGAGCCGAGCTTCTTGATGTCGCCGTCGAGGCTCGCGATGAACTCGCCGACCCTGGCCTGGAGGGACTCCTGGGCCTCCTTGGCCTTGGCACTGGCCTCCTTGGCGCGGGCGGCGGCCTTCTCCTGCACGGCCTTGGGGTCGGTGCCGCGCACGGCCTCGATCCGGGCCGGGGCCTCGGCGCGCAGCTGCTCGACGATGGCGGGCACCTTCTTGGCCTCTTGCAGGGCCAGGTCTCCGGCGCCGGCCAGGAAGTAGAGGGGCGTCGGGTCGGTGACGGCCTTGCGGATGTCGTCGGTGATGGCCATGGTGGTGGTCCTCCCGGATCGCGTTCGCTTGAGGGTTTTGTATCCCGCGGTCAGCCCGTGCCGTGTCAACCGGCCGTCTGCCGCGGGTCGGCGTCGCCGCCGTCGGCCGTGCGGGGTGCCGTGGTCTTCTTGCGGGTACGGCGCTTGGTGGTGCTGCCCTGGGCGTCGTCGCCCGGCACGTCGGCCGCGGGGGTGGTCTTGGGTTCCACGGAGGAATGCTCCCCGGGCTCCTGGGTGTCCTCGGTGTCCTGTGCGCCCTGGGCGTCGATCCCGAACCCGTTCTCCTTGCGGAAGGACTCGTAGATCTGCAGCAGCACCTGCTTCTGCCGCTCGTTGAGCGTGGGGTCGGCGATGATGACGGCGCGCGTCTCCACCTCGTCCCGGTCACGCTCGGCGTCGAGGATGCCGGCGCGGACGTACAGCGTCTCGGCGGAGATCCGCAGCGCCTTGGCGACCTGCTGCAACACCTCCGCGCTCGGCTTGCGCAGCCCGCGCTCGATCTGGCTCAGATACGGATTGGACACCCCGGCGGCGTCGGCGAGCTGCCTGAGCGAGAGCTGAGCGTTCCGCCGCTGCTCGCGCAGGTAATCACCGAGATTGCCGACGTTGAGCGATGCCATGCCCCCACTGTGCCCGACCCTTGCTAACTTTTGCAAGCGCCCGCTTGCAAAAGTGCTCCACACCACCCTTTCGGGGGAAGGCGGCTGACCGGGCGGCTCCGCAATTGCCGTGCCTGTGGATCCCGTGCCCTCCAGACTGGCCCCCATGGCAGAAACCGAACCCAAAGACGTCCTCCGCTACTACCTCCAGTCCGCCCGCGACGCCCTGTTGTGGAAGGTGGACGGGGTGTCGGAGTACGACGTGCGGCGGCCGCTGACACCGACCGGTACCAATCTGCTGGGGCTGGTGAAGCACGCGGCCGGGGTGGAGTTGGGGTATCTCGGGGACACCTTCGGGCGTCCGTCGGGCGAGCCGCTCCCCTGGCGGGACGCCGACGCCGAGCCCAACGGCGACATGTGGGCCACCGCCGAGGAGTCCCGCGAGGACATCGTGGGCCTGTACCGCAGGGCCTGGGCGCACGCGGACGCGACGCTCGCCGCGCTGCCCTTGGACACGCTCGGCCATGTGCCGTGGTGGCCGGACGGCAAGGACGAGGTGACGCTGCATCACGCCCTGGTCCGGGTCATCGCCGACACCCACCGGCACGCCGGACACGCCGACATCCTCCGCGAACTCCTGGACGGAGCCGTCGGCATGAACGACGGCAACGACAGCATGCCCTCGCACGACCCGGCCTGGTGGCAGGCCTACCGGGACCGTCTGGAGCACGCGGCGCGGGAGGCCGGGCGGAAGACCTGACCCCGCTCTACGTCCGCAGCCACCGCGCCACGGCCTCGACATCCGCGTCGGTGAGCCCGCAGCGGTGATCGACGCGGTGCAGCAGGGCCGGTGCCCGGTGGTGGGCCGCCACCCACGTCCGGTCGGCGGCGCCGATCTCGTCGTCGACCCACACGAAGGACCGGCCCGCCGCGCGGTCGACGAGCGTCCGCGTCTTCCAGTGCGGTCCACCCGCCGGCCCGTCGTGCGGCTCCGGCCAGCCCACGGCGGGGAGCGGGGGCAGCCCGAGCCAGGGAGCGAGGAGGCCGTTGGCGTCCTCGGCCGGCCAGGTCGTGGCCCAGACGAGTTCGCAGCCGAGTGCCGTGAGCCGCGCCCCCAGAGCGGGGTCGACGCGGTCGAGGAGGGGATGGCGGGCCGTCACCGGACCCTCGTGGCGCGGATACGGCCGCGAGGAACCGAACGGCAGGATCGTCCCGTCGATGTCGAGGAAGAGAATCATCGTCGGCCAGCATGCACCGCGGCAGCCCCCGCGCACCCGCCGATATTCGGTGGCGCCCCGCACGATCACGGGGCTACCGTCCCTCCCATGACTGCCGGGTTTGCGGCCACGGGCCGCGCGACGGTCGGGTGCCCGGCCTCCGAGTGAGGCCCGCGCGGGTCAGAGGCCCGCCGCTTTCTCCTCGCCTTCGCCCTCACCGACGTACGCGACGAAGAGAAGGACGAGAGAGAAGAGAATGACCGACTACTTCAACCAAACGGTCATCGACGAGTTCCGTGCCCACAACGGTCGCGTCGGCGGCCGGTTCGAGGGTGCCCGGCTGCTTCTGCTGACCACCACCGGCGCCCGCACCGGCACCCGGCACACCACTCCCCTCGGCTACCTCCCCGACGGCGGCGACCGGGTCCTGGTCATCGCCTCGGCGGGCGGCTCCCCCAGACATCCGGACTGGTACCTCAACCTCCTCGCGCATCCCCAAGTGACCGTGGAGAGCGGCGCGTTCACCTACGAGGCGCGGGCCGTCCCCCTGGCGGGCGAGGAGCGCGACCGGTCGTTCGCGCGGGCCGTGGAGGCGGACCCCGGCTGGGCGGAGTACCAGGAGAAGGCCGGGGGCCGGACCCTGCCCGTGGTCGCCCTGTACGAGAGCGCGGCACCGGAACCCCCGAACATCCGGGCCGGTTCCACGGGCGAGGCGATCAGACTCGTCCACGACGATCTCCGCCATGAACTCGCCCTGATCCGCGAGGAGATGGCGAGGAGCACCGGCCCGACCCTGGGCGCCCAGCTCCGCGTCAACTGCCTCACCTTCTGCCAGGGCCTGCACAACCACCACACCGGCGAGGACACCGACCTGTTCCCCCTCCTCGCCGACCGGCACCCCGAGGCCGCCCCCGCGCTGGCACGGCTGGGCGAGGAGCACAAGCGGATCGCCGCACTGGTGGACGAGCTGAAGCAGGCGGTGTGGACGGCCGCCGGGCCCGCCGACGCCCGCGCCGAGGTCGAGCGGATCGCGTCCGAGGTGGAGGCTCATCTGACCTACGAGGAGGAGCAGTTGATCCCCCTGCTCAGGTGAGCCGCTGGACCGACAGGACCCGGGACAGCGGGACGCGCTCAGAACGGAAGCTCGCGCCCGTGCACCACCTCCAGCCCCGACACCGCCCGCGTCAGCACCACGTACAGCCGGTGCAGCCCCCGCTCCTCCGCCTCGGCGATCGCCGCGGGCTCGACGGCGACGACATGGTCGTACTCGAGCCCCTTGACCAGCGTCGCCGGCACGAGGGCCAGGCGGGCGCCCAGGTCGTCGGGACCGGCCGGCCTCAGCCCGGCGGCGTCCAGCGCCTCGCGGACCCGGGGCAGATCCGCGTCGGCGGCGATCACACCCACCGAACCCTCCCGCGCGAGGGCGTCGCGTGCGGCGGCCACGACCGCGCCGGGCAGGTCGCCGCCGGCGTCCCGGATCCGCAACTCGCCGTCCCGGCGCAGCGACCGCGCGGCCGGCACGTCCACGTCCAGCCGTTCCAGCAGCCGGTTGGCCAGGCCTACGACGGCCTCGGGCACCCGGAACCCGGTGGTCAGCGGCACGACGGCGGCCTCGGGCCGGCCGAGGTGCGCGAGCTGGGCGGCCCAGGTGCGCGCGGCCCACGGGGTGGTGCCCTGCGCCAGGTCGCCCAGCACGGTCAGTGAACCGAAGGCCGCCCGCCGGGCGATGGCCCGGCACTCCATCACAGAGAGGTCCTGCGCCTCGTCGACGACGACATGGCCGTACCCCTCGGGATGCTCGATCAGCCCGCCGACCTCGTCGAGGAGCACCAGGTCGGCGGCCGACCAGCGCGCCGACCGCCATGACCGCGGCGGCCTGGCCCACAGCAGCGCCTTCTGCTCGTCGGCGGTGAGCACCCCCTGGGCGAACCGCTCCAGCACGGCGGGCTCGGTGAGGAGTTCGGCGACCACCTCCTCGGGCCGCACCCGGGGCCACACGGCGTCGAGGAAGGCGCCGACCGCCCGCGCCCGCTCGATGCGCCGCACCCACGAGTGCGGCACCGGCCCCTCCCGGCGTTCGGCCTGCGCCCGTACGCAGGCCACCACCCGCGCCCGGACCCGCTCCCGCCCGATCCCGTACGGCGGCTCCTCGGCCCGCACCCCCGCCACGATCCGCACCAGTTCGTCGGCCGGCACCCGCCATCGGTACGTCCCGTCGGGGATCGCCAGCGCCTCGACCTCGCCGACGGACACGCGCGCGTACAGCGCCCGCCGCACCACCTCGGCCATCCGTACGTCGTGCTTGACGGCGGCGGCCCGCTCCTCGTCGTGGCCCTGGACCGGGTGGAGTGCGATCTCCTCCTGGAGGGTCGACTGCCGTACGCCGGTCTCGCCGAGGGCGGGCAGCACCTGCGAGATGTACGTGAGGAACGTGCGGTTGGGGCCGAGGATCAGCATGCCGCCGCGGCGGATGCGCTGCGGGTGGGTGTAGAGCAGATAGGCGGCCCGGTGCAGCCCGACGGCGGTCTTGCCGGTGCCCGGGGCGCCCTGCACGCACAGGGACATCCGCAGCTCACCTCGTACGAGATCGTCCTGCTCGGGCTGGATGGTCGCGGCGATGTCCCGCATCGGCCCGAGGCGGGGCCGCTCGATCTCGCGCAGCACGATGCCGCTGGCCCGGTCCTCGCCTTCCGTGAGGTGCTCGTCCTCCAGCCCGGTGAGGTCGGCGGAGTCGCCCTTGCTGCCCGGCGCCCACCCGAACCGCCGGCGCACGGCGACGCCCTGCGGGTCGCGGGCGCCGGCCTGGTAGAAGGCGCGCGAGACGGGCGCCCGCCAGTCGACGACGAGGGGCGGGGCGGCGGGCTGCTCGCTGATCCGCAGCCGCCCGATGTACAGCCTCTGACCGTCCACCGCCGAGTCCAGCCGGCCGAAGAACAACGGGCCCTCGGGCAACTCCCGCATCTCCTTGGCCCGGCTGCGCAACCGGTACCCGAGCACTTCGGCGTCGGCCCCGGAGGCGGAGACGTCCTCACCGGTGACGACGTGCTCCTGGGCCCCCTCGACCATGGCGGCGAGGGCGGCACGGCAGGTGTCGTGGTGGGCGCGTTCGAGGCGGAGGGCGTGGCGGAGGTCGGGGTGGAGGGGTGACGTCATGGGATGAGGGTACCCACATAACGTTACCGAGTTACATTTTTTACCGAGGGTCGCCCGCGCGGGCCAGCTGCGGCAGCCCACCCTCCAGCAGCTCGAAGGCCCGCCCGGCCGCCACCACGGCCTCCGCCCGTACGACGTCCGCGTCCTCGCCGCCGGTGATCCGCCGCCAGTTCTCCTGGGCCAGCACCCGCCGCACCGCCACGATCTGCCCCGCGGCCAGCCGCGCCTCCAGATCACCGCCCAGCGCGTCGGCGAGCGCGGCCTCCGACCGCTCCAGGTGCGTGTACATCCGGGCGACCAGGGCCGGGGTGCCGTAGAGCAGGTCGTAGAAGGCCAGCACGGCCGGATGGTCGCTGACCCCGGTGATCGGGTCCCCCCGCTCGATCCCCGCGACGAAGTCCCGCCGCAGCGCGACCAGCGGCGCCTCCTGCGTGGCCTCCCGCACCACCCGGGCGGCCTCGTCCTCGTGATCGGCGATCCGGTGCAGGACGAGGTCCTCCTTCGCCGGGAAGTACCGGAAGAGCGTCGGCTTCGAGATCTCCGCGGCGGCGGCGATCTCGGCGACGGACACCGCGTCGTAGCCCTTCTCCAGGAAGAGGCGGATGGCGATCTCGGAGACGGTCTCGTAGGTCCGCTGCTTCTTGCGTTCTCTCAGGCCGGGGGTGGTCATGGGGT
Source organism: Streptomyces sp. NPDC034103 (assembly GCF_055575395.1). Taxonomy (NCBI): domain Bacteria; kingdom Bacillati; phylum Actinomycetota; class Actinomycetes; order Kitasatosporales; family Streptomycetaceae; genus Streptomyces; species Streptomyces sp. NPDC034103. The sequence continues at coordinate 61,945 of NZ_JBVISS010000024.1, read as the reverse complement.
GAGGGTACGAGGTGAACCGCGGTCACGGTCCGCCGGACGGACGGCGAGGAGCCGGCGCCCAGAGGAGCAGACGGACTACGCGAGGGCCCTGGCGAGGTACGGCGTCGACCGTACGGGCAGCCCGAGGGAGGCCGTCGCGGCCGCCAGGGTCATCGCGTAGGAGTCCACGGCGCGGCGGACGTTGGGGGCGTCCAGACTCGCGCCCGTCACCAGGCGGTCCAGGTCCACATAGGCGGAGCGCACGATCTCGATCCAGCGGTAGACGCCCCAGTCGCGGTGCCAGTCGGCGGTGTGCCCGGCGGGCAGCAGACGCTCCCAGCGGCCGAACATGCGGTCGCGGATCTCCGGCCGCGTCGGAGTGAGATGCATGTGCCGGACCAGGTCGTACAGCGGGTCACCGACGACGGCCATCTCCCAGTCGATGATGGTCAGGGGGGCCTTCCTGTCGGAGCGGCGCACGAGATTCCACGGGTTCAGGTCGCCGTGCAGCAGGGCGGGCCTGCGCCGCGTCACCTGGTGTCGGGCCAGGATCTCCTTGAGCCGGGGAGCGTCGGGCAGCCCCAGGAGCCGGGCGAGCTGCTGGGACTCTCTCGGCAACTCGGCGACCAGCTGGACGAGTTGCTCGCTGAGCCAGATGTAGAAGCACCCCACGCCTGCCGCCGGGTCGAGCCTTTCGTAGCCCACCTCGGTCAGGGCGAGGAGCTGGTCGACGAGGCCGTCCGCCTCGTGCGGCAGCAGTCCCCGCACGGGATGGCTGGGCGGCTGGTCCATGCCGGGCGGACCCACGTAGGTGTGAACGGCGAAAGGTTCCTCTTGGTAGCTCGTCCCCAGTGCCAGGAACCTCGGTGCCCGCACGGGGGCCTTGGACTCCTCGATGGCACGCAGTACGGCGTGCTCGCTGAGGAAGCCGCGTTCACGCCTGTGGACGTTCGCCACCTTGCGCCGCACCACGACGGGAAAGTCGACGCCGGGCACGCGCACCACCGTGTTCAGGTGTCCGGTGCCTTTGAAGATCCGCCCGGCCGGCGCCGCCCCCTCCGCACGCAGCGCCGCGTCCACGGCCCGGCGGGGAAAGGCGGTGTGCTCGGGGAACCGTGGGTCGGGGACCCAGTCGCTGACCCCCGCGGACAGGGCACGCTCCCCGGCTCTGGCGGCCCGCCACCGGAACAGGATCCGCTCGATCTCCTGCTCGCCGGGGACGCTGCCGAGCCCGATGGGCGGCGCCGCCGCCTCCAGCGCCCGGCGCACCTGCCCTTTCGCCTCGTCCAGGGTCTCCTGGCCGGTGGATCCCCGCAGCTGCCTCGCGGCCCGCATCACCTCGGAGAAGACGCCTCGCGCCTCCTCGAAGGCGAGGTAATGCGGAAGGTCCCGGTGCAGGTTGTTGCCGGCGGGGGGACGAACCAGCTGGACGGCGGCCGCCCAGGCGTCGACGACCTCTTGCCGCTGGTGGAGCGGGTAGCGCGTGCGGACGACGTGGTTGGCGAGGTCGTACAACGGATCGCCGTAGCTCGCCAGGTGCCAGTCGACCAGCACGACCCGCGTGACGTCGTCGTCCTGAACGACGATCACGTTCTCCCGGTGCAGGTCGCCGTGCAGCAGCCCGAAGGGGCGCCTGGACATCACCGGAACCTGCTCCGCCAGCCGGAGCATGGCGTCGTACCGGATCCCCAGGGCGGCGAACAGGCCGCCGAACGCGGCCCAGTTGGGCTGCACGATCTGCCGGTGCGCGGCGACCGCCATCGCCCGCAGAAAACCCTGGCTGTCCGAGTGGTTGCCGGGCCAGTGAGGGGGCAGGGTCGGCAGTGCTCCCCGGCGCACCTGGGCCAGGTCGGCGAGCACACCGGTCAGCGCCTCGACGTAACGGGCGTCGACGGGCTTGCCCTCGCCACCGCACAGCGCGGCGAGCGAGGCTCCGTCGACATGGCTGTGCAGGGCGAAGCCGTCGCCCACGACGAGGCAGTCCGGGACCTCGGGCAGCACGTCCTTGACGGTACGGAGAACCGCCGTCTCGTCCTGCCAGGTCCTGACCGCCGTGGAGAGCGCGTCGACCCGCGGGATCCGCACGGTCACGGGCGTGCCCGCCGCGCGCCCCACCAGTGGGGCCACCTCGTCCGACAGGGGCAGCAGATAGCCGCGGTGACGGTGTCCGCCGGTCTCCTGGCCCTGCCGTCGGGCCAGGCTCACGAAGGCCCGGAGAGCGTCGTGTCTGACGCGTTCCCCCGGGTGAGGACCGGGGCGAGGTGCTGATGGGCCCACGGGCCACTCCGGATCGATCGCGCGAGAGACAGAAGGTGGGGCAACACTAATTGCCGGTTTTATCAACCACGACCGGAGTCAAGCTTGAATAGCCCTGGCGGGTGAATGGCCACGCTTCTTCGCCAAGTCGTTCGAGATGGCTGGGCGCCATCTCATACGCACAGAACAGAGCGGTTGCTCAGTGGCGGTGCGGGGGATCCTAGCGCACGGGATTCGGCTCCTCGGCCATGACGCGACGAGGCGTTGCCGAACCGAATCCCACCAGGCTCGCGACGGCCCGGTGTTCGTGGCTCCGATGACTCAGGCCTGATCCAGGAGCACGTTCCGGATCTGTTCCAGGGAGCTGACCGTCACCTTGACCCCGGCGTCGCGCAGAAGCTTCTCCTTGCGTTCGTTACGCGCGTAGCCGAGGAACGGGACGCCCGCACTCCGCGCGGCCAGGAAGTCGTAGTCGGCGTCGCCGATCATCAGCGCCCTCGACGGGTCCACGCCCATCGCCGTGAGGGCGCGGTTCAGGCAGTGCGGGTGGGGTTTGAGGTGTTCCAGGCGCTGGGTGCGGCCGTAGATGTGCGGGGCGAAGCAGGAGACCAGGCCACGCCCGGCCAGGTAACCGGCGGCCGCGCGGGGAGAGTTGTTCGTCGTGACGGCGAGCCGGGCACCGACCGCCGTCCAGGTGCGTATCAGGGTGTCGGCGTGCGGAGTCGGCATGGCCGAGGCCGCGGCCTGGAGTTCCTCACTGGTGAGACGTTCCTCCAGCGCCTCGACGAGGTCACTGCCGGGGTGTCGTTGGTTGACGGCACGCAGGATGATCTGGGGGTCGAGGGTTTCGCGTTCGTCCTCTGTCACCAGGCCGCGCAAGCCTCTCGCCGCCAGCCAGTCGATCAGCCGGACCGCGACACCCTGGGCGGAGTGACGCGCGAACAAGCGGCAGATCGGGCCGTCGAAGTCCCACAGGACCACTCGGGCGCCGGTGATCAGTTCGCGGAGTTCCTCGAGTTCTGCTGTCACCGCTTCAGTCTGCGTCGTGTCAGAAGTCACTAGGAGAGTGTCAGGTCCGTCGTGATGGTTTCCCAGAGGGCGTCGAACCACTTCTGGGATTCCTCGACGAATGCCGCGTCCCGCTGGCCCGCCGACCTCAGGAAGGAGAAGAGGACGGACCGGGAGCCCAGGACGTCGTACATCTCCAGGGTCTGGCTCTCGTACTCCTCCTCGCGGCGTTCGAGCATGTAGTAACCGAGCAGCACTTCCTCGCCGTTGAGCAGGTACAGCTTCACGGGCGGGGTGAACGGCAGGGCGCGGAAGGCGACCTGGACCTCGATGCCGTGGGTGGAGCGGACCGCGTTGAGGTTGTACTTCAGGACGTGGGCCTGGGCGTTGCGCATCTCCAGCCAGCGCTGGTGGACCGGGTCGTCCTCGGTGTCGCGGTCGATCAGGACCGGGAAGGCGAGGTTGATGTCCCGGGAGGGCAGCAGGACGCGGAAGTGGATCGACCGGGGGCGGATCCGGCCCTCGTGGATGCGGCGGAGCGAGTCACTGAGGGCGAGCATGAGGGTCTCGGAGGTGTGGCTGACCACGTCCACGCGGACGTGGTCCGCCGTGAACGCCTCCGTCAGACGCGGCGCGAGTCCGACCATGGTCGGCTGGGGCGCGCCCCGGACCGGTGCCGGCTCGGCGATCCGCGGCGGGCTTCCCTTGCTGACGTTGGTGAGGAGTCCGTCCTCCTGGAGGGCGCGCAGCGCCTGGCGGACGGCGCCGCGCTCGACGCCGAACTCCTCGGCCAGCTCGGCCTGGGTCGGCAGGCGGTCGCCCGCCTTGAGGTCTCCGACGCGAATGCGTTCCCGCAGGATGTCGGAGATCTCCTGGGGCGAGAGCCTTCTGCTGCCGTTCACTGCCACGTTCTCCTGAGTCACGACCAAACGCTACAACTCCACCCCATCTTTGGGGAGTTGCCCGGAAGTTGTTTCAGACCAGGTACCAAGTGGGGACATCTAACACTGAGATGGTTGCCAACTTCGCCAAGTTGGCGGAAGTTTTGCTTCCTTGTCTGCCTCCTTGCCGCCCAACGCCCGAAGGGGGAACCACCATGGCCGCTGCTCTCTACCTCCTCGTCGCCGTCTTCGTCGTCGGCGTCGAGCAGACCCTCCAGTGGAGGTACGGCGCCGCCGGGGTCATCGCCCTGCTGCTGCTCACCATCGGCGTCAAGGCCAAGAGCCCGGCCTTCAGCTCCGTCGGCGCCGTCATGCTCGCCCTGCTGGTCGCCCGCCCCGCGCTGTGACACGGCGCCACACGACGGACGCCGGCGCTACGACGCGAACGTCAGGGGCGAACTGATCGTCTCCCACAGGGCGTTGAACCACAGGTGGGACTGCTCGACAAAGGTGGTGTCCCGCGTGCCGGCTCCCTGATCGAAGGCGAACAGCATCGACTGGGTCCCCTCGGCGTCGTACATCTGAAGGAACTCGTGGTCGACCTGCTCCTCGCGCAGGTAGAGGGTGTAGTAGGCGAACAGGGCCTCGGCGTCGTTGAGCAGGTACAGCTTCACCGGCGGCGTGAAGGGCAGCGCCCGGAAGGTGACCTGGACGTCGATGCCGTGGGTGGCGCGCAACGCCAGCAGGTTGTGCTTGAGCACCTGGCCCTGGGCGTTGCGCTGGGCCAGCCAGCGACGCTGGAGGCGGCCGTCCACGGAAGGGTCCACGGGGGTCGGGAAGGCCAGGTCGATCTCGCGGCTCGGCAGCAGGACCCGGACGTCGACCTTGGCCGGTTTCAGCTCTCCGGCGTGAATCCGACGCAGCGGCTCGCCGAGGGCGAGGTTGAGGGAGACCGAGGTCAGGCAGAGGGCGTCGATCTCGACGTGCGGCACCGCGAAGGCCTCGGCGATCCGCGGGGCGAGGGCCACCATCGTGGGCAGCGGTGGGGCTCCGGGGCCGGTCAGCGCCCTGCCGAGGTCGGGGGCGACGGTCGCGGGGCTCCCCTTGGACACGTTGGTGAGCAGGTGCTCGGACTGCAGGATGCGCAGGGCCTGCCGTACGGCACCACGCTCCACTCCGAACTCGTCGGCCAGCCTGGCCTGGGTGGGCATGCGCTGACCCGGCCGCAGCTCACCGGACCGGATCCGGGAACGCAGCTCGTCGGCCACCTCACGATGCGACGGGTGTGACCGCTGCGACCTCTCCCGTCCATTGACGGAGGCGTGTTTCGGGTCCACGACCAAACACTACAACTTCCCGCCATCTTTGGGCAGTTCAGAGGAAGGTGGTTATGAGACGCATCCAAACGGAGATAAGTACAGTGAAGTTGGTCGCCAACTTACCCAACATGGTCAAGGTTCCAGGGGGTTGGCGCCACCAAGCCGAACGACTCGACTTGCTTCGTCCAGGGGGGATCGTCATGCCGCTCGCCATCGCCATCGCCGCCCTTGCCATTGGGTTCGAGCAGCTCATCCAGTGGAAGTGGGGGCCGATGGGCATCATCGCCTTCGTCCTTCTCACCGTCGGCATCAAGGCAAGGAACACCATGGTCGGCGGCATCGGAGCGGCGATCCTCGTGATGCTGCTCGCCCAGTCCGGCTGACCGGACCGCCCAAGTCCGCGCAGTCGGCCGATCGGGCTCTCTTCCGGAGGGGAGCCGAGAGCCCGGTCGGTCAGCACAGCCACAACTGAACACCGACAACCGAACACCGCCGCGCACAGCCACAACTGAACAGCTACGGATCCACGGCAAGAGCAAGCGACATCGGCGTCAGGAGGCTCAGAAGACGTCCGGGCACCAAGGCCGCCCGGGCGTACGCAGCAGGGCGTCGGCCATCCGGCCGGCGCCCGCTCGTTCTTCCCGGACCCGGCCGAGCGCGACGAGCCGCGCGGCGGACTCGTCACCGAGCCAGAGCCTCGCCAGGTCGCCGACGTCGAGGGTGAGGTCGGCCGCTCGCGTGGTCGCCGTACAGGACGCCCCGTCCGCCCCGGCCTCCAGCAGGTAACGCCCGCCGGCCGGCCCCGCCCGGTCGGTGACCTCCAGCACCAGCGCCCCCTCCCCGTCGTACGTACGCGCCTGAAGAGCCCGTACGACGTCCAGGAGCCGCACCCACAGCCAGTCCGCCTGCGTGGTGATCCTCGCGGCGCGCGGATCGGGGAGGAACAGCGGGAGCAGATCGTCCGGGCCGCGCCGGCCGCTGCGCACCTTGGTGACCCAGTCGATCGAGCAGAGGTGCAGCCACAGGGCGCGCTCGGCGGCCGGCGCCGTGGCGATCAGCCACCGCACCGTGGCCGTCTCGGCGGGCTGCTTGTCCTCCCAGACGTCGTCGCACGTGTACGCCACCATGCCCTCCACCTCACCGGTGGCCGAGCGGTACACGGCGTAGAAGGGCTCGACCCAGGGGGCGCGGTCCAGGTGCACGGCCCCCGTCTCGATCTGCCACCACCGCTCGGTACGGCTGACCGCGCCGGGCAGGCGGCGCCGCAGCCGCTCGTACAGCTCGGGCCCGAGCTTGGTGACGTCCGCGCGGTCCACGAGGTCGACGCGGCCGCCGTCCTCCGGTCCCGCCCAGCGCGGGTCGATGCCGGCGCGCGGCACGTCCACCGTCCACTCGCTCATCGAGGTGGCCGGGCCGAAGCCGTAGCGGCCGTAGATCGGGTACTCCGCGGCGATGAGCGTGGCGACGACGTCCCCGCGCTCCTTCGCCGCACCGAGGTCCGCGGCCATCATGCGGGTGAGGATGCCGCGCCGGCGGTGCGTGGCCGTGACGGTGACGTTGGTGACGGCGTCGGCGGGAACGTCGGCTCCCCCGACGACCGTGAGCCGCTGGTCGAAGGACCGGAACGTGCCCACGCACCGGCCGCCCTCGAAGGCGCCGAGCGTCCGGGCCGGTTCGAGATAACTGCTCCGGTCCGCGATCTCCTCCTCGGACACCCCGGGACTGCGCAGGAACCCGGCGTTCAGGGCGCGGATCCACTCGGGGATCTCGGCCTCGCCGATCGGACGGACGTCGATGTCGGGGCGCGGTCGGCTCATGGGGTCACGTTAGGCCCGCGCCGGTGAGGGTGTCGCGGCGTTTTCCACGGGCCCCGTCACGCCTGCCCCGCACACCGCCTCCCCCTCCCTCACATCAGCAGGTCCTCCACCTGTGCCTCCCCCTCGCGGTACCGCCGCGCGATCTCCGCGCTGCAGTCGTCCGCGGTGCGCTGGAGGCGCTGGCGGCGTCGGGAGACCTGCTGTTCGTACCGCACGAGACGGGCCATCGCGGTGTGGAGTTCGAGGTCGGTGCGGGCCCGGAGGTCGGAGAGCTCGACCTCGGCGAGCATGTCGGCGGCCAGCCGGCCGAACTCCTCACCATGGGGCGTGCCCAGCGTGACATGGCGGGCGGAGGAGCGCTGGCGGGCCGGGGCGTCGGTGAGGATCTCGGAGAGGCGGTCCACCACCGAGCCCTCCCCGGCGGGCGAGCGACGGGCCAGCTCCGCGCGCAGGATGTCGATACGGCCCTGGAGCAGCCGCCGGACATAGCTGAGGTCCGCCTCGTCGCGCTGGGCGTCCCGGCGCAGGGTGCGCAGCTCGGGCAGGCACAGCGGGGCCAGATCGCGTTCGGGCGGGCCCGCGGGCGGCCGCGGGTCCAGCGTGCGCTGCACGGGCGGCCGGACCGCAGCCCCGGGCTGCTGTCCGGTACTCGGTGTGCTCATGTGCCTCAACCGTCCCCTCGACCGGGCGTGTGTGGTCATCGTGCCACCCCAAGTGGCCGCTATGTGACCGAGTGCCCCCGATCGGCCCCACATGGGGGGTTAAGGAGCAAAAACAATCCCGAGGAAAGGTCACTTCACGCGGCCCGGCATGATGGGTCCATGCGCGCAGTGGTACAGAGAGTGGACGGCGCGAGCGTCGTCGTCGAGGGTGAGACCGTCGGGGAGATCGCCGGGGAAGGGCTGTGCGTCCTCGTCGGCGTCACGCACGAGGACACCAAGCAGAAGGCGGCCCAACTCGCCCGCAAACTCTGGTCGGTCCGCATGCTCCACGACGAGAAGTCGTGCAGCGACATCGACGCCCCGCTCCTCGTCATCAGCCAGTTCACCCTCTACGGCGACGCCCGCAAGGGCCGCCGCCCCACCTGGAACGCCGCCGCCCCCGGCGATGTCGCCGAGCCCCTCGTCGAGGAGGTCGTCGCCCAACTGCGGGCACTGGGCGCGACGGTGGCGACCGGCAGGTTCGGCGCGCAGATGCGCGTGTCCCTGACGAACGACGGCCCGTTCACGGTGCTGCTGGAGATCTAGCGGGCCGCCGGTCCTGTCGAGCCGGCCTAGGGCTCCACGACCACTTCCTGGGCCGCCGCCGTGGTGTCCGCCATCAGGTGCGCGTCCACGGGGACGTTCCGCTTGATCAGGGCGAGGGCGACCGGGCCGAGCTCGTGGTGGCGTACGGAGGTGGTGACGAAGCCGACCTTGCGGCCGTCGGGGCCGTCGTCCGCGAGGCGGATCTCGGTGCCGGCCGGCGGCAGGTGGACCTCGCTGCCGTCGAGGTGCAGGAAGACCAGGCGGCGCGGGGGCTTGCCCAGGTTCTGGACGCGGGCCACCGTCTCCTGGCCGCGGTAGCAGCCCTTCTGGAGATGGACCGCGGTGCCGATCCAGCCCAGCTCGTGCGGGATGGTGCGGTGGTCGGTCTCGAAGCCGAGCCGGGGGCGGTGCTGTTCGACGCGGAGAGCCTCGTAGGCCAGGAGGCCGGCCGCCGGGCCCGCCTTCTCGGCGTAGGACTCCAGGTCCGCCCGGGGCAGGAAGAGATCACGGCCGTACGCCGTCTCCCGGACGACGACGCCCTCGGGGACCTCGGCGATCGAACCGGCCGGGAGGTGGACGACCGCGGTGTCGGCGGTGCGGTCGGCGACCTCGACCCGGTAGAAGAACTTCATCGACTCCAGGTACGCCAGCAGCGCCTCCTGGGTGCCGGGCTCCACATGGGCCCAGACCGTCGTACCGTCGTCGACCAGGTACAGCGCGTGCTCGATGTGGCCGTTGGCGGAGAGGATCAGCGCCTCGGTGGCCTCGCCCGTGGGCAGCTCGGCGACATGCTGGGTGAGCAGCAGATGCAGCCAGCTCAGCCGGTCCTCGCCCGTGACGGCGAGGACGCCGCGGTGCGAGAGGTCCACGAACCCGGCGCCCTCGGCGAGGGTGCGCTGCTCACGGAACAGGTCGCCGTAGTGGGCGGCGACGCCTTCGTCCACGCCTTCGGCGGGTACGGCACCGGGCAGGGACAGCAGAGGGCTCTTCATATGTACAAGCCTACGACTCGGTAGTTGAAGCCTTCAAAGAACAGTCCTTGCAGCGGCCGAAGATCGCGAAGTGCTTCAGGTCCGTCTCGAACCCGAAGGTCGAGCGCAGCTTCGCGGTGAACTCCGCCGCCACCTCGGTGTCCGCCTCGATGACGTTGTCGCAGTCGCGGCACACCAGGTGGATGTGATGGTGCCGGTCGGCCAGGTGGTACGTCGGCGCCCCGTGCCCCAGATGGGCATGGCTGACCAGCCCGAGCTCCTCCAGGAGCTCCAGGGTCCGGTAGACCGTGGAAATGTTGACCCCCGACGCCGTCTTCCTCACCTCGATGAGGATGTCGTCGGGGGTCGCGTGCTCCAGGGTGTCCACGGCTTCGAGCACGAGTTGCCGCTGCGGCGTCAGCCGGTAGCCGCGCTGCCTGAGGTCGCTCTTCCAGTCGGTGCTCACCACACCGACGAGTCTAGGCCTACGTCAGCCACCCTGGACCGTCGTCCCGGGTTTGCAGCTCAGGGCATCGATGGCTTCGACGAGACCGGCCGCGTCCAGCCCTCACGACACGAGGGTGAGAGCAGGGGCCACTGACCTGGCCCCGCAGACCCACACCCACCACCCACGAGAGGCGATGTTGTGGGACGCATTGAGGTCGGCGTGCTCAACGAAGCCGCAGGACCTGCAGGCGAACACGGCCTGTGACAGCCGGTTGCGCTTGTCGATGTGGTGACACCGGGAGCATTCCCGGCTCGAGTAGGCCGGATTCACGGACACCACCGGAACTCCGGCACGCTTGGCCTTGTATGCGATGAACTCGCCGAGTTGGTGGAACGCCCACGAGTGCAAGGTGACGCGTTGGGGCTTCTTGAGCCGTGCCCGCTCGCGAATACCACCCAGGTCTTCCAGGGCGATTCCGCGACCGGTGCGTTGAGCCTCCGCCACGATGCATTTGCTGATCTTGTGGTTGATGTCGCGAGCCCGGCGGGCTTCCCTGCCCGCGTGTCTCTTCATCCGTCGCTTGGCCGACTTTGTACCCCTCCGCTGCAGCTTCGCGCGCAGCCTCCGATCCTGTGCGCGGCGGCGGTTCAGGTGACGCCCGCTGTGCCGCCGACCGGTGGACGTGGAGGCAATGTTCACGATCCCCAGGTCCACCCCCACAAACCCGCCCGGCCTGCGGTTCTCCTCGGCCTCGGGGACCTCGCAGATCGCGATCAGGTACCACTGCCCGTTCCGATTCAACAGATCCGACTCGCCTCGTCGGTAGCGGGACAGCAGCTTCAACTGCTCCGGATGCCCGGTAAAGGCGATGTTCTTCAGGCGTCCGCTGGTGGTCCAGATCGATACCGTGGTGGCGCCCATCTGCCAGGACAGGCAGCGGTCATCGAACGGCTGTGCCGCCCCCGCACGAAACATGATCGGCTTGGAGGTGGCCCTCGTATACCGTTTCGAGCCCGGCCTGCCCAGGTTCCCCGCCCGCGCACTCGCCTTCAAGGCGGCGTAGGCGTCTGCGACCTTCCGCAGCACATGCAGTGCAGGCTGCGCCGACAGCCCCCGCGCCCGCAGGGCAGCGTACGCAAGAGCCTGCAGCCCCGCGCGCGAGGTCACCTGACGGGCGAACGCCTCAGTCGAGAGCCAATTCGCTGCCTCGTTGCAGGAACGCAGGGTCACCTCAAGTGCCGCCGCCTGCTCGGGCGTTGGCAGGAGCTTGACCCGTACCACCAGCTTCACGACGACGAAGCTAGACGGTGTCCCCTGCCCTGCCCCGCCAAACCACACGGTTCATCCGAACAGGTGACCACCACACGGAATTACTTGAAGAAGGCGATGCCGTCGTCCGGCATGTCGTCGGGGAGGGCCTTGGCCCAGCGCTCGACGTCCTCCGGGGTGACGACCTTCTTCAGGTGCGCGGACATGTAGGGGCGCAGCTCGACCTCGGGGGTCTGCTTCTCGCCGACCCACATCAGGTCGCTGTTGACGTAGCCGTACAGCCGCTTGCCGCCGGTGTAGGGGCCGGAGGCCGCGGTACGCGCCACCGCGTCCGTGACCAGGTCGATCTGGGGCTTCTGCTTGGCCAGCTCGCCGTACCAGATCTCCACGACGCCGTCGTCACGGACCATCGTGATCTCGACCTTGCGGTCGGCGTCGACGCGCCAGAAGCCGTGCTCGGACTCCAGCGGACGGACCTTGTTCCCGTCGTTGTCCAGGACCCAGGTGTGGGACTGGTACTCCAGGAAGTCGCGGCCGTCGTGGCTGAAGGTGACCTCCTGCCCGAAGTTGCACTTCTCGGAGCCGGGGAAGTCGTGCACGCCCGCGCCGGCCCAGTTGCCGAGCAGGAAGACGAGCGGGACGAGGTCCTTGTGGAGGTCGGACGGGATCTCGATCATGAGAGCAGTTCCTAGATCTGGGTCAGCGCTGGCCCTGGTACAGCTTCTTCACCGTCAGCCCGGCGAAGGCGAGAACGCCGACGCAGACCAGGGCGAGCAGGATTTCGAAGACAACCTCAAGCACTTGGTGCTCCTACGGTGAGCGAGGGTGGGCGGTACAAGGCCGGGCCCCAGCTTAGTCGGCCGGGGCCCCGCCTTCTCTGCGAGGTACGCCTCATCCGAGGAGCTGGCTCTGCGGCACCACCGTCTGCTGGAACGGCACCGCCGCCGCGCCGCCCTTGCGGGACTGCACGACCAGGGTGAGCACGTCACCGGCGACGAGGGAGCCCTGCCGGACGTGCTCGGCGCCGAAGGGCTTGGCCTCGTTGCAGACGTACCGCTGGACGTTGTCCACCTCGACCTTCAGGGGCGTTGATTACGATTCAGGCATGGCGAAGAAGCTCGTGATCAAGGTGACGGCGGGGGCCGATGCCCCCGAGCGCTGCTCGCAGGCGTTCACGGTGGCGGCGGTGGCCGTGGCCAGTGGGGTGGAGGTCTCCCTGTGGCTGACCGGCGAGTCGGCGTGGTTCGCGCTGCCGGGCCGTGCCGCCGAGTTCGAGCTGCCGCATGCCGCCCCGCTGCCCGACCTGATCGACTCGGTCCTGGCGGGCGGAAAGCTGACGCTGTGCACGCAGTGCGCGGCCCGCCGGGACATCACGGAGAAGGACGTCATCGAGGGCGTGCGGATCGCGGGCGCCCAGGTGTTCGTGCAGGAGTCCCTCGCCGACGACACCCAGGCGCTCGTGTACTGAGCCGCCGGCCCCCTGGGCTATCGCGGCCGTTTCTTGCCGTCCAGCTCGTCCCACCACTCGTCCGACGTGGGGTCGCCGGAGGGGTCGTCCCACCAGCGGTCGTCGGGGCCGCGCCGGTTGGCGACCATCGCGGCGACCGGCGGGATCAGCATGGCGACCACGCACATGCCGACGGCCACGGGGACCGACCACAGGCGTACGACGCCCCAGGCCAGGACGAAGAGTCCGATGCAGGTCCCCATCATGGCGAAGTACACGTGCCGCCGCCGTGCGTACATACCTCCAGCGTAGGTCCGCGCGTGCCGAAGGGCCGCACCCCGAGCGTCCAACCCGGGGGTGCGGCCCTTCAGCCGTTCAGGGGTGCCTCAGACGGCGATCGCGACCTCGGCGAGGCCACCCTGCTGGGCGACGACCGTGCGGTCGGCGGTGGCGCCGGGGACCAGGGCGCGAACGGTCCAGGTGCCCTCGGCCGCGTAGAAGCGGAACTGGCCCGTGGCGGAGGTGGGGACCTCGGCGGTGAACTCGCCGGTCGAGTCCAACAGGCGGACGTAACCGACGACGGGCTCGCCGTCCTTGGTCACCTGGCCCTGGATCGTGGTCTCACCGGGCTTGATCGTCGAGGCGTCGGGGCCGCCGGCCTTCGCTCCACACATGTCGTTCTCCAAGAGGGGTCTGACCGGAGGAAGGCCGGTCGGGATCTGCGGGGGTGGGTTCGCTTGCTGCGGGGCTTACTTGTTGGCGCCGAGCTCGATCGGGACGCCGACGAGGCTGCCGTACTCGGTCCAGGAGCCGTCGTAGTTCTTGACGTTCTGCACGCCCAGCAGCTCGTGCAGGACGAACCAGGTCAGCGCGGAGCGCTCACCGATGCGGCAGTAGGCGATGGTGTCCTTGGCCAGGTCGACCTGCTCATCGGCGTAGAGGGCCTTGAGCTCCTCGTCCGACTTGAAGGTGCCGTCGTCGTTGGCGTTCTTCGACCACGGGATGTTGCGGGCGCTGGGCACGTGGCCCGGGCGCTGCGACTGCTCCTGCGGCAGGTGGGCCGGGGCGAGCAGCTTGCCGGAGAACTCGTCGGGGGAGCGCACGTCGACCAGGTTCTGCGAGCCGATCGCGGCGACGACGTCGTCGCGGAAGGCACGGATCGAGGTGTTCTGGGCCTTGGCCTTGTAGTCGGTCGTGGGGCGCTCGGGCACCTCCTCGACCAGCTCGCGGGCGTCCAGCTCCCACTTCTTGCGGCCGCCGTCGAGGAGCTTGACGTTCTCATGGCCGTAGAGCTTGAAGTACCAGTAGGCGTAGGAGGCGAACCAGTTGTTGTTGCCGCCGTAGAGGATCACCTGGGTGTCGTTGGCGATGCCCTTCGCCGACAGGAGCTTCTCGAAGCCCTCCTGGTCGATGAAGTCACGGCGGACCGGGTCCTGGAGGTCCTGCGTCCAGTCGATCCGGATCGCGTTCCTGATGTGGTTCTTCTCGTAGGCGGACGTGTCTTCGTCCACCTCCACGATCGCGATGTTCGGGTTGTCGAGGTTGGCCTCGACCCAGTCGGCGTCGACCAGGACGTCGCTGCGGCTCATGCTCTTTCTCCTCCGGGGCAGTTGCGGCGGGGCGCGCGAGTGCGAAAGGGGTGCGCGGGGCGCACCGCTGCCTTGGACAGGCAGGGTGATGCGGAAGGCGGGGCTTCCGCTCAGAAGGTGCGACAGAGCATGGCGGCAACGCGGCACAGGTCCACTGCCCGCCGCTTCGTGAGATCCGCCTGTCGCTTCATGCCGTCGATCGTAGGGACGGACAGCCGGGCATGTCACCGGCGTGTCGTATTTTGAGACGCGATCGTCCGGGATGTGGGATCAGAGCGCCGTCGGGGCCGTGTTCGCACCGGTTCCGGGCGCGGGTGTCCGTCATCACATCTGCCGTACGGACTATCCGTCTCGCCCCTCGGACAGCGCTGCCCGCCGTACGCGGTCCTACCCGGCCAGCTTGACGTTCGAACCCTTCACCGTGACCTCGACGCCGTCCGCCGCCGCCTCGACCTTGTCGAGCTCGATGCCGCCCGGCAGGTCGTCGATCTTCTGCTGGAAGTCGGTGATCGAGCGGACCTTGCCCTCCGCGACCTCGACGACCAGGTTCGGCAGGTTGTCGGCGTGCACCCGCACGGTGTCGCCGTCGACGGTGACCGTGCTGAGCACCGGGTACGTCGAGGACCTGCCCAGGGCCGCGACCTTGACGTTCACCTTGATCTTGCCGTTGCCGCCGTCCGCGAGGCCGACGACCTCGGCGGTCGCCCCGGGGAAGATCTGCGTCGGCTCGGACCGGGCGGCCTTGAGCAGCTCGGCGTAGGAGATCGTCGCCGTGCCGTCGGCGGTGGCGGCGGTGGCGGAGCTGTAGTCGCCGGAGAAGGCCACGCTCTTGAAGTTCGCGCGGATGTCGTCGATGCGGATCTTGTCGCCGTCGGTGCCGGCGGTGGCCTCGTAGTCCTTGATGGCGACCTCGGTGTCGTCGAGCTCGCCGGAGGCGACCTGGGTGAGGAAGGGGAAGCCCTTGATCGACACGTCGGGGGTGACGGCGAGGTTCTCGGTGGTCTTGAGCTTGTCCGCCACCTCGCCCTCCGCGAAGTGGACCGCGACACGGTCGGCGATCACGAAGAGGCCGCCCAGAATGACGACGACGATCAGAAGTATTCGCAGTGCGCGCATTCTTTGGTGTTCCCCCACCTAGGCGGTCTACGTCCGGAAGTCACCGTAACTCCGGTGCGGGCGGCGACCTGCGAATTGTCGATCACCTGTGACAAGCGGGGTCGGGGGTTCTACCCGAGCGCCCGTCCCAGCAGGTACACCGCCGGGGCGGCCGCCGCCAGCGGCAGCGCCACGCCCGCGGTGAAGTGCACGAAACGGGAGGGGTAGTCGTAGCTCGCGACGCGGTGGCCGATCAGCGCGCACACCCCGGCGCCCGCTCCCAGCAGCGCGCCCTCGGAGCCCAGGTCCGTCATCCCGCCGACCGCGATGCCCGCGCCCGCCGCGGCGAGCAGGGCGACCACCACGGAGGCCGGTGTCGGCAGCGGCAGCGCGCGGGCCAGCACGGCGACCGCGACCGAGGCCGCGCCGACCGTCACCGCGTCGGCGGCGGCCGCGAGGTAGCCGGACGCCACGATCGCCAGCGCCGCCGAGGCGACGGTGGCCATCAGGCCGTACATCCGGGTGTCGGGGTCGGCGTGCGAGCGGAGCTGGAGGACCAGGGAGAGCAGGACCCAGACGCCGAGCGTGCCGAGGATCGCGGCCGGCGCGCGGTCGGCGGCGAGCAGCGCGACGTCCGCGACCACCGCGCCGAGGAACGCCAGCGCGATGCCCTGCCGGGCCGGCCACATGCCGTTCAGCCGGAACCAGCCGGCGGCCGTCACGGCCTGAAGGACGACGAGCGGGACGAGCAGCGCGTACGACCCGACGGCCGCCGCTGCGGCGAGGAGCAGACCGAGGAGCGCGGTGAGCGCGGCGGGCTGCATGCCGGGCTCGATGATCGGGGAGCGCCCCTCCAGGCGGGCGCGCTGGGCGTCCGTGATGCGGGCGTTGCCGCCGAGGGTGGGGGCGCCGTACTCGGAGGAGGCGGGCGCCGCGGGCTCGGGCTCGGGGGGAGGCGCGCCGGCCCCGGCCGGTTCGGTGTACGCCGGCTGCGCGTAGCCCTGCTGCGGCAGGTACGACGTCTCCGCCGCCGGTGCGACGGGCGCCTGCGCCTGGGTCTCCCAGGTCTGCCCCTGCCACTGCTGGGTGTCCTGCTGGGCGGCGTGCGAGTCGTCGTGGCCCTGCTGCTGCCCGGGCCACGCCTGCTGCTGGTGCTGCTGGTTCTGGTGCTGCCAGTACGGGTCGTACCCCTGCTGGTACTGCTGCCCCTCATACGGCTGGTCGGTCATCGTCACCCTCCTGCGAACGGCGGGAGCACCTCGACCGTGCCGCCGTCGGCCAGCCGTACCGTCTCATGTCCGCGGGTGCCCACGGGGTCGCCGTCGATGAGGAACGAGCATCGCAGCAGGACGCGCGTGAGCTCGCCGGGGTGTCGTTCGCGCACGGCGTCGAGCGCCTCGGCGAGCGTGTCCGCGTCGTACGCCTCCTCGGCGACGCCGGCCGCGGCCTTCGCGGCGGCCCAGTAGCGCACGGTGACCTTCGGCATCCGGTTCCTCGATCGATCGGCTGTGTACACGGTCAGGCTAGCCGCCCTGTGCGGCGGCCCAGTCCCCGATCCGGGCCAGCAGCTCGTCGGGGGCCGCGTTCTCCGCGTGGCCCATGCCGGGCTCCAGCCAGAGTTCGCCGTGGTCACCGGCGGCTTCGGCGAGCATGCGGGGGTGGTCCAGGGGGAAGTAGCCGTCGCGGTCGCCGTGGACGATCAGCAGGGGCGTCGGCGCTATGCCCGGGACCGCCTCCACCGGGGAGAGCGGGACCGGGTCCCAGTCGCGGTGGTGGATCCGCGTACGGAGTCCGTAGCGGCCCAGCAGACGTCCCTCGGGGCGGGTGATCAGCCAGTGGACCCTGCGCATGGGGGCGGTGCCGCGGTAGTACCAGCGGGCCGGCGCACTCACCGAGACCACGGCGTCGGTGCGCGCTTCCGTGCGCCCTGCGCGCTCCGGCCCGTGCAGCGCCGCGTGCCGCAGCACCACGGAACCGCCCATGGAGAACCCCACGGTCACCACGCGCGCGTGGCCGAACGACCGCGCCCACTCCACCGCGGCGGCCAGATCCAGCACCTCCCGGTCGCCGACCGTCGAGCGCCCGCCGGAGGCGCCGTGGCCCCTGAAGGAGAACGTGACCACGGCCCCGTACTGCGCGAACGCCGCCGCCACCCTCCGAACATGAGGCCGGTCCGCGTGGCCCGTGAAACCGTGCGCGACCACGAACACGAGGTCACGCGCGGGTGGCGCGGAGGCGTCGTATACGAAGGCCGGCGGGTCGTATACGGAATCGATCGACACACCATCGTCAGTGTGCAGAAACGTCCGGATAGGTGCGTGTCTGTTCGTCTCAGAGTTCGGACTCACGGTGGAACGCGCCACACGACCTGCCGGATCAACGCTCATGTGGGCTATTCTCCAGGGAAGAGGACTCGGGCGACGCAGCCCCCGGGTCCTTTTGTGCTTTCGGTACCCCTTGTATACGAAAGCCGCGACCTCGCGGGACCGAGGAGGAACCAGACGTATGAGTTCTCTGCTGCTCCTGACCAACGCCCTCCAGCCGTCGACGGAGGTGCTTCCGGCCCTCGGCCTGCTCCTGCACAACGTGCGCGTGGCACCGGCTGAAGGCCCCGCTCTCGTCGACACCCCCGGCGCCGACGTCATCCTCATCGACGGCCGCCGCGACCTCCCGCAGGTCCGCAGCCTGTGCCAGCTGCTGCGCTCCACGGGGCCCGGCTGTCCGCTCATCCTCGTCGTCACCGAGGGCGGCTTGGCCGCCGTCACCGCCGACTGGGGCATCGACGACGTCCTGCTGGACACCGCGGGTCCCGCCGAGGTCGAGGCGCGGCTGCGCCTGGCCATGGGCCGGCAGCAGATCGTCAACGACGACTCCCCCATGGAGATCCGCAACGGCGACCTCTCGGTCGACGAGGCGACCTACAGCGCCAAGCTCAAGGGCCGGGTCCTGGACCTGACCTTCAAGGAGTTCGAGCTGCTCAAGTACCTCGCCCAGCACCCGGGCCGCGTCTTCACCCGCGCCCAGCTGCTCCAGGAGGTCTGGGGCTACGACTACTTCGGCGGCACCCGGACCGTGGACGTGCACGTACGGCGGCTGCGCGCCAAGCTCGGCCCCGAGCACGAGTCGCTGATCGGGACCGTCCGGAACGTCGGTTATCGATTCGTTACGCCCGAGAAGGGTGGGGCGGCCCCGGACGAGGCAAAGTCCAAGAACGAGCGGCAAAAGGCGGAGGATGCGGACGAGACGGCCGCTCTGGACGCCGCCGAGGTCAGGGCCGACGTGTAGCCGGTCCCGGAAACGCTCAGGCGGGGCCCGGAGAAGCTCCTTCTCGCCCTGCCCAGAGCGGGTCCATCCGCGTAGACTCCGCGCGTGGCCAAGGTAACCAGGGATGACGTGGCGCGACTGGCGGGGACGTCCACCGCCGTCGTCAGCTATGTCATCAACAACGGACCCCGGCCGGTCGCCCCGGCCACGCGCGAGCGTGTCCTCGCCGCGATCAAGGAACTGGGCTATCGCCCCGACCGGGTCGCCCAGGCGATGGCGTCCCGCCGCACCGATCTCATAGGCCTGATCATCCCCGACGCCCGTCAGCCGTTCTTCGGCGAGATGGCGCACGCGGTCGAACAGGCCGCCTCCGAGCGCGGCAAGATGGTGCTGGTCGGCAACACCGACTACGTCGGCGAGCGCGAGGTCCACTATCTGCGGGCGTTCCTCGGGATGCGGGTCTCCGGCCTGATCCTGGTCTCCCACGCGCTGAACGACCTGGCCGCCGCCGAGATCGAGGCCTGGGACGCCCGGGTCGTCCTCCTCCACGAACGCCCCGAGGCCATCGACGACGTCGCCGTCGTCACGGACGACCTCGGTGGCGCCGAGCTCGCCGTCCGCCATCTGCTGGACCACGGCCACCCCTACGTCGCCTGCATGGGCGGCACCGCCGACACGCCCTCCGTCGGCGACCCGGTCTCCGACCACGTCGAGGGCTGGCGGCGGGTGATGGACGAGGCCGGGATCTCCACCGAGGGGCGGTTGTTCGAGGCGCCGTACAACCGCTACGACGCGTACCAGGTGGCGCTGGGTGTGCTGGCGGGGCCCGAGCGTCCGCCCGCGATCTTCTGTTCCACCGACGACCAGGCCATCGGCGTGCTGCGCGCGGCGCGCGAGCTGCGGATCGACGTGCCGGGCGAGCTGGCGGTGATCGGGTTCGACGACATCAAGGAAGCGCCGCTCGCGGACCCGCCGATGACAACGATCGCATCGGACCGGTCGGCGATGGCGCGGGCGGCGGTGGATCTCGTCCTGGACGACGGTCTGCGCGTCGCGGGTTCGCGGCGCGAGCGGCTGAAGGTGTTTCCGTCGAGGCTCGTCGTCCGGCGCTCCTGCGGCTGCGAGTAGGTCCGGCTGTCGTCCGGCGCTCCTGCGGCTGCGAGTAGGTCCGGCTGCCGTCCGGCGCTCCTGCGGCTGCGAGTAGGTCCGGCTGCCGTCCGGCGCTCCTGCGGCTGCGAGCAGGTCCGGGCTGTCGTTTCGTCCGCGACGGGTCCGTGGCCGGTCGCGCGTGGGTCTTCATGAGGCCCGTCTGAGAAGGTTCCGCTCGCTCCCTGGTGGGGCTTTATATCGGGCGAACGAGGTTCTGGCGGCGTTCTCAGGGAGCACTCAGGGAGCTCTCATGGTCGGGCGACAAGCTCGTTGTCATGACCGAGAGCTTCCGCCGCGACGGCGAGTACGAGCAGCAGTACGCGAACCCCTACCGGGGCGCCCAGCAGCACGCCTCAGCCTCCCCCGTGAACCCGGAGTGGCCGCCCCCGCCGGCGCAGCCGCCCGGCAACGGTGGCGGTACGGCTCTCCTGACCGCGCCCCCCGCCGAACCGGAGCCGCGCAAGAAGCGTACCCGGGGTCCGCTCGCCCTCCTCGCGGCCGTGGCGATCGTCGCCGCCGCGATCGGTGGCGGTACGGCGTACGGCATCCAGGAGCTCACCGGCCACGACACGGTCGCCTCCAGCAGCACCAGCACCACCGTCGTGCCGTCCGCCGACAGGGGCACGGTCTCCGGGGTCGCGAAGGCGGTCAGCCCGAGCATCGTCGAGGTCAACGCGACGCTCAACAACGGCTCGTCCACCGGCTCCGGCGTGATCATCACCGGTGACGGCGAGATCGTCACCAACAACCACGTCATCTCCGGCGCCACCTCGATCAAGGTCTCCACGAGCGACGGCAAGCAGTACACGGCCAAGGTCGTCGGCACCGACAGCGCCAAGGACCTCGCCCTGATCAAGCTGGAGAACGCCTCCGGCCTCACCGCCGCGACCCTCGGCGACTCCGACGGTGTCCAGGTCGGCGACGAGGTCGTGGCGATCGGCTCCCCCGAGGGCCTCACCGGCACCGTCACCAGCGGCATCGTCTCCGCGCTGAACCGGGACGTGACCGTCTCGACCGACGAGGGCCGGCAACAGCAGCAGGGCGGCAATGGGCAGTGGCCGTTCGAGTTCGGCGGTCAGCAGTTCAACGGCGACACCGGTTCGTCCACGACGACGTACAAGGCGCTCCAGACCGACGCGTCCCTGAACCCCGGGAACTCCGGCGGCGCGCTGATCGACATGAACGGCAACATCATCGGCATCAACTCGGCGATGTACTCGGCCGCCTCGGACTCCTCCTCGTCCGACGCCGGCAGCGTGGGCCTCGGCTTCGCCATCCCGATCAACACCGTCAAGGCCGACCTCGCCGGGCTGCGGGCCGGCGGCAGCGACAACTGACCCTCACCGGACCCGGGAGTACGTCATGATCAAGCAGGTTTCCCACACCGTGGCCGGCCATGACCCGGCCGGCACTGCCCTGGCACTGGACGTGGCGTACGAGCTGAACGCGCCGACCATCGCCGTGCGGGCACCCGAGGTCGCCGCCCCGAGCACCGGCCGAACGGCACGCCGGCGCAGGGTCCGCGCCTGACCCTCCATGCCTTGGCCCGACAGCGCGGAACCATGCGAGGCTGAGAGCACCCCGTCCCACCGCACCCCGAGGAACCACGAGCGATGAGCCCCGCCGACGGCGACCGTGACCCCCAGCGCATCCTGATCGTCGACGACGAGCCGGCCGTGCGGGAAGCACTCCAGCGCAGCCTCGCCTTCGAGGGGTACGACACCGAGGTGGCGGTCGACGGCGCGGACGCGCTGGAGAAGGCGACGGCCTACCAGCCGGACCTGGTGGTCCTCGACATCCAGATGCCGCGCATGGACGGGCTGACCGCCGCGCGCCGGATGCGGGGCGCGGGCACGACGACGCCGATCCTGATGCTCACCGCCCGGGACACGGTGGGTGACCGGGTGACGGGACTGGACGCGGGCGCCGACGACTACCTGGTCAAGCCGTTCGAACTGGACGAACTGTTCGCGCGGGTTCGTGCGTTGCTGCGGCGCAGCTCCTACGCGGCGGCCGCGAGCGCGGGCACGGTGCCCGAGGACGAGGCGCTGACCTTCGCGGATCTGCGGATGGATCTGGCCACGCGGGAGGTGACGCGGGCGGGGCGGTCGGTCGAGCTGACCCGTACCGAGTTCACGCTGCTGGAAATGTTCATGGCGCATCCGCGTCAGGTGCTGACCCGTGAGCAGATCCTGAAGGCGGTGTGGGGCTTCGACTTCGAGCCGTCGTCGAACTCGCTGGACGTGTACGTGATGTACCTGCGGCGCAAGACGGAGGCGGGCGGCGAGCCGCGGCTCGTGCACACCGTGCGGGGCGTGGGATACGTGTTGCGGCAGGGCGGGGCGGAGTGAACAGGGTGGTGCGCCGGTTCCGCGCGCTTCCCATCCGGGCACGGTTGTCGCTGCTGGTCGCCGCGGCGGTGGCGTTCGCGGTGGCGGCGGTCTCGGTGACGTGTTGGTTCATCGTGCAGGGCAAGCTGTACCAGCAGGTCAACGACGAGCTCGAGCAGATGGCGCGACGGCCCGGCACGGTCAACACGCTCCTTCAGCAGTGCACGCAGGCCCCCCAGGGGAACACCCAGCTGTTCCCCGGTCGCAACGACTACGTCCAGGCGATCAAGGAGACCGGCTCGCCCTGCGTCGCCCCGGACTCCCCGGCCACCGTCAAGGTCACCGACTCCGACAAGGAAGTGATCAAGGAGGCCAGGACCCTTCAGGGCGGCTTCCGCGACGGCACCGACGAGGAGGGCAACGCCGTACGCGTGCTGACCCTGTACCTGGGGGTCGACCAGAACGACTCACAGGGCGTCGCCGTACAGCTCGCCGTCCCCCTGAAGGCCACCCGGTCCACCCTCAACGAGCTCGCCCTCATCCTTCTCCTCGTCTCCGGCGTCGGAGTGCTCGGGGCCGGTGCCGCCGGCCTCGCGGTGGCCCGCGCCGGTCTCCGCCCCGTCGACAAGCTGACCGAGGCCGTCGAACACGTGGCCAGGACCGAGGACCTGAACGTCCGCATCCCGGTGGAGGACGACGCCGAGGACGAAGTGGCCCGGCTCTCCCGGTCCTTCAACTCCATGACCTCCTCCCTCGCCAGCTCCCGCGAGCTCCAGCAGCAGCTGATCGCGGACGCCGGGCACGAGCTGCGCACCCCCCTCACCTCCCTGCGCACCAACATCGAGCTCCTCACCCGCAGCGAGGAGACGGGGCGGCCCCTCCCCGAGGCCGACCGCAAGGCGCTCCTCGCGTCGGTGAAGGCGCAGATGACGGAACTGGCGTCGCTGATCGGCGACTTGCAGGAGCTGTCCCGGTCCGAGGGCCAGCGCGGTGAGCGCGTCCAGGTGGTCTCGCTGGAGGACACCGTGGAAGCGGCGCTGCGTCGCGCACGGCTGCGGGGGCCCGAGCTGACCATCGACGCCGACCTCCGGCCCTGGTACGTCCGCGCGGAGCCCGCCGCGCTGGAGCGTGCGGTCGTCAACGTGCTCGACAACGCGGTGAAGTTCAGCCCCGAGGGCGCCGCGGTCGAGGTGCGGCTCGCCGACGGTGTGCTCACCGTCCGCGACCACGGGCCCGGCGTCGCCGAGGACGAACTCCCTTACGTCTTCGACCGGTTCTGGCGCTCCCCCAGCGCCCGCGCCCTGCCGGGCTCGGGCCTGGGCCTGTCGATCGTCGCGCGCACGGTGGAACAGGCGGGCGGCACGGTGACGCTGACCCGCGCGGACGGCGGCGGCACGGTGGCGACCGTACGGCTGCCGGGGGCGCCTGTGCCGCCGCCGGAAGCTCCGTAGGCAGGTCCGACCCCGCGGCAGGGAGGACGGTCGCGGGTCACCCCGCCCCGGCAACCTTTTTCCCGGCGGCTCCGACAGCCAGGTGACCTCAAGCCCTCCACACCTGACCTGATCGGAAGCAGCCCGTGACTGAACCCCGCAGCAGGGCCCCTCGGCACCGCAGGCGCAGGACCACGCTGGCCGCCGGTGTCCCCGTGGCCCTGATCTCGACCGGCGTGCTCGCCTACGGCCCGCTCTTCGGTGACGACGCCCTGTCCAAGGCGTCCGCCGCGACCACCGCCGCCCCCGCCTGGGCGACCGCCACCGCCGACGGCTTCGCCTCCGTCAACGCCCTCGGCCAGAACGGCACGTACGGCGGCCGGGGCGGACAGATCGTCACCGTCACCACCCTCGCCGATCTCGAGAGGTACGCGACCGCCGCCGAGCCCTACGTCATCGTCGTCGCCGGGACGATCACCATGAACCCGGTCGGCAAGGAGATCAAGGTCCAGAGCAACAAGACCATCGTCGGGTCCGGGACCTCCGGGCACATCGTGGGCGGTGGGTTCTTCCTCGGGGCCGGAGTCCACAACGTGATCATCCGGAACCTGACCATCAGGGACGCCTACCAGGGCATCTGGAACGACAAGGACCACGACTTCGACGCCATCCAGATGGACGGCGCCCACCACGTCTGGATCGACCACAACGACCTGCGGCACATGGCCGACGGGCTCATCGACGTCCGCAAGGACAGCACCTACGTGACGGTGTCCTGGAACAAGCTCGGCCAGGACAACAAGGCCTTCGGCATCGGGTGGACCGAGAACGTCGTCACCGACATCACCATCCACCACAACTGGATACGCGAGACCGAGCAGCGCAACCCCTCCACCGACAACGCCGCCCACGCGCACCTCTACAACAACTTCCTGGAGGACGTGGCCGGCACCGACATCAAGTCGTCGTACGGGAACTACTCGCGCGGCGCCACCAGGATGCTGCTGGAGAACTCCTACTTCCAGGGCGTCAACAACCCCGTCATCAAGGACGGCACCGCGACCATCGTGCAGAAGGGCAACACCTTCGTGGGCACGAGCGGGCGCAACGAGAGCGGGGGCAGCGCCTTCGACCCGAAGAGCTTCTACCCGTACACCCTCGACGCCACGGCCGACGTGCCCGCGCTCCTGAAGTCCGGTGCGGGGCCGCGGGGTTCGATCGGTACGACGGCGCGCACCACCGCCGCGGCCGCCGCCACGACCCTCACCGTCGCCAAGGACGGCAGCGGGCAGTACACGACCGTGCAGGCCGCGGTGAACGCCGTGCCCGCGAACAACCCCTCGCGCGTGGTCATCAACGTCAAGCCGGGGACGTACCGCGAGCTGGTGAAGGTCCCCGCCAACAAGCCGCACGTCACCATCCAGGGCACGGGCGCCGGCCGGGGCGACACGGTGATCGTCTACAACAACGCCTCCGGCACCCCGAAGCCGGACGGGTCGGGCACCTACGGGACGGGCGGCAGCGCCAGCGTCGCCGTGGAGGCCGACGACTTCCAGGCGCGCAACCTGACGATCTCCAACGACTTCGACGAGAAGGCCCACCAGAGCCTCAGCGGACACCAGGCGGTCGCCCTGCGGACCGCCGCCGACAAGGTGTTCCTCGACGGGGTCATCGTCACCGGCGACCAGGACACGCTGCTCGTGGACACCGCGGCCAAGGACCGGCTGGGCCGGGTCTACATGCGGAACTCCTACGTCGTCGGCAACGTCGACTTCATCTTCGGCCGCGCCACCGCCGTGATCGACAAGTCCGTCATCACACTGAAGAAGCGCTGGGACGGCACCTCGGCCGGCTATGTCACCGCGCCCAGCACCGCCGCGAACCGCAAGGGCATCCTGATCGCCAACTCGGCGGTCAACGGTGACGTGTCCGCCGCGAGCTTCTACCTGGGCCGCCCCTGGCACGCCGGCGGCGACGCGACCCTCGACCCGCAGACCACGGTCCGCAACACCGCGCTCAGCGCGGCGATCAAGTCCACCCCGTGGACCGACATGAGCGGGTTCTCCTGGAAGGACGACCGGTTCGCCGAGTACAAGAACACCGGCGCGGGTTCCGGATCGGCGAGCGGCAACCGGCCCATGCTGACCGACGCCCAGGCCGCCACCCAGGAGATCGCGGACTGGCTCGGCGACTGGACCCCGACCGCTTCCTGACCGGGGCGCGGCCGACGCGCCCGCGAGCCGTGAACCCGCGCGATCAGTTCGTCGTGGGCGCCGGTCGCCGGTCTCCGCCAGGCGTCCGCCGTCCACGACGAGCACTACGCGAAAAGGCGGCCGCGTCGGGTGACGCGGCCGCCTCTCGGTGAAAAGCGTGCTTACTTGACGATCGTGATCCGGTTCGCCGCCGGGGGCGCGATCGGGCTGGTGGCCGAGGAGTTGGCCAGCAGGTACTGCTCGAGCGCCGCCAGGTCGTCCGTGCCGACGACGTCGTTGGTGCCCTGTCCCAGCGTGGTGATGCCGTCGCCGCCGCCCGCGAGGAAGCTGTTGGTCGCGACGCGGTACGTGGCCGCCGGGTCGATGGCCGCGCCGTTGAGCCGGACGGAGTCGAGGACGATCCGCTCGGCGCCGGTCTTCGTCAGGTCCAGCGTGTACGTCAGGCCCGACGACGGCTGGAGGATCTTCGGCGAGGCCGCGTTGCTGCCGCTCACCTGCTCCTGGAGGACCTTGATCAGCTGGGCGCCGGTGAAGTCCTGGAGGTTCACGGTGTTGGAGAACGGCTGCACGGTGAAGCCCTCGGCGTAGGTCACCACACCGTCGCCCTCGGTGCCCTTGGCCGCGTAGGTGAGGCCCGCGCGCACGCCGCCCGGGTTCATCAGCGCGAGGTCGGTCTCCGGGTCGAGCTGCTTGCCGTAGGCGAGCTGCGCGTCGGCGATGAGGTCACCCATCGGGGACTCGGTGCCGGTGCTCGGGACGTCGGCGGAGATGTAGCCGATCGCACGGTTGCCGATGGGCGCCGCGAGGGTGCTCCACCTGCTGATCAGCTCGGTCATGTCCGGCGCCTTGGCGACGGTCCGGGTGACCACGTGGTTCGCCGACTTCACGGCCGTACGGGCGATGTCACCCGTCCAACGGTCGTACGTGAGCGTGGTGTCCGTGTACAGACGGCCGAAGGAGGCGGCCGAGGTGACCGTGCGCGGGTTGCCCGCCGGGTCCTTGATGGTGCACGCGTAGGCGGCGTGGGTGTGTCCCGTCACCAGCGCGTCGACCTGCGGGGTGATGTTCTTGGCGATGTCCACGATCGGGCCGGAGATGCCGTCGCCCGCGCCCGGGGCGTCGCAGTCGTAGTTGTACGACCCGGAGGCCGGGGCCCCGCCCTCGTGGATGAGGGCCACGATCGACTTCACGCCCTGGCGCTGGAGCTCCTTGGCGTACTTGTTGATCGTCTCGACCTCGTCCTTGAACTTCAGGCCCTTGACGCCCTCGGCGGAGACGACACCCGGGGTGTCCTCCAGGGTGACGCCGATGAAACCGACCTTGACGTCCTTCTTCTTCCACACCCAGTAGGGCTTGAGGATCGGCTTGCCGGTCTTCTCGTTCAGGACGTTGGCCGCGAGGTAGGGGAAGTCCGCGCCCTCGAACTCCTCGTCCGTGTAGCAGCCGGCGGTCGGGTGACAGCCGCCCCTCTGCAGACGGGCCAGTTCCTTGGCGCCCTCGTCGAACTCGTGGTTGCCCACCGAGGTGACGTCCAGGTCCAGCTTGTTGAGCGCCTCGATGGTCGGCTCGTCGTGGAACAGGCCCGAGATGAGCGGGGACGCACCGACCATGTCACCACCGGCGGCGGTGATCGAGTACCTGTTGCCCGCGCGCGCCTCCCGCAGATGCGTCGCCAGGTACTCGACACCACCGGCGTCGATCGTCTTGGTCGTGCCGTCCGCCTGGAGCTCGGTGACGCGGCCGGAGGAACCGGACGGCGGCTCCAGGTTGCCGTGCAGGTCGTTGAAGGACAGCAGCTGCACGTCCTGGTAGCGACCCGGCGCGGGATGACGCGAGGTGTGCGTCTCGTCCGCGGCGGCCGTCGAGGGCATCGCGGCGGCGAGGGCGCCGACGGTCGCGAGACCGGCGGTCGCGGCAAGGAGCCGGACGGTCCGTCTGCGGCGGTGCGGCTGGGATATGGCTGGCATGCGCCCCCCTGTGGGATGTCTGGAAACACGTGGGCCCCGTCCGGCGCAGCCTAAAGTCAACGCGCGTAGCGCGACAGGGGTTTCCCGGTTACATCCTGGTTTCCCTTTGCCCCTCCCTTTGCCGCCACTTTGCGGGCGCTCCCCCGTACCCTCGTACGCATGACCAGCGACGACACCGCACGCCGTGGCACCGCCCGCTCGATCGACACCTATCCGGCACTCACCCCGGACCGCACCGAAGCGGTGCTGGCGCTCCTCGCGGAGGCCGCGCACGAGGACGGTCGGCAGGCGGTGTCGGAGCAGGGACGGCTCCAGCTGCGCGGCGGCGCCCGCGAGGGCGTCTCCCATCTGCTGCTGTCCGTCGACGGCGAACTCGTCGGCTACGCCCAACTGGAGGACACCGACCCGGTGGAGGCACCGGCCGCGGAACTGGTGGTGCACCCCGCCCACCGCGGCCACGGTCACGGCCGGGCGCTGGGCGCCGCCCTCCTCGCCGCCTCCGGCAAGCGGCTGCGGGTGTGGGCCCACGGCGGCCACTCCGCGGCCCGGCACCTCGCCCAGGTCCTCGGGCTGACCCTCTTTCGTGAGCTGCGCCAGATGCGGCGCCCGCTCACCGGCCTCGAACTGCCCGACCCGGTGCTCCCCGACGGCGTGACCGTCCGCGCCTTCGTCCCCGGTCAGGACGACGCCGACTGGCTCGCGGTCAACGCCGCCGCCTTCGCCCACCACCCCGAGCAGGGCTCCCTGGTCCAGCGCGACCTCGACGCCCGCATGGGCGAGCCCTGGTTCGACCCGGCCGGCTTCTTCCTCGCCTTCCGCGGCGCCGAACTGATCGGCTTCCACTGGACCAAGGTCCACACGGCGGAGCGGCTGGGCGAGGTGTACGTCCTGGGTGTGAAGCCGGGCGCGCAGGGCGGTGGCCTCGGCAAGTCCCTCACCACGATCGGCCTGCGGCACCTCGCGGCACAGGGGCTGCCGACGGCGATGCTGTACGTCGACGCCGACAACACCGCGGCGGTGTCGGTGTACGAGCGGCTGGGGTTCGCGACGTACGAGACGGATCTGATGTACCGGACGGAGACGTGACGCCGGGGCTGACGCCGACGCTGACCCCAGGGCTGCCACCGGCCTGAGCGGTCGGGGGTGGGTGCGCTGGGCGCGTTGGATGCGCTGGGTGCGCTGGGTGCGCTGGGTGCGCTGGGTGCGCTGAGTGGGATGGGTTCCGGCGCTGACCGGTGGCCCCCTGTCCTCAACCGCCGGACGGGCGGGGGATCCCCGGCCGGCGCCCCAACCGCTCCGGTCCGCACGCCGCCCACACGACCGCCGCCCCCACCAGCACCCACACCCACCGGTCGTGCGACGCCGCCCACCGCTCGTCGGTGGTCCCCACGAACATCGCCCACTCTCCCGGCAGCAGCAGCGGTGCCACGATCGCCGAGGTGAGGACCGCCGCGGCCACCGCCTGGCCCGGCTCGGGGGCCCCGGTGAAGCGAACCGCGACGGCGGCCACCGCCAGCGCGAGGGCGAAGATGGCCGCCGCCTCCAGGGTGACGTCACCCACGGGCGGACGTATCTCCCGCGGCACGAGCAGTACCGCGGTCGTCCAGGCAAGCGCCAGGAACGGGGTGACGAGCAGGACCCGCAGGGCCTGACGGACCGGACGCCGGGTCGGTACCGGCGCGGTCGTGTGCCGGGCCGGGTCGTCCAGCACGAACGCCAGGCCCAGCGCGAAGGCCAGCGCGGCGGCCCGCAACAGGTTGAGGGACAGCCACGCATCGCCGTCGACGGCCCACCGCGCCATCCCCGCGAGGAGCAGCCCTACGCCCCCGGCGGCCCCCAGCGCCCGCCACGGCAACGTCCGCAGCACAGGCACCGGCAACGCCCGCACCACCGCGGTGCTCCGCGCCATCGCCGTCCTCCTCATCGCACCCCGCCCCACCGCCCGCCCGGTCATCCGGCCACCTCCGCCACTCCCTGCACCCGGCCCGAGCGCCATCCCCGTATCCCCCATCCCGTCCTGAACTCCGACATCCGACCCACCTGGGCCCCGAGCGCGGCCTGGGCCCATGGACCCCGAGCCACCCGCCCCGGCCCGGCCCCAGTCCTCACGCCCGGCTCACTCGCACGAGTCCGCCTTCACCTTCGCGTTCACCCCGAGCAGCTCCGCCACCCGCTCGGTCGTCACCTTCGGCGAGGTCAGCTCCGCCCACCGGGACTTCACCTTGGCCTCGACCTCGGCCCGGGGCCGCTCCAGCAGCTCCCGTACGACCGTGGTGTGTCCCTCCGTCATCGACAGTGGCTCCGTCGGTGACAGCACGATCGCCGCGCCGGTCACGCTGTCGTCGAGGCGCACGTGCCTCAGCTGGGTGAGCGGGTCGGACTCCCAGGCCAGGGCCAGCCACATGACGGTGACCATGCGGCCGTCGCACAGTTCGGAGGCAGCGGCCTCGTCACCCGCGACCAGCACCCCGGCGACGGCGGTCGAGAACTCGGGGACGCGGTTGCCACCCCAGGACGTACCGACCGTCACCTGACCGGCGGCGCGCGACGGGGGTATCGCGGCGTCACCCTCCAGGCCGTACCTGGCGTCCACCCGCTGCCGCACGAGAACCCGCTGGTCATGTGCCCGGCCGCCGGCCAGGGAGCGCACCTGGTCCACGACCGAGGCCCAGTCCGCGGTCCGGGCCCGCCACTCCGGGAAGGCGCAGTACCGCGACCCGCCCCGCTCCACGCAGGTCTGCACCTGCTCGGGGTGGGCGGTGGCCCGCTCGCGCGCCGCCGTCGTCCCCGCGGAGACCCCCTGTCCCTGTGCGACCCCGCCCAGGACCGTCAACGCCACCGTCACGACGAACAGGGTGCGCACGGTCCACGAGCGGCTTCCGCCCAGGAGGACCGCGAACAGCGCCAGGCTCAGTGCCAGTGCGGCGAGATAGAGCGCGTGCCAGGCCGCGGGGCGGCCTATCAGGTCGGAGGGCAGGACGTTGGAGCTCGCTTCGGGCACCGACGGGGACAGCCAGCGCGTCCAGCCGCCGCCCGTCGCCGCGCCGAGCACGAACAGGAAGAGGAAGACCACGATCAGCAGCGGCGCCGCGAAGGCCGAGCCCACCAGCCGGGCCAGCAGAACGCCGACCGCGCCGAACAGCAGCACCGTCAGCGGGCCCACCAGCAGCTCACCGACCGAACCGCGCCCCACCGCGGTGGACTTGAACGCCTGCGCTCCGAACTGCGCCGCCACGCACACCGCGGTGAGCAGCACCGCCGGCAGGAGGGACAGCACATGCGCGACGGTCCGCCGGCCCCTTCCCATGACGAGCACACCGAAGTGCCCTTCGGTGCCGCGCCGCCGCGCTCTCAGCACCGCCTGGTTCACCGCCAGCAGCACCGCGAGACCGACCAGCAGCGGCCCGGCCTGGGTGGCTCGGTCGGCCTCCTGGAGGGCCGGGTAGCCGTCCGCGTAGTCCTGGGCGCGCCACACGATCCAGGCGATGTACCCCACGAAGCCGACGATCACCGTGACGCTCGTCAGCAGTCGGCGCGCCTCGAAGGCGGCGAGCGCGCCCACCGCCGCCCACGACTCGCGCGGCTCGGTCCGCTCGGCGGGCGGTGCCGCCACCGTCAGCGTGCCGCTCATGCCGCCACCTCCGCGACCGCGCCGTCGAGGGTGAGCAGGTAGCCGTCCTCCAGGGTGGGTTCGACGAGTTCGGCACCGGGCGGCGGGTCCCCCACGTTCCGGAAGGAGCCCGTGCCCGTGCGCCACCCCGCCTTCGCCCCCGGGTCGCGTTCGGTACTGCTCCACACCCGCCCGGCGGCCCGCGTGGTCAGCTCGGCCGGGGTGCCGTCGAACCGCACCCGCCCGGCCGCCATGACCACCACCCGGTGACAGAGCATCGCCACGTCCTCCGTCTGGTGGGTGGAGAGCAGGACCGTGCGCCCCTCGCCCGCCCGCGCTATCAACTCGCGGAACCGCATGCGCTGTTCGGGGTCCAGGCCGACCGTCGGCTCGTCCAGGACGAGGAAGCCCGGGTCGCCGACGAGCGCGGCGGCCAGCGCGACCCGCTGCCGCATCCCTCCGGAGAGCTTCTTGATGCGCTTCGCGCGGACCTCGCCCAGGTCGACCTCGTCCAGCACCCGGCGCACCTCGCGGTGGCGGGCGGCGCGATCGGTGAGCTCCTTCAGGATCGCCACGTAGTCGACGAACTCGAAGGCCGTGAAGTCCGGGTGGAATCCGGGGGTCTGGGGCAGATAGCCGAGCCGGCGCCGCACGTCCTGCCGGCCGCGCGTGGTACCCGGGTCGTGCCCGAGCACCGTGAAGGCGCCCCGGTCGGCGGGCACGGCGGTGGCCAGCACCCGCAACAGCGTGGTCTTTCCGGCCCCGTTGGGACCGAGCAGCCCGGTGACGCCGCGTGTCAGCCGCAGCGACACGTCGTCCAGGGCGCGGGTGCCGCCGTAGTGGAGGCTGAGCCCCGAGGCGGAGACTGTGGGTGTCATACGGCACTCCTGTGGGAGACGTCGAAGCGGTCACGGGCGAGGAAGAGCAGGCCGACCGCGAGGGCCGCGACGGCGGCGGAGGCGCTCTGGCCCACCGCCGTGAACGGCGCGAGCGGGCCGTCGCCACTCGTGTCGGCGACGACCAGCAGCGCGACCCACACGCCGCCGACGAGGGACGGCGCGAGCACCGGGCCCAGTCGGGGGGTCAGCGCGAGCCCGGTCGCGGTGAGAGCGAGCGCGGGCAACAGCCAGGCCAGAGCGCGCAGGCCGTAGTCGGGGAGCGCCAGGGTCGCCAGGCCGTCGAGGCCCAGGACGGTGGTGAGCACGGTGACCGTACGGATCATCAGTAGCCGGAACCCGTGCACCGGGCTGACCACCGCCATCTCGTACGTCGGGTCCAGCGCGGGCCCGTACGCCAGCGCCACTCCCGCGAGCGGCAGCAGCGGGGCGAGGGCGAGGAACAGCGTCGGCGAGTCCGCCGTGTACACCGCGCCGACCGTCGTCATCAGCACGAAGACCACCGCCGCCAGCCACGAGCGGCGCAGCACCGGTGTCGCCGCGAGCAGTCGCGCGGTGTGGTCCGCGACGCCGAGCCGCACCAGCAGCCCCTCGAACAGTCCCCGCCTGGGCACGTCGAGTTCGGCGTCGAGCCGGTCCCAGCCGGCGTCCAGGGCGACCGGGTCGCTCACGGAGGCGAGCACCTCGCGGCACCGCCCGCAGGAGACGAGGTGGGCGTCGGCGGACCACAGCATCGGTGGCGCCAACTCGCCCTGGGCGTAGGCCCGTAGATCCTCTTCGGCCACATGCCAGGTCATGCCGGCACCTCCTGTGTCCCGATGTGTGCCGTCATGCCAGCGCCTCCCGCAGTTGCTTCCGGGCCCGCATCGCCCGTGTCTTGACCGTCCCCGGCGGGATCCCCAGGACGACGGCCGCCTCGCGGGTGGTCAGCCCGTCGATGACCGTCGCCTGGAGGACCGCCCGGAGCTCGGGCGAGAGCCGGACGAGGGCGCCCGCGAGGTCTCCGTGCTCCACCCCCGCGAGCACGCGCTCCTCCGCGGACGCCTCGTCGCGGTGCCGCAGCCGGGCCAGCGCCTGCCGCAGCCTTCCGCGCGCCCCGTCGCCGCGCAGCGCGTCGACCAGCCGCCGGGAGCCGATGCGCCACAGCCAGCCGGCCACGTCACCCTCCTCGCGGTAGCGGGCCTTGCCCCGCCAGATCGCCAGGAACGTCTCCTGCACGACGTCGTCGACGACGCCCGCGTCGGCGCACCGGCCGCGCAGCCTGGCCGTCAGCCACGGCGCGAACCGCCGGTACAGCTCCTCGAAGGCGCGCCGGTCCCCGTCCGCCGCGGCCCGCAGCAGCTCCCCGTCGCTTCTCGTCTCGCTCACATCTCCCTCATCGCACGAGCCCCACCGATCGGTTCACGGAACGGCACCCGGCTTTTCCGGCCCGGATTCCTCCCGACCCGGCCGACCCGGCCGGCAGGACCACCCCGGCCGACCCGGCTCGCAGGATCACCCCGGCCGGCTCGGCCCACAGGACCACCTCAGCCGGCACGACGACCAGCCCGACCCGCGCGAGCGGCACGGCGAGCGGCACGTCCCGCCCCGCCTCCCGCCCCACCGTCACGACCAGCCCAGCCAGGGAGAGCCCGCATGACCGACACCGCGGTGGTGCGCCGCCGCACCCTCTAGACGGCAGGGCCGAGAGCTTCCGGGCCGTACGTCCTCCCACGGGGGTGGGACGTACGGCCCGGAGGCACGTCCGGGGACGTACCGCCCGGACCACGTCCGGGGACGGACGTACCGCCCGGAGACCCGCCCGCGAGGCCGGATCCTCGGAGACACCTCCGCGAGGCCCGATGCCCGCAGACACGCCAGCGAGGCCAGCTGCCCGCAGCCCCGCCCGCGAAACCGACCGCCCGCAGCCCCTCCCGCGAAGCCGACCGCCGCCGACACCCCACAAGCCCACCCCCCGCCGACACCCCCGCGCAGCCCGATCCCCCCAGACACCCCCGCGAAGCCGGACGCCCGGGATCCGCTCCCCGGTGTCCCACACGCCATGTCTCCGTAACCAATGGTTCAGACAGACTTGCGAGGCTCGGCGAATGCAGCCCGCCGTGCCAGAGCCTTCGCCGCCCCGGGAGGGGCCCGTGCGGAACGGAAGTGCCACCGCGCTCCCGCCCGCGCTGTCCGACGCGCCTGTCTCGCCCATGGCACGGAAGAATGGATCCATGAGCCAGCCCGAGACCCAGGCAGCACAGGTCCAGCACGCGCAGCCCTCCGTGGGCTCCATAGCCGCGCACCGTCCGCACACGATCGCCGCGGCCGTCTCCGACCTGGAACCCGACATCGACGCCGACCTCGACGCGTACGAGGAGGCACCGTACGACGGCGCCCAACTGCCGCAGGGTCGTTTCCTCGACCGGGAGCGCAGCTGGCTCGCCTTCAACGAACGCGTGCTCGAACTCGCCGAGGACCCGAGCACGCCCCTCCTGGAGCGCGCGAACTTCCTCGCGATCTTCGCCAGCAACCTGGACGAGTTCTTCATGGTCCGGGTGGCCGGTCTGAAGCGCCGCATCGCCACCGGCGTCGCCACCCGCTCCGCCTCCGGCCTCCAGCCGCGCGAGGTGCTGGAGATGATCTGGGCCCGCTCCCGCGAGCTGATGGCCCGGCACGCCGCCTGTTACCACGAGGACGTCGCCCCCGCACTCGCGGAGGAGGGCATCCACCTGGTCCGCTGGAACGAGCTCCAGGAGAAGGAGCAGGCCCGCCTGTTCACCCTGTTCCGGCACCAGATCTTCCCGGTCCTGACCCCGCTTGCGGTCGACCCGGCGCACCCCTTCCCGTACATCTCGGGCCTCTCGCTGAACCTCGCGGTCGTCGTGCGCAACCCCGTCACCGGCCACCGCCACTTCGCCCGCGTCAAGGTCCCGCCGCTGCTGTCCCGCTTCCTGGAGAGCTCCCCCGGCCGTTACGTCCCCATCGAGGACGTCATCGCCGCGCACCTGGAGGAGCTGTTCCCGGGCATGGAGGTGCTGGAGCACCACGCCTTCCGGCTGACCAGGAACGAGGACCTGGAGGTCGAGGAGGACGACGCCGAGAACCTGCTCCAGGCCCTGGAGAGGGAGCTCATGCGGCGCCGCTTCGGGCCGCCGGTGCGCTTGGAGGTGGAGGAGTCCATCGACCGGGAGGTGCTGGACCTGCTGGTGCGCGAGCTGAAGATCTCCGAGGCGGAGGTGTACCCGCTGCCGGGCCCCCTGGACCTCACGGGCCTCTTCCGCATCGCCTCGCTCGACCGGCCCGAACTGAAGTACAAGAAGTTCATCGCCGGCGTCCACCGCGATCTCGCCGAGGTCGAGTCGGCGTCCGCACCGGACATCTTCGCGGCCCTGCGCGCCCGTGACGTGCTGCTGCACCACCCGTACGACAGCTTCTCGACCTCCGTGCAGGCCTTCCTCCAGCAGGCGGCCGACGACCCGGACGTCCTCGCCATCAAGCAGACCCTGTACCGGACCTCGGGCGACTCCCCCATAGTCGACGCGCTCATCGACGCCGCCGAGGCCGGCAAGCAGGTCCTCGTCCTGGTCGAGATCAAGGCCCGCTTCGACGAGCACGCCAACATCAAGTGGGCGCGCAAGCTGGAGGAGGCGGGCTGCCATGTCGTCTACGGCCTGGTGGGGCTGAAGACCCACTGCAAGCTGTCGCTGGTGGTCCGCCAGGAGGGCGAGACGCTACGGCGCTACAGCCACGTCGGCACCGGCAACTACCACCCGAAGACGGCCCGCCTCTACGAGGACCTGGGTCTGCTCACCGCGGACCCGCAGGTCGGCGCGGACCTCTCGGACCTGTTCAACCGTCTGTCCGGCTACTCGCGCCGGGAGACCTACCGCCGCCTGCTGGTGGCCCCCAAGTCCCTGCGGGACGGTCTGATCTCGCGGGTCAACAAGGAGGTCCAGCACCACCGGGCCGGCCGCCCCGCGTTCATCCGCATCAAGGTCAACTCGATGGTGGACGAGGCGCTCATCGACTCGCTCTACCGCGCCTCCCAGGCCGGTGTGCCGGTCGACGTGTGGGTGCGCGGCATCTGCGCGATCCGCCCCGGCGTCCCCGGCCTGTCGGAGAACATCCGGGTGCGCTCGATCCTCGGCCGTTTCCTGGAGCACTCCCGGGTCTTCGGCTTCGGCAACGGCGGCGAGCCCGAGGTGTGGATCGGCAGCGCCGACATGATGCACCGCAACCTCGACCGCCGTATCGAGGCGCTGGTCAGGGTGACCGACCCGGCCCACCGCGCGGCCCTGAACCGCCTTCTGGAGACGGGCATGTCCGACGCCACCGCCTCCTGGCACCTGGGTCCGGACGGCGAGTGGGTACGGCACGCCACCGACGCGGACGGCCAGCCCCTGCGCAACGTCCAGGAGATGCTCATAGACGCCCGGAGGCGCCGGCGTGGCACAGCAACACCTTGACCCGACGGGTCCCCAGTCCAGGCACGTCGGGCCGCTGACGGGGGACGCCCTCGCGGGCTATCTCCGGGCCCGGGCCACGGAGTTCCTCCGCGCCCTGCGGCTGTACCGCGAAGGCGGTACGGCGGCGCCGAGCGGCGCGCAGGCCCCCGTCGACGCGGCCCGGGCGCTGCGCCGCTCGGCCCGCCGCATCAGCGGCAGCCTGCACACCTTCCGGCCGCTCCTCGATGCGGACTGGTCGGAGCGGATGCGGCCCGAACTGGCGTGGGTGTCGGGCACCCTGGCCTCGGAACACGCCTGCGAGGCCCGGCTGGAGCGGCTGCTGCTGGCGCTGCACCGGCTGTCGGGGGCGGCGGTGCTGCCCGCCCAGACCGTCGGCACCGCCCCGGTGCCCACCACGGCCCCCGCCGGCGCCCCCGACCGGGGCAACCTCACCGTCGGCGCGGCCAAGGCGGGCGCCCTCCTGGACCGCCAGCTCACCCTGGCCCGGACCCGGGCCCACAGCACCGCCCTGCAGTCGCTCGGCTCCTCCCGCTTCCACGCGGTCGCCGACAACATCGCCGTACTCGCCAGCGAGGTTCCCCTCGTGCAGTCGGCCGCGACCACGGACCTGCGCCCCCTCGCCCGAGCCGCCGAGGACCGTCTCGGGGACGCCGTCGCCGCGCTCCCCCTCATCACCGCGGGCCACCCCTACAACGCGGAGGCCCTCGTCCACGGCCTCTCCCCGGACCCGGCCCCGCACCCCCAGGACGCCCCCTGGCACCAGGTCCGCCTGCTGCTGCGCCTGCACCGGTACGCCCTCGAGGTCCTCGGCGGCGACGCGGGCGCTGCGGTCGATACGGTCGACGTGCGGCTGCTCGCGGCGGGCGAGGCGCTCGACCGGCACCGGGACGCCTCGGAGGCGGCGGCCGCGGCGGCGCAGGCGGCCCGTACGCCCCGGATCGCGCCGGCGACGGCGTACGCCCTCGGTGTGCTCCACGCCGACCAGCGCCACGAGGTGGAGGCGGCCAGGTTCGCCTTCCAGCGTTCGTGGCAGTGGGAAACCGTCAGCACCTCGTAGTCGACCCGGAGGCGGTGAACCTCGGTGACCTCTTTCGACCCCGACACCTTCGACCCCGGCACCGTCCAGGCCGCGGGCTGCGTCCTGTGGCGTCGCTCGCCCCTCGACGGCGGGCTGGAGGTGTGCCTGGTCCACCGGCCGAAATACGACGACTGGTCGCACCCCAAGGGCAAGCTGAAGCGCGGCGAGGCCCCTCTCGCGGGCGCCCTGCGCGAGGTCGCCGAGGAGACGGGCTACGAGGTCCGCCCCGGCGCCCCGCTCCCCACCGTGCGCTATCTGGCCAACGGCCGCCCCAAGCAGGTCCACTACTGGGCCGCTCAGGCCGTGAGGGGCGGTTTCACCCCGAACACAGAGGTGGACCGCATCCTCTGGCTCTCCCCCACAGCCGCCCGCACCCACCTGACCCAACCCCGCGACCGCACGCTGGTGGACTCCCTACTGACCTCACTGCATCTCACCTAGGGGCGCGGGGAACGGCGCGACCAGCCACGACGAACCCGCACCCGACAACGCCGGCGCACCCCCGAGCAACTCCCCACCGACCTCACCGCAACGCCCCCAGGGGCGCGGGGAACTGCGCGACCAGCCACGACGGCCCCGCACCCGGCAACGGCCCCGCACCCCCCACCCCGCAGGCCACCCCGCCCCACCCAATGGAATGCCCCCGTGTCCTCGACGTGAGCCTTCCGTGACCTAACCACCCCTTCCGCAGGGGTTCACCCCCCGTTCATGTACGCCAGTCGGCGCCTTCACCTGTTCTGCCTAATTTCGGCCTTACGCGGTGCGGACCGCTTCACGGCAGAACACCTGCTGGACGCGTCCGCATCACCCAGTCTTCGCACGCCGCCGAATTCAGGACGGCGGCTCTCGGAAGGAACTCCCTCAGTGACGCTTCAGCGCAAGAACCGGCGAGCTCTCGCTCTCGGCGCGATCGCCGTCTCCGGCGCCCTGGCCCTCACGGCGTGCGGCTCCGACGACACCGGCGGCTCGGACGGCGCGAGCAACGCCACCGCCGCCAACAGCTCCATCAAGTGCGACGACGCCAAGGGTCAGCTGCTCGCCGACGGCTCGTCCGCGCAGAAGAACGCGATCGACGCCTGGGTCAAGTCCTTCACGGCCGCCTGCTCGGGCGTGCAGATCAACTACAAGGGTTCCGGTTCCGGCGCCGGCGTCACGGCCTTCACCCAGGGGCAGGTGGCCTTCGCCGGTTCGGACTCCGCGCTGAAGCCCGAAGAGGTCACCGCCTCCAAGTCGGTCTGCAAGGGCGGCCAGGGCATCGACCTGCCGATGGTCGGCGGTCCGATCGCGGTCGGCTTCAACGTCCCGGGCGTCGACAAGCTCGTCCTGGACGCCGAGACCCTCGCCAAGATCTTCGACAGCAAGATCACCAACTGGAACGACGCGGCGATCAAGAAGCTCAACCCCGACGCCAAGCTGCCCGACCTGAAGATCCAGGCGTTCCACCGCTCGGACGAGTCCGGCACCACGGACAACTTCACCAAGTACCTGATCGCCGCCTCCCCGGCGAACTGGAAGTACTCCGGCGGCAAGGCCTGGCAGGCCAAGGGCGGCCAGTCGGCCTCCGGCTCCTCCGGTGTCGCCCAGCAGGTCAAGCAGACCTCCGGCGCCATCTCCTACATGGAGCTGTCGTACGCCAAGGACGGCATCGTCCCGGTCACCATCGACACCGGCGCCTCCGCCCCGGTCGAGGCCACCGTCGACAACGCCACCAAGGCGATCGCGGCCGCCAAGGTCGTCGGCACCGGCAAGGACCTGTCCCTGCAGCTGGACTACGCCACCAAGGCCGACGGCGCCTACCCGATCACCCTGGTGACGTACGAGATCGTCTGCGACAAGGGCAACAAGGCCGACACCCTGCCCACCACGAAGGCGTTCCTGCGCTACATCGCCTCCGAGGACGGCCAGGGCCAGCTGGCGGACGCCGGCTACGCCCCGATCCCCGACGACATCATCGCCAAGGTCCGCACCACCATCGAGGGCCTGAGCTGAGCTGAGTGTGCGGTCCGGTCCAGGGCCTGAAGTGCCCCGGACCGGACCGCACCGTCCGGTGCACCGCCGCCAGGAGCCGTACGCCCGTACGGCTCCGCAGACCGGAGAACCCGATGGACACCACACTGACAACCGACGCCCCGCCTCCCACCCCACAGCCCAGCCCGACCGAGCAGAAGCGGGTGGCGCACGGCGCCACCCGACCCGGCGACCGCGTCTTCCTCGCGCTGTCCCGCGGCTCGGGCATCTTCCTGCTGGTGGTCATGGCCGCGATCGCGGTCTTCCTGACCTACCGTGCGTCCCTCGCGATCAGCAAGGACGACGGCAACTTCCTGACCACCTTCGAGTGGAACACCAGCCTCAACCCGCCGGTCTTCGGCATCGCGGTGCTCGCCTTCGGCACGGTCGTCTCCTCGATCGTCGCCATGGTCATCGCCGTCCCGATCGCGGTCGCCATCGCGCTGTTCCTCACGCACTACGCCCCGCGCAGGCTGAGCGGCCCGATCGCCTACGTGATCGACCTGCTCGCCGCCGTACCGTCCATCGTGTACGGCCTGTGGGGCGCCCTGGTGCTGGTACCGAACATGACCGGCCTGTTCGCCTGGCTGGACGACTACCTCGGCTGGACCGGCGTCTTCTCCTGGCAGGGCGGCGCGCCCCGCTCGATGCTGACCGTCGGCATCCTGCTCGCGATCATGATCCTGCCGATCATCACCAACGTCAGCCGTGAGGTCTTCCGGCAGACGCCCCGGATGAACGAGGAGGCGGCCCTGGCGCTCGGCGCCACCCGCTGGGAGGTCATCCGCATGGCGGTGCTCCCCTTCGGCCGCTCCGGTGTGATCTCGGCCTCGATGCTCGGTCTCGGCCGCGCGCTCGGCGAGACGATGGCCGTGGCCACCGTGCTCTCCCCGACCTTCGACATCCAGGCCAGCCTGCTCGACCCGGGCGGCGGCACCTTCGCCCAGAACATCGCCAGCAAGTTCGGTGAGGCGACCGAGTTCGGCCGGGACGCGCTGATCGCCTCCGGTCTGGTCCTGTTCGTCATCACCCTGCTGGTCAACGGCGCGGCCCGCGCGATCATCGCCCGCCGCAAGGAGTACTCGGGGGCCAACGCATGAGCACCGCAACCGTCAGCACCCTGCGCGGCGCCCGGCTGCCCAAGTGGTCCCCGTACGCCATCGCGGCCGGCTCGCTCGCTCTCGCGGTCGGCATCGGCCTGGCCGCCGGCCTCGACAGTGAGGCCCAGTGGGGCCTGATCGCCGCGCTCCTGTTCCTCTTCGGGACCTACGGCATCGCCGCCCGGGTGGAGGGCCGCCGCCAGGCCAAGGACCGGATCGCCACCTCGCTGGTCTGGGTCGCCTTCCTGCTCGCCGTCGTCCCGCTGGTCTCCCTGGTCTGGGTGACCGTCTCGCGCGGTGTGAAGGTCCTCGACCTCTACTTCCTGACCCACTCGATGGGCGTGGTCGCCGACACCGAGCCCGGCGGCGGCATCTACCACGCCATCCTCGGCAGCCTGGAGCAGGTCGGCCTCGCCACCCTGATCGCGGCCCCGATCGGCGTGCTCACCGCGGTCTACCTGGTGGAGTACGGGCGCGGGAACCTCTCCCGGGCCATCACGTTCTTCGTGGACGTCATGACGGGCATCCCGTCGATCGTCGCGGGCCTGTTCATCCTCAGCCTGATGCTCCAGTTCGAGATGCAGCCCTTCGGCTTCGCCGGCTCGCTGGCCCTGGCCATCCTGATGATGCCGGTGGTCGTCCGCTCCACCGAGGAGATGCTCAAGCTCGTCCCGAACGAGCTGCGCGAGGCCTCCCTGGCCCTCGGCGTCCCGAAGTGGCGCACGATCCTGAAGGTGGTCCTGCCGACCTCGCTCGGCGGCATCACGACCGGCATCATGCTGTCCGTCGCCCGTATCGCGGGTGAGACGGCCCCGGTCCTGCTGCTCGTCTTCGGCAACCCGTTCATCAACAACAACCCCTTCGAGGGCGCGCAGGCCTCGCTGCCGCTGTACATCTACCAGCAGTACGCGAACAGCGCGGGTTCCGGAGCGGCCTACGACCGGGCCTGGGCGGCGTCGCTGACGCTGATCGCCTTCGTGATGTTCCTCAACCTGGTGGCCCGCGGGATCGCCCGCTGGAAGGCCCCGAAGACCGGTCGCTGAAGCATCGACACGCGGCTACCGCCGCGCGGGGCCCTCAGCGACTCCCAGACTTTTTGGAAGTGAAGTAATCATGGCGAAGCGAATCGACGTAAGCGGGCTCACCGCCTACTACGGCGCCCACAAGGCGATCGACGACATCTCGATGACCGTCGAGCCCCGCTCGGTGACGGCCTTCATCGGCCCCTCCGGCTGCGGCAAGTCGACGTTCCTGCGCACGCTGAACCGTATGCACGAGGTCACCCCCGGCGGCCGCGTCGAGGGCAAGGTGCTCCTGGACGACGAGGACCTGTACGGCACCGGCATCGACCCGGTGTCGGTGCGCCGCGAGGTCGGCATGGTCTTCCAGCGCCCGAACCCGTTCCCCACCATGTCGATCTTCGACAACGTGGCGGCGGGCCTGCGCCTGAACGGCTCGTACAAGAAGTCCGAGCTCGCCGACGTCGTCGAGAAGTCCCTCAAGGGCGCCAACCTCTGGAACGAGGTCAAGGACCGCCTGAACAAGCCCGGCTCCGGCCTCTCCGGCGGTCAGCAGCAGCGTCTGTGCATCGCCCGCGCGATCGCGGTGGAGCCGAAGGTCCTGCTGATGGACGAGCCCTGCTCGGCCCTGGACCCCATCTCCACCCTCGCCATCGAGGACCTGATCGGCGAGCTGAAGGAGCGCTTCACGATCGTCATCGTGACGCACAACATGCAGCAGGCGGCCCGTGTCTCGGACCGCACGGCGTTCTTCAACCTCGCCGCCGTCGGCCAGCCCGGCAAGCTGGTCGAGATCGACGACACCGAGCGCATCTTCTCCAACCCGTCGGTCCAGGCCACGGAGGACTACATCTCGGGCCGCTTCGGCTAGACCGCGGCGGCGTGAAGACCCCTCGCGGTGCTGCATGGCGGTGCCGCCGCGAGGACGGAAAAGGGCCCGCCCCCTGGCTCATCGGGGGGCGGGCCCGTTTCGGTACGGTCGGCGGTTACACGACGCCGTCGGCGTAGGCCGTCCGCTTGCCCGTGCTCACAGGAACGCCAGGTTCACGACACCGAACACACTCGCCGCGACCAGCGCCGCCGCCGGCATGGTGATGAACCAGCCCAGGATGATGTTCTTCGCGACGCCCCACCGCACGGCGTTGACCCGCTTGGTGGCGCCCACGCCCATGATCGCCGAGGTGATGACATGGGTCGTCGAGATCGGCGCGTGGAACATGAACGCGGTGGTGAACATGATCCCCGCGCCCGTGGTCTCCGCGGCGAAGCCCTGCGGCGGGTCCAGCTCGATGATCTTCCGCCCGAGGGTCCGCATGATCCGCCAGCCGCCCGCGTAGGTGCCGAGCGACAGCATCACCGCGCAGGCGATCTTGACCCACGCCGGGATCGGGTCGCCGGCCTGTTCGACATCGGCGATGACGAGCGCCATCACCACGATGCCCATCGTCTTCTGCGCGTCCTGGAGGCCGTGCCCGAGGGCCATGCCCGCCGCCGAGACGGTCTGCGCTATACGGAAACCGCGCTTGGCCTTGTGCGGGTTCGACTTCCGGAACATCCACATGATCGCGACCATCACCAGATAACCGGTGACGATACCGACGA
This sequence comes from Streptomyces sp. NPDC034103, assembly GCF_055575395.1. Taxonomy (NCBI): domain Bacteria; kingdom Bacillati; phylum Actinomycetota; class Actinomycetes; order Kitasatosporales; family Streptomycetaceae; genus Streptomyces; species Streptomyces sp. NPDC034103. Next base: position 18,506 of record NZ_JBVISS010000024.1, on the reverse strand, counting down.
TCGGCGACAGGAACATCGGGATGACGATCTTCTCGAGCACCCCGGACCAGATCACGTCGATCCCGCCCGCGAGTGCCGCTCCCACCATGCCGCCGAACAGCGCGTGCGAGGACGACGAGGGCAGGCCGAAGTACCAGGTGACCAGGTTCCAGACGATCGCGCCGACCAGCGCGGCGAAGAGGATCCACATCCCCCTGTTGCCGTGCGGGGTCTCGATCAGGCCCTCGCTCACGGTCTTGGCGATGCCGCTGCCGAGGAACGCGCCCGCGAGGTTCATCACGGCCGCCATCGCGAGCGCGGCCCGCGGGGTCAGCGCCCGGGTGGAGACGGAGGTCGCGATCGCGTTGGCCGAGTCGTGGAAGCCGTTGGTGTAGGTGAAGCCGAGCGCGACACCGATGGTCACGATCAGAGCAAAGGTGTCCACGTGGTTCAGGACTCCTTGACCGCGATGGTCTCCACGGTGTTGGCGACGTGCTCGAACGCGTCGGCCGCCTCTTCCAGGACGTCCACGATCTGCTTGAGCTTCAGCACCTCGATGGCCTCGTACTTGCCGTTGAAGAGCATGGCGAGCAGCTTGCGGTGGATCTGGTCGGCCTGGTTCTCCAGCCGGTTGACCTCGATCCAGTACTCGGTGAGGTTGTCCATGGTCCGCAGGTTCGGCATGGCCTCGGCGGTGAGCTCGGCGGCCCTGGCGAGGACCTCGATCTGCTGCTCGACGCCCTTGGGCAGTTCCTCGACGTTGTAGAGGACGACGAGGTCGACGGCCTCCTCCATGAAGTCCATGATGTCGTCGAGGGAGGACGCCAGGTTGTAGATGTCCTCGCGGTCGAACGGCGTGATGAACGAGGAGTTCAGCTGGTGGAAGATCGCGTGCGTGGCGTCGTCACCGGCGTGTTCCGCGGCCCGCATACGCTCTGCGATCTCGGCCCGGCCGGCGGTGTCCGCCCCGAGCAGTTCCATGAGGAGCTTCGAGCCTGTGACGATGTTGTCCGCGGATGCGGCGAACATGTCGTAGAAGCTCGTCTCCCTGGGGGTCAGACGGAAGCGCACAAGGGGTCCTCGGGGTGCATCGGTTTCGGTCAGGGTGATGCTAAGTGCATCATCCGGCCACGGCTAATGGGCCGTCCCCCAGTGTCGCCCATCAGGCACAGTGGTCAGCACGGGGGCCTTCCGCAGGCCCTATACCCGTCAAAGTTGGGTACGATATACCCAGTAGGGGTATATACCTGCCCGCAGATGTGGAGGACGCGATGACGACCACCGAGGCCGGCGCGACAGCGCCCTCTGAGAACATCACGCACGGGTACCACCAGCAGAAGGACGAACACCTCAAGCGCCTGCGCCGCATCGAGGGCCAGATCCGCGGCCTGCAACGCATGGTCGACGAGGACGTCTACTGCATCGACATACTCACGCAGGTCTCCGCCTCCACCAAGGCCCTGCAGTCCTTCGCCCTCCAACTGCTGGAGGAGCACCTGCGCCACTGCGTGGCCGACGCGGCCGTCAAGGGCGGCGAGGAGATCGACGCGAAGGTGGAAGAGGCGACGAAGGCGATCGGCCGCCTGCTGCGCACCTGAAGCTCCCGGTGGCAGGTGCGGCGGGCCGCCCCCGGGCTCACTCGCCGGAGACGGCCTCGCGCTCCTGGGCCACTTTCAGCACCTCGTCGATGCTCTCAAGGCTGAGCCGGTCCTCGTGGGCGGCCGAGGCCGCGATGATCAGGTCGCCGCACAGCTCGATCTCGGCGAGGGCCACGTAGTCCTGAACTGCCGTACCGCCGACCGGAGCCACGTGCATCACCTCTTCTCTGCCGTCACCGCTTCCTAGAGTAGGGAGCGGTCCACGCACCGCGCATGGCACGGACGGGCTAGTCCTTGACGCCCGTCACCCCCGCTCGCCCCGGCTCACTCCGCGGCGATCTTCCCGGCGTAGATGTCGTCGCGGTCCGGCAGCGTCACGTCGACGGCGACCCCGAAGTCGTGCAGCGAGGTCGTCGAGGTGACCGCGACGGTCCCCTCCCGCTGTCCGTTGACGAAGCTGAAGCGGTGGCGGACCTTGCGGATCCGCCCCTCCTCGTCGAGGTACACGTCGAACGGCACCCGAGCCGTGGCGAAGCCTTTCGCCGCCGCCCCCAGCGCCGCCCTGTTCTCGGCGGCGGCGTCCCGCGCGGCGGCATTCAGATCCGCGGTCCCCCGGTAGTGCCGTACGACGGTGCCCGCCACCTCGCTCCGGCCGACGTAGGTCGCGGAGAGCGCCCCGCGCAGCAACTCGGCGGCGGCGTAGGGGTCGGTGGCGCCGCCGGTGACCAGATTGCCGTCCGACAGCGCGGCGGTCTCGACCCGCACCCACTTGTCGTCGGGCACCCCGGCGCCCCGGTTCTTCATGAACAGGGCCCCGGGGGAGAGCAGTTCGGTGATGGGGCGGTGCTCGCTCGTGCCCGCGGGGTCCTGCGGCAGCAGCACCCGCAACTCCCCGACCCGGCGCCGGTAGTCGTAGACCCCCTCGCCCCGGATGGTGACGCGGGTCCCGCCGGTGGCCATCTCCATGGAGGTCCGGGCCTTGGAACTCCCGGTCCGCGCCAGCCGGTCGGCGGCCTGCCGCACCGTGGCGACGGCATCGCCGCCCCGCCCGTCCTCGGCGGCGGCCCCGCTCCCGGAACACCCCGCGGTGCCGGCACAGACGGCGGCCACGAGCCCCGCCACCATGCCGACCCCGCCCGTCCGCCTCTGCTGCCGCTGCGCCATCGCCTGCCTCCGTCACGGACCCCCTGACGTTCGGCTAACGACGACCGGGCGGAGCCCGTCACGCGGATACGGGCCCTTTACCGAAGGCGGCTAACGTTGTCGGTGTGCCTCAGCAGGACATACCCCCCGCGCCGCCGGAACACCGCACCACCACGGTCGAACAGGGCCGCTTCTGCACAGCCCGCTGCGTCTGCGGCTGGCGCGGCCCGGCCAGACGTGCCAGAAGCCAGGCGAGAACGGACGCGGAACTCCACACCGCCCCCTTCGGAGCCTGAGGAGTTCCCGCTGGGTACCCCCTCACCCAGCCGGTGAGGGAACCCCCGCCCCCACCACCCCGTCTCGTTCCACGAACCCACAGGAGGCGACATGGAACGGCGTACGTTCATCGGCGGCGGCATCGCGACGATCGCCGCGACCACCACGGCCGCGTGCACCGGCGACGACCAGGCCGACGCGGCCGGCACGGCCACCACCGCCAAGTCCGCGCGAACGTCCGCCAGAACCGGCGCCGTCGCCCCGGCCGACTGGACCGCCCTCGCCCGTGACCTCGACGGCAGCCTCGTCCGCCCGGGCGACACCGACTGGCCGGCCGCCCACCAGCTCTACAACACCCGCTTCGACTCCCTGAAGCCCGCCGCGGTCGCCTACATCGCGCACGCGCAGGACGTCCGCACCGCCCTGGCCTACGCCCGCGCACACGGGCTCCACGTGGCGATCCGCAACGGCGGCCACTCCTACGCCGGCTGGTCCTCCGGCAACGGCCGCCTGATCGTCGACGTCTCCAAGCTCAACAAGGTCCGCAGCAGCGGCCGTACGGCGGTCGTCGGCGCCGGCTCCAAGCTCATCGACGTCTACCGCGCCCTCGCCGCGAAGGGCGTCACCATCCCGGCCGGCTCCTGCCCGACCGTCGGCGTCTCCGGCCTCACGCTCGGCGGCGGCCACGGAGTGGTCTCCCGCGCCTACGGCCTGACCTGCGACAGCCTCACCCAGGCGACCCTGGTCACGGCGGACGGCAGGCAGCTCACCGCGAACGCCACGACCAACAAGGACCTCTTCTGGGCCCTGCGGGGCGCGGGCAACGGCAACTTCGGCGTGGTGACCGAACTGCACTTCAAGACCCACCCCGCCCCCCAGGCCGTCACCGCCTACCTGTCCTGGCCGTGGGCGAAGGCCGCCGCGGTGGTGAAGGCGTGGCAGGAGTGGGGCCCCTCCCAGCCGGACGAGATCTGGTCGTCCCTGCATCTGGCGGGCACCCCCGGCGGCCACACGACCGTCTCCGTCGCCGCCTTCTCCCTCGGCACCTACGGCGAGCTCCAGAACGCCGTGGACCGCCTCGCCGACAAGGTGGGCGCGAACGCCACCAGCGTCTCCCTCAAGCGCCGTTCCTACGAGGACGCGATGGAGGTCTACGCCGGCTGCTCCTCCTTCACCACGGACGCCCAGTGCCATCTGCCCGGCAAGACCCCGGGCCGCTCCCCGCAGGGCGCGCTCGGCCGGGAGACGTACGCCGCGAAGTCGGACTTCTTCGACCGTTCCCTGTCGACGGCCGGCATCCGCGCGATGCTGAAGCAGATCGAGTCGGTCCGCGGCGGCGCCGGAGACATCGCGCTGACCGCGCTGGGCGGCGCGGTCAACCGCGTCTCGCCGACGGCCACGGCGTTCGTCCACCGGCGCTCCCGGATGCTGGCCCAGTACATCGCCGCGTGGAAGGCCGGCACGAGCGGCACCACCGCCCAGGCCTGGCTGACCCAGGCGCACCACGCGATGAAGCCGTACGCGTCCGGAGCGGCCTACCAGAACTACACCGACCCGACGCTGACGAACTGGCGCCAGGCGTACTACGGCGACGCGGCGAGCCGGCTCACGGCCGTGAAGAAGCAGTACGACCCGAACGGCTTCTTCACCTTCCCGCAGGCCCTGTAGCCGCTCAGGGGCCCTCAGGCCGCCAGGTCCCGCTCCTCGGCGCCCGCTTCCTTCCGGGTGCCGGGGAGGACCGCGTCCCGGCCCTCGTACGACGTCCCCCGGGCCCGGATCAGCCACCCCGCGCGCGGTGAGCGCCCGATCGCCTTGGTCAGCGGGGTGAGCAGGGCCATGGCCAGCGGGGACAGGAGCAGGGCGACGGCGGTGCCGAGGGCGAAGCCGCCGATGACGTCGGTGGGGTAGTGCACGCCCATGTAGACGCGGCAGAAGCCCTCCAGGAGGGCGAGCGCGATACCGAAGAACCCGAACTTCCGGTTGGCCACGAACAGTCCGACCGCCATGGCCATGGTGATGGTGGCGTGGTCGCTCACGAAGGAGTAGTCGGTCTTGCCGGAGACGAGGACCTCCAGGCCCTCGTGTTGCAGGAACGGCCGGGGCCGCTCCACGAACCCTCGGATCGGCACGTTGACCAGCACGGCGACACCGGCCGCGAGCGGCGCCCAGACCAGCGCGGCCACCGACGCGGGCGCGTCCTCGCCGCCCCGCCTGCGCACGGACAGCCAGCACCCCAGCACGAGCAGCACGGTGGCCAGCAGGATGCCGTACTCACCGACGTACTCCATGACCCGGTCGAACCACGCGGGTGCGTCCTTGGCCAGGCCGTTGATGTCATAGAGCAGGTCGACGTCGGGGTTCGACCCGGATGCGGCGAGTCCAGCCATGGCGCTGCGGCCCCTTCGTCGTCTCTCCCGGCGCGCACCGATTCGCACGCCGCTTTTCCACCCCCGTGGCTGTAGATCCGATACGCGCTCGGCTACGACAACAGGAACGCACGGTCCCCGTTAATACGTTCCACACTCCACTGAATGATCACGCAGACGTTATCGAAGAGAGATACATCGCCGCAGCTCAGGGGATGGGTTCACGCTCGGTTCAGGCCGTCGTGGGGAGCGCTTTCGCGCCATCTTCGGTGACCCGGGTGGCCCCGAAGTAGTCGGGGGTGTCGATCGGGTCGAAGCGGATCACAGCACCCGTTCTCGGGGCGTCGATCATGTATCCGCCGCCCACATAAATTCCGACATGGCGGATGGCCCGGGAGTTGGTGAGGTCGTCCGAGAAGAACACCAGATCGCCGGGGAGCAGCTCGTCCCGGGCCGGATGCGGACCCGCGTTCCACTGGTCGTTGGCGACCCGCGGCAGCGTGATGCCGACACTGTCGTACGCGGCCTTCGTCAGCCCCGAGCAGTCGAACCGTCCACCGTCCTGAGCTGTGCCTTCACCGCCCCAGAGGTAGGGCGTGCCGAGCTTCTTCTGCGCGTAGTAGATGGCCCCGGCGGCCTGCTCCGAGGGGTCCACCCGGGTCACGGGCGCGGCGAAGCTCTCCTCCAGCGTGGTGATCGTCTTCACATAGTTCTGGGTCTCCCGGTACGGCGGCACACCCCCGTACTTGATCACCGCGTAGGCCCCCGCGTTGTAGGACGCGAGCATGTTCCTCGTCGGGTCGCCGGGGACGTCCTTCACGTACGAGGCGAGGGTGCAGTCGTACTTCGCGGCCGACGGAATCGCGTCATTGGGGTCCCATACGTCACGGTCGCCGTCGCCGTCGCCGTCGATCCCGTGCGTGGCCCAGGTCCCGGGGATGAACTGCGCTATCCCCTGCGCGGCCGCCGGGCTCTGCGCCTTCGGGTTGAACCCGCTCTCCTGGTACAGCTGCGCGGCGAGCAGCGCCGGGTTGATCGCCGTGCAGAGGTTGCCCCACTTCTGCACGAGGGCCTGGTACGCGGCCGGCACCGACCCCTTCGCCAGCGCCTTGGTGGCCCCGCCGACCCCGCCCGCCAGGTTTCCGGCGACGACGTACACGCCGACGACGAGCAGCATCACGAAGCTGAGCCCCGCCCCGAGGACGGCACCCCCCACGAGCCATGCCTTACGCACCGTCAATCGCCCCTCGCTGCCCCGGAGTCCGACGCCCACGTCAGTTTAGGGGTGCCTTTGTCGTTCTGGGGTGATCATGCGGAAGGAGAACCGGCCGCGTCCCGGCACGGCTGCGCGGACCGCCGCCCGAGACATGCGCGCGCCGCGTGCGGATGGTCAAGGCGGCGCCATCCGTCGACCATCCCCCCGCCATTGATCGGTAACCCGGCAACCCCCTTCGGTATGGCGGTAGTCAGGATTCCACCACCCACCTTGTTGTCACGTACTCAACAAGGGGATGGTCGACGCGGGCCGCCGCCCCCACCGGGAACCTCACCGGTGGCTCCCCCACCGCAGGCCTCTGCATCCCCCTCACAGGAGGCTTTACGTTGCGTACCAACGCCCCCCACATATCCGGCAGATGGCACCGGATCGGCACGGCCGCCGCGGCCGGCGCCGCCCTGCTGGTCGCCGGCCTGAGCACCGCCGCCCACGCTGACCCCGCACCGCACAAGGTGAGCGCCCGAACCCTCGCCGCAGCCGTCGCCAAGGCGCACGTGCGCTACGAGAACGCGTGCGGCACCACCCCGAAGAAGGGCTACGCCGCCTGCAACGCCCTGCGCGTCACCAGCGGCACCACCGCCTACATGGAGAAGCAGGCCGCGCTCAAGGGCGTAGCGCCCCGGACCATCCGGCCGGACGCCTCCTCGGCCACCCCGACCGGATACGGCCCGAGCGACCTCCGATCGGCCTACGGCCTGACCTCCGCCTCCTCCTCCGGCGGCTCCGGCCAGACCATCGCGATCGTCGACGCCTACGACGACCCCAACGCCGAGGCGGACCTGGCCACTTACCGCTCCTACTACGGCCTGTCGGCGTGCACCACCGCCAACGGCTGCTTCAAGAAGGTCAGCCAGACCGGCTCCACCACCTCCCTGCCCGCCGCCGACAGCGGCTGGGCGGGCGAGATCTCCCTCGACCTCGACATGGTCTCCGCCATCGCCCCCAACGCCCACATCCTCCTGGTCGAGGCGAAGTCGTCGAGCATGGCCAACCTGGGCACGGCCGTGAACGAGGCGGTCAAGCTGGGCGCCAAGTTCGTCTCCAACTCCTACGGCGGCTCGGAGTCCTCCTCGGACACCTCGTACGACTCCTCGTACTTCAACCACCCCGGCGTCGTCATCACCGTCTCCGCCGGCGACGAGGCCTACGGCGCCGAGTACCCGGCCGCCTCCCGGTACGTGACCGCGGTCGGCGGCACCAAGCTCTCCACCTCCTCCACCAGCCGCGGCTGGACCGAGTCGGTCTGGAGGACCAGCAGCACCGAGGGCACCGGCTCCGGCTGCTCCTCCTACGACGCCAAGCCGAGCTGGCAGACCGACACGGGCTGCTCCAAGCGCATGATCGCCGACGTCTCCGCCGTCGCCGACCCGGCCACCGGAGTCTCCGTCTACGACACCTACGGCGCCGACGGCACCGGCTGGAACACCTACGGCGGCACCAGCGCCTCCGCCCCGATCATCGCCGCCGTCTACGCCCTCGCGGGCACCCCGGGCAGCAGCGACTACCCGGCCCAGTACCCCTACCGGCACACCTCGGCCCTCAACGACGTCACCACCGGCAACAACGGCAGCTGCTCCACCAGCTACTTCTGCACCGCGGCCACGGGCTTCGACGGCCCGACCGGCTGGGGCACGCCGGCCGGAGTGAGCGCCTTCACAGGGTGACGCTCAGTCACCATCTGGACGGGCCACGGCATCCAGCCGTGGCCCGTTCCTCGTGTCCGGGCAGCACGGAGATAGCCTTCACCCACAGAACATGGGTGCCACCAGCACCACGGATGCCAAGAAGAGGTCAACGACGGAACCACACGAAGGTTCCGCTCCGGCCTCATTGCCCGGCGTGACCTGCCGTGATACACAGAGTGACGGGGCAGTGCATTCGTACGAAACCCGCCAATCAATGACGCCAAGTCGACATACGACGGTGGAATTGTCAGCGAGAATGAGGCCTGACCTCTGCGCACCGCAGGGGTAGCGGAACTACCCACCAGGGGCGGTGACTTACATGCTCTTTGCGGCCGACAAGGGAGACATCAACACCATCATCGGCGGGATCGCTCCGGACTGGGGCCCCTTCGGGGCGCTGGGCACGGAAGCGAAGACGATGATCCAGGTCGTCATGGCGGTCGCCATCCTGCTCTGCCTCGGCATCGCCATCTGGGGCGCCGCGAAGCAGCGCATCGGCGCGACAGCCCTGCGGGACACCTTCAGCGCGGAACAGGGCAAGGGCCTGATCATCGCCGGCCTCACCGGCGTCTTCATCATCGGCTCACTCGGCACGCTCTTCACCATCGTGTACGGCATGGCCGTCTAGCAGGCATTCCACCGGTCCCCGGGCACGCCCGGCCATCACCTCCCATCCCACCCGCCCGTCGTGCCCACCGGCTGAGGTTGCGTTTCCCTGATGTCGAGTCACCACACCGCGCCCGCGCGGGAACCAGCACGGCTACCGTCGTACTCCTACGTGTTTCCGTACGACGTCGAGGGGGCGTACGCGGCATGAGTCCCGGTGACGAACACGAGGCCTCCGGAGGTTACGGCGGCTACGGCGGCTCCGGTCAGACCCGGACCCGCCTGCCGGAGGACGAGTACGGGGGTGCGCGTCCCCGCGCCCGCTCCTCGTCCCGCAGCCTGGTCACGGTGGTCGGCGTCGTGGTCGTCCTCATCGCCGCGATCGCCTTCGCGAACCGCGGAGGAGACGATTCCGCCTCCCCGAGCGCGGGAAACGGCGGCGCGAAGCCGGAGGTGGCGACGACCGCGGCCACCGGAACAAAGCCGGTCCAGTCGGGCTTCGCCCGGGACGAGCAGGGGGCGCAGAGCGCGGCGGCGAACTATGCGGTGGCGCTTGTCTCGGCCGACATCCTCAGACCGGCCCAGCGGGCCGAGATCGTGCGACGGGTCTTCGTCCCCGACAAGCAGGGCGAGCTCTCGGCCAAGTTCGACAAGGCCTATTCCAAGGAGTTCCTGAGCAGCGTCGGCCTGGACGAGAACGGCAACGCGACCGAGGGTCGCACGTACGTCTCCCGGACCGTCCCCGTCGGCACCAAGGTCTCGAACTTCTCGGACGCCTCGGCGACCGCCGAGGTGTGGTGCACCGGTCTGTACGGCACCGCGGGCGACGGTTCGACCAACCCCGTCACCAGCGACTGGTTCACGATGACCCTCCAACTGCGCTGGACCGATGGCGACTGGAAGGTCGACAGCTTCTCCCAGAAGGACGGCCCCGCCCCGGTCCCAGGGGACAACAAGGCCTCCAGCGCCGACGACATGGCGAAGGCCGTCGAGGAGTACGGAGGGTTCACTTATGCCCGGTAGCCGCACGCTCAAGGTCGCCGCCGCCCTCACCGCCGTACAGACAGCCGCCGTGCTGCTGGCCACCCGCGCGGCTGCCGCCCCCACCCCCTCGCCGTCCCCCTCGGCCTCGCCTTCGCCGAGCCCCTGGGACAACAAGTGCGACCTCATCGTCGGCCCCGCCAAGGACTACTGCGAACGCGGTGACCGCCGCGGTGCCGGCCGTTCGTCCATCACCGACACCACCTCCACCGCCGACCCCCTCTCCTCCCTGGCGAAGGGCTGCGCCGAGGCCGCTGCCTGGACCGTGGACAAGCTCAGCGAGGCCGTGAAGGACACCGCGAACGTCGACTTCACCAACCCCAAGTTCCTCCAGCAGTACGCCGTCGTCTTCGCGGCCTCGACGATCCTCACGCTCCTGCTCTGGGTGCTCGCCGTGGCCAAGCGGGCCGTGCGCGGGGTGCCGCTCAGCACCGCCCTGTCCGAGGCGATCGGCTTCCTCTGGCTCACCGTGCTCGCGTCCGCGTTCACCCCGCTGATCCTCTACACCGTCGTCTCCGCCACCGACGGCGTCACCGAGGTCCTCGCGAAGGCCACCGGCGACCAGACCGACACGTTCTTCGGCACCTTCTCCGGCGCCCTGGGGAAGGGCGAGGACATCGGCGGCGGCCCGATCATGCTGATCGTGGTCTCCCTGGTCTCCATCCTCGCCGCCGGCGTGCTGTGGCTGGAGCTGGTCATCCGGGCCGCACTGCTCTACGTCGGCGCCCTCCTCGGCACCGTCGTCTACGCGGGCCTGGTCGACAAGAACCTGTGGGGCCACGTTCGCCGCTGGGCGGGCATCATGATCGCCGTCATTCTCGTCAAGCCGGTCATCGTGATCGTCCTCGGGCTGGCCGGCGCGCTGTCCGCCGACGACGGCCCCGACGCCTTCTCCGCCGTGGTCTCCGGCCTCGCCATCATCCTGCTCGCCATCTTCGCCAGCGCGATGATCTACCGCTTCGTCCCCGGCTTCGGCGACGAGATCGCCGGCTCCCGCAACAACCGCATCATGCAGGGCGCGGAAGGAAAGGCGGCAGCCGTCATCAGCTCCCCGGCGACCCTCGTCGCCCAGGGCATCAAGACCCACAGCACCCGCGCCGACAACAACGGCGGCCAGTCCGCCAACAGCGGCGCCCGCCCCTCCAACCCCGCTTCCGGCGGCGTGGCCGCCCACAGCACCCGCGGCTCAGGCGGGAGCGGCGGCGGATCTGTCCCCTCCGCCGCACCCCAGCCCCGTTCGAGCAGCGCGGTGAACACCCCGCACGCCAGCAACAACCGCAACAACCGCACAGGAGGTGACGGGCGTTGACGGCTGATTCCCACGCAGCCCATATGTCCCACGCGGTCACACCCCGCCGTACCTATCTCATCGGCCGCGCCCGGCCGAACGCGATCGTCGGCCGCAACCGTGAGACCGGCGAGATCGCGCTCATCATCGTGGGCGCGTTCCTCGGCATGATGTGCGGGCTCCTCGTCCCCGTCCTGGCCCTGCGCATCGTGCTCCTCATGGGCTTCCCGCTGATCGCCCTGATGGCGGTCTACGTGCCCTACCGGCACCGCACGTTCTACAAGTGGTTCGAGATCAACCGCAGCTACAAGCGGTCCCTGCGCCGCGGCGCCACCTACCGCTCCAGCGTCATGGAGGCCGGCATCCATGCCGACGGCCGCGAGGTCGAGGTCGGCCCGCCCCCGGGCATCGGCCGTATCACCTGGCTCGCCGCGCCCTTCGGGCCGGACGAGATCGCCGTACTGCTGCACGCCGACCGCAGGACCGTCACCGCCGCCATCGAGATCGAGGGCCCCGGTGTCGGCCTGCGCGACTCCGAGGACCAGGAAGCCCTCGTCGACCGCTTCGGCACGCTGCTCAAGCACGTGGCCAACGGCGACGGCTTCGTCACCCGCCTCCAGATGCTCGCCCGCACCCTGCCCGCCGACCCCGACGCGCACGCCAAGGACGTCGCCGTCCGCGGGGACGACAAGGCACCGGGCTGGTTGCAGCAGTCGTACGACCAACTGCAGTCCATGGTGTCGACGAGCAGCGAGCAGCACCGCGCCTACCTCGTCGCCTGTATGCACTTCACCCGCGAGCTGTCCGCCGAGGCGCACGCCATGGCCCGCGCGGCCCGCCCCACGGCCGGCCGCAAGCTGGACCGGGACGCGGGCCTCGCGGTCGTGATGGCGCGTGAGCTGACCGACATCTGCTCGCGCCTTCAGGAGGCCGACATCCGCGTGCGCCAGCCGCTCGGTCAGGGCCGGCTCTCCTCGCTCATCCACTCCATGTACGACCCGGACCACCCCATCGACCACATCCAGGCGATGACCAGGCGCAACGCCTGGCCGGCCGAGCTGGACGCGATGGAGCCGACGTACCTCCAGGCCAAGACCCGCGAGTCCTCGACCCGCGCGCCCTGGTGCCACGCCACCGCGTGGGTGAAGGAGTGGCCGATGACCCCCGTCGGCGTCAACTTCCTGGCACCCCTGCTGGTCCACACCCCGGACGTGATCCGCACGGTCGCCGTGACGATGGACCTCGAACCCACCGAGGTCGCCATCGAGCGCATGCTGACCGAGAAGACCAACGACGAGGCCGAGGCGTCCCGCGCCGCCAAGATGAACCGCACCGTCGACCCCCGTGACGTCGCCTCCCACAACCGTCTGGACCAGCGCGGTGAGGACCTGGCCAGCGGCGCGGCAGGGGTCAACCTCGTCGGCTACATCACCGTCTCCTCCCGCAACCCCGAGGCCCTGGCCCGCGACAAGCGGACCATCCGGGCCTCGGCCGGAAAGTCGTACCTGAAGCTGGAGTGGTGCGACAGAGAGCACCACCGCGCCTTCGTGAACACACTGCCGTTCGCCACCGGAATCCGAAGGTAGGGGCTGAGTCGCTGATGCGGGATCCGCTGTCCGTCCTCACCGACGCCTTCACGTCCTTCCTGTTCGGCAAGGTCGAGACGACCCGCCTGCCCGTCCGCACCTCCACCGGCCAGGCCCAGGCGGTCTACCTGCCCACGGCCGCCCCGGGGCTGGGCGACTCGGGCGTCATCATCGGCCGCGAGGTCTACTCCGGAAAGGGTTATATCTACGACCCCTTCCAGCTCTACGGCCAGCAGCTCCCGGCACCGCACTGGCTGGTCCTCGGCGAGTCCGGCAACGGCAAGTCGGCGCTGGAGAAGACATACATCCTGCGCCAGCTCCGCTTCCGCGACCGCCAGGTCGTCGTCCTCGACGCCCAGGGCGAGGACGGGGCGGGTGAATGGAACCTCATCGCGCGGGAGTTGGGGATAACCCCTATCCGCCTCGACCCGATGGCGGCCCTGGACATGGGCATCCGCCTCAACCCGCTCGACCCCGCGATCACGACGACCGGACAGCTCGCCCTGCTCCGGACCATCATCGAGGTCGCGATGGGTCACGGCCTCGACGAGCGCTCCGGTTTCGCGCTCAAGGTCGCCCACGCCTACGTCAACGAGACGATCGTCGAACGCCAGCCGGTCCTCACGGACATCGTCGATCAACTACGGCACCCCGAACCGGAGTCGGCCGAGGCGATGAACGTCGACCTGGACGACGTACGGGCATGGGGACTCGATGTCGCCCTGGTCCTGGACCGTCTGGTCGACGGTGACCTGCGCGGCATGTTCGACGGCCCGACGACGGTCGGCATCGACCTGGACGCCCCGCTGATCGTCTTCGACCTGTCCCACATCGACCGCAACTCCATCGCCATGCCCATCCTGATGGCGATCGTCGGCGTGTGGCTGGAGCACACCTGGATCCGCCCCGACCGGAAGAAGCGCATCTTCCTGGTCGAGGAGGCCTGGCACATCATCAACAGCCCGTTCGTGGCCCAGCTGTTCCAGCGGCTGCTGAAGTTCGGCCGCCGACTCGGCCTGTCCTTCGTGGCGGTCGTCCACCACCTGTCCGACGTGGTGGACGGGGCGGCGGCCAAGGAGGCGGCGGCGATCCTGAAGATGGCGTCCACCCGGACGATCTACGCCCAGAAGGCGGACGAGGCGAGGATGACGGGCCGGGTCCTCGGCCTGCCCCGCTGGGCGGTGGAGATCATCCCGTCGCTGACCCCCGGCATCGCCGTCTGGGACGTCAACGGCAACGTCCAGGTCGTCAAGCACCTCATCACCGAGACCGAACGACCGCTGGTCTTCACCGACCGTGCGATGACCGAGTCCTCCAGCGACCTCGCGGACGACGCCCTGCGCGCCGCCGAGCTGGAGGCGGAGGAGCGGGCGGCGGCCTTCGTGGAGCAGCACATGGGTGACTCCGAGTCGACGGTGGCGTAGGCGGGAGGACGGGTAATGGTGAGACCGGACGACCACCGGCACGAGAGCCAGGGCGGCATCCCCGACGGGCTGCTGGTCGGCATACTCGCCTTCCTCATCGGCATGACCGGTCTGGTCTGGTCGGCCACGGGCCTCGCGGGCCTCTTCGCCCACGGCCACTGGCCCCCGGGCGTCACCTTCACCCGTACGCCCCTGGCCATGCGCCACCTCGTCGTCCAGCCGCGCGACATGCAGGGCGCCTGGCCGGAGACCCCGGCGGACGCCCTGTCCGGGTACGGGCTGTTCTGGGGGCTGTTCATCGGCCAGCTGATGGTGCTGACCGTCCTCGCCGTGTTCGTCCTCGGCACCTGGGCCCGCTGGAAGGCGGTCCGACGGGCCCGCAAGACGGCACCGACCGTACAGGGGACGCCAACCGTCCAGGCGACGCCGGTCGCGGAGCAGTCGCCGGTCGCGGGGCAGTCGCCGGCCATGGCGCAGCCCCCGCTCGTGGCGCAGCCGCCCGCATCCCCGGAGCCGGTCACCGAGACCGTCGCGCTGCACGAGGTGCCCATCCCCCGGGTGGAACCCGAGCCCCCGGCGCCGGAACCGACGCTGCCCGCACGGGTGGAGAAGGTCCTGGTCGCCCCGCGGGACAGCCGTCTGGCCACCGCCACCCAGGCGGTACGCGACGCCGAGGGTGCCATCCTCGTCGTCACCTCCAACCCGGCCGTCTGGTCCGACACCAAGGACGCCCGCAGCAAACTGGGCCCGGTCCACCTCTACGACCCCGCCCACCTGTGCGACACCCCGGCCCGCCTCCACTGGTCCCCCACCGCGGGCTGCGAGGACAAGGGGACGGCGACCGCGAGGGCGAGCGCGCTGCTCTCCCCCGTCCGGCCCACCGCGAAGATCGACCAGGCCGTGGCCGACGTGGCCGAAACGCTCCTGCGGAGCTGTCTGCACGCCGCCGCCGTCGACGGCCGCACCATCCGCCACGTCCACCGCTGGGCCCAGGGCACCCAGATCCAGGACGCGGTCCGCATCCTGCGCACCAACCCCAAGGCGGCCCCCGGTTCGGCGGGCGAGCTCGAGGCCGCGCTCACCGCGCACCCCGAGCGCCGGGACATCGCCCAGGAACTGACCGGACGGGCGCTCGCCGCCCTCTTCACGGTCAACATCCGTGAGGCGTGCACTCCCAACCGAACTGATGCCCTTGCCTTGGATTCCTTCGTCCACGAAGGGGGCACGCTTTACGTGGTGGGGGAATCCATCGAGGACCCCAGGACAAACCCGGGCGCCATGCCCCTCCTGACGGCCCTCGTCTCCAGCGTGGTCGAGCGTGGCCGGCACATGGCCGAACGGTCATCCTCCGGTCGCCTCGACCCACCACTGACGCTCGTCCTCGACGACGTCGCCGCCGTGGCTCCGCTTCCCCAGCTCCCGGAGCTGCTGGCCACCGGAGCGGACCGGGGCCTGCCGACCCTGGCACTGCTCCGGTCCCGGGAACAGGCAAGGGCCCGCTGGCCGCACGACGAACTCCCGGTCTGACAGCGCCGCTTGCCGCTCAGCCCCGCTCCAGCAGGAACTCCAGCTCCGTCTCCCCGTTCAACGGCACGACCTTCCCGCTGGGCACGAACCCGGCCTTGCGATAGAACGCCTGGGCGCGCGGATTGCGCTCGTGCACGATGAGCCGCACCACCTCGACACCGCGACCCCACGCCCACTGCACGGCAGCCGCGAAGAGATCCCGGGTCACCCCGCCGCCCCGCCACTCGGGCCGTACGAACACCCCGACCAGATGCCCCTGGTCCCGCTCGACGGGAAACCCCGCCCAGTCCTTCGTCCCGGCCTCCTCGATCAGCACGGTCACGGACCCGACCCAGCTCCCGTCCGCGGCCTCGGCCACGAACTGCCGTACCCCACCGGTGTCCTCGGCCGCCC
The DNA here is from genome assembly GCF_055575395.1 of Streptomyces sp. NPDC034103. Lineage (NCBI taxonomy): Bacteria > Bacillati > Actinomycetota > Actinomycetes > Kitasatosporales > Streptomycetaceae > Streptomyces > Streptomyces sp. NPDC034103. The sequence goes on along the minus strand of NZ_JBVISS010000024.1, from coordinate 2,318 downwards.
CCGCGGCCCGCTCCCGCCAGAAGGACTCCGGATGGGTCAGCGCCTTCTCGTACGTCTCCAGGAAGGCGACCGGCGCGGCCGGGTCCTGGAGCGCGACGAGCCGCAGCTCCTTCACGGCGGGCCACTCGTCGGCACGTATGGGCCGGACGACGTACGGGAGGGGGTTCGAGTCACTCATACCGATCACGGTAGTACCCGGGTACCAGCCCCCTCACCTCATATAACCCCGCGGCCGGATGCCCCGTACCCACCGCACCGGGGACCATCGCACCATGGACCCCATGCCCGACGAGCGAGAGACACCGGCGGCCGAACCCCTCATCCGGTGGGTGCAGCACATCGCCCACGCGGTACGCGTCTTCGACCGACGCCACCCCCTGCCCTGGGACCTCGCGCTCACCGGCTTCTGGGTCACCGCGGCCCTGATCGACTACACCGGTGGCGGCTGGAAGAACATCGCCGCCGACCAGGACGTCCCCGACGCGCTGCTCCTCACCCTGACCCTGGGCCTCTCGCTGCCTCTCCTCCGGCGCCGCACCCACCCCGCGGCCGCCCTGCTGTGCACAGCGCCCCTGGCCCTCGTCAACGCCTGGACCGGCGCGAACCTCCAGGCCGCCCTGCTCCAGCTGATCCTCGTCCACAACATCGCCCTGCGCCTGCCCCTGCGGACCCTGTGGTGGGCCATCCCCCTCGTGGTCACCCCGGAGGTGGTCTCCACCGTCCGCCACCCAGAGGGCAGTTGGGACCAGCAGGTGCTGCCCGCGCTGATGTCGACGGCCTTCGCCGCCGTCCTCGGCATGGCCGTCCGCACCCGCCGCGACTACACCGAGGCCCTGGAGGACCGCGCCCGCCGCCTGGAGACCGAGCGCGACCAGCAGGCCCAGCTCGCCGCGGCCGCCGAACGGGCCCGCATAGCCCGCGAGATGCACGACATCATCGGCCACAACCTCTCCGTCATCACCGGCCTCGCCGACGGCGGCCGCTACGCCGCCGCCAAGTCCCCCGACCGCGCCGCCCAGGCCCTGTCGGCCATCTCCACCACCAGCCGCCAGGCCCTCACAGAACTCCGCCGTCTTCTGGACGTCCTACGCGAAGAAAGCCCCACCGCCGCCGACCTGACCCCCCAGCCCGCCCTCACCGACCTCGCCGACCTCATCGAGGGCGTCCGCCGCACGGGCCTCCCCGTCACCACGACCACCAAGGGCACCCCCTCCCTCACCCCCGGTCGCCAACTCACCGTCTACCGGGTCATCCAGGAAGCCCTCACCAACACCCTCAAACACGGCGGCCCCGAAGCCACCACACAGATCGAGACGTCGTACGACGACCGCGGCGCCGTCACTGTCACGGTCACCGACACCGGCCGCGGCGGCGAGCCGGACGGCACCGGCGGCCGGGGGCTGCACGGAATGCGCGAGCGAACGGCCCTGTACGGCGGCACACTTGAGGCCGGCCCCCGCCCCCACCCCGAGCAGGGCTGGCGGGTCCGTCTTCACCTACCGGAGGAAACCCCCCAGTGACGACCGTCCTCATCGCCGACGACCAGCCCCTCCAGCGCTTCGGCTTCCGCATGCTCCTGGAGAGCCAGGACGACCTGACGGTCCTCGGCGAGGCCACGAACGGCACCGAGGCGATCCGCCTGACCGCCGAACTCCACCCCGATGTCGTCCTGATGGACGTCCGCATGCCCGGCCTCGACGGCATCGAGGCGACCCGCCGCATCATCGCGACCGGCGCCCGCACCCGCGTCCTGATTCTCACGACCTTCGACCTCGACGAGTACGCCTACGCGGGCCTGAGAGCCGGCGCCTCCGGCTTCCTGGTGAAGGACGCCCAGCCGGAGGACCTGCTGTCAGGGATACGGGCGGTGGCGACCGGCGACGCGGTGGTCGCCCCGAGCCTGACCCGCCGCCTCCTGGACGCCTACGCCCACCACCTCCCGACGACGACACCGACCACCGCACCGGAGGACCCACGCCTCGCCTCCCTCACCGAACGGGAACGCGAGATCCTCACGGTCATCGGCAAGGGCTGGACGAACACGGAGATAGCCGAACGCCTGCACCTGGCCGAATCGACGGTGAAAACCCACGTCGGCCGCGTTCTCGCGAAAACGGGCTCCAGGGACCGTATCCAGGCGGTGATCCTGGCGTACGAAACACAGCTGGTGAAATAGAAAAACCCCCGTACCGGATACCCGGTACGGGGGTTTTCTTAAAATTTGTTCGGCGGTGTCCTACTCTCCCACAGGGTCCCCCCTGCAGTACCATCGGCGCTGTGAGGCTTAGCTTCCGGGTTCGGAATGTAACCGGGCGTTT
>NZ_JBVISS010000023.1:0-75461 GCF_055575395.1 Streptomyces sp. NPDC034103 | reverse complement strand
GCGCGCGGTCTGCTCCGCAGACACGACGCGCCGCCGCTACGCGGCGGGTCCCGGGCTTCGCCCGGGAAGGGGCGGAACTCCGTTCCGCCTGCCGAATCACTCCGTGATCCGGGCATCTGACCTCCGGTCAGATGCGTCTCGTACCGGCCTGCTCCGCAGTCCTGTACGAGACTCGGCATGCCCTCCGGGCATGCCGAAAGACAGCTGGCTACAGAAGGGCGCGCCCTCTTGTGTGGGTTGGGTGGAGGGGCGCAATCCTCACGACACCGGACTGTGCGTCAAAGTTGCTTACTGGATGAGTTCTGGGACTAAGGGACACTCCCTCTTCCTAACTTTGGGGTCCAGTATTGACGTTAAGTCAGTCTCCTTGCATGGTGCGTCATTTCGCGTACTGGTTCCATTCTGGGCTCGCTTGGCATGCCCTCTGAGCCCGCTTGAGAGTCACGAACGGTAACTGTCCTAATTCCGCCCCTACTTGCTCCGATCGCTCTATTCCGATGGGCCTGGGGCCGTAATAGAATTACTGCGTTCGGTGAGGCGGCAACTTCACCGGGTGGAACTCTCGAAGCAAATGAAGGAGTAGCGAAATGGCGAAACTGAAGCCGATTTCTCCGGCCCGGATCGCGGAAGCTCGTGAGGAGGCCTACGCGGTGCTGGCCCGTCTGATGGGCCAGCTGGCGCCGGGCGAGCACGTGGTGCGGCTGGGCGTGACCATGGACGGCGAGGACAAGCCGCTGTGCGCGGCGCTCCCGCTGGCCGTGAAGGGTGACGGTGGCCCGGAAGACCTCGTCGGCGCCGAGGACAAGTACCTGGACAACATGGCGTTCTTGCTGATGGTGGGGCTGGCGCAGCCGCTGTCTTACGGCACGTTGTACCTGCGTAGCCCCTCGGGGGGTGAGGAGGGCGCGGCGTGCGTCATCCGGGCCTGGCACCTGGCGTACTGCACGCTCAGCGAGTGCACCGCATCTGAGGCCGCCGAGTTGATCGGCGACCGCGAACCGGCCGTGTTCCTGGACGCTTTCGGGCTGCACGGCAGCGACGAAGACGAGGGTGAGGCGGTCTACCCGCCCATCGCCTACACCGTCCTGTAGCTGCCCCTGGGGCGGGCCGGGGTGGCGACCTGGCCCGCGCCCCGCTCCGTGGACCGCCGGACGGAGCAGGGCGGGTGGGGGTGCCGGTCAAGGGACCCCGGCACCCCCACCCACAACGACGCGGAGCGTCGTAGAAATCCAGGAGGGGCGGCCCGCATCAGCGGGCCGCCCCTCCGTCGTGCATCGCGTAGCGATGCCACCGCTGACCCTGCCGGGGTGCGGAGCGCCCCGGGGGCGTATCCGCCGCGTAGCGGCGGCGCGTCGCGTCTGCGGAGCAGACCGCGCGCAAAAGTATTCTCGAAGTAGAGCGGGAAATGTGCAGCGCCTTTATTGGTGCCGTATTTCGCTGCGCCCCATTATGTTGCTGGGGTCTGTCTGCTGGCGGGGTACGGCAGATCCGGTGGGTCGGCAAACCCGTGCCGGAACTCCCCGCCAGCAGCGCCTCTCTCGAAGCACCTTCTATCGTAGGGGCCGGGTGCCGGCCATGCCCCCCTGCCCTCACACCCGGCGTGCTGCGTCGGCTGTGTCCGGCGCCCGAGCGCGGAGGCCCCGCCGACGCGCAAGCAGAGGGGGACGGCGCCCCGATCCTCCGATGTGCTCCCTACCCGTCCCCGCCCTTCCCTTTCCCTTCTTCTTCTCGTCTGGGGTGCGTGGGGGTGTGCAGAGGGGGATGTCAGCGGGCGTACCAGGCTTGGTTGTTGGTGTGGCCAGGGGTGATGTGGAGAGGCTCCAGGGCGGTGCGCAACCTCCAGCGCAACACCTTGGCGCAACCTCCAGCGCAACCCGTAGCGCAACAGGGTTCCATCCGAACGCTATAGACACTATTATTTGAAGTCCTGGGGAGGCGACCCCCGGGGACCGCCAGGGATCGACGAAGGGGAAAGACGTGGAACTCCAGATCAGTGACGGGATCGTGCGCGGGGTGCGCGGCGCGGATGCTCCCATGACCGAGCGTGCGATTCGTGCCCGCACGATCGCGAACCTGTTGCCGCTGCTGTGCGTGCGGGCAGGGGTGACGATCGTGCACAACTCCGACCGGAACTACACCGGAATTCGGTTCGAGACGAAGGCCGCTGGTCCGGTCGTCCTGGAAATGCCGACCGGTGAGGAGCCGTACCGCCTCGTTCAGGAGTTCATCGAGCCGGACACGGCAGGGCGCATGGAAGTTGAGTTGCGGCGATTCCCGCAGATCTACAAGCCTCATGGAGTCGCGTACATCGCGGCCGATTTCCTCCGGTCGAAAGGGTTCCTGAAGTAGTCCGCACGGGGCCCCCGATTTGGGGTGTCCCCTCCTCCGGCATCACCGAAAAGGAGAAGGAGCGCCATGGAGAGCACGCGAATTCCAGAGCAGGCCCGGGAAGCCGGAGCGCCGCTGACGGACGCAGAGAAGGAGCAGGCGCGTTATGCGCTGCGGGAGTTGGCGCGCAGCGAGCGGGACCCGGACGCCTTGAGGGTGTCTCACGAGCAGTTTGAGATGGTCCGGCCGTTCTTTGAGTTGGGGTGGGCCCTGGGTGTGCGCACCGGTCACACCGGCCCGGCCATGGCGGACGTGCCGGTCGACCGGACGACGGTTGACCGCGCGTTCGTGCAGTTGTTGTCCGCGCGGGTGGCGAGTCAGCTTGTGATCGGCGTAGCACGGAGTCTTGACCCGCACAACGCCGGACCGGTGCTGTGGCAGAGGGTCAGGTACCACGGCAGCGTGACACGGCGTCACGGCGACTACTGGGTACAGGCGATCAGGGCGGAGGCAGGTCCGGTCAGCGGGGGTCACAGCGTCCGCTACGACCTGTGCGAGGTGATCGGCGGGGTTGCGGTGACCGCTGTCTCGAACGTACGGCGGCAGAGCCTGACGCCGCTTCCGGAGTACCGCAGGCTGTTCTAAGTGTGCAGGTCGGGGGTGGGTTCACCCACCCCCCAAACACACTATTATGAGAGTTGTTCGGGGGTGGTGACCCCGCCCCCGGCCCCGCGGAACCCAACGTCGAAGGGGAAGCGACAAGTGGCAGAGCAGGGAGCCCGGCGGATGCTGCCGGAGGTGCAGAAGTACGTCGAGAGCATCGAAGCGGCCAGTGCGGCCCGGAACGCAGCCGTGGACGCGGCGGACGAGAAGTACCCGGAGCGGTACGGCTACGGCGAGGAGTGTCGGCGCCAGGCCGACGCCTACAGCGAGGAGGTCCGCAAGACCTACGCCACCTACACAGACGCCCAGGAGGCCGCCTGGGGTGCCCTCAAGGCGTCCAGCGATCCGCTCGTGAAGTGGATCGCGGAGAACTGCGCGGGATACCGGGGAGAGGCTCAGCGCATCCTGGCCCTCCTCCCCGCCACGGTCGACGAACTCGATGACCTGGCGGAGACCAACGGCTGGTGCAGCGTCTGGGCCAACTTCAGGCAGCAGGCAATCGATGCCGGAGTCGTTCCCGGCATCAAGCCCCTCAGCCCGGCCAGGAAAGCGGTCTTCGATCGGATCGACCAAGAGGGCTGCTGCATGGGAACGGGGGCCAGGCGACGCATCGGCTACGCCCTGGACGCCTTGATCCAGGAAGCTCTCACGGCTGAGGCCAACGCCACGGAGGCGAAGGCCCCGGGGGACCCCGGCATGACCGTGACGGGCCACAAGCCGCCGAAGCCCGCGTAACAGCAACACCCGAGCCGCCGCGCCCTGTTTCCCCTCCTCGGCAGGGCGCGGCACCCCCGCCAGACGCACGGGCCGATGACTCTCCGCCCCGGCATCCGTACTTCCCGCCCGCAGATGCGGGGCGGCGAGACGCACATCAAGTAGCCGAGCCGCGGGCCGCAGTAACCGGGGTCGAGAGTGCAGCAGAAGCGCCCGGACATCCAGGGGCCGACGCTCACCGCCCCTGCCCAGCCTGCGCCGGCGTTGAAGTCCACCGCCCCGCCGACGGACAGGTGCACCGAGGCCGCCCGGGTACAGGAGGCATGCCCACCGCTGCCCTGGTCAGCGCCCGCCGAGACCCGAACCGCCAGTTCAGGGGGTTCACACACCCGCTAACCACACTATTATTTACGTTGTTCGGGGGGGTGGTGGCCCCACCCCCGACCCCGCAGAGACCAACAGCGAAGGGGAAAACCGCATGACTCAGCAGTTCGCCGAGCGCGCTACGAACGTCGCCCCCACCGGTGCCCGCAACGCCGACGCCTCCGACCTGGTCCGCATCCTGGAGGACGGGCAGCGCCGGAAGCTGGATGTCATCGCTCCCGCGTCCGCGCTGCGGATGCGTGAGGGCAACGTGCACGTAGACGGCGTCGAGTCGCAGATCACGGACAGCGGCGTGACGGTCGTCGACGGCATCTACCGCCCCACGGTCGTTGCCGACGAGGGGATCTCTGACAAGCTCCGCATCCCGCTGGCCTACGTGCGCCGCATGCGCGCGGAAAACGTCCCGCTGCTGGACGAGAACGTCAACGGGTGGCTTCGTGAGGGTCCGGAGCGCCGTTTCCTGCTCCGCGCGTTCCGGAGCGAGAACGGCCCCGGCATGCCCGGCGAGGGGGTGGCCCGCGCGCTGCTGTCCGACAGCTACAAGCTGATGGACAACCTTGACATGCTGCTCGCCGCCCTGGACGGAGTGCAGAAGTCCGGGCACCCCACCCGGATCACGGGATGCGACCTCACCGACCGGCGCATGTACGTGCGCGTCGAGTCCGAAGCGGTCGCGGTCCAGGCCCGTAACCTGCTGCGCGGCTACCGCTCCCCGTTCGACGGACGCAGCGGTGACGAACTCCCGATGATCTCGGCAGGGTTCGTCATCACCAACAGCGAGGTGGGCGCGGGGGCGTACACCATCACCCCGCGCGCGGTCATCCAGGTCTGCCGCAACGGCCTGACCCAGACCAAGGACGTCATGCGCGCCGTGCACCTCGGAGGCAAGCAGGACGAGGGCGTTGTGAACTGGTCCGGCCAGACCCAGCGCAAGACGCTGGAGCTGATCACTTCCAAGACCACCGACGCCGTACGCACCTTCCTGTCACGCGAGTACGTCGAGGCGAAGGTCCATGAGATGGAGGCCGCCGCCGGCAAGACGCTGGACGAGCCGACGAAGACCATCGAGTACGTCACCAAGTCGCTCAGCATCGGCACCGAGACGAAGGACCGCATCCTGTCCCACTTCATCCGGGGCGGGCAGATGACGGCCGGGGGCGTGATGCAGGCAGTCACATCGACCGCGCAGACCCTCACCGACGCCGACCAGGCCGCCGCACTGGAAGCGCTCGCGGTACCCGCCCTCACGGCCGCCGCCGCGCACGGCTGACAGACCCCCGTGCGAGCCGGGCACCTCCCCCAGCCCGGCCCGCACGGGCCCGACCGATCCGCACGGGCCCGACCGATCCACACGGCCCGACCGATCCGAGAGCGCGGAGCGCGCGGCCCGGCCCCGCAGGGAGCGCAGAGCGCACCCGCCCCGTCCCGCCTCTGGCGCGTAGCGGCAGCGCGACGCGTCGGCGCAGCCGACCGCACGCCAGAGCATCCGCTGTGCCCAGGGGCGCAGCACGGCCGGCCTCCGGCGCCCACCGCCCACCGCCCCGTTTCGCCCCGCCCCGTGAGGAGTTCTCATGTCTGCACGCCCGGAGGTCACCCACCCCGGCGACGACGCCATCGCGGCCGCCATGGGCCGCACCCTGACCGCCCTGTCCGCCGTGGTCCAGGCACTCGGAGACGGTGAGCACACGCTGAACCTCGTGGCTCAGCGGACCGACCGCGCGTTCGTCGCGGGCCGTACCGATCTCTCCATCGGCATGGAGCCGCTGCGTCTGGCCGTCCTGGACGAAGACGAGTTCTGCGCCCTGCGCATGCTGCTGGTGTTCGCGCTCGAGGGCAGCACGATGCGCAGCGCCGTCCTGGTCGCCACCACGGCCGCCGAGCCCCACCCCCGCGCGTGCGGCTGGTCCATACGGGACGGGTGGCTGCACCCCATGGACACAGACGCCCTCCAGGCCGCCGTCACTCCGTGCCCCGACATAGCCGCCGTCGAACGCGCGGTCTGCCCCGCCCCCGTTCTCCTCCAGCTCCCCGACTCCGACGAGGAGGCCCCGCATGCCTGAGTTCCCCCGGCCCGACAACGCCGCCACGGCGTCCGCCATGGGACGCGCCCTGCACGCGCTGACCGCGTTGCTCCCGGCCCTCGGTGAGGGGAGTCACGAGCTGCACCTCAACGCCCAGCGCGCGGACGGCACGGAGGTAAGCGCTGACCTGTCCGTGACCGTCGAGCTAGGCTCGTGTCGCGGGGATCACTCCGCCGAGGAGTACGTGCGGTTCTTCGTACTCCTGACGTTCGCACTGGACAACAGCACCGTGCGTGACGCCGTCCTGGTCGCCACGACCACCGACGCAGGCATCCACACGTGCGGGTCGGAGGTACGGGCCGCCCAGGGCAAGCACCACACCCGGGCCCTGCTCTGCCCCGCCAGACGCCGGGTCGACGTCCTCTTCGCGATGCTCAGGGACGGGACCTTCTGCGAACCACAGCCCGTCCCTGCCATCGCCTGGCCGACCTAGACCATGGTCAGAAGGTGATCCGTCGGTCCGTAGTCGATCTTCCAGTCGGCATAGACCCCGCAGAAACCGTCGTTGATGCACCGCAGACCCACGCTCACCCAGCGGACCAATCCGTCGTTGCCGAGCGAGAACGCGACTGCAGCCTCGAACTCCTCGCTTCCACACGGGCAGCCGGCCGCACCAGGCTCGTCGTCCTCCCAGGACTCCTCGTTCCAGTACTCCTCGCTGTCCGCGATGAACGCACGGCTCCCGCAGCCAGAACACTCCCGTTCCGCTCCGGACGCGTTGACCAGCACGAAGAACACGCGGCCGCCGCACCCCGCACACACGGAAGGAGCGATCTTCACCGGGCGAGCGTCGACCGCACTCCGCAGGAATGCCGCGAGCTCCGCAGGTACGCCCTCGCCAACCTGATCATCAGCATGCACGGACACATCGTTCCAGACGCCCCGAACCCCCGCCCCACCAGCTTGACCAAAGACATCGGGGCACCCCCTCGGCCTACTGCGCTTCCTCACCTGGTCCGCCTCCCACCAAGCCGAGGCCGCTCGCCTGGAGGGCGAAGCCCGCGCCGCCCAACCCGCACTCCGTGCCGCCGTGGCCGCCTGGTGGACCGTCGCCCACGGGTTCCTGGCTTCCCCGCACCCGGTGCTGCTGCTGATCCTGGCAGACCTCCCCACCCGGTGTTGCCCCATTCATTGGCCCGCACCATCGCCGTCGAGCGGTGGTGGGCCCCCTACTACGTCGACGTGGCCGGGGAAGAGCGCGAGCGCGCCCAGCGCGCCCACAGTGAGGCCGCCTCCCTGCGTGCCCAGCAGCGCAGGCGCCCGCGCGGCCCAGCCCGTGCCTGACCGGCACTGTCTGACGTCCGGAGGAGAGCGGGGGTCAGGGGTGGGTTCACATCCTCCCAATAGACACTATTATTAGATGTCAAGGAGGGGGCGTCACGAACTGTCCCGGCGGCGGCGCCCCGGCTTCACCAGCCGCGCATGGGCCGCGCGCTTCCTCTACCGCTACCCCAAGTCCGAGGCGTCCGGGCGCCCCTGACGGCCCCTGACTCCTACCCCGCACCCGAGACCGAGACCACCCGCCCGCCCGCCCGACGAGGGAGATGTTCTGATCATGCGTTGGCTGATGAGCCTCGGTGAGCGCACCCGCCCCGACGCACCCACCTACGCCGAGGACCCCGCACCCGGCAAGGCACGCGCCCTTGCCCTGGTCGACGACTTCGCCCACCTCTTCACCGTGCTGAAGCAGTGGAGGCAGGAGTACGGCGAGGAGCTGACCGCCTGGGCCGTACAGGTGGAGGCCGACGATGTCGAAAACCTCCCCGCGGAACTCATCGAGCAGTGGGAATGGGAGGGCGCCCCGGTCCGCGTCGACACCCAGCGGGGCGGCTATGTGAAGGTGTCCGACTACCGCGACACCCCCGTGCGCCCGGGCATCAGCGCCCGCACCTCCACCGGCCTGCCGCTGTGGACCACCGCCCCCTGACCGGCCCGGCAGACCGCTCATACTGCCCACCGCCCCCGCGGAGGGAGAACCCATGCCCGTCGGACGCCATTTCGGCCTGGCCATCACCCCGAAAGCTCCGCGCGTGAGCGGCCAGCTGCGCACCTGGCGCCCGGAGGACTTCGACGACCGGTGCGAGGCGTGCGGCGCACCTCCCGGCCAGCTGTGCCGCCCGTGGTGCGACACCGGCTGCATCGCCGAAGACGCCCGCCGTGACGCCGAGCTCCGCGACCAGGGCGCCAGGAGCCACGCCCCGACCACGCCCACCAGCCATCCGAAGGAGTGAAGAAGTGGCCATGCCGCAGGAGTTGACCATCCAGGACCAGTTGGACGCGTTCGCCGCCGAGGTGGCGCGCGAGTTGGGTACGCACTGCCGTACGGCCGAACTCGCCCACTACGAGCGCGGTCCGGGACGGCTCATCATTGACGGAGACGGCCGCGCCCTGCGCTTGTGCCAGCCCGACGACCGCCGCCCCGACCGGCTGAAGATCTACGCCGCACTGCCGGACGAGACCAAAATGATCGCGCCGTCGATCGGGGTCACAGCCCGCAGCCCCCGCCATGTGGCCCGCGAGATCACCCGGCGGCTGTATCCCCTGCACGCGGAGGCCGCGCAGCAGGCCGCCGAACTCGCCGCACGACAGGAGGCGGAGGAGAGCAGCCGCCGCGCCGTGGCCGAAGCCGTAGCCGGCCAACTGCCCGGGGCCCGGATCGAGGAGCAGTACCGACACACCCGAATCATCTGGCAGCACGACACCAGGCCGCCCGGTGAGCATGGCCCCGTCCAGGTCGACAGCGTCACCGTGCTCATCGGCGCCAACGGTGCGGAGGTGCAGGCCGAAGCGTCCGGGCGCCCCAGCTCCATGATCTCCATGCTGGTCGCGTTCGCCCAGGCAACGCAGGAGTAAGAAGCGCACGTCAGGGGTGGGTTCCCCCTCAACCCAATGACACTATTATCACTTGTCGGGGGTTGTCCTCCGGTTCCCGCCCCGGCGCCGCAGACCCTCGCTGCCCGGCCCGGCCCGCAGAACGAGGCCGCACCCCCGCCCGACCGGGCCGAAGGGCACGGCCCCCACAACCGCACGCCAGGTGCTGTAGCTCAGCTGGCAGAGCGCGGATCTTATAAGTCCTGAGGCCGTGGGTTCGAGTCCCACCAGCACTACTGCAACGCCGTCCCCCAGGACTGGAGTTGTGATGACCCGCACCGAAGTCACCGAGAAGCCCGAGACGCGCGCCGACGTGGTGTCTGCCGTCCTGGCCGCGATCTGGAGCCCCACCGCCTTCCGGACACCCAGGACGAATCCCTTCAGCCCGCCCACGAGAAAGGCGTGCACGTGACCCACACACCTCAGCCCCCCGGCCGGAACGAGCCCCACGCCGCTGGATCGCGCGCGGGAGACAGGGCGCGCACCGACCGCCAGACCACGCGCCGCGCCCTGCGCCGCGAAGTCGCCGGCATCGTCGGCCTGCTCACCGATGAACGGGACTTCCGTGCCATGCGGCACTACCGCACCTTCGTCTTCGCCGACTTCGCGACCTACCTGACAGCGGTCGAAGACCTTCTCAGCAGCCGCGCGTCCCAGGGTGCCCACACCACGGTTGCCCTCTTCGACCCCGAGGAGTACGCCGCTTTCTGCGCGGACACCGGTATCGACCCCGATAGCCCGGCCAGCCGCGCCCGCTTCACCGCCGAACTCGCCACCACGGGCCCGGCCCTTCCCTACGATGGCGGGACCCTGGCCGACCTGATCCCTGACCTGGTCCAGGAGGCCGTCCGTCAGGCCACCTGGGAATACGCCTCCACTCTTCTGGCCCGGATCGGCGCCTGCCCCTGCTGCGGCGAGGACATCGGCCGAGCGGCCTTCGCGCGGGCCTCGGGCTTGGTGGCCCGCATCCTCGAGGCGGCCCGACCGGGCCAACGGCACCTGGTCTGCAGCGTCTCGTCGGCACCCGAAACCCTGGACGCCGTCCTGCACGCGGATACGGACCCCGACGGCGCGAGCCAGCTCGACGAGGCCGAGGCCCTCGAATTCACCACGGTCCTCGCCCTCGGTCTGGCGACCGGCAGCCCGGGCGGCCTCGTCATGCGCACCACCACCCCGAGCGCCCCGGACCAGGTCTACGGCTGGCGACTGCGCAGGGGAGACTTCGAACCCCTCACCGCGGGCGAGGTCTTCGACGCCTACTGCACGGACACCGATTCCGGCGGCCTCGTCTCCCCGGAGTCCGGCGTCGACTACTGCGTCCCGCCGGACCTCGGGCCGGACGCCACGCCACCTCCCCACCGGCACGGAGAGGCCCCAGGCACACCGTAAACGAGCAGGTCAGGAGCGGGTTCACCCCCATATATTTACACTATTATTAGTAGTGAGTGAGGGGATGCCGCCACCCCTCACGTCATTCACCAGGCGACGCCCCCGCCCCCAGTCCAGGAGTTGCCATGCTGCAAACACTGCGCCGTGCCCTGCGGCCGGCACGTCTTCGAATCCCCGCCCGCCGGTTCGCCGCCGGGATCGCGGAACTGCCGCCCACCGCGCGTGAAGCGCTCGGCACCGACGTCACGGCCGGGGAGGCCATCGCCTACAACCGCGTCCGCGTCGCCACCGCGACCGCCGTCGCCCTCTACCGCAGCGGATGCACGCCGCCGTTGACCGACGCCGACCTGGACGACGCCATGCTCGCCCTGGACTTCCCCTACTCCCCGAGCGCGGAAACCCGCGCGTCCATCCGTGCCGCGCTCGCCGTTCTGGACGCCGATCACACCGTCACTGTCACCCGCTGACCCCCGTCCGCCCTGGCCGTGGGCCGCCCCGACCGGGGCGGCCCGCCCGGAAGGAGACCCGGTGTTCCTCGTCGTACCCGACCCCGCTCACGGACTCGTCGCCGCCCCGCAGTCCTCCGACGACCTCACGCCCCTCACCGAACAGTCCCTGGCCGCCCAGGGGTTCGCCTGGAACAACGAGATCGAGGCATACACCCGCCAGGCCGACCACGACCCCGCCGCTGTGGACGACATCGCCGGCATGCTGCGCGAACTGGGCCACTACGTCTTCTCCGCCCACAGGCCGCTACCCAGGGGCTGACCGCCTCGAACGCCCCCGCCCAGCCCCGGAGTTGCTGCCCACGCGCACGACTGCACGGACCCCCGGCGCACCTTCCCGCTACCGCCCCGCCGAGACCGCAACTGACGGCAAACCCGCAGGTCAGGGCTGGGCTCACTCAACCCTCAACGACATCATTATTGATGCTGCTGGTTCTGCGGCGGGGCCAGCACCCCGCCGTACGGGCCCCTCACCGCCGAGCCACGGAAGGACACCCGCGCGAGCCGGCAAGCTCAAGACGGCTGCCCCGACCCGCGAGAGACTACGGTTTAGACGTCATCTCATTTGGTGAGTTTGCGAAAGCAGATGAGGGTGCAGGCGATGCTGGTGAAGGCGAGGAAGTGGTCGGCTTTGCGTTCGTAGCGTCGGTGGAGTCGGCGGCAGCCGGCGAGCCAGGCCATGGTGCGTTCGATGGTCCAGCGGTGGCGGCCCAGTCGTTGGGAGTTCTCGATGCCTCTGCGGGCGATGCGGTGGGTAATGCCGCATCCACGTAACCATCGACGCAGGTGGGGGTAGTCGTAGCCCTTGTCCGCGTGGAGCTTTCCTGGCTTGCGCCGTCGGCGTCCACGGCGGGAGCGGATCGGAGGGATGCCCTTGACCAAGGGGATCAGGGCCTGGCTGTCGTGCAGGTTCGCGCCCGAGATACCGACAGAGATGGGTAGACCGGTCCGTTCGGTGATCAAGTGGATCTTCGAGCCGTACTTGCCTCGATCGACAGGATTCGGACCTGCCAGGTCCCCCTTTTCAGGGCCCGCATATTCACTGAGTCGATCGCGCAGCGGGACCAGTCCAACTCACCTCGGGCACCGAGCTCGTCGAGCACCACGCGGTGGAGCTTGGCCCACACCCGAGCCTTCGACCACTCGCTGAACCGCCGGTGGGCTGTTGCCCCGGACAGCCCGAAAGACGCTGTTGGCAGCTGTTGCCACGTGCAGCCCGACGTGGCAACGAACACGATCGCCGCCAGAACCTCCCGGTCGCCATGCCGACGCCGGCCACCACGCTGAGGCCGTAATGGCGCCTCCGGCACCACCCGCTGGAACAGCTCCCACAGCTCATCCGGCACCAGCCGGTCAACAATCCCCATGCCCCGTCGCGCCTACGACTTGCTCGAGCAATCGGCCTCGGTCCAGGTCGCCTGAAGGTCACGGCAGACAATGGCGAGTGTGCCGTCCCAGCAGGCGATCTCATGGCTGCAGCCTCCGTTGTGCGGCAGGATCTCGTCGAGAATCACAGCCCCGAGGTCCGACCCTCGGTCCCCGTCGGCGGGATCGATGACGAAGCTGGACACGCCTGTGTAGCGGATGACCAGGTCTCGATCATGCTTCCAGCAGTTGTGCTGGAACTCGACCTCCATCGCCTCACCGCCGGCACCCCGGACAGCACGAAGCGTCAGATCCTTCACACATCGCCTGCTGTGGAAGTCGTAGTGGTCCCTGTCAGTGGCGAAGGACCGGGCTCCCGGCGGCAGATCACCAGAGATCGAAGGCAGATGCTCCAGGTAGCGAGACAGGTCCAAGACCCCTGACAGGCCGCCGACCTGCACATCAAGATTGACGTACTCCATCGACCTTCGCCCCCGCTAGTGGCTTCCTACTGGCCGATGAATCGTGGCACAGACTCACCAAATGAGATGACGTCTTAAGGGACAAGGACGACCTTGCCGAGGTTACGGCGCCGCTCGATGAGCGTGTGGGCTCGGGCAGCTTCACCGAGGGGGATCTCCTCGTGTACGGCGGTGCGCAGAGTGCCGGCGTCACGCATCTGCCAGAGCTCACGCAGCCAGCGGTCATAGAGTTCAGGCTTGCCAACAGCGATGGCCCGCATCTGAAAGCCGATCACCGAGGCACCGCGGACCAGGAGTTCGTACGCTTCCACCGTGCCGCCGCCGGAGCTGAAGGCCACCAGCCGGCCGCCCATCGCCAGGGCCCGTACGGCCGGGCGGAGCAGGTCACCGCCGACGCCGTCGAGAATCACGTCGTACGGAGCACCCCAGTCGACATCCTCATACAGGACGACCTCGTCGGCGCCCAGCCCTCGGACGAAGTCAGCCTTGTCGGCGCTGCTGACGGCGGCGACGACGCGTGCTGCCCCGCCGGCCTTGGCGTACTGGAGCGCGAGCGTGCCAACTGCGCTCGCCGCCGCCGTGACCAGGACCGACTCACCGGGCTCCATCCGCGCAGCCTCGTAGGCCCCCCGCGCCACCAGCCCGCTGCGGACCAGCGCGACCGCCTCCACGGCGGTCGCGCCGTCCGGGATCTGGGACGTCATGGCGGTGTTGAGAACCGCGAACTCGGCGTAGGCGTCGGCGAAGCACAGCCCGGTGACGCGCTCTCCGACGCCGAAGGCGGTGACTCCCGCACCCGCGGCGACGATCGTCCCGGCAACCTCGCCGCCCAACGAGACCGGCTCACCGCCCTCCCGCACCTTGCGCACGGTGGGCAGAGTCACCCCGACCGCCTCGACCCGGATCAACACCTCCCCAGCTCCCGCCTCGGGTCGGTCGACCTCCTCGGCGAACAGCACCTCGGGTCCACCGTTGACCTCATGGCGAATACGCAGCACAGGACCTCCCCGATCCAGTTTCATTGGATGCCCCAACGATATGGCGGAAGTCATTGGGAAGTCCAACGATTTTTGGATAGGCTGAGCACATGACCTCGGCCCTCCAGCACATCCAGTCCCTGCCGACCTGGCTCGTCGGCCGTGTGGCGGCGCGCGGCCGGGGCATGGTCGCCGACGCGATCGCCGCAGAGGGGCTGAAGCTCATGCATCACGCGGTGCTGGCCGCGACCGCCGAGTACGGGCCCATCACCCAGGCCGAGCTGGGCCGCCGGTTGGCCGTCGACCCCAAGGACATGGTCGGCATCCTCAACCACCTCCAGACGCAGGGCCTCGTCCTGCGCGCCCCCGACCCCTCCGACCGCCGCAAGAACGCCGTCACCGTCACCCCTAAGGGCGTGGCCGCCCTCAACCGCTGCACAGCTCTGGCCGAAGCCGCCAATGCCGAGCTGCTGGCACCACTCACCCCCGATGAGCAGAACCAGCTGATGGCCCTGCTGACCCGACTCCACGAAGCACCGCAGAACCCGGCCTGATCCGAAAGAGCCGGCCCAGCCGCCCTGCCGGGCCCGACTCACGAGCCCGGCGGTTCCTTTCCCCCGAAGCGCTGTTGCCGGCCCCGGAACCCGAGGTTCTGCCCCAACACCCCGAGGTCGATCTGGCCGGGCGTCAGTCTCGTCGCTTCCGCCAGCTCCACTGAACACGGTCCAGAGCTCGCCTCCAGGGCGCGGCGAACCCGCCCACCCTCCAGGCGCCCCCACGCCGGGGCGCCCGCACAGAGGTGCAGAGCAGACACCCCACAGGATCAGCGTGTGTGCAGGTGAGAGGGCGTCTAGCCCTCACCCATAATTACACTATTATTATGTTTGAAGTGAGGGGGCGACACCCCCACCGCCCCCATTCGCCCAGCAGGCAAAGAGAAGGAGAGCCCCATGGCCACCGCCGTCTCGGCCCAGCCCACCCAGTCCGTCCCGCATGAGGAGGAACACGCGCCGCAGATCGTCCTGCTCGACCCGGCACTGGTGGTGCGCGACGAGCACAACGCCCGCGAAACCGACACCGAACCGGACGAGGAGCTGATCGCCTCCGTCAAGGAGATCGGAGTCGAGGAGACCATCCATGTCCGGCCCCGGCCCGACTGCACCTACAGCGCCTTCAAGGGCTGGCGGCGCGCGCAGGCCCAGCAGGTCGCCAACGCCACCGCCGAGCAGGACGGCCGCCCGGTACGCAGGATCAAGGCACACGTGCGGACGACCCGGTCGGCCGCGACGGCTGGACCCGGTTTCTGTCCCTGGTCGAGAACAAGCACCGCGAGGGAATGAGCGAGCGCAACATCCTCAAGTCGCAGGAGCTGTCCCTGATCGACATGAGCGACGTCGAGCGACGCCAGGCCACCCGGGCTCTCGGCGTCGGCCGCAACGCCGTCAAGCAGGCCAAGGCAGCGCAGAAGCTCGACGACGCCACCCTTCGCCGGGCCACGGCCGCAGGCATGGACCTGGAGCAGACCGCCCAGCTCGCCGAGGTCGAGCACGTGCCCGGCGCGGAACGCCGTCTGCTGCGCGCGCTCCAGCGCGACCACGAGGAGGGCAACGGCGGGCGCGGTCACTGGGACCAGGAGATGGCGCTGCTCAAGGCCGAACTGGACGACGCCGACGCCCGGACCAACGCCGAGGAGGACCTCAAGACGGCGGGTATCCCGCTGCTGGGGCGGGCGGGGTGGGGGCAGAAAGACCCGTCCAAGCCGCTGGCCGAGCTGACCACCGGGCTGGGCAACCCGCTCAACCAGGACAACCACAACAACTGCCCCAGCCACAGCGCCCGGCTCGACGACGAGCACCAGCCCGTGTGGCACTGCGCAGACCCAGCCGCGCACGGCCACAAAGTCCGCCCGCAGCCGAAGAAGCCCAGGACACAGCAGGACGAGGCCCGGGCCGAGGAGCGCCGCAAGGTCATCGCCTGCAACCGGGCCTGGAAGGCCGCCGCCGGTCCCCGCCAGGACTTCGTCACCCGGCTCGTACGGCAGAAGACCCTGCCGGACGCGGCCCGCGTCTTCGCACAGGAGATCGTGCTCACCGTCCCGTACTTCTACAGCTCCTGGACCGGCAAGCACGAGTCCGAGACCGTCGCCCGCTTCCTCGGAGTCAAGGAGCCCAAGCACGCGGACTTGACAGAAACGGCGGTGCAGCTGCCCAAGGCACGCGTCGTCAACGCGCTGTTCGCGCACGTCACCGCTGCCTGCGAGTACGACATCCGCGAACCCAAGACGTGGTCCCACCTCACCGCGCACCAGGCCCGCTACCTGCTGCTCCTCGAAGCGCTCGGCCACGACGACCACGGCAGCTACCGGCTGTCCGAGGTCGAGAACCAGGCCGTCTCCCGCCACCGGCCCGACACCGCCGCCTGAGCGAACCTCCCCCGCAAACCCCCGGCCGGGCACACCCGTACCCGGCCGGCACCCACTCCCGCGTCACAGAGAAGCGACCCAGCACGGTCGTCACCCTGGACGAAATCCTCGACTACATCGGCCAACTGCCGGACGCAATCACGGTCTCCAAGATCCAGGAGGCCACCGCACGGCGGCTCCCGCACGATCGACAAGCAAACTTCCGCGGGACTCGTGGCCGGAAGCCGGGCCCGCATCAACCACTCACTGCGTCCGGCCCTGCTGCGCGGTCTCACCGGCACCGTGCAGGAACGCAACCCCCACCGGCAACCGCGCGGGCCTCCTGCGCCGCGGCCCGCGCAACGGCGAGCCAGGCAGGCCCAAGTACCGCATCCCCGAGGACGTGACGCGCTACCGGATCCCGGGCAGCGGTACCCCCGTCGCCTGCCTGGACGTACCAGGAGCCCCGGCCATGAGCACCCACCGCGCAGTCGAACGCGCCGCCATCCAAGCTGCAATGCAACGCCTCCTGGCCGGCACACCGACCCGCTCCACCGGAGCCCTCACCGTCATCCAGCTCGCCGCCGAGGCCGGAGTCAAACGGTGACTCCTCACCCACAAACACCCCGACCTCCGCAAGGAATTTGAAGAAACCCGGGAATCCGTGAATGGAATTCCCGCCGCTTTCCAAACCCTCCAGGCCAAAGTCGAGGACCTCGAAGCCGCACACAAACGACTACGCCAGCACAACAGCGAACTGACCGAACGAAACGAGATCTATGCCCAAGTCATCCACGCTCTCACGACCGAACTCGCCCAACTCCACAGAGCCCAGACACTCCCTCCCAACGTCCGGCGGCTCCCTACCGACACCACCGCATCGCCCCGCACCTGAGTCTCCAGCGCTCCGCGCCGGAGGAGCCGAGACGTGCATACTCCGCGTTGCTCAGCCGACCGGTCCCCTCACCATAAGAGGCCGTACCGCCGGTTCAAGCAGCGACAGTGTCCGCTGCTGCGCATCGAGGCCGACGCGGATGCCGACCGGCATCGGCAGATTCGGGCCGGCATGTCCGAACTCGACGTTGCCCAGGACGGGGATGTCGCGGTCGCCGAGGACGTCGAGAACCAGCTCGGGGAGGGTCGGGGACGCGTCGGGCGAGTCGAGTCCGTCGATCGCGTGCGGGACGCCCACGACCATGCCGGAGATCCGGTCGAGGATGCCGGAGTGCCGCAGTACCTGCAGATAGCTCCACACATGCGATGCCTGGCCGCCCGCCTCCTCCCAGAAGAGCACCGCGCCGTCGAACCGTTCGAGCGGCAGCGCGAAACGTGTTGCCTGCGCCAGCGCGATGCGATTGAGCAGCCCGCCGATCAGCCGGCCTTCGGTGCGACCGGCACGCCAGCACTCCCACGACGGGGTGGCTGGCAGCGCACCGATCGCCTCGCCGCCGGTCAGCAGCGTCGAGTAGAGCTTTTCAAGTTCCGCTCTGCGTGCTGCTGACGCGGCCTGCCAGTGCCCGCCGATTCCAGGGGTGGCCACGTCGGCATGGAATCCGACCAGACCCGTGCGCGCATAGAGCACCAGATGCAGCAGTGAGATGTCGCTGTAGCCGAGGATCGGCTTGGGGTCGGCCGCGATCGCCTCAACGTCGATCAGGTCGAGGTAACCGAGCGCCGCCTGGCCGCCGTCATGCGCGATGATCGCGCGCACCTCAGGATCACGCAGTAGTCCATTGAACTCCTCGGCAATCTCCGCCGGCCGACTCGCGCTCCACCAGTGGTGCCGCCCTGCTTCGAGGAGCGGTGCCCGACGCACGCGGAATCCCATCCGCTCGATCACGACCACCGCCTGCTCGAGGTCAGGCTCGTAAGCAGCATAGAGCGGCCCGGACAGCGATGCGATAACGACGAGATCTCCGGGCCTCAGGGCACGAGGCCGGAGCAGTTGAGGCAGTGCAGAACCGGTCACCGACGCAGTGTCCCAACACTCGCAACGTCACGCTACACATTTACCGATTGGCGCCCTCCCAGATTGGAAATGGCTCCGTGGAACAGAATTCCCGTGACTTCCCAAACCCTCCAGGCGAAATTCGGTGGCCTCGAAGCCGCACACAAACGACTACGCCAGCACAACACCGAATTCACCGAACGAAACGAGATCTATGCCCAAGTCATCCACGCTCTCACGACCGAACTCGGCACCGACATCACGGCAGGGGAAACCATCGCCTACAACCACGCCCGGGTCGCCACCGCGACCGCCATCGCCCTCCACCGGCCCCGGCTTCCGCGACCCCTACACCGAGGGGTCCGAGTCGTCCGGTTGACTCCCCCCAAGCTGCTAGCCACTGGTATCAGCTGATAGCTATGCTGGGGCCTATGAGTAAGCAGACCAACATCCGGCTGGACGAGGCCGTGCGGGCGGCGGCCGAGGAGCGGGCCAAGAGGCGCGGGCTGAGCTTGCAGGGCTACGTCGCCGATCTGATCGAGCAGGACGTGAACGAGTCCCGGTCTGCGTTCATGGCCGGCGCTGCCGGCTTCCTGGCCTCCTACGCGCAGCGGTTCGAGGCGGAGTTCGGGGAGGACCGATACCCAGGGCTCCCAGACGGGCTGCCGAAGGACGCGCCGAAGGACGCCGCGTGAACCTGAAGGTCGACCTCGCATGGATCCTGGCGGTGGCGCAGCAGATCCCGGGGGATCCCCAGGTCGTCGACTACGGCGTACCGGTCGCCGCCGAGGCCCGCCACCGCGCGGAGATCCTGGGCCAGGAGGTCTACCCCGAGCCGCACCACAAAGCCGCAGCGCTATTGTGCGAGCTGGCGCGGCAGCCGAGCCTGGAGACCCGCAACCTGCTGTTCGCCGCCACCGTGACCGCCGCATATCTGGCCGCGTGCGGGCTGCCGGTCAGCCCCGGTCTCGACACCGTCATCCCCCTGACCCGAGCCGCCCGAGACGGACTGCCCGTACGCGAGGTCGCGGCCCAGATCAAGACGTGGACCAGCTGAACCATCCCTGTCCGAGCACGGGAAACTGCCGTCGCGGGCCGGGCCTTTGCCGGTGCAGCGCCAGTGGACGCAAGGAGAGCGGCCGCCGCACCGTCGCCGAAGCCGTGGCCGGCGCACCGCCCGGGGTCCGGGCCGAGGAGCAGTACCGGCGCACCCGGATCATCCGGCAGCCCGACACCACACCGCCCGGTGAGCATGGCCTTCGTCCACGCCGACAGCGTCACCGTGCCCGTCCGCGCCTCCAACGAGGAGGCGCAGACCGATGCGTCCGCACGCCCCAGCTCCGTGATTCCCCTACTGGCCGCATTCGCCCAGGAGACGGAACGGGAGTAAAAAGCGCAGGTCAGGGGTGGGTTCCCTCTCAACTCAAAGACACTATTATTAGATATCGAGAGCGGTTGCCGCACCGTCGGCCACAAGCCTGCGCAGCTCAGCGGCAGAGCGGCTCCACTTGCGGGTGGTCAGGGTTCACACCCCCTCGCAGGCACGCACCTTGCGCAGCACGCGCCGACGCACGACGGACACGTCGAGGCCAGCACCACCCGATGGACCTCTTCAACGCCCTGATGGGCGGGACCTGACCGCCCCGAACCACACGGAAGGAAACCCTCATGCCGATCACACCGGACCCGGCCACGCCCGCAGGCGCGGCCATCACCGACCTGGCCGACCTGATGGACGGCCTGAAGGAACGCACCGGCCAATGGCCGGGAGCCGACACCGTCGACATCCTCGAAGGATGGCTGAACCGCTTCAGCTTCGCCGTCAAGGAAAATCTCAGCCCGCAGGTGACAGGCCGCGCGTGGGTGCTACGCCAGTGGGACCGACACAACGACGATGTGACGCTCTGGGCTGACGAGGCCTCCGCCCTTGCCTCGCTGGCGCAGCACGTGCGCAACGCCTGGGACGACGTGGCGCGCGAGGACGGCGTCCCGCACCGGCCACCCGCCGACGACCAGACGGCCGTGAACCTCTACTACGGGCCGGACAAGAGCCGTAGCGACGAGGGCTACACGCTGTACGACGCGGACATCTCCCGCTGCGTGCTCGCGCCCCGAAATCCCAGCCTCTCCGACGCCCAGGAGTGCGCGGAGGCGAACAGCACGGCGGTGCTCCACGCGATGCGAGGACCTGACGACGAGGGCCTGCCCTGCATCGAGATCGCAGGCATCCTCGTGTTCGCCTACCTCGACGCCGACCACAGGGCCGTGCGGGTCTCTGTCCATCTCGACACCACCGACGAGCAGTTGGTCCGGGCCGACGGCACGGTGCCGATGCTGGTGGAGATCGCGGACACCACGGTGTTCGACAACCTCACCCCGCCGCCGGCCCCGGCACAGCCGACCGGAGGGAAGGCAGCCTCCGGCGCCTGACCGGCCGTACCGCACACCCCGGCAGCAGGACGTCCCGACCAGGGGGATGCCCCTCCCCCCAAGACGACACCATTATTTACTGTAGGAGGTGTTCGCGTGGCCCCGTCCGTCACGCACGTGAGCGGCACCGTCGCCGGTGGCGTGGAAGTCCGCTTCACCCAAGACGGCATCGCCGTCTGCCGGTTCCGCCTCACCGACACCCCCACACAGTGGGATGCCACCGCACAGAAGTGGCGTGACCTGGACCCGATCTCCTACATCTGCACCGCCTGGCGGGACCTGGCCAAAAACGCCGCCGAATCGCTCGTCGACGGGACCAGCGTCCTGGTCAAGGGCCGCATCACCAAGGTCAGGGACAACTCCCTCTACCTGAGCGTCGACGACCTCGGCATCAGCCTGCGCACGCGCATCGCCTACACCGAAACCAGCCTCCCCAGCCCGATCGCCACCCGCCCCTACACCGCTCCCCCAACGCCCCAGCCCACCGCCACGTCCCACCAGGCCGGGCCGGGCGGCCCACCCGCCTGGTGGGAGCAGAAGCGGTCCACCAACCGGTCCTAGCCCGGCCACTCCACCGCAGCCGCCGACGGCACTCCCCTTCCAGTCGGCCCTGACCACGTCCTCCTTCGTCCGCCCCGACGCGGCACCGGATCGCCCGCCGGTGCCGCGCACTGTCCGAAAGGCCGGCCTTCCCAGGCCCGCACGCGCCCTGCCCGGCCGAGCTGCCCTGTTGGGCGACGTTGAAATTGCCGACCGGCGCGGCACTGAGCGTGCCGACGAGTGAAAGCGAGATCGCCCTGCCGGGGTGGTGCCGGCAGGGCGATCGTCGGCGAGGTGCCGGTTAGGTCGGCAAGGTGCCGGACAGTGGCGTCGTGGGAGTGCCAAGATCGTGACCGTCATTGACCAGCAGAACGAGAGAGTCAAGGTTCAGCCATGTCCCGATGGATAGTGCTTGTCACGCCCGTTGGAGGGGTCGGCGCTGAAGCGTCCAGCGTTCGCACCTTGGCCGAATTTGAAGGCAGTGCGGAGGAGGCGATGACGGAGTTCGCGAAGAGGGTGAACACCTATGACCGTGACGTCACGAAGGTCAAGCGGCGCGAGGTGTTCCGATGCTCGGACCGGTCCTACCTTGTTCGGGTGAACGGGCGGCTCAATGAGTTCGAGTACTTCTTCCAGCTTGCCGAGCTGGTCGCCGACACAAAGTCACCGGACCTTCCTGACACGGTCGGTTAGCAGCGGCGGTCGCTCTGTTCTCGCAGCCGCTCAGTCGAGGACTTCGGAGACGGCGAACCGAGCGGCTTTCTCGTCGTCCAGCCGGGTGGCCACGCTGCGGAACCGCCTGCGGGGCTTGAGCGCGAGCAGGAGACGAAGGTGACTGATGATGCGGTCAGCCGCGGACTTCGACACGCCGAACAGCGGTGCGAGCTGCCGCAGCGTTAAGTTGGTGCGCCAGTACGTCGTGACAAGCAGCACCCGATCCTCCAGTGGCAGGCTCCACGGCCGGCCTCTGCGGACCGTGTCAGCACCTCGTGCCGCAGAGCCACCAGCGTGTTGAAACAGCGGGGACTCAGCCCGGCGAACGGAGCTATCCAGGACGGCTGCCACGCCGCAATCACAGCAGACATCGCGAGGTCATCGCACTCGTAGCCAGGGTCCCGCTCACGGTAGTTCTCGACGCCCTACCGAACCTGAGCAACGCTCCCCACCACCCCTTGATGACCTGGGTCAGTCGAAGAGGGCAACGACTCCATTCACCCAGATCGCGAGAAACGCGAGGCCGCCCACCAGGCAGCCACCACCCGCCAGCACACCGCCGACCGTCCACGGCTCGGAGGGCGCCTCCTCGTAGTTGTCCTCCAGGCCGTCCAGGTAGGAGGCGGGGTCGTCCCAGTCGACAGGGTGCCCTAGCTCCTCGGCGCAGGCGGTCCGTTCGGCGACCAGTTGCTTCTCCGCGAAGGAGGAGGCAGCCATCGCCTCGGGACCTCGCCAGGCTAGGGCCTTCATCCGCCGCGCAGGAGATCCATACCGCGCCTCGAAGGCGACGGTCTCGTCGGCGTTTCGGTCCTCTTCGAGGTACATCCACCGCCCGGCCTCGGCGGCATCCCCATAGAGCCGGTACACCTCGGCCAGACGCCGACGGAGCGTCAGGTCGTACGGGAAGGACGAGACGAGACCGCGCAAACGCTGGCGCGCAACAGGAACCCGGCCGGCGGCCAGGTCTGCGTCGACTCGGGCAAGGGTCTCGCTCAAGGGCATGAGCACATGATCGGGCATCGCACTGATCCCCGTCGACCTGGTTGTCTGCCCAGCATTTGCTCGCTCCCAATGGAACCCACCGGGCGCCCTTACTTACGGGACAGCCTTACCGAGGTGGTGGTGCTGTCCCAGGGCGAGCCCCTGGGAGTCCTCCGATCCGTGGCCCGCCAACGACCCCCTGCTGATCGTCCCCGCCCAGCGGCTGCCCGACCGGCCCTTCGAGGAGTGACAGCCGCCACGCCCCCTACGACCTACACGCCGTCACTGCCCGGCCTCAGCGCCGACGACGACGATCTCGACACCATCATCAACTGGGCGCCGGCGCTGACTCCTCGGCCTACCTCGCCAAGATGCTCACCGCCCCGGACGCGCACGGCATCGACCGCGACCGCACCGCCGTCCTCTACATGGCCACCGGCAGCGAGTGGCCCGAGACCCGGCTCCTGGCCGACGAGTTCATGCTCCCGCTGCTGCGCGAGAACGGCGTGCGCTTCGTCCAGCTGGCGCGCAACGGGCACCTCCTGTCCGACGGGATCACGATCCTGGACGACTCCCGCCACCCCGAACAGCTCATCGCGCGGGGGCCATGGACGCTGTGGGACGACCAGGAGTCCGTCGGCACGGTGCCCCAGGTGGCTGGCACCCGCAAATGCTCGCTGTGGGCGAAGGGCGACGTCGGCGACTGGTGGCTCAAGCAGGTCTTCGGCGGTCGGCCGTTCCGGCAGATCATGGGCTTCAACGCCGACTTATGTCGCTGGATTGTTATCTGTCCATTGTCCATGACGCCTGTCTGGCTGAGGTGTGTCTGGTTGCCGTCGCCATGACGGTCGTGTTTGAAGCCTTGTGAGGACTCCCCATGCCGCCGGCCGCTGTCGTCGGTTGCAGATTTGATCTTTGACAATTGCACAGTGGTTTCACCGTGCCCTGTCACAGGTGTGGCGCGCGGCACAAGTCGCGTGCCACCACCCGTGGTGGTGTCCGTACGGGTTTGGTCCGGTCTCCACAGTCAAGCTCCGCATCAAGGTCACCTGCGGTGCTGGCAGTCCTGCCGCAGCGCTTGCGGTGGTGTTCAAGCTCGTCGAGGCCGCTTTGGCCTGATGGCGCGCGATCACCGGCGTGTACTTGGTTCTTCTCGTCCGTGCGGGAGCCTGGTTCGACAGCGGCGTTCTGGTCGAGCGCGGAGAGCGGGCGGCGTGAACATCCACGACATCCTGCAGGAGCCGGACGAACACTTCCGTTTCGCGGCCTGCCTCGATGAGCTGTGGCAGGTCGCCGACGCGGATGAGGTCGACCTGGTTGCCCGCGTTCTTGGCGATCCGGCATCCACGTGGTCGTGTCCAGGAGGTGGCGTTTGGACAGGCGGGGTGCTGGTGCGGCCGGCGGGACTCGTTCGCCGGCGAGGGGTCAGATGATTTCGAGGTTGGCCATCATCCCCATGTCCTCGTGCTCGGCGTTGTGGCAGTGGAAGAGGTAGCGGCCGCGGTAGCCGTCGAAGCAGGTGATGATCTCCGCCGCTTCGCCTGGGCGGAGCGAGACCGTGTCCTTGAGGCCCGCGTCGTGCGGGAGCGGCTGCTTTCCACTGCGTGACAGCACCTGGAACCCGGCCAGGTGAATGTGGATGGGGTGGTGGACGTCCGCGATCAGCCGCCACACCTCGACGTCGCCGAGCCGGGTGGTGACGTCGGAGCGGGCCGGGTCGAACGGGAGTCCGCCGATCAGCCAGCCGTGGCCGTCGTGCATGCGTCCGGCGCGGAAGGAGAAGTCGCGTGTTCGTGTGGCGTCCGATCGGCGCCAGGTCGGCAGGTCGTGGGAGAGGATGCGGGGGATGTGGCTGTGGTCGGTGGCCTTGCGTGCGACGCGGAAGGCCATGACGTCGCGGGTGCGGCCGGAGCCCAGCCGGTTGATGATCCTGACGCGGCCGCCGACCGGGACCTTCGCGAAGTCGACGATCACGTCGAAGCGTTCGGCCGGGGCGATCGGCAGGGTGTGGTGGGTGACTGGCGCGGCGAGCAGGCCCTGGTCGGCGCCGACCTGGACGAGGTCGAGGCGGTGTCCGTCATCGGTGACCGCTTCGAGGTCGTAGTAGCGGGCGTTCGAGGCGTTCAGGATGCGCAGCCGGTAGCGGGCCGCGTCGAGCTCGTGCACGGGCCACGGTGCGCCGTTGACCAGGATCACGTCGCCGAGGACGCCGGCGAAGAAGGCCTCGCGGACGCCCGGCCGCTGGCGCAGGGTCGGGTCGAGGGAGGGGTAGTCCAGGTTGCCGTGATCGTCGAACGCTCGGTCCGCGATCATGAGCGGCAGCTCGCGCGCGCCGGAGGGCAGGCCGAGCGAGTCCTCGGCGTCGTCACGGATGATGTGCAGCCCAGCGAGACCGCGCCAGATCGCGGGGGCGGTGAAGTCCATCCGGTGGTCGTGGTACCAGAGCAGCGTCGGCCGCTGGTCCATCGGGAACGTGTAGTCCCGCGTCAGCCTGGTCACCACGGCCTTCGGATCCTGCATCCCCTGCATGCCGCCCATGTCATGGGCGCTGTGCGTCATGTGGGTGGCGGGGTCCTGCCAGTTCTTCGGCAGGACGAGGTCGGTCGGGTAGCCGTCGGAGGCGGCCGGGGTCCGTCCGCCGTGCAGGTGCACGACGGTCGGCACGGGCAGCTCGTTGTGATGCGTCACGGTGACCGGGCGGCCGCGCCGCGCCTCGATCGTCGGGCCTGGGAACGTGCCACCGTAGGTCCACATTGGTGTCTTGACGCCGGGCAGGATCTCCAGGAGCGCCTCGCGCTGGGTGATCTCGTAGCGGTCGACGCCGCCCGAGGTGCTGACCGGCTTCAGGACGGACGGCAGCGGCAACGGCACTCCGAACGCGGGCGGCAACGGCACACCGCTGCGCAACTCGTCGCCGGTGAAGGCCGGGCGGCGCGCCAGGGCCGCCGCGGCCGTCAGCCCGGTGACCGCCATCAGCCCGAGCGCACCACCGATGCCGAGGAACTGGCGCCTGCCGATTCCACCAGTTTCAGACATTGACGTTCTCCTTGCGCGGAGCCGACGCCGTGTGTGCGGCCGGCCGCGGAACGGGCTGCCGCCATACGGCGATGAACAGTACGGCGAGCGCGACGATGGTCAGCACGCCAAGGGGAAAGTGCAGCCAGAGCGCTCCGTCCATACCGGCGAGGTACTGCACCGTCTCGGCCGCCACCAACGTCAGCGTGGCGGCGAACGGCCAGGCCTGGCGCAGCCGGACCCAGACCACGATCGCCGCGATCAACTGCACGTAGCCGAGGGAGGTGACGACGTTGGCGCCGACTGTGTGCCAGCGCAGGGCGTCGTAGTCACCGCTCAGAAAGACGCCGGCGAACACGGGCTGACCCACGATCGCGACCGCGTGCGCGCTGACGACCGCCCGCAACACCCACCAAGACTTGTGCCTGCCAGGGGAGAACTCGGAAACTGCCATCGCAATGGACCTCTCGGGGCGCTGGATCAGAGCGGCGGTGTCCCGATCCCGCTCGGTCGAACCGCGGAATCGGGACACCGCACGATCGCTTGATGGGGCCTTGAGGGCTGCCCATCCGGGTCACTTCTGGAGAACGGCCTGGATCTCGAGGCTGATCGACACCTTGTCGCCGACCGCGACGCGCCCGGCGTCCAGCGGGGTGCTGATGTCGATGCCATAGTCGCGCCGGTTGATCTCCGCGGTCGCGGAGAAGCCCGCCCGCTGTGCACCCCACTGATCTGAGCCGAAGCCGTTCACCTCGACGGCCAGCGGTACCTGCCGTGTGACGCCGTGCAACGTCAGCTCACCGTCGATGACCCAACCGTCGCCGGTCCGGCGGATGCCGGTCGAGCGGTAGCTCATCGTCGGATACTTCTCGACCTCGAGGTAGTCGGCGGTGCGCAGGTGGTTGTCACGCGTGTCGTTGCCGGTGTCGATGGACGCGAGGTCGATCGTCGCGGTGACCGACGAGCCCAGTAAGTCCTCGCCGGTGATGATCGTGACGTCGTAGGCGGTGAACCGGCCACGCATCTTGTTGATCATGAGGTGACGGACGGAGAAGGCGATCTCGGAGTGCGCCGGGTCGGCCTTCCAGGTGCCGGCCAGGTAGCCCGGGATCTCGATGGTCGCGGGGGCGGGGTTCATGGTCTCCTCCATGGTTGTGGTGCCGCGGGAACGCGGCGGGGGTGGTGGGATCAGGGCTCGAGGTCGACCGCTCCTGCGCCGGTGGGGATGTCGAGCGGCACCGAGACCTGGTCGTGCACGATCAACCAGGTGCCGTGGAGCTTGCGGAGGCAGTACGTGACCCTGACCCACATACCGCTGACCGCCGTCCCGTCCCTGAGCGTGCCGCCGAGACGAGCGAAGGCGTGCCCGAACGCCACGTCGTCGCCCACGGTGAGCGTCAGGTCGCGAACCTCGTAGGTGACGGCCTCGAAGGACGTGAACACGGGCGCCCAGTTCTTGAGCTTGGCGTCGATCCCCACATGCTGGAGCGGCGGCTGGACGTCGAAGGACACGATGTCCGCTGCGTAGAACCGCCTCAGGCCGTCGAGATCCTTGCCCTGGATTCCTTCGGCGAGCTGATGGATGTGCTGGCGGATCGTGGCTTCGTCTTGGCTTCTCATGAACGAGAGACTATGACTCAGCTGTTATCGTGTCTAAGATCGATATTGCTATGGTGTTATGCGCTCGGAGGTATGATGGAGCTGAACTCGCTCAAGCAGTTCCTGGTGGTGGCGCGGCTGGAGCACCTCAGTCGGGCCGCCGGCGAGCTGCACATCGCCCAGCCGTCGCTGAGCCGGACCATCGCCCGACTGGAGAGCGAACTAGGCGTACCGCTGTTCGATCGGGGCGGTCGGCTCCGGCTCAACGACAGCGGCAAGCTCTTCCGCGATCACGTCGAACGCGCCCTGGGCGAACTCGACGCGGGACGGCGCGCTGTCGCCGAGGCCACCAGCGAGGGCCTGGGCACCGTGCGACTGGCGTCGGAAACCTTCCTCACCCTCACCGGACCGCTGGCGGCCCACAAGCGCGCGCATCCCGCTGTCGAGATCGAGCTTCACTGGTCGCCGCCCGAGGACATGGGCCGCCGCCTGCGCGCCCAAGAAGTCGATCTGTGCGTCGCCTCGCAGCCGATCCACGCCGAGGGCCTTGAGTCCGTGCAGCTGTTCGACGAGGCAGTGGGGGTGGGCACCCCACTCGACCACCCGCTGGCCGACCGCACGTCGGTGACCATCGACGAACTCGCCGACCAGCCCCTCATCACCGCCCGCGAGGGACACTGGCTACGCCGGCTGCTCGACCGACTCTTCGCCGCACGAGACCTCACCCCGAAGATCGTCTGCGAAAGCGACGAACACAGCGCCATCGCCGACCTGATCAGCGCCGGACTGGGCATTGGTCTCGCCCCCGCGTTCGCCCGCCGCAGCATCACGCAGGCCCCCGTCGCTTGGATCCCCGTCGACAGCCCCGACTGCCGTCGCACAGTCACCCTCTACTGGGGCACCGACAACCACCTCTCCACCGCCGCCCGGCTGATGCGCACCACGATCACCAACTGGGACTGGACCACAGGACAGCCCCGTACCAAACGCTGACGATCAGCTGCCCGGTGGACGTGACACGCGCCAAGCCTCGTGGCACCGACCCGAAATGCCCACTCTCACCGGAAACTCAGCGCGAAGCTGTGGATCTGACTTCACAGTGGTTGGCGTGATCAGGCGAGGCGTGGGAACAGCGTCCGAACGTTGCGGTTCCCGATGTCCTCGGCGTGCTGGATCGGTGCGGTGAAGTAGGCGACGGCGGGTTCGGGGGCGAAGGGCCAGTCGCTGCCGTAGAGCACGTGCCCGGGTTTGGCGAAGGCGAGCAGTGAGGGCAGAGCGGCAGGGCCGGCGGACATGGCTGTGTCGAAGAAGAAACCAGCTAGATCGTCCAGTACCTCGTCGAGGTCGCGGCCAGTCTGGGCCAAGACGCTCAAGGCTAGGCGGTGCGCCGCGTAGGGGACGAAGCCGCCGGCGTGGCCGAGGATGAACCTGATGCCCGGGAACCGCCGTGGGACGTTGTGCCGCACCAGGTTGAAGGCGGCCCGGGTGGTGTCGAGCAGGAAGTCGGCGGCGAACGGCGGAATGCCGCGCGGCTGGCCGAGCTGTGCGCGCTGGTCGAACGCGTCCGTCAGGTGCCGTTCAATCCGAACATCACCATGGCCGAGCTCATCGCGCTGTCCCGTCGGCGCGACGCCCCGGACCCTGGCATCGAGGTTGAGGAGAGCGAGGACTTCGAGCGGATGGAGCGCGGCGTCCACGCCGCCTTACGCAGGCCGCCCACGTGGGACTCCAAAGCCCGTACCGGGCCGGGCGAGCTCCTGCACCGTGCCGCCGGGTGCGATGGCTGCAGCCGACCACCACACCGGCGCATCCCCATCCGGGAGGGATACTCGATGACGATGACGACGACCCAGCGCATCCTCGACCTCGCCGCGGCGGCACCGGCCAGCCACGGCGAGGACCTGGTGCTGCTTCTGAGCGAGGCCAACGAGCTGTACCAGCAGGGCCTGCAGGAGCTGCACCAGGAGGTAGCCGCGCGCCTCGACGGACTGGCGACCGCGGACCTGATGGGCGCTGCGGAAAAGGCTGGTATGCCCTGTGATGCCTCGCAGGACCGCGACGAGGTGATCCTGCTGCTGGCCCTGGCCGAATGGGAAAGGACGCCGGCCGCCATGGCGTACGCGGAAATGGCCGACGCCGCCGCGCGCCGCGGCATCTGCCTGATCCCCGAAGAGTAGGCCGGGAGCTGTCAGCCCGGCCGCCGGCCAAGAAACGCTGCGCCGCGAGCTGAACCTCCCATGGCCGTCGACCGGTCCCATGTAAAGGTCGGGGCGCTGGTCAAAGCATCACCGTGCTCAAGTCCTACAGCACCGTCGGCGCCTTTGACGCGAGTGCAGGCATGGAGGGCATCTACGGACCTGTGGGCGTGCTGGCCGGAGAAGCACACCACATCACACGCCGAAGCACCCAGGTTTGGGGACGTGACCACTACCCGTGGCCCTGGGTGTCGGAGGCAGAATCGTCGTCATGGCCAACTCGTACGCACAACCGATTCTGAGAACAGCGGACCTCTCCGAGAGTTTGCGCATTGTCGAGCGGTTGCTCGGAATCGCCGATCTCCAGGGCCTCGAAGTCGATTTCGAGGTACGGGTCTCCTCGGAGCAGGTCCTTTCAGCACTGCTGGCATTGTTTCCGAACGCCCAATGGTGGGCCGAAGGGGACCGGGACGGCTCGTCGGAGGAAGGGGATGATCCTGCGGCGCATCTCCCCATCCGACTGCGGGGCTGGGCCATACCTCCCGAAGCGGTGGACCCGTTCCTCAAAGCGGTGGGAGACAGCCCTGCGTCAGCCCGATGGGATTTCAACGCCTGGCCCGAGGCTCCTGAAGTGGGTCTGGGTGTCGGCGGTACAAGGGGTGCGTTCGTGACGCTGTGCGTGAATGTCCGCGATGTCGATCTGGAGGAGCCCTCGGCGGATCACACAGTCTTCGTCCACGTCAAGCAGGTCGAGGCAGAACGCGCGCCGTGGCTCGCAGCTCAGGTCGGTCTGACGGTGATCGGCGACCTGGTGATGGCCCCCTACTAAACAAAGTACCTGGTGCTGCTCATGGGCGAGGCGAAGGAGCTGTACCAGCAGGGCCTGCAGGATCTGCACCGGGAGACGGCAGAACGCCTCGGTCAACTGGCCACCGCGGACCTGCTGGCCGCAGTACAGACGGCCGGCATGCCCGGTGAGGCCTCACCAGACCGCGACGAGATGATCCTGCTGCTGGCCCTGGCCGAATGGGAGAGAACGCCAGCCGCCATGGCGTGCATAGACGTGGCCGAGGCCGCCGCGCGCCGCGGGGTCTGCCTGATCCCCGAACAGTGGGCCTCGAGCCGTCAGCGCGGCCGCCGTCGAGAAATCACTGTGCCGCGGGCTGGACCTCTCACGGGAACTTCTGCCATTATTTGCTTTGTGGGTCGGGGTGGCCGGCGCACTGCTGAGAGAAGGGACGGCTTGCCATGACCTCGCGCCGTGAGCCTCGCCTGGCCGACGCTGCCGAGATCGCGGCTGCACACGGTCTGACGTCCGCACGGATCGGCCAGTTCTACACCGAACGCACTCAGAACACGGCTGGCAAGGCGTTTCCCGAGCCGGTCGACAAGCGTGGCCGGGCCCGCCTGTGGGACCACGCGGAGGTCACCGAGTGGTTCTCCCACCGCTCCCCGGCGCGGCTCACCCAGCACAGGCCGCCCTCCCTCGATGTGGAGACGCTGCTGAACGCCGCGGAAGCCTCCAGGTACCTCGGCTACAAGAACGCCAACCAGGTCACCACCTTCGTGCGGGACCACCCTGGCTACTTCCCCGAACCGGACGTCGTCGAAGAGATGGGCACGGCCGAGAATCCCTACCGCCGCCAGCTGTGGAAGGTGGCGACCCTTAAGGAGTGGATGGCCAGCCGGCCCGGCCGCGGCAGGCGAGCCGGGACCAAGCCGGCGCCACCGCTGCCCGAGGTCTCCGCTGACGGTGACCCCGAGGAGCTGCTCGGGGCGAGCCAGGCGGCCGCGCTGCTGGGGTACAAGAGCGTCGGCTCCTTCTCCAGCGCCCTGTCTCAGGGCAACCTGCCGCTGCTGAAGACTGTGGACGGTGTCGCCGAAGCGGGCCGTCAGAAGGGGCGTCGGCGGTGGACACGCCGGCGCATCCTGGACCAGGCCGCCCAGCGGTCCAGGAAGTAGCACCCACCCGGTGAGCGGACCTTCCGCGCACCACCCCATGAACGCGGCTCCCGGTGTGGGGAGTTGGTCCCTTGCGGGCCGGGGTCGCAAGCGATGGCCGGCATGGCGTGGCTTCGCCACCACGCCCCGCAGCAGCACCTGCTGCCGCGGACCGGCCATCGCTCATGTTTTCGACGGCGCGCGCGGAGGGCTCCACAGCGTCATCCGCCAGTGGCGTGGTCTGCCCGTACCATGGCACAGACCATCAGGTTGTTCTGGGATCGTGACCGTGGTCGGCCTCTCGTGGTCGGGGCCATGGTCTGGGCCGGCCGGTTGTCTGTCGTCCATGACCCGTTCCCCTTCTGGTGTTTCGGCCGCCGAACTGGCCCCCAGCCCTTGTGAACCGTTGCGCTTGCAGGTCCTGACCGCGCTCGCCCTGCACCGGATGGCCACCACCGGCCAACTCCTCCAGATGCTGCGGCCGACCGGCTCCCGCCAACTCCTCTCCCGGGCGCTGAACAAACTGCGCACGGCAGGCTTCGTCGACCTCACCCCCCTGCCGGACGCAGGCCGGCCGCGTACGCACGCCTGGTACCTCACCCCCGAAGGGGTGCGCCTGACCCGCGATCACCCCATCCTGCGGGGACGCCCGCCCTACCCCATCACCTCGACCACGGCAGCGTCGCTGAAGACACCGCACACGCTCACCGTCGTACGCACCCACCTGCCGTTCGCAGCAGACGCCCGCCGCCTCGGACACGAACACGGCCCCTGGGACTGGACACCCGAGGTAGCCCATCCCATTGGTGAAGGCGAACGGCTCGTGGCCGACGCCGTAATGCACTACACCGCCATCGACAGCGAACACCGGCGGAAACTGCGCGCGTTCGTGGAAGTCGACCGCACCACCATGAGCAGCGAACGCCTCGCCGTAAAGCTGATCGAATACGCCAGACTCTTCCACCACGAAGCCCAGCCCGTCGGACGCCGCAAGCCCGTCTCCCCCGGCCCGGCCTGGCTGCGCTGGTATCCGGTCTTCCCCCGCATCCTCTTCATCCTCACCGGCGCCTCCCGCGCCCGCCTGGAGGACCGCATCAGCGACCTGCAGGCGATGGTCGCCCACCACCCACTCGTCACAGCCCTCGCCCGCGAAGTCCCACTCGGCGCCGCCATCCTCGAAGACATCGAGGAACACACTCCCTCCGGGCCGGTCTGGGTACCACTGAGCGGAGGCGAGCCCCGCCCGTGGACCGACCTGTGACCGCCGCGAGCCCTGCTGATGTGATGTCTAGTGCCGCATCAGACAGTGTCTGCGTCGCCTGCCAGACTGCTCAGGTGATCGTCAGACTCGCCCAAGAGCAGGACTTCCCGGGCTTTCTTGGCCTGGCGGCCGAGGTCGAGCAGTGGTTCGGCCCGATGGTCGGGGATTCCGGTTTCCATAGCGCCGTGAACAAGCACATTCGCCGGTCTACTGCGCTCGTCGCCACCGCACCGGGATCGGATGTCTTGGGCGGCCTGCTGTTCGGTGGAAAGGCTCCGACCTACCACATTCACTGGCTCGTCGTCTCGGAGAGGGAACGCGGGAAGGGCGCCGGTCGTGCGCTCGTGGAGGAGGCGACGCGGAGGTGGATGCGAGGTCCCGGCAGTATTGAGGTGGTCACCTTCGGGGGCGACCACCCTGGCGCCATCGCCAGCGGCGCACGCGTCTTCTACGAGCGTCTTGGTTTCGCCCCAGCTGAGTCCGCCGATCCGGGCCCGGAAGGCGGATCGCGGCAAGTTTATCGCCGAGTCGTCACTTGATTCAAACGATATTGGTCCCGGCGACAACCTTGCGCAGGCGTTCATTGGCGGCGTGACAGTGCCTCCAGATGATGTAGCGGCGGATCATGCTGCCCTGCTCTGCGTGGCTGGCGTGGTCGGTGCCGTCGAGAGTGAAGTAGCTCAGGGCGGTGAACCGGGCTTCGATGCGGTCAGCCAGGAGCTGTTGGTATCGACGCCTCACTGACCGAGCTTGAGGAGCCTGCGACGGGTCTGTGACAGACGCTCAGGGCGGACGAGGGCGCGCGATCTCGGGCAGGCCAAGGCTGAGGGCATCGCAGTCCCGGCTCGGACGAGGTGCAACAGGTCGATGATGACGCGCTCCCCTTCGGCGGTTGGACCAAGACCTTCACCGACCCCCGCCTCTGCGCGGCCATCGTCGACCGCCTCATCTTCAACGGCACCATCATCGAGACCGGACCCGACTCCTACCGACTCGCCAGCACCCGAGCTCGCGCTGAGGAGTCGGCCAAGACCGGCTGACCGCTGCCGCTGCCTGCCTCGACGGCCCGGCGCCCAGAGGGCGCCGGGCCGTCAGCCCAAGATGCTCCAGTAGGCTGCGCTGGTCATGGACACGCGCGCCGCACCCGAGCAGACCCAGCACGACGCGGTCGCCTGTGGTCCGCCGATCCGGAAGCTCTTCCGGGACGTCATCGCCGATCGCCTGCCGGACCGAATGCCGCTCCAAGCGGCGATGCTGTTCAGCTCAGAGATCAACCCAGACTGGAACAACCGGTCCTTCCTCGCCGAGTTCTACAACGAGATCCTCCACCAGGACACCTGTCAGCCCTACACCGCCGACGGCCTCGTCCTGCTCGCGGCCTTGGCGGTTGATGACCGGGTTCCCGCCCGACAGCGGTTTGAAGCCGTTGGCCTGCTGTTCCGCGCCGCCACCGTCGCCGAGCGCCACCTCGCTGAGACCTGGCCAGCCACCCCGCATCATGCAGATCCCGACAGCGAGGCCCGGGCCCGCAACGCAGCCCTGTTGCACACCCCTGATCTGCTGACCCGCTGGTCAGCCGAGTGCTTAGCAGTTCGGCTGGCTCTCGTCGGCCTCGCCGTCGTCTTCCCGACGGACCGCACTCTGCCCGCCCTGAAAACGCGCCTGCACACCTTCATGAACCAACACCCCCAAGGCACCGACATCGGTGACTACCTGCGATTCGTCCTCGTGCTGGCCGCCCAAGACGAGAGCCAGACCCTCGCGGTGACCGAGGAACTCACCGACGCCTACTGGACGGGCACAGTGCGCGGAGCGCCGACACGGGCACGAGCTCTCCACCTCCTCGGCCAGATGCTGGCCAGGGTCGGAGCCGGACTCACCCGGCCAGCGCCCGCCGGGCAGTGACGCCCCACGGGCGCTGCTAATTTTCGGGTTCTGGCTCAACTTGTGTGGCGCGGCCACTCTGAGTGACAGCCGGGCACCTTCGAGCCGTACCTGAAGTCGCCCGAAAATGGTTCGTGGGCAAGGTGGTTGGGCTGACGGTTCGGGACCGTGGAAGAGGTCGTGCTCCGGCTGAAGGAGCTGTTGTTCCCGTCGATCGCGGACGTCGCGGTGCTGTCGGTGGACGTGAACATCGAGACAGTGCGTGTTGATGCGCGATGCATCGCGGACGGCGCCATATGCCCGGTCTGCGGGGTCTGGTCGAACCGGGTTCATGGTTCCTACCTGCGGTTTCCCGCTGATGTGCCGAGCGGTGGCCGAAGTGTTGTTCTCCAGCTGAGGGTCCGTCGGTTCATCTGCGGGAACTCGGGCTGCGCACGTCGTACGTTCGTCGAGCAGATACCCGGTCTGACACGCCGGCACGGTCAGCGGACCGAACGGCTGCGCTCGACCCTGGCCGCGGTCGGTCTGGCCCTCGCTGGCCGGGCCGGTGCCCGCATCGCCCGGGTTCTCGGGGTGTCCGTCAGCCGCAGTACGGTGCTCCGGCTGGTGGACGCTCTTCCCGAGCCCGAGGTGGCCGCTCCACGTGTGGTCGGCGTCGACGAGTACGCCACCCGCAAGGGCCGCCACTACGGAACCGTCCTGGTCGACATCGAAACGCGCCGCCCCATCGACCTGCTGCCCGACCGGGAGGCATCCAGCCTCGCGGCCTGGCTCACCGAACGACCAGGCGTTGAGGTCATCTGCCGGGACCGGGCGCCGTTCTTCGCCGAAGGCGCCGCCGCCGGCGCACCGCAGGCCGTCCAGGTCGCGGACCGGTGGCACCTCTGGCACAACCTGAGCGAAGCCGCCGAAAGAGCCGTCGCCCAGCACCGCCGCTGCCTCAGCACTCTCGTCCCGACCGCCCCCGAACCCGAGCCTGAGCCCGATCCGGAAGAAGAGCCGTCCGACTCGCCTTGGCCGACCGGCCATCGGTTCGCCGACCGTACCCGGGCCCGGCACGCTGCCGTCCACGCACTGGTGGAGGCCGGGCACAGCCGCCGCTCGATCCAGCGACAGCTCGGCATGACCTGGCGGACCGTCAAGCAGCTCGCCGACGCAGCGGTCCCGGAAGAACTGTTCACCGGCCAATGGCAGAACCGGCCCTCAGTCCTCGACGACTACAAGCCCTACCTGGACGACCGGTGGAACGAGGGTTTCACCAACGCCTGGAAACTGTGGGAGGAGACCGTGCCGCTCGGCTACAAAGGCAGCTACCAGCGCGTCCGCGCCTACCTGCACAAGAAGCGCACCTCGCCGCGGCCGGTGACCGCCCGACCACCGTCGCCCCGAACGGTCGCCGGATGGATCCTCAGGCAACCGGAGACCCTCACCGAGCCCGAACGGCTCCAGCTCAAGACTGTCCGCACCCACTGCCCCGAGCTCGACGCCCTCACCCGGCACGTCCGTTCCTTCGCGGTGATGCTCACCGAGCGCCAGGCGAGCGTCTCCCGGACTGGCTCAACGCCGTCCGGCAGGACGACCTGCCCAGTCTCCACACCCTCGCCGCCGGCATCGATCGCGACCTCGACGCCGTCATCGCCGGATTGACCCTGCCCTGGAGCTCGGGTGCAGTCGAAGGCCATGTCAACCGGATCAAGATGCTCAAGCGCCAGATGTTCGGGCGTGCTGGCTTGGCCCTTCTGCGGAAGCGCGTCCTGCTCGCACAGTGATCGAAATGTCAGCGGCTGATGCGAAGATCCGGGCGGCAACTACACGAGGAGATCAACATGGGCACCTGGGACACTGGCCCCTTCGACAACGACTCGGCCGCGGACTTCGCCGGCGATCTCGACGACGCGAAACCCGAGGACCGCGAGGCACTGATCCGTGGCGTCCTGACGCGCACCGTCGACGCCACGGGCTGGCTCACCGAACGAGAAGAAGCGGTGGCCGCAGCCGCACTGATTGCGGCGCAATGCCCTGGCGGCGAGCCAATCGACACACCTTACGGCCCTGAAGAACCCATGCCCGCCTTCCCTGACGATCTCCGGACGCTCGCGGACAAGGTTCTCGCCCGCATCATCAGCGACCAGGCCGGAGCAGCCTCGAACTGGGTCGACCCGGAAGACTGGAAGCAGTGGCGAGCCAACCTCAACCGCCTTCGCGCAGTTCTCGCTCCGCCATCACCGCCCATCCCGCTGTTCGATGTCGAGCGGTGACACAGTGTCACCTTCCACAGAACCTGAGCCAGAACCCCTAGAAGTGAACAAAGCCACGGAGGGTTTCGACTGATCCGAAACCGCAGCGTGCGGCCACTCCCGGCAGAGGGAGGGTGGTGGAGGTGAGCAGGTGTGCGGCTGCGGTGAGACGGGCTTGGCGGATGAAGCGGCCTGGTGCCCGTCCGAGGTGGTCCGCGAACAGCCGGTTCAGATGCCGGGCGCTGACCCGGGCGATGCTGGCCAGGGTGACGGTGGTGAGGTCGCCGTCGAGGTGGGCGTGGATGTGGTCAACGAGGCGGCGGACGACGTCGTGGTCGGGCGGAGGGGCAGCGGTGAACACGCTCATCTGTGCCTGGGTGCCGGGGCGTTGGAGATAGATGACGAGGTGGCGGGAGACGTGGCGGGCCAGGGGCTGGCCGTGGTCTTCCTGGACCAGGGACAGCATGAGGTCGAGGGCGCTGGTGATGCCTGCTGATTGCCGTGCTGCGAGACCCTCAACATGATCTCCCACGCCTGCTCCGGCACAGGCGAAGGTCGCCATCAGCACCCCACGGGCCATGCCCCCGCGTTCGCCGAGTGTCCTGGGCCGATGGAGGCCCGCGCGATCGCCCTGGTCGGTGGATGCGGTCAGCTCTCCCCATCCTGCGGCAATGGCGGCGCAGGGTTGGTAGCGAACTGACCGCCTATGCGGGACAGGCGCAGGCGGACGACATCGAGACCCTGCTCCCGGCCAGTGATCGAAGACTGGGGCCAACTGTCGCCTGGCGTTAAAAATGCCTACGTACGAAGGCGGCGATCACGATGCCGACGAACGGCGACGGGGACGCCCCGCAGGAGGGCGCCACGGCAGAGCGGCCGTCAGTGAGGTGTCGCTGTCGTCGGCAAGGGACCGGTGGCTCACAGGAGACCGATCGCGACCATCGAGATGCCCGGAAAAACGATCACAACCACCACGAGCCCGCTACCGTCCGCCACCAAAAGCTCGACGCATTACCCCGGCCTTCTTCTCAGGCCGACGTGCTGGCGGGGTCTCCTTGGCATGGACGAGTCGCGCAACCGTGACGCGGAAGAGTCCCTTGGTGGTGAAGGGCTCATCGTACAACTCGCTCCACCACTCTCTGGTCACCTCCACCAGCCAGCTCGTCTCGGAGATCTGAAAGACGGTCCTACCGGTCTTCTCCTCCGGCTCCCAGCCTGGGTCCCATATGCGGCAGATTTCCTCCGCCCGGGACAGTGCCGCCGCCCGGCCGCCCTCGACATGGTGCTTATCCCGCAACTCCCAATAGGAGTCGGACCCGGAGCTGGAGTTCCTCTCGACCAGCACGTACCACTGTTCATCCGATCCCATGGAACCCCCCGCTGAAAACAGACCTGTGATCTCGCCGCCTCGCCGCGTGCATAGCTGGCCGCCGGGGACGGCTCCTGGCCCGCCCAACACCACAATCGCGCAGACATGCGTCCGAATCCGTCGGGACACAGCATGCCGTCAACTCCCCGCCTACATAAACATCTTGAGTGTCGCTGAACGCCCGACCAGCTGCGTCTGGACACGATGCCGGGGGGCTACGTGCAGGTGTCCGACTACCGCGATGACCTGGTTCTGACCGCGCTCCCGTCCGGCGCCCACATGCTCGCGCGCGCCTCAGGGGCACCGCCGCCCGTCAGGGTGGGGCAGCCCTGGGATGAGAGGTTGTCCCACTCCCCGCAGGAGACTCGGCGCCCCAGTCCTTGGCCGTGGGCGGCGAGCTGTGCGGCCCCTTCTTTGGGCCTTGAGAGCCCTTTGTTCACCGCATGAGGACGGTGACGTCGCGGTCGGCGAAGATCTCAAGAAGCATCTGGAATTCGGTGACGGTGTCACTGCGCGCCGCGGGATGACCGGTCAGGTCTGTGATCACGGCGTTCGGGTACAGCCATTCCAGGGTGAAGGGTGGCTTGGCGCCAAAGCCTCCGCGCAGACAGTCGTCCACGGCAGCGAGGTTCCATCCGAAGTACCCGCCGGGGCCGTTGATCGCTTCTCCCAGCGCGCAGTAGAAGCTGCTGATATCGGCGACCTGCCGACCGTCCAGGGTGAACACCTGTCCCGGTGCGGCATCTTCAGGGTGTCCGCGACGCTGGTACGTGCGGGACCACAGCGCGACGGACAACCACGCCTTCCGGCCTACCGCGTCGAGGTCCTCCCACAAGCCCTTGCGGTCGAGACTCCCCGTGCGGAGCAGGTCCCAGATTTCCGCGGCCCCAGGGAGCAGTTCATCGCACCACAGGCGTACTTCGACATCGAACAGGCCATCGCCGTGCACGGACGGCCTCGCAGCCATCGCGGTCACCCCGCTGACGAAGTACGAACCCATTTCGATACCGTCAACGTCGAGAAATGCCAGATGGGCCCCGCCCGCCCTCGCTCTCCGGCTCCCCAGATGATCGAGGCTGGTCAGGAACTTTCCCTGCGGCGAGCACCCCAGCAGTTCAACCTGCCGAAGACCGTCTTCCTGGGGTTCGAACAACCCTTTGGCGTCCCGCACGAACCCCCAGAACTCGTCATCGTCCTCGTCACTGGTCAAGGCGTATTTACATCCCTGACCAGCCCCACCCGCTGGGTCCATGACACCTCCCGTGCGGGGAGCCTACCGACGGCCCCACCCCGGGGCAGCTGGATTACAGGGCAGCCAGCCTACGAAGACGATCACCTCAACGCTCCCGCGCCACAGTAGGTCGGGACCTCCTGGTCGACGCCGACTGGGCCCCCGACCGGGACATTTCCGCCTGCCTGAACGACGCCTACGTGGGCAAGCAGGTCACCGTCGCTCCCGCGTACGGCGAGCCGGGCATCCACGGTCGGCTGCGCCAACTCCTCGGGCGTTTCAACCCCACCCATGCCGCCGGCGGCACCAGCCGCGGCGACCTCGGCAACGACGTCTCCACGCCGCTGTCGAACCTGAGCGCCTCGTGTACAACCTGGTGCACACCCCCGCCATGCCTAGACGTCGAGGTATTGACGAGCTGGATGCACTTTTTCGCCCCATACCTTGAAGGCTGCGCCCGCCCGCAAGGCCAGGGCAGCGTGACCGGCGGCATCGGGCGTGACCGGCGGCATCGGTCGGATGTCATTCGAAGGCAGCAGCAAGGTCTTCGCGATCCACGACCTGCAGCATGGCGAGCCCGCGGCGA
Organism: Streptomyces sp. NPDC034103; assembly: GCF_055575395.1. Taxonomy (NCBI): domain Bacteria; kingdom Bacillati; phylum Actinomycetota; class Actinomycetes; order Kitasatosporales; family Streptomycetaceae; genus Streptomyces; species Streptomyces sp. NPDC034103. Next base: position 35,369 of record NZ_JBVISS010000023.1, on the reverse strand, counting down.
CCCTCGGCGGGCCGGTCCAGGCGCGTCACGAGACCGGGGCCGGACGAGACGTGATCGTCACGAAATGCGGGCCACAGCCCATTACGTGACGCTCAGGCGGCCGAAACTGGGGAAATGCATGACCGCTGACACCTCGCAACCACTGTCACAGCGTGGCTTTATCCTTCGCGAGACGCCCAGGGAATGAACGGAGCACGAGCTGTGCAGATCGCAGGCTTGGACCTGTACCTGAACCATCCTGTGATGGCTCTCGGCTCCACCGAGTGGATCCCAACCACACTCGCGCTGCAGGATCGGCCGGCCGCTGGGTGCGAAACCCACGTTGTCGTCCGCGTCCAGGCACAGGTCACCCTGGTCAAGGTGCGAGTGTTTGTCGAGGACATCACCAGCGTCGGGACGACACAGGATGGCTTCACCACCGTGTTTGACGGCTCCCTTCTCCTGTTCGATGGACGGCTCGTCGTCGGAGACGTCATCGGCCAAAGCCGCTTCACCACAAACCTCGTGGGTCGGCCTGGCAGACACCGTGTCACCGTCGCCGTGGACAACCCCCTCGGGCCGGCTCGCGCCGTCGATATCACGCTGGGCCAGATCCCGCTCTAGCGATCCCACGGCTTCACGGAAGTCATTTTCAGAGGTCCTCATCAAGGTCCAAGGACAGGTGCGCAGGCTCGTTGTCGTCTGGCTGTGAACATGGAGGAGCCCCCAACCGGGCCGGGTGCAACGGCCGGCCGGGGCTCCCGCGCCCGAGCCCATGGGGCACAGGCATCGGGCGGATCGGGGGCAATCGGAGTGCGCGCTGGCTGGGCCACCACGCTGGATTCTGCGGAAGAATCGGTGAATGCCTCGAACGACCGGTGAGCGTTGAGGGCGCCGGCAGACATCGAAGGATGGAGACGGCCGTGGTGAAGCCCGACGAGAGTCTCGTCCGCACCGTCTTCCCCTTCGACTTGATCCTCCCAAGAAGGCGACGGATGTGGGGGACGCAGGCTCAGCGCGACCCGATGCTGCCGGGGGTCGGCACTACGACCCATCCGCCGATCGGCACGACCCGAACGTCCGGCACATCCGCCCAGTGGTGCCCCCAGCCGCGAGATACGACCGTCAGCAGCTTTCCGTGTAGGTAGTCGGCGATGAGCGCAGAGCCGTCCCCCACCGCTCCTCCATCGCGTCGAGTGCGGCGAGTCCGCGCGAGCGGCACGACGACGATGTCCTGGCCACCATTGCAAGCAGTTCGTCACGGCACGTTCCTCGCGACTCACCGTGCAACGACGTCCGCATGGCAGGTTGTCCTGTCCCAGATGACTGTGGGCAGGGCGGGGCTCTGACCTGTGGTGACTACGGTTGCGTGGGACAGGTCGGGACGGAGGCGTCCCGCTCAACCGTAGGCAGTGTGGTGTTCATCCGCGGAGCCAGGCCAGCAGACGCCGTGGAGTGGGTCGCGACGTGCTGACTGCCGTAGCTCGGGGAGCCGACTTCGCTCGTGTGACTTGTTGGGCAAGTCGGTGCTCGTCGGCATCACTGATGAGTTCTTGAGAGCGGATCTGGTGCAACTCGAAGTGCATGGCGCTCGCTCCTACTGCTGGAACTCCGTGACGTCGGCGACCACGCAGCTGACGTTGTCGGGGCCGCCGGCGCCGTTGGCAAGGGTGATGAGTTCGCGGACGGCCTGCTCGGGCTCGCGGATCTCGGAGAGCACCCGGCGGATTTCCTCGGTCGGCACGACGGTCGACAGACCGTCGGAGCAGAGCAGATATCGATCCCCCCGTCGGGCGTCGTGGAGGCGCATGTCAGTGGTGGTGTCGGCTCCTTGCCCCAAGGCCCGGACCAACAGCGACCGCTGGGGGTGGGACGCGGCTTCTTCCAGGGTGAGCCGTCCCTCGTCGACCATGGACTGGACCATGGTGTGGTCGTGCGTGATCTGGCACAGTTCTCCGTCGCGCAAGAGGTAGACGCGGGAGTCGCCTATGTGGACGAGGCCCAGCTGCGATCCGGTCCAGAGCATCGCGGTGAGTGTCGTGCCGGTGCCTTCGGGCGAACAGCCGGTTCCGGCAACGTCGTGGACGGCCTGTTTGGCCTGTTCGATGACGTCTTCGAGGACGTTGAGGAGATTGCCCGCTGGGATGCTGTCGCTTTCGAGATGCTTGAGCGCGCCGACGGCGGCTGCGCTGGCAGGGGCTCCTCGACTGCCACAACCGTCGGCGACGGCGAGCAGACGCGGGCCGGCGTAGGCGGTGTCCTGGTTGCTCTCGCGGAGCAGACCCGTGTCGGACAGAGCGGCGTAACGGATTCCCAGGGGCTTGGTGGTCGGGGACATGACAGGGTCCTTCCAAGACAGATGGTCGATGAGGAAGGTGGCCAGGTCCCGCCGTGCGGCGGTGTCGGCCTCGACCTGGACCCAGAACGCGCGAACTTCCTGGGCTGCCGCGCCTGCATCCAGCGTGCAGACGTGCTGGATGCGGGCCAGAGGCATTCCCAGGCGGCGGAGCCAGGCGACCAGCCTGGCCTGCTCCAGTTGTTCTGGCGCGTAAAGGCGGTAGCCGGTCACCGGGTCGACACGAGCCGGGGTCAGCAGACCGAGTTCGTCGTAAAGACGCAGTGCCTTCGGCGACAGTCGAGACGCCTTCGCGAACGCCCCGATGGTGAGCAACCCCATGCTCGTTCCTCCTCCTGCCGAGCCCGTCGCCCGGCCCCACCGATGCTGTGGGCTCCCCCAAGGTGAAGGTCAACCATGGCACTGCTCGGCTGCGTCCCATGGGTCTCGGCCGATGCCGAGCCGTTCCCTCTCAGATGGGTCCGGGCGTCGTGGGCCGATGATCAGAGATGCCCACAGTCCAGTGAGACGGGAGGGCCACAGTCGGACGACGCTCAAGCCGCTCATCCGGCTGTGCCGCGCAGCATTGAGACCCTGCGCGACGCCGGCGTACGCGGTGCACAGTCTGATCACTCTTCTCGGGAATAACGTGGGGCGGATGCCTCGTCGCCGCAGATAGCGACTGGTCCGCCCGTTACTGCAGGCCTTATCGGCGCTCACGCTGTCCGGTGTAGTGCCGGGGGGGACCAGCCCGATGCGCGGCACCCGAATGCGCTCCACGACCGGCTCGAACTGCGTGCAGTCCGCCTACTGGCCCGCCGTGAGCACATACAACGGCCAACGAATCAGTGGGCGGCATGGGTGCGCTCAGCATCTGCGATGCCACCACGCCAACTCCGGATCTGCCATCGACTCGTGATGCGTTCGCCCGAGGAGCACCGCGTCCAGGTGCTCCACCTGCGCTCGGAGTTCGCCGGCGGCTTTTGGCGGAAGCATGAGCAGAGCCTCTTGCAGCTTGTCCCGGGCCCACCCCTCGCCGCAGCAGGAGCAGGTGAACTCAGCCTCCCATTGCCTCCACCGGCGCTTGGTGCCGTGGACGCGCACGGACCACACGCTCAGCGCCACTGCCACGATGCCTGGAGACAATCACTCGCGTTCGAGTACACGGACCGCGGCGTTCGCCGCTCCTGACAGACCCGGGATATCGCGATACCGCACCCAGGGTCTTCGCCAGCTGCGTTCCCGCAACCGAAGTGCGGCTGGTGTTCTACGCGGCATGGGCCCTTCGGATGCACGTCATGGACCGTATCCTCCCACCACCCAAGATCGGCCGGACAGAACCCAACGGTTCGGCCGCCGCTTAACGAATTCGGCGCCCCAGGCCAAGGCCTGGGGCGCCGTGCAGTGCTGGCGAGACTCCGTCAGGGGCGGAAGAGCGGGGTAAGCAGACCGTCGCCCGGCCAGAACTCCCGCTCGGCGACGAGGGCGGTGAGGAACATGTCGACCTCGGCCAGGAGCGCGGCGCGTTCCTGGGGCCCGTAGGTGATGAACTGGTCGGCGGCGGTGTCGTAGGCCCGCACGTGGCTGGTGGGGCCGGCGCAGACGAGGGCGCGTCCGATCTCGGGCAGGCCGAGGCTGAGGGCGTCGCACTGGCCCGTGCGGACGAGCTGGACGAGGTCGGTGGTGACCGTCTCCCAGTCACCGACCGAAGGCCAGCCTGTGCCGCCGTCGAGTTCGTGGGTGAGCGTGGACAGCGGGATGATCTCGCCTGGCTGGCGTCCCCGGGTGAGCCGCTCGTGTATCCGGGCGCCGTCGGGCTGTCGCAGGCGGGGGTGGAGCAGGGAGTCGGCGGCGACCACGGTGGTGTTGATCTCCTGGGTGCCCGTGCCGGTGTCGGGGTAGTACGCCTCGTGTGCGAAGAGCAGGTAAACGTCCGCGGTGCCAGTCTGAGTCTGCGTTTGGGGCATGGGGAGGTTTCCCTTCAGTAGTGAAGTGCCGGGCGCGGATGCAGGGGTTGGCCGAGCCGCAGGCTCGAAGCCGGGCGGGAGTGGGCCCAACGGGCCTTCGCCGTCAGAGGGCTGGTCCGCTTGTCCGGACGTTGATGCGGCGCGGGTGCGCTCGAGGGTCTGGGTGACGTGGTCGGCGAGCTGAGTCATCAACCGCTCGCGGGTGATGAGGTGCTCCGAGGCCGCCAGCGTGTCCACGCCCTGGAGCAGGCCGGCTGCGTCGAACAGCAGCTGCTGGCCGATCTCGGCCGAGCGGCGCAGTTCGTACCGGTCACTGCCGGCGGCGGCCTGGACGAGGAAGGCGTGCAGGGTGGCGAGACGCTGCAGGTAGCGGCACGGACCGTCGCCCTCGACGATGTGTACGTATGCGCGGGCCTGGGCGTCCAGCCGTCCAGGCAGGTGCTCGGCAAGCAACAGAGCCAACAGCATCGCCGGCACCGTGACATGCGTGGGGACCCCCCGGCTGAGGGCGAACAGGCCGGCCATGACGCTGATGAGGGCAACGGCGGCGGTGGAGAACCGTAGGGATCCAGGGACGGTGTCCAGGGTGAGATGCCTGGCGGGGCGTCTGGTCAGCCAGCGCAGGACGATGCGCTGCCTGCGGCTCGCACCTGGGGTGAGCACTGCGATCTGATGGGGGATCTCGGGCCGGCTGCCGTCGCCGGGGACGGTCCAGGCGAGCCACCCCCAGGGGGTGCGTTCGTGGACGAGGACGAGTTCGCACGCGGGCGAGCAGGTGGGGCCTGGAACGTGGCCGGTGCGCAGGGCGCGGGAACGTTGCCTGGCCCACTGTGCCGGGTTGCGGGCGAAGGGGCGCTCGTGATGCGCAGCCGCGGCTGGCCGCGGGGTACGGAGGGGATTCGTCACGGGGTGCTTCTTTCCGTCGGGTCGGCTCCGGCGGAGCCGCATGTCGTGCAGCGGCCGTCGCTGTCGGGGTGGGCGCGCCGGGGCGTGGGGCCGGGGCAGGTGCGGCACGGCGGCCAGTCGAGGCAGGCCGGGCAGAGGTCCTCGCCGGGGGCGGTGCCGGGCCTGCCGCAGCCGGTGCATTCGACGAGCGCTCGGTAGGTGAGGGCCTCGTTCACGGTGCGCGCGGCCGCGGAGTTGGCCGCAGGCGGTCGCCGGTCGTCCCAGGCAGGCTCGTCGTGGTGGTCGGCGGCGAGGGCGGGCGGGTATGCCTGGGCGGGCGGGGGATAGGCCTGAGCGGCTCGCAGGCGGGCGGCGATGATCGCGCCGACGGAGGTGCGCACCGGCTGCGGCAAGGGCCGGCCGGTGATGACGTGCTGCAGCTGCTCGCCGCTCCAGCCGGACTCCATCATCACCGTGCAGACGCGGCCCTGGTCGGTCAGCGCCTTCCCCGTCAGCAGGAGTTCGGGATGGTTCGCTGCGATCTCCAGCAGCAGGCGGATGCCGGGATGGAGGTCGTCGGCCGGCGGCACGGGGGCGGACGTATCCGGGGCTGGTGTCCCGCTGAGGGTGTGTGCGGCGTGGCCGCGCACGCACGGACGGAGGGGGCTGGTGTTCTGCTGAGTGGTGTTCTTTCTGTTGGTGTTCTTAAGGGAGCGATTGACCGACGTCGGCTCATCCACTGGTGGAAAACCCGACATCGGTTGCGACCTGCTGTTTTCCAGACTCGGCAGGTCCGTGATGCAGTACGTGACCGCACCGAGGGTGCCGTCCTGGTTGCGGGCCCGTTCCCTCAGCAGGAAGCCGTGCTGCTCCAGCTCCTTGAGGCCGCTTTTCACGGCCGCATCTCCGTCACGGCCGCGGCGCGTCAGGTCGGAGACTGATACCCGCCAACCGTCCCGGTGCGTGCTGATCAGACCCAACAGCCCCTTCGCCTTGAAGGACAGCCGCTCGTCACGCAAGAGACCGTTGGCGATCTGCGTGAACTGATCCGCCGCCATCACCCCCCGGCGGATCCCCGCCCCGCTACCGAGCCCCTGCGCGGGCAGGGAGGTCAACACCGCGCCGGGCTGCGGGAGATGGGTGTCGCTGGTCGCGGGACGGTCGGTGATGGAGTAGACGATCTCGCCGAGGGTCCCGTCGTCTCGCCGTAGTTGTTCGCGCACCAGGTAGCCGTAGGTCTGCAGTTCGCTCAAGCCGGCCCGTACCGCGTCCCGGCCATCGGGCCCGGCCCGCATGAGATCGGCGACGGTCACCTGCCAGCCGTTGCGGTGGGTACTGATGGAGCCGAAGATGCCCTTGGCCTTGAAGGACAGCCGCTCGTCACGGAAGAGACCGTTGGCGATCTGCGTGAACTGATCCGCTGCCATCACCCCGCGCCGGATCCCCGCCCCGAAGCGGCTCATCACGGTCCCTCGCACGCTAGGCACCCGCGGCCGCCGACGCGCTGCTGCCTATCCGAGGGAGCGGGGCGGACCGGGGCGTCTGTCCAACAGACGTGGGCGAGATCCATGCCGTCAGCTCACCCAGCACCCCCGACCAGACTGCAGACCACCAGGGCCGACCAACGGTCACGATCCGACAACTTGCGCTGTGGACGTCCCTGGTACGCCCATGGTCGGGCCGTACCACGCATCCCAGCTCTCCTGCGCAATCGGTGCGCACGACCGACTGCGCAGCCATGCCCGGCGTCCTGCGCAATCGGTGCGCGGATCCTGCGCAATCGGCTTGTGCCGGTGACTGCGCAACCCGGCCCGCGTCCTGCGCAGCCAACTGCTCAGCCTTGGTCGGGTCCTGCGCACCGGCGGCGGCTTGTGCGCAATCGACTTGTGCGGGTGACTGCGCAGCCCGGCCGGTGTAGGGACGTGCCACTGCTTGCCGGACCGCTTCAGACGGTTGCGCAGTGCGCATCTGGCCTCCCGGCAACCCGCGCGGAGGTCCTCCTCTGCGCAGGGCGTCGTGGGGTGTCGAAATGTCGTGGTGCGGCTCGTGGTCTGGCCGTGCCACAGGCCGTACCACGGCTTTGTATCCCTTTCGTGATCGTGGTCCGGCCTTCGTGGTCTGCGGTGTGGTCTGGGGTGGCGGGTTGTCTCGGGTCAGAAGCAACGACTGGTTCTGACCTGGGAGTTCGGAATGTCTCGTGCCAAGCAGGCAGTGGAGGAACAAGCTGTTCCTGCGACCGCTGCGGGGGCTCGGCTGCAGCAGATGCGGCGCCGGGTCCGCCTGACCCGGCTGAGCGTGTGGGCCGTGATGGCGGCCGGGCCTGTCGCGCTGGCCGTCACGGTGGCCAGCCCGGCGACCGTGGTGCGTGCGGCGCCCGCCACGAAGCCGGTCCCCGTGAAGGTGGCCGTGCCGGGCAACCCGGGCGGATACGCCTCGGTGTTCCTCACCGCGTGGCTGCGCAGCCGCGCAGGGGATGAGAGCAGTGCGCAGGCCCGGCTTGCGCAGTCCATGGCTCCCAATGTTGATCTCCCCGAGGGGGCCGCTGCGCAGCCCGGGCCCGAGTCGGTCGTGGCGGTGCGCACTGCTCAGCAGAGTGACCAGGCGTGGTCGGTGACGCTGGCTGCGCAGTACGCCGACGGACGGGTGCGCTACTTCGCCGTGCCGGTCCTCGCCGATCGCGCAGGCGCCTCGTTCACGGTGTCCGCCGCCCCCGCGGTCGTGGCGTCCCCGTCGCGCATCGAGGGGCCGCCGTCGCCGTACACGGTGACGGTGCCGACGGGTGGTGATCTGCCGTCCGCGGTTGGGGAGTTCCTCGCCGGCTACCTGACCGGTGCCGGGGAGGTCGACCGCTACCTCGCTCCCGGGGTTCGCCTGTCACCGATCTCCCCCGCCCCCTACAAGACCGTCATGGTCGAGCAGCTGCTGGCCGCCGATGAGGCCGCGGCCGCCGAGTCCGTCCCCGCGGACGGGACACGGGTGCGGGTCATGGTCCGCGTGGAGGCCCGGGACGCCGACGGGCGGTGGCCGTTGGCGTACGAGCTCGCGCTCGCTGCCCGCTCCGGCCGCTGGGAGGTGTCCGCGCTGGAGTCGGGCACCGCTCAGGGCGGGGGTGCCCGATGACCACTGTGCACAGCTTGATGGTCGCGGGGGAGCTGGACGATCTGGGCGACTCGTGGATCACCATGTTCCAGGACTGGGCGACCAAGGGTCTGCAGGCCGGTCTGCTGGTCCTGGTCGTCATCATCATGATCCAGAAGTTCAGTCTGAAGGCCGGGATCGGCGCCCTGCTGTTGATGATCATCGCGCTGGGGCTCTACAACTCACGCGAGAGCCTCGCGGACATGTTCGAGGACGAGGTGAACAACCCCTCCCAGGGCGGACCCGCTGTCCCGGGCACGGTCCAGCCGGAGTTCCCGACATCCCGCGTGCACTCGCCCGACGCCGGGGGCTGGCTGTGACCGCCGGCGGCGGCCGGGTGGGCCGCTTCTACACCGCCGCGCGCCGCCACCCGTGGGTGCTGGGCAAGGTCGCCGACTGGAAGATCCCGCTCGGCCCGTACACGCCCGCGCAGATCGCGGTCGCCGTCGTCGGCGGCATTGTTCTGGTGAAGACCATCAGCTGGTGGTCGGTGCTGGGGCCGGTCCCGATCGCGGCTTGGCTGCTGGCGATCTGGGTGCTCCGCCGCCCGAGGCTCCGGGGGCGTACCCCGATGCAGGCGGCATTGGGCTGGGTGCTGCTGGCCTGGCAGCCACGCGGAGGGCGCATCGGTGGGCGGGCCGCCCGCGATCGTGGTGTCCGCCCCCTGCTCGGGGGTTTCACGATCGAGGGTGCGCCCGCACTCGCCGCGGCGCCCGCACCACCGCGTGCGGGTGTGCCGCGTGCCTCCCGGGTAGCGCGCCCGGCCGCAGGACGCCCGTACCCGGGCCGCCGCGCGGAGCCGGCTGCTTGCGTGGCGCCGGCGGGTCCGGTGTCGGGTGTGCAGCAGTTGCTCGCGCGCGCCGGGCAGGGCGGGGGTCTGCGGTGAGGGTTCCGATCCGTCACATCGCCGGGCACCTGGTGTGGTCGACGCACGGCAGCGTGTGGGCTCTCTACCGCCTGCACCCGGGCCCGGATGCGCGCGGGCAGGTCGAGGAGAGCGTCCAGGGCACTTATGTGCCTGCCGCGGTCCGTGACGAACAGCTCGCCAAGATCACACACATGGTGCGTTCCCTGTCCGGGGCACCCAGATTGTTCGGGCTGGCCGCGCAAGTTGATCCCGGCGAGGTCGTCCTGAAGATGATCGAGGGCATCAAGCCCGCTGGCATCGTGCCGGGCGCTGACCATCCGTGGGTGGAGAACGTCGAAGCCACCCTGGATCTCCTGGACGACCAAGAGATGCACCGCCGCACCCTGTGGCTCGCGGTGCCCCTGCAGACCGAGACCACCGGGCTTCAGGTGGCGGCGTCGCTCGGCTCAGCCTGGGCAGAACTGGCTCCCACCCTCGGCATGCGCCCCGGCCCCATCGCTCGCCGCGAGGTGAGCGCCTACCAGGAGCAGGCCGCCCGGGTGGAGGCCGCGCTGGCCGGCGGCATCGCGTTCCGTCCGGCCCGCCCGGCGGAGGTCGTGTGGATGATCCGGCACGCCCTGCACCGCGGCGTTGCCGAGCCTCTGCTGGCGGAGGCAGAGGACAGCGACCTCTATGGCGGGCAGCTGCGGGACGGAGTGCTGCGCTCCCCCAGCTATGCCGACCTCGGGCAGGTCCGTCTACAGGAGGGCGGCATCGACCCCGAACTGGACGACGTCGGTGAACTCAAGAGCGCGGGCCCGATTACCCGGTCGGGCCGCACGGCCTGGTGGCGGATCAACGGTGGCTCTCCGCTGGGGCGGCGCTGGTTGCAGGTCGAAACTGACGCCGGGACCGGCTACCAGGCCCACTTGGCGCTGGCCGAGTGCCCGCCCGCGGTCAGCCAGGGTGCCGCGGACCTCTTTGCCCAGCTGGAGTCCTTGGACTTTCCGGTCGACTACGCCATCGACCTCACCTTGGTGCCGGCGGAGAAGGCGCGGGCGCAGGTGCAGCGCAAGAAGAACGAACTCATTGACCAGGCCGACCAGTACGACGCCCGCCCCACCGGCATGCCCGCCTCACTCAGTGAGGCCGCACGTGACCTGGGCGAACTGGATGCGCGGCTGTCGCGCACCAGCGTGGAGGTCGAGGTGCAGTCGGTGACGGTGCTGACGGTGTGGGGGCCGACCGCCGCGATCTGCGACTCCCGGGCCCGCGCCCTGGCGGCCCTCCTCGGTGGGGCCGATTACCGGGCGGTGCGGCCGGCCGGTCTGCAGGAAGCTCTCTTCATACTGGGGCTGCCCGGCACCGTGCGGCCCGGTGTGGTGCGGGAGTTCACCCAGCATCAGGTGAGTGAGGACTGGGCACTGTCCGGGGCCTTCACCCTCGGCGAGGTCGGTGATCCGAACGGGATGTTCCTCGGGATCGACCTGGACTGCGGTACCACCCGCCCCGTCATGATCAACGTCGCGGATGCGCCCAAGCAGGACGCTTCCGCCTCCATGGGCATCGTCGGCGACCTCGGCGCGGGCAAGAGTGTCCTGCAGAAGCTGATCACCGAGGCCGTGTGGGCGCGCGGCGGCTGCGCGATCTGCATCGACCGCACCCCCGTACGCGAGTGGGCCACCTTCGCGCGGACCGCCGCCCAGGGCCGGGTGCAGATCATTGACGCCGCGCAGGCCGAGGTGTCCATCGATCCACTGCGGATGTTTCCCGGGCCTGAGGGCCGCCATTACGCCCTGTCCTATCTGACGCTGCAGCTTGGCATCGGCCCGATGAGCACAGGCGGCGAAGTCCTGCACCACGCCGTCGAACAGGCCGCTGCGAGCGAGAGCCCGTCCATGGATCGGGTGCTTCAGGTCCTGGACGAGATGGCCACGGGTGAGGCGAGCAGGCGGCAGGACGCGGCCGCCACCCTGGCCGGTCTCATCCGCGTGGTTGCCACCAACCCGTTGGCGGCGATGGTGTTCGACCCGGCGCTGCCGCCGGTGCGGCTGGACGCCTCTACCGCCCACGACATGATCGTCATCACGACGGCCGGTCTGAAGCTGCCACCGAAGGCGGCCTTCGTCAATCCGGAAGTGCTGCACCAGCAGCCGCTGGAAGCGCTGATCGGGCGGGCGGTCCTCTACCTGATCGCAGCCCTCGCCCGGCAGACCGCGTTCGAAGACCCGGCACGGTTCACCGCCGTGGTCCTGGACGAGCTGTACTGGCTGACCTCCTCCGCGGAGGGGACCGCACTGGTCCACGAGATCCTCCACGACGGCCGCAAGCACGGTGCCGGGCTGCTGGCCGGCTCGCACGACGCGGCCGAGCTCGGTCCGGACCGCGGGCTGATGGCCTACCGGGCTCTCGCACGGACCGCGGATCGTGAACGCGCCCGGCGCGGTCTGGAGTTCATTGGCCTCGACCCCGACGACCCAGAGCTGCTGCGGCTGGTGACCACGGGTCTGTCCCCGGTCGGTCACAAGGGCCGTGAAGGCGAGTTTCTGCTGACCTGCCCGCGGCAGAACACCGGCCGGATCAAAGCCGTCATCCCCCGCATCACGCGCATCGCCACGTCCATCACCACCACCCCGGGAGGCCGCACGAGCGCGTCTGCGTCTGCTGCGACCGAACAGCCCTGCGGCGAGCGTGTCGGTGCACACCCGAAGGGATACGCCTGATGCCCACCACTGCCTCGTCGTTCTCCCCATCTGCCCGCTCCCCGCGGCTGGCCGCCGTGGCGAGCGTGCTGACCTTGAGCGCCGTGGCGGCGGCCATCGTCGTCCTGGTGGTGGGGGCGAACCTGCCGGAGTCGTGGTGGCCGCGCACCGGAGCCGCGTTCGCCACCGAGCCCTCGTCCTCCGCTCCCCGGCAGGATCCCTGCGAGGTGATCGCGGGACCGGCCAGGGAGTACTGCGAGCGCGGGGTGTCCGCCTCGGTCTCGTCTCCTGTTGCTGCCAGCCAGGATCTTGGTGATGCGGCGTGGCGCCTGGTGCCCGCCGGAGCAGGCCTGGCAGCCCTGGTGATCTGGCGGCGCCGCAGCGCCGCGGCGCGAGGGCGGGCCTGAATGTTTCGTCCAGACCGCGCCACGCTCCGCTCGGCCGGCTTCGTGGTGGTCCTCACCGGTGTGTTCGTGACGGTCAACAGCCAGGTCGTGTACGCGGCGAGCAGCACCGGCGAGACCGGAGACCTGCTGTCCCCGCTGAACATCACGTCCTCCGAAGGTGTGCCGATCAACGGCTACGAGCTCAATGCGCAGGGCGGTTCCATCTTCAGTTTCCAGGCGCAGTCCCTCGCCTTCGCCCTGTCTGGGCTGTTCACCGTGATTCGGTTGCTGGTCGGGTTGGCCGGGTGGGCGATCGAGCTCGCGTTCCGGTTCCCGCTGCTGAAGATCCTCATCAAACCGGCGCAACGGGTCGCTGACGCGTACGAGACGGTCGTTGTCGACACCCTGGGGCTGAAGGGGCTGTTGCTGGCGTGGGCGTTCGTGTTCGCCGCCTTCATGATCGTGCGGGGGCGGGTCGGCCATGGTCTGGGCGAGATCTTCCTGACCCTGCTGATTGCGGCGTTCGCCGCGTCGACATTCGTGCGCCCCGATTACCTGCTCGCCCAGGACGGTCCGCTCGGGCAGACCCAGCAGGTGGCGGCTGAGGTGGCGCAGGAGAGCGTCGCCTCGTATGACTGGGGCGGCAAGCTGGCGAGTCTGGGTCCGTGCGATCGGATGGCCGGTGCGCAGGAGGCCAAGTGCCTTGAGGAGGAGGCTGCTGCGCCGGTTGCCTCCACGGATGTGTCCCGTCCGCTGCAGGACTCGATCAGCAATGCGTTGATCGTCAAGCCGTACATGCTGCTGCAGTACGGCCGCATCTTGGACCCGGCCAAGGCCTCCGATCGCAAGGCCTATGCCGTCCATCTGAAATGGATCACCGGCGGCTACAAGGCAGGAGACCAGGACGGGGAAAGCGGGCAGGACGACGACACGTGCGATCGGATCAAGGGGCCGGCCAAGAAGTACTGCGAGCGTGACGGCAACCCCGGTGCTGCCGCCGGTGACCCGACAGCGGATCCGCCCGCGGTGGGGCTCGCGCCGGGGCAGTCGCTGGGGGACATCGACAGCGCGCAGTTCAGTGAGGAAGGCCAGCAGTTCGCCGCCTTCCTCGAGGACCTCGAAGACGCGGGGGCCGTCGGCAAAGCGTGTGCCGCTTATGCGCAGAAGCCGACCTGGTGGCGAGTCGGCGGCGCCGCCCTCCTGCTGATCGCGGCGTTCTTCATCTGCGGCATGCTGCTGTCCAGCGCGATCGTGCTGCTGGGCACGCAGGGCATCGGCGCGGCCGCGGCGGCCGCCGGAGGGCTGGCCTTCATCGCGGGGATGCTGCCCGGCCCGGCGCGCCAATCGGTGTGGAAGTGGCTGTCGATCTGGGGCATAGCGATCCTCGCGATGGTCGGGATCTGCGCGTTCGTGCCGTTCTTCGGCATCGCCGTGGACGCCACCATCACCGCCGGACCCGACCTGATGGTCGAACGGATCCTGCTGATCGATGTGCTGGCGATCGTCGGCGCGGCCGGGCACCGCCGCCTGCTGACCGGTATCACCTCCTTCGGGAGGCGCATGGCGATGCGGATGCGCTACGCCAAGATCGGCGGCACTCACCTGCCCGGCGACACCTCCGAACTCGGCGCCGCCCTCGCGATGAACTCCCCCGCCGCGCTCGGCGGGTACGGCGGCGGTGGTCTGCGCGCCTTCACCGGCGGCGGGGGCCGGTTCGCCATGCTCGGCACCCGCCAGCGGCTGATGGGTGCGCTCACCTCGGTGTTCGACGGGGCGGGTATGCCGGTGGACACCGGCCGGGTGTTCGCCGACGCGAGGGCCGAGGCCGGGCGGGGGCTGGCGCCGGTCACTGCGGCGGTGGCTGCGGGCGGGCTGGGGGCCAGGCTCGGGCTGACCGGCGCCCGCCTGGGGGCGAAGGGGGCGCACTGGCTGCTGATCGGCCGCCGCCCGGATGCGGAGAAGTTGGACCGCTGGCGCAAGCCCACCACCGATGGAGACCCGTACGAGGGCGGGCCGTCGGACGGCGGCGCAGGCCCGGGTGGTCGAGGGCCGCGGCGGCCCGGAGGGCCGCCGGACCGCTACCGCAACGAGGACGGCGAGGTCGTCGACGCCCGCACCGGCGAGGTGCTGCACGACCAGCACTCGGATCGCACCCTGCTGTCCACGCGGGCTCACAACCGGCTGGTCCGCTACCGCGGTTACCGCATCCTCAACCGCGGCGGCCGGATGGTGTACGGGGCGACGGCCGGCCTGCCCACGAACGTCCGCCGGGCACGGGCAGGAGGCTCGCGCTACTCCGAAGATGCCCGTCAGCAGGCACGAGTGTGGGGCAACACCGTCCGCGAAGACGCCCACGCCTGGGGAGACACGAGGCGGCACGTCGAGCGCATCCTCGGCGAGCACACCGACGACAGCGGCGGGACCGGCCCGTTCACCGGCCGCCGCCTGCCCACCACGACTGCATCGGGCGCCTCCTCCGTTGGGCGTGCGACCGCCAGCCGCCCGTCAGGCGGCACCTCGCCCGCCCCCGCGCGGCCTTCCCGGCCGACTGCCGGTCCTGAGCCAGGGCTGCCTCCCGCGCCGCTCCCCCACCGCGACAGCCCAACGCCGCCGCCAAGCTCCGGCAGCCGACTTGACGGACCCGTTCGTCGTCCCGAGGGCGACAGGGCGCGCAACCCGCGCGACGAGGCGCAGGCCCGGATGCGGGAGCTGATGCGGCACAACGCGCCCGACGACGACCGGCAAAACCGCCTGCGCCAGGTGCGGGAGCGCTGGGGCACTGAGGACGGTGAAGACGAGTGACCCGGCCTGGACGCCGCGTCAGGCGGTGGGGATGTGTGGTGGCGCTGCTGATGTTCGCCGCCGTGTGCTGTGCCGCGCCGGTCGGGAACGCGATCAGCGCCTACGTTGCGCTGCAGACAGGCGCGCAGGAGGACGGCGGAATCGCCGAGGGCGGCAGTGCGGCGGACATCCCGGCCCGGATGCTGATGGCGTACAAGAAGGCCGTGCACCTGGTCGGCACGCATGTGACGAAGTGCCGCGGCATGCGCTGGCCGGTCCTGGCCGGAATCGCCAAAGTCGAGTCCAACCACGCGACCGGCCGTGGCATCACCGCCAGCGGCGACATCCGCCCCCGAATTTACGGGGTGCTCCTCAACGGTTCCGGGGCGGGCGGCAACACCAGCGTCTTCCCGGACACCGACGGCGGCCGGTGGGACGGCACCGCGAGCGGGGAGCGTGCGGTCGGGCCGTTCCAATTCCTGCCCTCCACCTGGGAAGGCGTGGGTGAGGACGCGAACGGTGACAGGGTCGCCGATCCGCACAACGCCGACGACGCGGCGCTCGGTGCCGCAATCTACCTGTGCGGCAACGGACGCGACCTGACCCAGCGGGCCCAGCTCAAGGCCGCGATCTTCCAGTACAACCACTCCGGCGAGTACGTGGCGAACGTGCTCGGGTGGATCGACCAGTACACGGCAGCCACCATCGGCCCGGATCTGCGGGATGTCTCGGGCACGGTCCGCACCGTCCTCGAGACGGCGCTCTCTCAGCGGGGTGTGCCGTACTCGTGGGGCGGCGGCAACGCGCAGGGCCCGTCGTACGGGATCTGCTGCTCGCCCAGCGGGAAGAGCGGCGCGAACATCAAGGGCTTCGACTGCTCGGGGCTGACGACCTACGCCTACGCCCAGGTGGGCATCCGGCTGCCGCGGACCGCGGCCGCGCAGGCCGGCACCGGCCGGCGCATACCCGCGTCCCTTGGCACCAGCGCGCTCAAGCCCGGCGATCTCGTCTTCTACGCGTACGCCCCCGGCCGCGATTCGACGATCTATCACGTCGGGATCTATCTGAGCGGCGGGCAGATGGTGAACGCCGCCCGTCCCGGCACGGTGGTCCGCCTCGACGCGGTCGACGCCATGTCCGGCTACGCGGGGGGTGCACGGCTGCTGTGACCACTCCCCCGCGCCCGCCGCGTCTGCTGGTGCTGAGCACCGTCGTCCTCGCCGTCTGCGGCGTCGCCCTGCTGGCCGTGCCGAATGGTCAGGAGCAGCCGGCCCCTGGCTCGTCACCGGCCCTCGCGACCCGGGTGCCGTCGTCGGCGGCCGCCGTGCCTTCGCTCATCGCGCCGACCGTCGCGGCGGCGCCGTCCAAGCCGAGCGGTGCCCCGCCATCGTCGGTTGTTCCGTCGGCTCTGCCGCCGCATGGCGAGGGCGCCGTCGGCGACCGGGCCATCCAGCAGTCGCTTCAATCGGCGTGGCCCGCAGACCTTCCCGCCCCCGACGAACGCGAGTTGCTCGCCACCGGTCGTGCACTGCTACGCGCAGACGCCACCGGCGTTGGCCGCGAGAAGTGGCCAGAGCTCTTCCCCCACTCCCCTGCCGTGGCCCCGGCATTCGCCACCGCCCGTTTCCGTATCCAGGCCGCCATCGCCCGCCGAGGCAACAGCCCGAACCGGGCGGTGGTCCACCTGGTGTGGGCCGGCATCGACCGCGGCGGCACCTTCACCGACCTCCGTGTCACCGACTGGTACTTCACCCGCACCACGCAGAAGGGAACACCGGCATGGACTCCGCAGCCCCGTACCTGACCCACCGGGCCGATCAGGCCGCCGCCGGGCAGCCACTCGGCCTGCTCACCAGCATGATGGACACCGCTGGCTGGCTCTATGCCCACTGGTATCTGCTCGCCGGGGTGATCGCCGTGTGCTGGGGTGCGGGTGAGTGGGCGGTCCGTGTGATCGCGGCGCACGCCTCGGCCGAGCGGATGGCGCTGGAGCTTGTGCCCAACCGGCACTTCGACCCGGGCTTTGAGGTGATCTTCCGGCGCGGTGTCCAGCTCGCCCGCGCGTCCACGGCGATGCCCTGGTGGGCGCCGCGCCGGGCGAAGAGCGTGCAGATCCGGCTGCGTGCGGACGGCAGTGCACCGTTGCGCTACCGCGTCGAGGGGCCGGCCGGCGGTGAGCGGCTGCTGTCCATCACCCCGTTCGGGCCGGACATCACCGTCAACCGGGCCCGGCCGATCGTGGATAAGCCCCGCGAGCACACTGTGCGCGCCGAGTTCATCCTGCGCGGCAAGCTCACTGCCCCGCTGCGCGACGTGCCACTCGACCCCGATCCGTTGCAGCCGCTCGTGGATGCCGTGTCCGACCTGCGGGCCGAGCTCGGCGACCTCGCCGAGATACGCCTGGACATCCAGCGCGCCCCGAAGTGGGCCTTACGGGCGCGCCGCCTGCAGCTGATGAGTGCCGCGCGCCGGTCCGAACGCCGGGAGGCGCAGCGGGCCGC
This sequence comes from Streptomyces sp. NPDC034103, assembly GCF_055575395.1. Classification (NCBI taxonomy): domain Bacteria; kingdom Bacillati; phylum Actinomycetota; class Actinomycetes; order Kitasatosporales; family Streptomycetaceae; genus Streptomyces; species Streptomyces sp. NPDC034103. Next base: position 17,848 of record NZ_JBVISS010000023.1, on the reverse strand, counting down.
GCGGTGGCTGCGGCAGGACGCCGGCGGCATCGAGGACTCCTTGAGCTGGCAGCTGCAGCACCTCCTCAGTGACCGACCCGGCTCCGGCTCCGGTGCCGGGCGGCGGCTGGTGATGCCGCCGGTGCCCCGCCGGGTGGAGCCGGCCGAGGCGCTGGGCAAGCTCGCCGAGGACGACCACCTGGTGCGCGTGCAGTTGCTCGTGATGTGTGCCTCCAACGTCGAAGGCCGTGCCCACGCCCGCCTCGCTCAACTCCAGGCCGCTTTCGATGTGTTCGGCGGCCGCTCGAGGTGGGCGATGCGCGGCTGGCGGCTCGGGCCGTGGCGTGTCGGCGCCGACCACTGGCCCACCCGCCGCGCTTTCGAGCGCCGCTGGACCCTGGGGCACTGCCAGCCGCCCCGCGCGAACTGGGTGCGGCTGGAAGAGCTCACGGGGTTGCTCAAGCCGCCGACTGTGAACTGTCGTCTGCCGGTGCTGGCCGGCGAGTTGCCGACCTTTATCTTCGGCGATCCCGAGTTGCTGCTGCAGGGCATCTACCGTGGTCCGGGTGGCAAGCCACGGCTGGTGGCCACGTACGCCGAGGAAACGCTGTTCGAGGTCGGGACGGGCAAGGCGGGCGGCGGTAAGACCGAACGGGCGCTGGCGCAGGCGATCGGCTGGGCGCACGCGGGCGGCGGGCTGGTCTTCGTCGACCCGCACCGCGATTCCTGGCCACGGGCCACCCCGTTCCTGGCACACGACCATGTGATGTCGCGGATCGCCCTCGTCGACCTCAACGGCCTCGGCGCCAACCCGCGGGTCAGTTCCTGGAATCCGCTCGGCATGCACCACGGCCCGGCAGCCCATGAGGTCGTCGAAGCGATCGCCGACGCCTACGGGGCCGCATTGGCCTGGGACGACGCGACGGCTCCGCGCGCGCTCACCATCCTCACCGCCGCGCTCACCGTCCTGGTCGCGGTGAACGAGAAGGCCTGCCAGGCCGGCCGGCCCGAGGACCAGGCGACGATCTTCCATGTCCGGGCCCTGCTCACCGACGCCGGGTTCCGCGCGGCCGCGCTCGCCGCGGTCGCCGACCAGCTGGACAGGGAAGCCCGGGCGTGGTGGAAGGCGGTGTTCCCGACGCTGCCGCCGGACGCGTTCGCTGTGGTCCTCAACCCGATCGCCCGCCTGGCCGCCAACCCCGTCACCCGCGCCTTCCTCGGCCAACCCATCGGCGCCTACAACATCCGCACGGCGATGGACTCGAGGATGATCGTGTGGGTGTGCCCGGGCGGCAACGGACCCACCGACCGCCTACTGACCGCACTGCTCGCCCGAGACCTGCTGCGCGCTGCACGCTCCCGGCGCGACACACCCCCCGAGCAGCGGGTGCCGTTCCGCCCCTACTTCGACGAACTGATCACCCTGACCGGAGCCGCGCCGGAGACCATCGCCGCGATGTTCGAGGACCTGCGCAAGTACCGCTGCCACGTCCACGGCATGACCCAGCTGCTGTCCCGCCTGCCCACCCCGGTCCGGCTGTCCCTATTGCAGAACGCCTCCACCCTGGCCACCACCGCCGGATCGAAATCCGCCATCGCCCCGGTCACCGCCGAGTGGGGCGACAACCCCAGCCCGGACCGGGTCGCCACCATGGACCGCTTCGAGCACTACATCTCCCTGACCGTGCGCGGCCACCGTGTCGGGCCCGTCCAACTGCGCGGCCCCCACCTCGACACCGTCTTCGCCGCCCAGGCCCGCCCCAACCGGGTTCCCGAACTGGAGCGGGCCGCCCAGGCCAAGGCCGGGGCGCTCCCGCTGGACCAGCTCACCGCACGCGCCGCACAGCAACTGGAGAAAGTCGCCGCCTTCCTCACCGCGCACACTCCTGCCGGCACCGCCGCCCACCAGTCGAACGAGGAGCACGGATGGAACTAACCACTGGGAGCCGCTGTCGACGCCCCCGAAGAGCGCGGCCCTACCGCCGACGTGTGGGTATCGCTGGTCGGCGGCGACTCCCGCCCGTTGACGCAGTTGTGACGCGGCGCGTGGGACTCAAGGGGTGAATGTCGCAGCCTTGCAACTACCCCAGAAACCCCTTGTAGTTTGCGCACGCGAACCATAAATTGTCTGCCACGCGGCGAGACTGAGAGGGCTAACTCCTTACGTATAGCCGGACTTAGGAGTTCCTGATGGCGCAAGCAACGGAACCGATTCGCAACGACGAAGCATGTGGCGTGGACGAGTGGCCGCCCCTGACGCGGACCGTCTCCTGCGTCGGGAGCGCCTGCGTCATCCAGGGCACCGGCGACTTCGACCCGCAAGACCTCGCTGCGGTCCGCCACCGCTTCCCCGACCGGTACGTGACCCTGGACGGCGACGTGATCACCGTATGGCCGCCCACCGGGCCCGCCCGATGACCGGCCGGCCCCCGCAACCTGTCGCACAAACGCCTGCGCATCGTCCATCCGACCCGAAAGGACACAGAGCCATGAGGAGACGGGACACCACAGAGCACAGAACGCGCCTGTCGACCGTGGGAATCACGGTGGGGATGATGCTGGCAATGGCCGGCTGCACGGACTCAGGCAGCAGCACGCTGCCGGACCGTGCGGCAGCGGCCACCCCGCAGGAGGGCGATGCCGCACCGCCCAACCCGCAGGAACGGACGCCGGATCCGCAGGCGGAGCTTGCCGGACGCAACGGGCTGGTCCTGACAATCACGGTGGCCGAGCGGGACCGGGCGGCCGGATACCTCACCGTCCGCGGCAACCTGACAAACACCCGATCCGAGACGACCGCGGTCCCGGCCGCACTGCGCGGCAACGAGACGGACGTTCTCAGGACCGGGCCGTCGCTGGCCGGTGCGACGGTCGTCGATTTCTCAGCCCGCAAGCGCTACTACGTCCTGCGCGACACTGACGACCGCCCGCTCACCACGACCGGCCTGTCCACCCTCGAGCCCGGGGAGAGCGTGCGCGTCTTCATGCAGTTCCCCGCGCCACCGCCGAGCACCGCCACAGTCGGCTTCCACCTGCCCCTGTTCGACACCGCGAACATCACGATCTCCGGGTGAGGTGACGGTCTTCATGCAATCGATCCGTTTCGTCCTCACCGCATTGCTCGCCGCCGGAGCCGCCGCGGCAATCGCCCTGAGCGCGGCGACCGGCGCCACGCCCTCCACGGACACGACACCCCCTCCCGGCACCCTGAGGTCCGCCGATGCCGCAAGGGCCGACCGCGGCACGAACGATTCCGGCCTCGCGCTGCGCACAGGGGCCACCCTCGCTCCGCCCAAGATCCTCGATATCGGATCCGATCGGGCCGACATCACTCAGCTGATCGCGGACCAGGACGGTGCCGAGCGCCGGCAGGCCCCGGAGAAGGAGAAGCAGTGACGTTCGCCCAAGCGCTGCGTCCCGGTACTGCGGGTATCGGGAATCGTGCGCGGCCCAAACAGACGAATCCACACCCCCGTCGATCGCCTTCTGGTCCCACATGTGCCCAGAGACGACCCGAGGGATTTGAGTCAACTCACCGAGCCCGCGGCCTAGTTGGCTGGCATATGCGTTACCTTGCGGTCACATACAAGCATCACAGCAGCTGGAAGCGGCCGTGCGCCCAGAACGCCCATGAGCGGCGGGCGCAGACAGCGGTCATGTCGCACGCGTCGTACGGGGAGACAACGTGACACGAGCACACCGACACCCATCCCGGCCTTCCGCCGTTCGCATCCGAAAGCACGCCGCTCTGATGGCCGTGACCGGCCTGGCCCTGCTGACCGCGTGCAGCGACTCCGACGGGGACTCCGACAGCACCGCATCAGCATCTCCATCAGGAGTCACGAGCGCGCCGGCCACTGCTACACCTACGCCTTCCATCAGCACAGACCCTCAGGCGGTAGAAAAGTCGGCCGTCCTGGACGCCTATGCGGCCTTTTGGGCGGAGCAGGTCAAGGCGTACTCCAAGGGGGATACGAAGGGGACCGACTTCGCCCAGTACGCCGCCGCCGAAGCCCAGTCGAGCACTGAGGCTGACCTCAAGGATCTGCGGTCCAAGGGCATCGTGACGACGGGTGCCCCTACGCACGAGGCCGAAGTCGACCATCTCTCATCGGCGAAGCAGGTCCCCTCGGCTCAGCTGACGGACTGCCTGAACAGCACCGACTGGAAGTTCATCTACAGCAAGACCCGCAAGCCAGTGCAGATGCCGGAGAAGAGGCTCGTTCGCTACGTCACGAAAGTAGACGCTGAGAAGTGGGGGAAGCGGTGGAAGATCGTCAACGTCACGCCGAAGCAAGACGCCTGCTGAGGCGCACTACCCTCGCACTCGCCTCCGTCACCGCCCTGTCGCTGCTGTGGCCCTCACAGGCATTAGCCGGGCCGCCCGAGGGCGGTGAGTGCAGTGGAGCTGGCAAGTGGGTGGTGTGCGAGGCCGACAACGACGCTTCAGCTCCGGGATCGGGCTCTCAACCAGCCGGCGCCGACAGCGGGAAAGACAGTGCGGAGCCTGTGTGCACGGTCAGGAAGCTCGACCCACAGCCGCCCAAGGGCAGCATGTACTGGAAGGGCGAGTCTCCCGGAGACGGCAAGGCCGTGTACGAGCGGGCCTGCGCTACCGGAGAGGGTGGCACCCCTGTCTACACCTACTTCGTCGCTGACGGTGCTGCAGACGTCCCAGCGGTCGACCCCGTTGTTGTGGCTCATCAGGCCGTCAGCAAGATGCAGCTCACCGGTCCGGATATCGCGAATCCCCGCGGCGTCGGCAAGTACGTCGTGGGCATTCCCATGTGGATGTGGGTGAACAAGAGCCCCACTACGTTCGGGCCGAACACCACCAGTGCCACCGCAGGCGGGGTGACCGTCACGGCAACCGCCAAGGTAACCAAGATCGTCTGGGGTATGGGCGACGGAGCGACCGTCTCCTGCAATGGTGCTGGCACCGCGTATGCGGCGTCGTACGGGAAGCAGGAGTCGCCGACCTGCGGCCACACCTACACGCGCAGCTCCGTCTCCAAAGCCGGCGGCAAGTACAGCGTCACGGCCACGTCCACGTGGACGGTGGACTGGCAGGTTAACGGTGGCGGGGAAGCTGGCCAGTTCACCGAGGTCAGACAGTCCCAGGCACAGGTAGCGATCGGTGAGCTGCAGGTCGTCAGGTGAAGCCCGCCGGAAGGATGAAGTGGTGAGCACTACACATGACCGTCCCGCGCCCTCGACCGGCGTGCCCCCGCAGGGGCAGGTTGCCAGCCCGGTGCGGCCGCCACGTGTCTCGGCGCGCCGACGCCGCCCGGGCATGATCGCTTTGTCGCTGGCGCTGATTGCCGCGGGCGGGGCAGGGGTGGCGGTCCTGCTGCTGCAGGTTGCCCAGCGCACCGATGTGGTGACGGTGGTCCGCGATGTCCAGGTTGGCCAGGTGCTCACCGAGCAGGATCTGGGCCGGGCGTCCGTCGCACTGGACCCGGCGGTGAAGGCGGTCGAGGCCGACGAGCTGGAGACGGTGGTGGGCAAGCGGGCCGCGGTCGAGCTCAAGCCGGGCTCGCTGCTGGCCCCGTCGCAGGTGACGAAGGATTCGCTGGTCAAGGCGGGCGAGCAGTTGGTGCCGATCGGTCTGAAGCCGGAGCAGGTGCCGGCTACCGCGCTGGTGCCGGGCCAGAAGGTCCGCCTGGTTCATGTCCCCGCCCAGGGCGCGGCGGCGTCGGAGTCGGAGTCGGAGAGCGACACGTCACCGAAGACGCTCGCGGGCCGGGTGGTGAAGGCCTCCGAGGCCGCTCCCGGGAGCGGTGTGGTGGTGGTTGATGTCGCCACCGCTGCCGCGGACGGTCCGAGGGTCGCGGCGTGGGTGGCGGCCGGCACCTTGCGCCTGGTGCTCGATGCTCCGGGTGGCAGCTGATGAGTGTGATCGCCTTAGCCGGCTGCAGCGGCGCGCCGGGGGTGACGACCAGTGCGCTGGCCCTGTTGCTGAACTGGCCGCTCGGGCAGGGCCGGAAGATGATTCTGGCTGAGTGTGACCCGGACGGCGGGGCGGTGCTGCACGGCCTGTTGCAGGGCACGCTCGGCGACCGCTACGGGCTGCGCAATCTCAGCGTTGCCGTCCGCAAGGGCGAGTTCGGCGAAGCGTTCTGGCGCCAGCTGATCGACCTGAGCAGCGAGGACGGCACCGCGGAGTCGCCGCGGGATCGGATGCTGCTGCCCGGCATCACCGATCCGGCGCAAGCGGCAAGCCTGACGCCGGTATGGAAGGCCCTGGCGGTCATGTTCCGCGGTATCGACGCCGAGCACGGACACGACGTGCTGATCGACCTCGGCCGCAGCGGAGCCTTCGGCCCCTCCGGTGTGCTGGCCGAACAAGCCGACACGACGCTGGTGGTGGTGCGGAATACGCTGCGCTGCCTGCAGGCCGCGCAGGCTCGGGTGAGCGCACTTGAGGAGCGGGTCGGCGGCGTCGGCCTGATCCTGATCGATGACGGCCCCTACCCGGCTGGTGAGGTGCAGCGGGTGCTACAGGCGCCGGTGGTGGCGACCCTGCCCTACGCCCCGCAGGACGCGAAGGTGCTGTCCGACGGCGCCGAGCAGCCGCGCCGCTTCGCCAAATCCGGCCTGATGAAAGCGGCCCGCACCGGCGCCACCCTGCTGGTGCAGCGGGCCGCCGTGCAACGGGCCCGCATCGCCCCCGGCACGGGCGCAGGCACCGGGGCGGCCAGTGGGGAGGTGTCCCATGCGCGGTAGGCCGCTGCACGACAACCCGACAGTGACCCCGCCGCCCGGCCGCGCGCCAGGGTGGCCGCGCCAGACGAACGGCGTCCCCCTCGGGTCCGCGGCAAGCGGGGAACACCTGGGGGCTGCCGTTCCTCAGACCAGAGTCGACTACCGGGTGGCACGGCATATCGCCGGCCAGGTGGCCCGCCAGCGTGAGGAGTTGCTGAAGAAAAACCCGGAGGCGGACCGGGCCACCGAGGAACAGCAGTGCCTGAACTGGATCAATGAGGCCGTTGCGCTGTGGGCGGATGCCCAGGGCCTCGAGCGCGGCCTCAGCACGACTGCCCAGGAGGACGACGCGCTGCGGCGTGCCGTCTACGACCTGCTCTACCGGGCCGGGCGGCTGCAGCCGTACCTGGATGACGAGCGGGTCGAGGACATCATCATCCAGGGCCCGGATGAGGTGTGGCTGGACTACGGCGACGGCGAGCGCCGCAGGGTCGGCCCGATCGCGGACTCTGAAGAAGAACTTCTGGATCTGCTGCGGGAGTTGGCGCGGGAGTCGGGGCACAGCGAGCGCACCATCTCCACCGCGCACCCGACGCTCGCGCTGTCGCTGCAGGACGGCTCCCGGCTTCAGGCCATCACCGGGCTCGGGCCGATGACGTATGCGGTCATCCGCCGGCACCGGGTCTCCCACGCCGACCTGGACGAACTGGTCCGCCTGGGGACCATCGATCCGATCCTGCGCGAGTTTTTGGGCGCGTGCGTGCGGGCGGAGAAGAACATCATGATCGCCGGCAAGCAGAAAGCGGGGAAGACCACTTTGTTGCGGGCGATGTTGCGCGAGTTCGACCCCGAGACCCGCTTTGCCACCATCCAGACCGAGGACGAACTGTTCGCCCACACCAACGGCTACCACCGCCAGGTCGTCTCCCTCATCGGACGCGAGTCCAACGGCGAGAAGGACGCCACCGGCCGCGGCGCGGGCGAGGTGACGCTACTGGACCTGCTGCATCCGGCGTTGCGGATGTCGCTGGAGCGGATCGTGGTCGGTGAGGTCCGCGGCCCGGAGATCGTCGCGATGATGCAGGCGCTGACCAATGGTGCGGGCGGCAACCTGTGCACGATCCACGCGCGTCGCCCCGACGTCATCGTCGACCGGATCGCCGAACTGTATGCGCTCGCCCAGGGCAACCTGTCCGAACAACTCGCCTACCGGCAGACCGCGAACGGGCTGGACTTCATCGTGTTCGTCGACATGACGGACGAGACCCGGATCGGCGGCCGCCGTCACCGCTATGTCTCCCACGTCCTGGAGCTGACCGGGATCGGGGAGTCCGGCCGCCCGGCCATGAACGAAATCTTCTCCCCCGGCATCGAGTTCGGCGAACTGCGGGCAGTGCCGCGGATGGACCCCGGCTGCGTCGATGACCTGCGCCGGGTTGGCTTCGACTCCACCCTCCTGCAGCACCCCTACGGTGCCTGGACTGCGCCGCTGGCGTTGAAGGTGGGGGCCAGCCGATGACCCTGATGCTCGCATTGCTGTCGGGGATGGCCGTGGTCGGCGGGCTGATTGGCACCGTCGCCGGGATCGTCGGCACCACCGCGCCCCGCCGGGCCCCGCTGGGGCAGCGCTGGCAGGCGCTGCGCGCGGGCCAGGAGCAGGGTGAGGAGGTGCGGCTGCGCCGGCGGACCCTTGCCGTCTGCGCGCTTGTGGTCTTCGGCGCGGTGTGGCTGGTCTCCGGGAACTTTGTGGCCGGCCTGCTGCTGGGCGCGGCCGTGGTGGGGGTGCCGGGGCTGATCACGCCGTCCAAGATCGCGGCCGAGCGCATCGGCCAGCTGGAAGCGTTGAGTGAGTGGACCCAACGCCTGGCCGGGCTGCTCAGGCTGGGCATGGGCCTGGAACAGGCGATGATCACCAGCCGGAAGGGGGCCCCGGACGCCCTCGCTCCGCAGATCGCGAGTCTGTCGGAGCGGCTGCGCCGCGGCTGGCGGCCCGAGGAAGCCTTGCGTGCCTTCGCCGCCGAACTCGACGACGTCACCGCCGACAAGGTCACCGCGGCGCTGATCCTGTCCGTGAACGACCGTGGCCCGGGCCTGGCCCAGGCCTTGGAGGATCTGGCGGGCACGGTCCGCGAGGAGGTCGGCCGCAAACGCTCCATCGAGGCGGACCGGGCCAAGCCCCGCACCACCGTGCGGTGGATGACCATCATCACCCTGGGCGTGATCGTCGCCGGGTTCTTCGTGCCCTCCTACACCCGCCCGTACTCCACCCTGCTGGGCCAGCTGGTACTCGGCTTCCTGACCGCCGGGTTCGTCGCGGTGCTGGCGATGATGCGGCAACTTGGCACCTTCCGCCGCATCCCCCGCTTCCTGATCACCGACCCCCGCAGCACCGTCCGCCTGCCCGCCCCCAGCGTGGAGACGTCAGCAGCGGTGGTCGGGCTCGAGCCGGAAGGAGCCCGGTCGTGAACCTGTTTCCCGTCGTCATCACCGGCGGCCTGGTGGGTGGGGGCGTGGCCTTGTTCGTGTGGGAACTGCTGCAGCCGCAGCCCGCATTGGCCGCCGCACTGGCCCGCAGCGCACCCGGGACGCTGAGCATGCCGCAGGAGGAGGTGCTCGACCGGGACGAAGTCTGGGGGCGCTGGCTGCTGGCCCGCCTGGAGCGGCTGCCCGGCGTGAAGGTGCCGGCCACCAACCTTGCCCTGCTCGGGCAGGGGCCGGGCACCTTCATGCTGAAGAAGACGTCGCTCGCTGGGCTGGGACTGCTGTGCCCGGTACTGGTGACCATCCCCTGGATCATCGCGGGCATCTCGCTGCCGTTCTACGTGCCGGCCGTGGTCGGACTCGCCATCGCGGGGCTGCTGTTCATCACTCCCGACCTCGCGGTGCGCGACCAGGCCAAACGGGCGCGGGAGGAGTTCGCGCACGCCCTGTCCGCCTACCTCGACCTGGTCGCACTCAAGCGGGCCGCTGACGCCGGGCCGACCGAAGCGCTGGAGAAGGCGGCCGCGGTGGGCCACGGCTGGCCCTTCCTGTATCTGCAGGGGGCGCTGCGCCGGGCCCGCCTGGAGAAAATCCCGCCCTACCAGGCGCTCACCGAACTGGCCGACACCTACGACCTACCAGGCCTCGCGGATGTCGCCGACATCATGCGCGGCTCGGCCACCGACGGCGCCGCCGTCTACAAAGCCCTGCGCGCACGAACGGCCGCGCTCAACACCGAGCTGCTCACCGCGCAGGCCGCCGAGGCGAACGCCGCCAGCGAGAAGATGACCGCCCCCGGCGCCTTGCTCGCTGTGCTGGTCATGCTGCTGATGGCGTTCCCCGCAGTGATCCGCATGCTCACCGTCTGAACAACCCGTCCAACGCAACTCACTCAACTTGGTGGAGGAGCACTCCGATGAAGCACCTGGCAGTCCGTAGTTACCGTGCCGTCCGCTTGCTGACCGAGCGCCTGGAGGAAGGTCTGGCCGAGCTGAGCCGGCGCCCTGACCGGGGTGACATCAGCATCACCACCGTCATCATCTGGGTGGCTGCCGTCACCGGCGCCCTGCTCATCGCCGGCACCATCGCCGTCGTGATCAACAAGTACAACACCAGCCTCAACGGCATCTGATGCTGAACGGCGACCGGCTCAGAGCCTGGTGGCGCGGGCAGCGATGGCGCGACGACCGCGGGGACGCTTCCCTCCAGATGGCGATCGTCTACCCGTTCATCCTGCTGGCCACGATCGCCGTCATCCAGGCGTCCATGTGGTACTACGCCCGCTCCATCGCCCTGACCGCCGCCCGCGAGGGCCTCACCGCAGCCCGCGCGTACGAGGCCTCGCCCGCCGACGGCACCGCCAAGGCCCGCGAGGTCCTGGGTAGGGCGGCGGGTGACAGCCTGCTCGGCTACACCGTCTCCACTGCCGGCAGCACCGGGCAACGCGTGCGCATCGAGGTCTCAGGCACGGCGCAGTCGATGATCCCGGGCATAGCAGGACTGCAGGTCAGGCAGTCAGCGTCCGGGGCCGTGGAACGGTGGACGGTGCCGGGTCAATGAACGCGTCGCGACGCAGGGCTTGTTGGGTGCAGCGGGGCGGGGCGGATGACGGCAGCGTGGCGATCGAGGCAGCCATCATCGTCCCGCTGCTGGTCATGTTCCTGTGCCTGGCGATCGCGGGCGGCCGGATCGTCACCTCCGGGGCGAAGATCGACGCTGCGGCCGAGGACGCCGCTCGGGAGGCGTCCATCCACCGCACGGTGGCCGCCGCCCAACAGGCCGCGTACGCCGCGGCCGCCGAAACCCTCACCGACCAGGGCATCGCGTGCGCCTCCACCAGTGTGGCCGTAGACGCCGGCGGACTGGCCGTGCCCATCGGTCAGGTCGGAACCGTCACCGTGACGGTGACCTGCACCGTCACCCTCTCCGACCTGCTGCTGCCGGTCCCGGGAACCCGCACCCTCACCTCCACTGCCACATCGGTAGTGGATCAGTACCGGCAGAGAGCTCTTGGGTTCGCGAATTCTGACGTGCCATGGCGTACGAACCGAAGTGCAGGTGTTGAGCAGTGACGGCGCGGGAGCGCTTGGGTTCACGGGCGGTGCGTGGAGCGTGCTCGGGCTCTTGCCTGGCAGGTTGCTCGTGCGGCGAGCCAGACGGTCTCGAACTCTTCGGCGGTCAGATCCTGCGGCTCGTGCGCGTCCCACTCGTGGACAGCAACCTCCGCCGTGGCCCCGTATGTCGCTTCGTAGTCTCGAAGGGTTCCGGCCTGCCGGGCGGCTTCCCATTCGGTCGAAGAGGCTGCGGCGACGGGTTTCTCGAGTGGTCCGTGGAGTTCGACCTGGCGGGTGACAAGGCCGTCGGCGTCGGCCTCGAAGTAGAACCAGGTGTCTTCCTCGGCCCAGTAGCTGCGGAACCAGCGCGTCATGACGTCATTGTCCGCGATGACACTGCAGTTGCCTGTTCACAGATCCTGCGTCCAGACCCCGACGGGGTGTTCGTCGGGACTCAGCGACAACCGGGGCTGGCGGTCCAGGCGGTCTTCTCCACCGGGCTGCCAGGGGAAGGCTCCGTCGCGGTTGGGCCAGACGACTTGGAGGAACGGGAACGGCGGCTTGCGGTAGTAGCCGATCGCGGTGCCGAAGAACGCCTTGTACCAGCGGTAGTCGACCTCTTTGAGGACGACTGGGACGTTCGCGATGTCGTGCCGCTCCTGGCCGGCTTCCAGAAACTGCCCCTCACCAGATCGCTGTGCGAGGTCGTTGAGGAGTGTCTGCATCATCGAGATGTCCAGGCCGAACATGGCCAGCTCGGGTATCCGGTGCTGGTGCCACAGGCCGATGGTGTAGGCCCAGCCCGGTCCCAGGCCGTCGGCGGGGATCATCATGACCTGCCAGCCGTGCTGATGGATGGTGTCGACGGTCGACTGGGTGCGGGAGTCCAGTTCGTTGATGTCCTGGCAGACGACGCAGTGACAGACGCTGGGAGCGGTGGGCATAGCCGCAAGGCTACGGGGCGGGCCGGCCGCGAGCTCGGCGGGGGCAAGGCTTGGTCACTGCGCCGGGGTGGCGGCGGCGACGGCCGGGTGGTCGACGACGACGGTGGAGCGACAGCTGCCGAACTGACGACCTTTCCGACACGGGAGGCCCTGATGAGGAGAAGCGTCCAACGGCGAGCCCGGCACGCCGCGTTCGATGACCAGGGCGGGGTGACCGTGTTCGTCGCGGTGTGCGTCATCGCGTTGATCGGCATCATCGGCATCGCCGTCGACGGGGGCAGCAGGATGCGCGCCCTGGAACGCGCCGACTTCCTCGCCGGTGAAGCGGCCCGGGCCGGCGGGCAGGCCATCGACCCCGCCCAGGCCATCCCCGGTGAGGCGGTCGTGGTGGAACCGCAGGACGCGGTGGCCGCAGCCCGCGCCTACCTCGCCTCCGCCGGCGCCACCGGCACCGTCACCGTGTCGGGGGACGGCACCACCCTCACGGTCGACGTCAACGACGCCTACGACACGACCTTCCTCTCCGTCGCCGGGATCGGCTCGCTGCCGGTGTCCGGCCATGGCGAGGCCACTCTCCTGTACGGCGTCAACGCACCCGAAGGAAACACCTGATGGGCACCACCCCCACCGTCACCACAGGCCGCCGCGTGGCCCGTGGGGTCACAGCCGGCTTGAGCCTGCTGGTCCTGGCCGGCGCGGTCGTGGGACTGCCGCTGCTGCTGGCCTGGGCCACCCCGGTGCTGTGGGAGGCCGGACGCGACGACCTCGCGCACCTCCTCGACCGCCAGGACACCGGCTCGGCAGCCCTGCTGCTCATCATCGCGGTGGGCTGGATCGGGTGGGCGCAGTTCACGTACTGCACGGTGCGCGAACTGTCCGCGCAACTACGCGGCCGGACCTGGCACGCCCCACGCGGGCTCGGCTCCTCCCAGCGCGCCGCGGCGCTGCTGATCGGCAGCATCCTGGTACTGCTGCCCACCAGTTCAGCTCTCGCCTCCGACGCGCAGGCCGCCCCGGCCGCATCGGCGGCCCACGTTCCCGCCCAAACCCAGGCGGGGCACAACGCCGGAGCCGACAGAGCGTCCACGGCAACCGGGCGCACGTCGTCCCCGACCTACACGGTGCGCCAGACGCGGCCCGCGGAGAGCCTGTGGAGCATCGCCGAGCAGGAACTGGGCGACGGCGAAAAGTGGCGTCAGATCGCCGCCCTGAATGAGGGCCACACCATGACCGATGGCCAGGTGTTCCGCTCCAACGGGTTCCTGCAGCCCGGCTGGCAGCTGAAAATGCCCGCCTCCTACAGCCCAGCGAGAGACCTCCACACGCAGCTCGACCAGGTCATTCCGGCGGCGGCCGACAAGCGTGCGCAGGTGGAAGTCGTCGAACCGGGCGACTCCCTGTCCACCATCGCCGCGGAGGAACTCGATGACGGCAACCGGTGGCCGGAACTCTTCACCGCGACCAAGGACCAGCCCCAGCCGGACGGCCTCCCGGCCATCACCGACCCCGACGTCATCTACCCAGGCCAGCACGTCACCGTGCCCGGCGCCGGCACCCCGGACGCCCCGCCACCAGCACGCGACCACACCGGAGAGGACGAGCAGGACTCCGAGCAGCCCGCGCCCGCCCCCAACGACGAGCACCAGCCCGGACACGACAACAACCAAGAGGCGCAGCCACCGGCCCCCAGCCCGTCCACCACCGCTGCACCAGAGCCGTCTGACTCCAGCAGCCAGCCGACCGCGCGCCCCGGGCCAGACCACGAGCAGCTCGCTCCTTCTCCAGCCGGCTCGACGGTTCCTGGGCCAAGCAGCAGCGGTGCGCCCTCGACCGCCTCTCCCCCGGCATCACCCGAGGTGTCCGCCTCCGACGCGTCTTCCCCGACCGCGGCACCCACGGCCGAGCCAGCTCCGGCCGGCAGTTCGCTGAACCTGCGCGTCGTGCTGGGCGCCGGCGCACTACTGGCAGCCGCCATCACCGGGGCCCTCGCCCTGCGCAGAACCTTGCAACGCCGCCGCCGCAAGCCCGGCCAGAAGATCGCCATCGCACCGGAAACCTCGACGGCCGAGGCCCAGTTGGCGGCCGCCGCCGAAGTGGGCAGCGCCGAGGTAGGCGGCGCCGTCCGCCTGGACCGGGCCCTGCGCACCCTGGCCCACCAACTGCCCGCCGACCACCCCTCGCCGAGACTGCCGGCGTTGCGGGCCGCGCGAATCGGCACGCACACCATCGACGTCCTGCCCGAGGACCTCGCCCAGGAGCCGGTGGCACCGTTCGTGTCCGGGACATCGGGCTGGTGGACTCTGCCCGACGACGCCGACCTCCTGGACGAGAAAGCCGCCCGCGACGTGCCCGCCCCCTACCCCGGGCTGGTCACCATCGGCAACACGGACACAGGTGACCTGCAGTTGCTCAACCTCGCCGCCCTGCCCGCCCTGCTGCTCGACGGCAGCGCCGTGCACATCACCGAAGTCTGCACCTCCCTCGCCCTTGAGCTGGGGATGAGCCCGTGGGCCAGCGACGTCGAAATCGTCACCATCGGATTCGGCGAAGACCTGCCGCAACTGCTGCCGACCGCGCGGATCGCCCACATGCGCCAAGCCGCGCACGCGCTGCGTGACCTCGGCGAGCGGCTGCTGGAAGCACACCAGATGCCCGACACCCAGGACCAGCCCTACCTGCTGCTGTGCGCGTCGTCGCTCGACGCGGACACGTCGTGGCGGTTCGCCGATGTCATCGACAAGGCGGGACCGGTCCCCGTCACCCTGATCGCCCCGGCATCCTCGACCGCCGCGCACTTCCCCGACGCCGAGATCCTCAACGCCTCACTCCACACCCCGCAGCGCCTTGCCTATGCCGGTACCGACATCACCGTGCAGCGCCTGAAATACGCCGCCTACCAGCAGATCACCACCGCACTCGCAGTGTCCGGGGAGCCAGCCCAGCCCGCCGAAGGCCCCTGGAAGGACGTCCCCACCGAACCCGACCAGCTGCCCCAGCCGACGCCAACCGACGAGCCCCTCGCACCGGCGGCCGCCGCTGCCGAGGCCCCGGACCCGCAGACCGCTGCGGATGCCGGCTTGGCTAGTGGGGTCTTTGCGGCTTTGGTCGCTGCCAGTACCGATCCGTCCGGACTGCGTCCGCTGCCCGGGGCGTCACCTTCAGCCGGCGACGAGTATGCGCCGGACACCCAGGGACCTCCGCCGACGGCTACCGAGCCGGCTTCCGGCGCAGAGGCCGCGGGGAACGACGACCGCAAGGACAGCGCCGAGAACAGTACGGAGCCAGCGGCGGTAGCGGAGGGTGCGGCGCATGATCTGCGCGCGCCGGAGATCCGCGTCCTGGGACCGGTCGAGGTGGACGGCGTCACTGCCTCCGGGCACGGACCGCGCATCAGCCAGCTCGCCGCACTGTTGTACTTCCGGCCGGGCCGCTCCGCCGACGTGCTGTGCACCGACATGGACCCGCTCAACCCGTGGAGTGTGAACACCCTCAATGCGCGGCTGCGAGGCCTACGCGGCGCCCTGGGCAGCGACCCCTCCGGCAATCCCTACATTCCGCGCCGTCACACCGGCGACGACCCCTACCGCCTGGCCCCCGCAGTGCGGTGCGACTGGACGAGGTTCCTCCAGCTCGCCGAACACGCGCTGCCCCAGGGACCCGCCGGCCTGCCAGACCTGGAAAAAGCCCTCAGCCTGGTACGAGGACGCCCCTTCGGCGGCAAACCGCTGCCCTGGGCCGAGCCCTACCAACAAGAAATGATCACCCGCATCATCGACGTCGCCCACACCATCGCCACCCACCGCATGACCGCAGGCCCACACCATGACCTGGACAAGGCCCGCCGAGCTGTGACAACAGGGCTCGAAGTCGACGACACGGCAGAGCTGCTGTACCGAGACGCCCTCCGGATCGAACACGCCGCCGGCAACCGGCACGGACTTCGCACCACCATCACCCGCATCCAACACATCAACCAGACACTGGACTGCTCACTGGAAACGGAGACCGAAGACCTCATCCGTGAACTCCTCAACACCCCCGGGACAACGGCGGCACCCAGCCTGCAGTAGTGCTTCGTTGGTGCCGTTGCACCCGTAGTGCCGTGCGACACCCGATGGGTAGTGTGCGGACATGGGGACAAATCTGGGCGAGGCTGATGGTTGCGAACTGCCCGCTACCGCTGTCTGCTGGCTCACCGACGATCCGTTCCCGGGCCTGATCCTGGTGGAGTTCGCCGACGTCTACGACCGCCCCCACCAGCTGGTCGGCAAAACCGTCTACTTCGGCGGAGAGCTGCAGCCGACCTCGCCCTACCCATGCCCCACCAGCATCCAGTGCACGATCGAAGAGATCACCGACGACGTCGCCACGGTCAGCACCTGGTGGCTGGAGGGCGGCCCCAACAGCACACGCTTCGTCTTCGACGTCTGGCTCGACACCCTCACACCCATCACCGACGACACCTGACCTGCCGCTCCGAGTTCCATCCCGCGGTGGTCCACCAGAACCTGCATTGGCATGTTCCCGGCGCGGGCGAAGCCGCTGCGGCGAACGCGCAGCCTACCCGGCTCACGTGCCGCAGACGGTGGTGCCATACCCAACCGAGTCCCAGAGCCGGACCACACCAGTACGACGAGAATCCGAGCCGACCCCCGCCCCCTCCGGGACCGTGCCTGTCAAGCTCATCGAGCCCGCCCAGAAACTGGCTGGCGCGCGATCACCGAAGCCCACCTGGTCCCCCTGGTCCGCACCGGGGCCCAGTTCGAGAACGGCACCCTGGTCGAGCGACAGGAGCAGGCAACGTGAACACGGCAAAGGACTACGGCAGCTGCCAGATCTACCTGCGAGGCGGCAACTGCGAGTCCGTGACCGCGCTCGTCGCGGCAACCCTCGGAGCATCCGCCGACGATCACTACACGATCCGATCAGGCCGGACTGTCTTCGAGATCCGGCACAACCCGGACGACGGGCTGGCCGCCGACTTCATCGGGTGGCCGTTCACAATCGAGGCGGAAGCCGACGACCCGGACCCCATCCTCGTCGAAGCAGTGTCCCGCGTGCTCAAAGCAGTCTGGAACCGCGGCCTCGACGCCGTTGCCACCTGCGATTTCGAGGACGAGCTCCCGGACCTCGGCGGACTTCCGCGCTATCTCTGAACCACACCTAACCTCGCGCTTTCACGAGTCGGGGTGTCCGAGACTTGATCAAATAAGCGGAGAGTGCTCCTGGCCTGCAACGATGGGACTTGTCTAGGGTCCTGTCGGCTGCACGGAAAGAAGCACTCTCCAGGTGAAGAAGCGTATCGGGTCGTACCCGCGCGTCCGCATCGAGGGCGGCGGCCTGGCGGTGGTCTCGCAGGCCGGGGGTGTGCTGCTGGTCGAGACCGTCCGCAAGGCCGGCTTAGGGGTCCTAACAGAAGTGAGTTGATCATGTGACTGTCGTTGCGATGGCTCGTTGGTGCAGTCGTGGGGAAGCACCAGCCGAAGCCCTGGATTGTCTCGGATGAACTGTGGTCGTTGATCGAGCCGTTGCTGCCCGAACCGGGTCCGAAACTGGTGGCGGGCCGGCCGCGGGTGCCGGGCCGGCAAGGGTTGTGCGGGATCCTGTTCGTGCTGCACACCGGCATCCAATGGGAGTACCTGCCGCAGGAGTTGGGCTTCGGCTCGGGTATGACCTGCTGGCGTC